>JBDHVE010000119.1:0-29528 GCA_039809485.1 Polyangiaceae bacterium | reverse complement strand
ACCAGCACCTCATGAACGTCGAGGAGAAGGTCGCGCCCCTCGCCGAGGTCTTCCGCCTCCAGGGCGAGAGCGAGCTCGAGCAGGCCGAGAAGGCGTATCTCCCAAAGGGCGGCGCCGTGGCGAAGGGCATCGTCCTCGCCGCCGGCAAGGGCCACGCGGAGCTCGGCGAGCTCGTCGCGGACAAGCCGAAGACGATGATCCCCGTCTCGGGGAAGCCGATCCTCGGCCACATCGTCGATGCGTACCGCGCGTCGAACGTGCGCGACCTCGTCGTCGTCCGCGGCTACGCGAAGGAGGCGGTCAACCTCCAGAACGTCACCTACGTCGACAACGACGCGTGGGAGACGACCGGCGAGCTCGCTTCGCTCGCGGCGGCGAAGACGTCGCTCGAGGGACCGTGCCTCGTCAGCTACGGCGACGTCATCTTCCGCAAGTACGTCCTCGACGAGATGCTCGAGACGGAGGGCGACTTCGTCGTCGCCGTCGACTCGATGACGCCGGGCGAGGCCCCTGCCCGCCGCGCCGACTGGGCCGTCTGCTCCGAGCCGCACTCGCGCACGACGATCCTCCGCGAGGTCACGCTGAAGGACATCGTCACCGACCCGAAGGACAAGGGGATCACCGGCCAGTGGACCGGCCTCCTCAAGCTCTCGACCGCGGGCTCGAAGGCCGTGCGCGAGATGATCGACGGGATGCCGAAGGCCGAGCTCGACAAGGCGACGGTGCCGGACCTCCTCCGCAAGATCGTGAAGAGCGGACTCTCCGTCCGCGTCGTCTACTCGCGCGGCGGCTGGGTCGACGTGAACACCCTCGAGGACGTCGTGAAGGGGAGCGCGCTGTGATCGAGGCGAAGTCCTTCTGCGAGACGGCGAAGCAGGCCGGGTTCTCCCTCTACACGGGCGTTCCCTGCTCGTACGTGAAGCCGTTCATCAACTACGTCATCGACGCGCCCGACCTCACCTACGTCGGCGCGGCGAACGAGGGCGACGCGGTCGCGATCGCCGCCGGCGCCGAGATGGGCGGCAAGCGCGCCATCGCGATGATGCAGAACTCCGGCCTCGGCAACGCGGTGAGCCCCCTCACCTCGCTGAACGCCATCTTCAGGATCCCGACCCTCCTCATCGTGACCCTCCGCGGCGAGCCGGGCGGCCCGCACGACGAGCCGCAGCACGAGCTCATGGGGCGCATCACGACGAAGATGCTCGAGACGATGGAGGTCGGCTGGGCCTTTTTCCCGCGCGAGGAGAGCGAGGTCGCGAACGCGATCGAGAAGGCGCTCTCGCACATGCAGAAGACGGAGATGCCCTTCTGCCTCGTGATGAAGAAGGACAGCGTGGCGCCCTACAAGCTCACGTCGAAGCCGAAGGCGCGCGACTTCGCGACCGCGCCGATCGCCGGCAACGTGGCGGTCACCTCGCGTCCCTCGCGCGAGGAAGCGCTCCGCGCCGTCCAGCGCGCGACGACGGGCGACGACCTCCTCGTCGCGACGACGGGCTTCACCGGCCGCGAGCTCTACGCCTGCGAGGACCGGTCGAACCAGCTCTACATGGTCGGCTCGATGGGCTGCGCGTCGCCGTTCGGCCTCGGCCTCGCCTGGGCGCAGCCGAAGAAGCGCGTCGTCGTCCTCGACGGCGACGGCGCGATGCTCATGCGGATGGGCGCGCTCGCGACCGTCGGCTACGAGCGACCGGAGAACCTCGTCCACGTGCTCCTCGACAACGAAGCGCACGAGTCCACCGGCGCGCAGTCGACGGTCACGCACTCGGTCGACCTCGCCGGCGTCGCGCACGCGTGCGGTTACCCGAGCGTCACGCGCGTCGACGGCGTCGAGCAGCTCGAGAACGCGCTCCGCGACCGCAAGGCGGGCCTTCGCTTCCTCCACGTGAAGATCCGGCAGGGCTCGCCCGCCGACCTTCCTCGTCCCAAGATCACGCCGCGCGAGGTCGCGACGCGTCTTCGCAAGCACATCGCCGGGGCCCTCTGACCATGCGCATGAAGCTCTTGAACCCCGGCCCCGTCACGATGACCGAGCGCGTGCGTCGCGCGCTCGGCTCGGACGACGTCTGCCACCGCGAGCCCGAGTTCGCCGCGCTCTGCGCGCGCGTCCGCGAGAAGCTCGAGGCGGTCTACGGCGCGCCCGGCTACCGGGCCGTCCTGATCGGCGGCTCGGGCACGAGCGCGGTCGAGTCGATGCTGGCGCTCGTGCCGCGGGCGGAAGGCAGCAGCAAGAAGTCGCTCGTCGTCGCCAACGGCGTCTACGGCGAGCGCATGGCGGCGATGCTGAAGGCGCAAGGCAAGCCGCACGAGGTCGTCTCGTCGGGCTGGACCGGCGCGATGGATCTCGCCGCCGTCGACAAGGCGCTCGCGTCGGGTGGCTTCGGCCACGTCCTCGCCGTCCACCACGAGACGACGACGGGGCGCCTCAACGACGTCGGCGCGCTCGGCGTGCTCTGCAGGAAGCACGGCGTCCCGATGCTGCTCGACGCCGTCTCGAGCTTCGCCGGTGAGGAGATCCGCTTCGAGGAGTGGAACCTCGAGGCGCTCGCCGCGACCGCGAACAAGTGCGTGCACGGCGCGCCGGGCGTCTCGTTCGTGCTCGCGAAGTCGGACGCGCTCGCGCGACCGACGGGCGCTACGAGTGTCTACCTCGACGTGATGAAGCACGCCGCCGAGCAGGCGAAGGGCTCCGCGCCCTTCACGATGCCGACGCACGTGATGTTCGCGTTCGACGAGGCGCTCTCCGAGCTCGCGGAAGCGGGCGGCTGGAAGGCGCGTCACGCGATCTACGCCGCGCGCTCGGCGCGCGTCCGCGCCGCGGTGCGGGAGCTGAACGCGCCCCTCCTCCTCGACGACGAGAAGGCCTACGGCGCGATCCTGACGTCGTTCCGCTTGCCGGAAGGCAAGACGTACGAGGCGCTCCACGCGGCGCTGAAGAACGACGGGTTCGTCATCTACGCGGGACAGGGTAACTTCGATGGCGCAATCTTCCGCATCGCCGTCATGGGCGACCTCGACCAGCATGACCAGGACCGCCTCGTCGCCTCCCTTCGAAGCGCCCTCGCCTGAAGACTCTCTCGGGCAGGACGAAGACTCGGGCGCGAGGCTCGCAGCCGACGTGTCTCCCGAGAACGGTCCTCTCCTCTCCGAACGTGACGCGCCGACGCCGGCCGAGGTCGACTCCATCGTCGATGGCTTCGTCGACCCGCTGAACCGCTGGTACCGCTACCCGGCGGCACGCGCGCTCCTCCCGATCCTCGGCAGGCTCCCGCTCACGCCGAACCACGTCACGTACATCCACACGGCGATGGCGCTCTTCGCCGCGTACCTCGCGTACGCGGGAGAGCGCCGCGAGTGGGTCATCGCGTTCTTCCTCCTCGAGGCGCGGATGATCCTCGACTGCTACGACGGCGTCCTCGCGCGCGCGAAGAAGCTGTCGTCGCCGTACGGGCGAGCGCTCGACGAGATCGGCGACACGCTCGGCTTCATCGCGCTGATGATCGCGATCACGGTGCGCCTCTACCACGCGCACCACACGAGCCTCGTCGTGTGGCTCACGTGCGGAGTGCTCGCGTTCGGCGGCCTCTGCGCGAACGCGTGGGATTTCTACAAGCGGAAGGTGGGCTTCGCGCTGAAGGACGGACGCGACGGCGTCGCCGACGAGCTCGCCGAGAAGAAGGCGGCGATCGCGAACAAGACCGGCGGCGCGCTCGCGTACTGGGGCGTCTACTTCGATCGCTTCCAGGTCTGGCTCTACGACCGGCGCGCGAACGTGCGCGACGACGCGCGTGTCGAGCACGTCGTCGACACGATCCGCGGCAAGGCTCGCGAGACGGCGAGCGTGCGGCGCTTCTCGCGCCTGATCTCGATCGTGTCGTGGGACAACGGGCTCTTCATCGTGCACCTCGGTCTCCTGACCGGCGCGATGCTCGAGCTCGAGATCTTCGCGTTCGCCTGGGCGGTCGTGCTCTGGGCGATCGCCATCGTCAGCGGGCGGATGCTCCTCCGTCCGCGCAAGCTCCAGGAGAAGACGTCGTGAGCCGCATCGACAAGGCCATCATCCTCGCCGCCGGCATGGGCAAGCGCATCGCCGGCGAGGGCTCGGGGACCCCGAAGCCGCTCCTCCCACTCGACGACACGGGCAAGCTCACGTTCCTCGACTGGCACCTCCGCAGCCTCCGCGCGCACGGCGCGAAGGAGATCTACCTCGTCGGGAGCAAGGCGACGTTCGGCACGAAGACGGCCGCGATGGAGTCGATCCCCGCGACGTGGATCATGAACGACTTCCCCGGCGACGTGTCGGGGAGCGGTCACTCCACCCACCTCGCGTTCACGAGCGAGCACCGGATCCTCGACGGGAAATCGCGCGTCGTCCTGATGGACGCCGACGTCGTCTACGACCCGTCCCTCTTCGCGGATCTCGCGAACGCGCCCGGCAGGCGGTCGAAGACCCTCGTCTGCGGCTCCTTCCGCGAGACGGACGAAGAGGTCATGGTCTTCGCCGACGAGCGCGGCACGCCGCGCGTCCACGGAAAGGGGCTCATGAGCCGCCCGTTCATGGCGCCCTACACGTGCATCGGCGAGGCGACCGGCCTCCTCCTCCTCGAGCCGGAGGACCACCCGACGTGGCTCGCCGCCTCCGAGTGGTGCATGAAGTTCTCGACCGCGAAGACGCGGAGCGAGCACGAGGACATCACGCAGCGCATGTTCATGGCGGGCGCGATCGACGCCGTCACGTTCGCCGACGACTCGCGCTGCATGGAGTGCGACACGCCCGACGAATACGAGGTCGTGCGCCGCGAGATGGTCCCGCGCTGGGTCTCGAAGCTGCCCGCCTAGGGCAGCGGGTCGAGCACGCAGCCGGTTCCCTCGCTCGCACGCGCCGTCCGCTTCGTGCCGACGACCTGCGAGGTGACGGTCTTCGCCGTCCGATCGATCTCGACCGTGACGTCGTAGCCCTCGATCGTGCCGAAGTCCTTGCAGTAGTCGTCGGTCTGCTCGACGACGAACGCACACGAGCACGTCTCCTTCGCAGAGAAGCCGGTCAGCACCTCGAGGAGGCCCGCCGGCTTCGCGCGGGCACGGCCGGAGAGCGCGACGATCGAAGCGACGACGAGGATGAGCTTGGCGACGTTCTTCATCGCGTACCTCCGTTCACGTTCGCGGCGGTGATGGCGGCGTCGACCGCGGCGACCGCCGGCTCGACGAGCTGGTTCGAGTCGAACTCCGGCGCGCGATCGTTGCCGACCCGCACGACGACGAGCTTCCGCGAAGGCACGATGAACGCCTTCTGCCCCCAGTGCCCCTCGAACGAGTACGTGTCGACCGGCATCTTCGGGTAGGCCCACGTCTCGGCCGGCGCGTCGGGCTTCGCGGCGTTCAGCCAGACCTGCCCGCCATACGAGCCACCGCCCTGGTTCGGCCCGGTGCGCGGCGTCGGCGTCGCGGCGGCCGGCGCCGGGGTGAGCGCATACGTGATCCAGTCGGCGGGGACGACCTGCTTGCCCGAGGCGATCCCGCGGTCGAGATACACCTGCGCGAGCTTCGCGAGGTCGCGCGGCGTGAGGAAGCACGACGACGAGAAGACGAGATTCCCTGCCCGATCCGACTCGAACACGACGCTCGACATCCCGGCCGGATCGAAGAGCTTCTCCTTCGCCCACGCGCGGACGTCCTTCCCGCCGAGCGCCTTCCGGAGCGCGCCCGCGAGCAGGTTCGAGTCGCCGCTCGAGTACTGCCAGCGCGTGCCGGCCTTCGCGTCCCGCTTCTGCTTCGCGGCGAAGACGACCATGTCCGCTTCGTCGCCGTAGAGCATCGGCAGGACGCTCGACGTCGCAGGATCGTCGTACGACTCGTTCCACGCGAGACCCGACGACATGTGGAGGAGGTCGTCGATCGTCGTCTCGCAGAAGGTCGGGTCGGCGCCCTCGGGCGCGGGGACGTACGTGCAGATGCTGTCGGCGCGCTTCATCAGCCCTTCGCCGACCGCGATCCCGACGAGCGTTCCGCCGATCGACTTCGACACCGAGTACGTGATGTGGCGTTTGTCGGCCGTGTAGCCGTTCGCGTACTGCTCGAAGACGATGCGTCCCTCGTGCTGCACGACGACGCCGTCGGTCTTGAACGTGCCGCCGAACATCGCGTTCCGGAGCGCGCTGAAGTCGTAGGTGAGGTTCGAGGGACCGGCGTCGACGTTCGGCGCCGGCGTCGAAGGGCTCGACGACGAGCTACACGCGAGCGCGAACGCGGCCAGCGCCGGGAAGACCGCTCTCTTGGTCCAGGTCATGGCCGCGCACGGTAACGCCCGCGCTAGAGCGGGTCGAGTTGCATCGTGCGCAACACGTGTGCGGCGGCGTCGCCGAGCACGTCGCGCTGGAGACGCTTCGCGTCGCCGAAGAAGGCGCGTGCGATCGCGCGGTCGAGCCGGCGCTTGCCGACCAGCGCGACCGCCTCTTCTTCCGTCTCGACCGCCTCGGCGTAGGCGACGCGATCCTCGACCCCCGCCTTCTCGCCGAAGCGCTTCTGGAAGTACTGCATCCCGTAGCTGCGCGTGCGCGCCTGGTGCGCGCCGATGACGACGACCTCGAGCCGCGCGCGATCCGCCGCGCTCAGATCGACGACCGCCTCTTCGACACGCGCATGCAACGCTTCGAGCTGGAGACGGGTCGCGTCCTCGGTGAGCCGCAGGAGCGCCGCGCCGGTCTCGCGCGCGAACGACGCGAGCGCCTCTGCAGAGACACGCTTCTCCGCGATCGCCTTCGCCGCCATCTGCGCCGTCAGGCGGAGGACAGCCCGCATGTCCTCGGCCATGTGGTCGACGGGCCGGGGCTCGGCACCGTCGGCAGCGCCCGAGCTCTCCGCGCCGACGTCCCGCGTCGCCCGCGCGAGGAGCGCCTCGAGCGCCGCGACGCGCTCGAGCGTCGCCCCGTCCAGCGTGCGATCGGCATGACGATGCAGGAGCGCATGCAGTGCGACCGGCGCATGCGCGACGGACTTCACGACCGTGAACATCGGCGGCGTGAGCGGCAGCTCGCGACGTCGCTTGTGATGGACGAGCACGAGCACGTCGGCGAGCACGATGAGCACGGGAGCGTCGAGCTCGGCGCGCGTCCGCACGTCGTCGTAGGCGCCGTGGAATGCGTCGTTCACCTCGTCGAGCGCCGTCCCCATCCTCTTCGTCTAGCGCAGTCGAAGGGGTGACGTGGGTCGGCGAAGAGCCGCGTTGCGGCCTCGATCCCTCGTTGCCTTCGACGCCTCGTCGCGACGGGAGCCCCGGCGAACCGCGTTGCGCCGGAGACCCGTCGCGCGGCCCGGTGTGTGCAGATGTGCGCAGCCCATGATCCTTCGAAGAATTGCGCTGCCTGCCGTCGTCGCTTCCTTCCTCGCCGCGACCGCCTGCGCGCCCGACGCGCCGGATGCGATCGCGAGCGATGCGTCCGAGCTCCGCGCTCTCGTCGCGGGCGAGCTCCTCGGTGCGATCCTCGACGGCGAGTCGAAGACGGTCTTCCACAGCGGGCAGCCGCGCTATCGCGCGTACGCCTTCACCGCCGTGAAGGGCGCGCACGTCGACGCGTGGGTGACGAGCACGACGGGCGACGCGATGGCGTTCCTCACGACCGAGACCGGCGCGAAGATCGCGTCGAACGACGACGCTCGTGCGAACACGACGAACGCGGAGATCCTCGCGACGGTCCCCGCGGACGGCACCTACCATCTCGTCTTCCGCGAGCAGGACGATCAGCCGGCGACGTTCACCGTCAGCCTCGAGCTCACACCGCCGACCGAGCCGGTGCCGCCGGTCCCGGGCGCGTCGTGTCCGATCGCGGACCAGATCACGTCGAAGCCGTGCGGAAAGTGCGGGATCCGCGAAACGATCTGCCTGCCTGCGCCGGAGCTCGGTCCAACCGCGAAGCGGTGGAGCGAATACGGGATGTGCATCAACGAAGCGCCGGACGGCTGTCTGCCGGGCGAGGTCCAGACCACACCCATCGGCTGCGCGGCGGGGACGCGGACGCGGACGTGTACCGCGTTCTGCGGATGGAGCGACTTCTCCGCGTGCGCGCCGTGACCCTCAGGGCAGCTGCGTGACGACGACGTCGTCGACGAGAAAGCACCGGCCCGTGCCGATCCCACCGCCGACCCACCAGTCCATCCGCGGCCCGTTCTTGTTGAGCGCGAGGTCGGAGGAGAACTTCTGCCACGTGTCCGAGATTTGCACCGGGTCGGTCGCGTGCTCGTCGAAGATCACGAACCCGTTCGTCGCGTCGAACGTCCGGAGCGAGATGACCATGTCTGCCGGTGCCGTAGCGCCCGGCGCGGTGCGGACCCACGCTTCGACGCGATAGCGCTGCCCGGCAACGGGCGGCGACGCGAGCGGCACCTCCTCGTCGATCGTGAAGACGTCGCCTCCCGGCGGGGAGTTGTTCGAGCAGACGCGGCACGACTTGGCGCCCGTTCGCGCCGTCGGGTCTTCCGCGAGCGTGCTGTTGTAGCTCGAGCCCTTGCAGCCGAGCTCGAACGTGCCGGACGGATAGAGGTTCGGAGGGGCGGCGTCGGGCCCCGCATCGACCGGAGGCGCCGCTTCGGGCGCGGCGTCGCTCGGCCGAGAGCCGCCGGCGTCGCTCGCCGGCATCACACCGCCGTCGACCACCGCCGCGTCGCCTTCCGTCTCCGGCGGCGCGCCGCTCAACCCGCCGAGCCCACTCGTCAGCGAGCACGCCGCGACCAGGACGGCGCCGAGCGCCATGGTGACGAGCCGAGCGCGCACGCCCCCATCGTAACGGACTCCCCCGCGCCGCGCGCCACGAACGAAAAGGCCCGCGGACGGCTTGGTCCGCGGGCCTCGCGTTCAGCGCTCTCGCGCCGCGCTCACATGTGCGCGATCAGGTTGTCGCCGAACTGGCTGCACTTGATCTCGGTCGCGCCTTCCATCAGGCGAGCGAAGTCGTAGGTGACCTTCTTGCTCGCGATGGCGCCGTCCATCCCCTTGATGATGAGGTCGGCCGCTTCGACCCAGCCCATGTGGCGGAGCATCATCTCGCCCGAGAGGACGACGCTGCCCGGGTTCACCTTGTCGAGGTCGGCGTACTTCGGCGCGGTGCCGTGCGTCGCCTCGAAGATGGCGTGGCCCGTGACGTAGTTGATGTTGCCGCCCGGCGCGATGCCGATACCGCCGACCTGCGCGGCGAGCGCGTCGGAGAGGTAGTCGCCGTTGAGGTTCAGGGTCGCGATGACGTCGAACTCCTTCGCGCGCGTGAGCACCTGCTGGAGCGTGATGTCGGCGATGGCGTCCTTGATCAGGACCTTGCCCTTGCCGAGCTGCTCCTTCTGCTCCGCGTTGGCGGCGTCCTCGCCCTTCGCTTCCTTCGTCTTCTCCCACTGGCCCCAGGTGTAGACCTGATCGCCGAACTCGCGCTCGGCGAGCGCGTAGCCCCACTTCATGAAGGCACCTTCGGTGAACTTCATGATGTTGCCCTTGTGGACGAACGTGACGCTCTTGCGCTTGTTCGCGATCGCGTACTCGATCGCCGAACGCACGAGGCGCTCGGTGCCCTCGAGGCTGACCGGCTTGATGCCGATGCCGGTCGAGGCCGGGAAGCGGATCTTCTTGTAGTCCTTCGGGAACTCCTTCTCGAGGAAGGCGAGGATCTTCTGCGCTTCGGGCGACTTCGCCTCGAACTCGATGCCCGCGTAGATGTCTTCCGTGTTCTCGCGGAAGATCACCATGTCGACGTCCTGCGGACGCTTCACCGGGCTCGGCACGCCGTTGAACCAGCGCACCGGACGGAGGCAGACGTAGAGGTCGAGGAGCTGGCGGAGCGCGACGTTCAGCGAGCGGATGCCGCCGCCGATCGGCGTCGTGAGCGGGCCCTTGATGCCGACGAGGTACTTGCGGAAGTCCTCGATCGTCTGGTCCGGGAGCCAGTTGTTGAACTTCTGGAACGCCTTCTCGCCGGCATAGACCTCGTGCCAGGCGATCTTCTTCTTGCCGCCGTACGCCTTCTCGACGGCGGCGTCGAAGACGCGGACGCTCGCGCGCCAGATGTCGCGACCGGTGCCGTCGCCTTCGATGAACGGGATGATCGGATTGTCGGGAACGTTCAGCTTGTTCCCGGCGCCCATCGTGATCGGCTGGCCCTGCAGTGCGGACATGCGCGAAACCTCCTACAGAATCGGAGGTCCGTCACTAGCACGGGGAACGAGCCGCTTGGAAGCGTCAGCGCTGCGTCGGGCCGAAGGAGGGCTCCCGCGCGAACGCGGGCGGCAGCGGCTCCTCCGCCGCCGCGGGGGCGAGCGCGAAATCCGGGGTCGCGCGGCGGCGCGTCACGACCTCGCCCCGGCAGCCCTGGGCGAGGTGCGCGGCCGCGATCGGGAGGACCGACGACGCGACGAGCACGGCGACCACGTTCCGCGGACGCGGCCCCGACGGACGAGCCTCCGTCGCGGCGGGCCCTTCGTTCCGGACGTCGCCCCGCGGCACGGGCCCGCGGAACGGGAGCTCCGTGGTCTCGGGCGCGAGCGCCGCGAGCGCGTCCCTCGCCTCCTCGAGCTCTTCACGACGCACGAGCAGATGCACTTCCGCGTGGCCCGCGAAGCGCATCAACGAATGCGTCGTCGTGCTCGGGCCCTTCAGCATGGCGCGGATCCCGTGCTCGACGAGGAACGCGCGCGCCATCTCGGCCTCCATCGGGCCCTCGAACCGACGAACCGACAGCCACTCTTGCTCGTCCGGCATCCCGGAAGCGTAGCGAACGGATCAGGGAACGACGAGCTGACCGCCGCAGGGCACGTCGATCTCGCGTCCCTTGCCGCCGGAGCCGATCCGGAGCGAACGACGACCGCACCGGAGGAGCACGTCGCCCTCCGTCGTCGGCAGCGCGACGCCGTCGACGAACACACGGTGCCCGCGCGCATAGGCCGGGAGCGTGACGCGCCCCTTCCCCGCCGGGATCGCCGGGGCCGGCAGCGCGGAGGCCGGCATCGTGACGACGGACGAGGTCGGAGCGGGGACCGCGCTCGGTGCCGTGACCGGCGCCGCCGCGCTCGGAAGGGTGACCACCGGCGGCGCGGGTGGCGCCGCCGCGACCGGCGTGGTCGGGTGGAGGCGGGTGCGCGCGGCCTCGAGCGCGCGCGTCGCCGTGCCGGGAGGAAGACGCAGCATGAGCGCGGCGCCGATCGCGACGCCGACGACGAGCAGGAGCGCGCTCCACGCGAACGTCGCGAGCGCACTGCGTCGCCGGGCGGGCACCACGGGCGCCGGGGCCGGAACGGAGACCGCCCCGCTGGGCGGGGTCACGTGCGCGAGCCCAGCCGAGGGCCAGAGCGTCGATCCGGAGACGACGACCGGCGCGACGCTCGGCACCTCCTGGCTCGCGGGCGGAAGCTCCGACCACGGCGACGGCGTCGGCGTCGCGAACGGCGCACGCGCGACGCCGGGCACCATGAACGGGTTCGCGGTCGGGACGCGGACCGAGGCGAGGAGCGCGTCGACGTCCTCCGCCTTCGCCCGGCTCGGTCCCGCTTCGCGCTTCGTCACCGCCGGAGGCGGGACCGCGGCGCGAGGGGCGGGCTCTTCGACGTACGCCTCGAGCAGGATGTCCTGCACCTCGATCTCTTCCGTCGAGTCGATCTTCGGCCGGACACGCATGACGTGACGCGCGGCGCGCGGCGTGAGCGAGGGCCGCTTCGACGTCTCGGCGGCTTCGGTCTTGTCCGCCATCTCCTCCGCCTCGCTCTCCGACGAGAGCGTGAAGCGCGGGAGCGGCGCGTCTTCCGTGAAACGCTTTCGCATGTGGTTCAAGGTGCGAGCCGGACGAAACTCGGGCCCCAGCATGGCCCATCCGTCCAGAACCGCAAGCTCCTCGTCCCTCCGCCGTTTCCGTGGCGAGCATCATGCCTACGCAACTAGAGTGGCGGCCGATGATTCCGCTTTCGTCGGAAGCCCGGTCACGTCGTTCGCTCCGCACGCTCGGGCTCGCAGTCCTGTTCCTGGTACCGGCGCTCGCCGGCAGCGAGCTCCACGCGCAGCACGCGACGTCCGCGCCGGTGAACGCGGCGGTGACGGAGAGCCTTCGCTTCACCGGAGAGACGCCGGACGCGATCATCGCCGCGCTCGAGAAGCGCGCGGTCGCGCCGAAGGCGACGGAGGCGGACCGGGTCGCCGCGCTCGCCGGCATCTCGCATCTCCGGAGCCGCGCGGCGCAGGGACGGGCGGCGACGGCGCTGACGTCCATCGCGAACGCCGCGGGCAGCGAGGAGCTCCGCAACGAAGCGCTCGTCCTCGCGCGCAGTCGCTCCGCCGACGAAGGCACGATCGCCGGTGAGCCGAAGGCGCGCGCGCTCGGCATCCTCACCGACGTCGCGATCCTCGGCCCGTTCCGCGACACGGGCGGCGGCCTCGACGCGCACGACGGCCCCGAGTCGCCCGACACGATCGCGAAGGGCGGCTTCGGCGATCCGAAGACGCTCTACTCGTGGGGTTCGGTCGAGGTCGCGTGGCGCACGGTGCCGAAGACGTTCTCGCAGGCCGTCGGCGTGCCGCTCGACCTCTTCATCCACCCGCGCAAGGAGAGCTGCACCTTCGTCGCGAGCAAGATCAAGGTGGAGGCCGCGCGTCCCATCGTGGTCCGCCTCAAGGCGAGCGGCCAGGCGCGCCTCACGTTCGACGGCGCCGACCTCGCGAAGAGCGAGGACGTCCACGAGTACGGGATCTTCGACCGGCTCGCCGCGCGCGTCGAGGCGACGCCCGGACCGCACGTCGTCGCCGCGAAGGTCTGCACCGGCGCGCTCGAGGACGTCGGCATCGTCCGCTTCCGCATCACCGACGAGAAGGGCGCGCCACTCGCGCTCCCGCACACGTCCGACCTCGCCACGAAGCCCGGCGAGAGCATCACGTGGGGCAAGGCGAAGAGCACCGCGCTCACGACGCCGCTCACGCGCAGCGTCACCGGGAAGGGCTCTCCCGACGCGCTCCTGAACGCCGCGATCGTGCGCACCCTCGCCGGCGCCGACGACATGAAGAGTCCGCGTGCTCCCGGCCAGCTCGACGCCTATCTCCAGGCGAAGGACCTCGACGCCGACCGCCTCGCGATGGCCGGCTGGGTGTCCCCGTCCGGCGCGAACAAGAGCGCGCGCCTCCAGCAGGCGCGCAAGCTCGCCGAGAAGAACAACGACGCGGTGACGCGTGCGTTCGTCGACCGCCGCCTCGTCGACCTCCACCTCGAGACCGAGATGCCCGACTGGGCGATCGCGACCGCGCGAGGCGCCAAGCTCGACGTCGCCAAGGACGCGGACGCGCTCCTGCTCCGCGCGCAGATCGCCCGTGCCCTCCGCCTCGACGCGCTCGAGATCCAGGCGACGCGCGAGCTCGCCGCGGCGTTCCGCGAGTCGGGCAAGACGCTCCCCGATGCGCTCCTCTTCCAGCTGTCCGGGCTCGCGCGCACGCACGACGTGAAGACCTGGAACGACGTCGTCGACGAGCTCGCGCGGCGCGGGATCCGCGGTGACCTCCAGGTCGACGCGATGGACACGCGCGGCAAGGAGGAGGTCGTGAAGTCGGCGCGCGATGCGTTCGAAGGCGGGATCGAGGACGCCGACGAAGCGCTCTCCGTCGCCGCCCGCGTCGCGCAGGCGGGCGCGCACGACGTCGCCGCCGAGCTCTATCGCCAGACGTGCAAGTGGGCGCCGAACCGCCCCGAGGCGTGGGCCGGCTTCGCGCGCGAGCTCGCCGCTGCGTCGAAGGACGCGAACGTGCCCACCTCGAACGACGGGAAGCTCGTCTTCGTCGCCCTCCGCCGCGCCCGCGAGCTCTCGCCGGGCGACGCGAAGTACCGCGCCGAGCTCGCCCTCCGCTTCGCGAAGCCGCAGGCCGGCACGACGCAGGTCGCGAGCCACGAAGCGCGCGACGACGAGCGCTGGCTCACGCCGATCACGACGATCCTCGCGCGCCGGAAGGGCGTGCCCGCGAGCGGCGCGCCCGACGTGGCCGATCGCGAGCTCCACTGGCTCCGCGCGGTGAAGATGCACGAGGACAACCGCGTCTCGCAGCTCATCCAGTACGCGCGCGAGATCGTCATCGCCCCGCGCACGCAGCAGGAGCTCTTCGAGCCGATCCCGCCGGAGGGCGATCTCACCGAGATCCTGAAGGCACGCGTCCACAAGAAGAGCGGTGCGGTCGCGTTCCCGAGCGAGGAGCACAACGACGGCGCGCGCCCGCGAATCCGCTGGCCGGATCTCGAGGCCGGCGACACCGTCGAGGTCGTCATCCGCCAGTGGACGAGCACCGCCGTCGGCGGCCGCGGCGACGCGCCCTTCACGTTCATGGACTACGCGGGCGCGCCCGCGAGCCATCCCCTCCTCTACAACGAGGTCGTCGTCGAGACGGTGCCGGGGCACCCGCTCTACGTCGACGTGATCCACGACAAGGCCGCCCCGTACCGCCGCGAGGAGAAGGACGAGCACGGCGCGAAGATCCTGCGGATGGTCTGGGACAACCCGCTCGTCGTCCCGGAGGAACCGCTCGCGCCGCACACGTCGGAGATCGCGCCCGTCATCGTCGGCTCGACGTTCAAGAGCTGGGCCGACTTCCGCAAGTGGTACGGCGAGGCCGTCCGCGGCTTCACCGAGCCGGACGAGGAAGTGCGCCGGATCGCGGCCGACCTCACCAAGGGCAAGCGCACGCGCGAGGAGAAGCTCCGCGCCCTCTTCGAGTTCGTCGCCGACGACATCCGCTACGTGAACTACGTCTCGGGCGAGTGGTGGCTGCCGAACCGCCCGCAGCAGCTCCTCGCGCGCCGCGAGGGCGACTGCGACGACAAGGCGATCCTCCTCATCACCCTCCTCCGCGCGATCGGGATCGAAGCGCAGGAGGTCATGGTGCAGACGCGCATGACCGGGCAGCCCTCGGTGCTCCTCGCGAAGAACGTGGCCGTCCCGATGTTCGACCACGGCATCGCGTTCCTCCCCGGTCCGAACGGCGGGACGTACCTCGACGCGACGAGCCCGCAGTCGCGGCTCGGGCCGCTTCCGTCGATGGACGCCCGCGCCGTCGCGCTCCGGATGGACAACGGCCCGGCCGAGATCGTGCAGCTCCCGTCGAGCTCGCCCGACGACCACGGTGCGGACGTGAGCTGGACCCTCGACGTCGGCGTCGACGGCTCCGGTCAGCTCACCGGCGAGGAGAAGCACTCCGGCGACGCCGCGTTCTGGCTCCGCACGAACCTCTCGCAGGCGGAGGCCCGCGCGCAGTACGTCGAGGACGCGCTCGTCGCGCCGTGGTTCTCCACGATCGACGTCGACAAGAACATCGACTTCAAGGGCGACCTCGCCTCCGGGCAGGCCGTCGTGAAGTACAAGGCGAGCTCGCGCAACATCGCGCGTCGCGAGGGAAAGGACCTCGTCCTGCCGCTCTCGCCGAGCAACACGCTCGGCTCGAACCTCGCGCCGCTCGCGACGCGCACGCTCCCCGTCGAGCTCCCGCCGCATCTCGCCCCGAGCCACCAGAACCGCACGCTCCGGGTCATCGCGCCGGCAGGCTACGCGTGGGGCGAGCTCCCGCCCGGCGGCGACGCCGACGGCAAGGACTTCGGGCGCGCCCATCTCGAGGTCGCGAAGGACGCGAAGAACCCGCGCGTGCTCACGATCAAGCGTCGCCTCGTATTCGACCTCCATCGCATCCCGGTCGAGCGTTACGGCGCGTGGCGAGCGTGGATCCAGCAGGTCGACGCGCTCATGCACAAGGAAGTGCGCCTCGTGGAGGCCAAGTGAAGAAGATGCTCTCCCCTCGCGCAGCTCTCGTCGTCGTCACGGCGATCGTCGCGAGCGCCTGCGGTGGTCAGGACAAGCAGGTCACCTCGCCGAAGGGCGGCGGTGATCTCACCGGCGCGCTCGCGACCGCATTCAAGGAGGAGGCGGTCGGCTCGCCGGAGAAGGCAGTCGACCTCTACACGCGTGCGCTCGCCTCCGCGGCGTCCTCGCCCGAGGATCCCGCGAGCGTCCCGGTCGTGATGGCGTCGCTCGACGCGCTCGTCCATCGCCCGGTCGACGCGCTCACCGGCCAGCGCGCGAGCGCGCTCGCCGACCGCGTGCCCGAGGCGCAGCTCGGGAAGCAGGGCGGCTCGGTCGAAGCGCGCCTCGCGAAGATCCAGGCGAACGCGGAGGGGCCCTTCGCGCGCTCGCTCGTCGCCGAAGCGCGGCTCGCCCTCGCCGAGCGCACCGGCGACGTGTCGTCTGCGACCAGCCGCCGGGCGGAGACCGGCTGCGTGCGCGAGGCGCTCGTCATCGGCCCGCTCGGCTTCGCGACGGTCACCGGCACGTTCGAGACGAACGACGCCCTGAGCGGCGACTCCACGCCGATGCCCGGCGAGCTGCCGGCCGCGGGTCCGTTCACGCCCGGCCCCCGCCCGCTCGCGGTCGCGGCGGCCGGCTGTCACCTGCCGCTCCACGCGTCGTCGCCCGTGCGTGGCGTTCGTGCGGTGGTCGTCGACGTCGAGGTCCCGAAGGCCGGCACGATCGGCGTCGGGCTCTCGTCGCCGAGCACCGCCGTTCTCCGGAGCGGAACGCGCGCGCTCGTCACGCGCACGCTCCAGGACGGCGCCGGACACGTGCGCAAGCTCGCACGTGTGACGGTCGAGAAGCCGGGCACGATCCGGCTCGTCGTCAAGGTCGGGATGGACTCCGACCGCAGCACGCTGCAGCTCGGGGTCTGGGACGCAGGCGGCTCGCCGCTGAAGACGCACGCTCCGAAGACGGGCGAGCGCGCGACCTCGCGCGTGACGAGCGCGGCTCCCCTCCCCGAGCCGGAGCCGAAGGACGACGACGCCCGTCTCGCCTTCGCCCTCGGCGCGCTCGCGGCCGACCAGAGCCGACGCGCGGAGTCGCTCCTCCAGCCCGCCGCCGCGCGGACGGAAGCGGCGCCGGCCCTCCTCCTCGCCTACGGACGCGCGGTCGTCCAGGCGCGTGACCTCCCGAACGTGAAGGCGAGCGAGCGCGCGCGCGCGGCCTACGAGCGCGTGCTCGAGGCGTGGCCGGGCGCATGGGAGGCCGTCGCCGCCCACGCCGAGCTCGCCGGCGTCCGTCGCGGGCGCGCGGAGGCGAACCTCGAGACGCTCTCCGATCTCGAGCAGCTCCGCGCGAAGTCCGCCGCGGTGAGCGCTCCGGGCGTCCTCGACGCGATGGAAGCGATCGTCGCCGGCCGCGAAGGCCTGCGCGATCGCGCGCGCTACGCCTACGACCGCGCGAAGGAGGCTCTCTCCGGCACGACGCTCCTCGTCCGCGCCGAGCGCGCGGCCTTCGAGCGCACGTCGCACGAAGCCGTCCAGTTCGAGTGCCGGGACAAGGCGCTCCTCGACCGGTCGAGCCTCGAATGCCACGACGCGCTCGTCGCCGTCGGCGACCGCGCCGGCGCCGAGAAGGAGCTCGAACGGCTCCGCGCGCTCGCGGGCGCCGACCAGGCGTTCCTCGCGAGCTCGGTCCGCAACGCGCTCGAGGTCGGCGACACCGCGCGCGTCGCGGCGCTCCTCGCGAAGATGAACCCCGGCGACCGCACGCTCTCGTCCACCTTCGCCGTGAAGGGCAAGGCAGGGATCCCGGAGCTGCTCGCGCAGGCCCCCGTCTCGCGCGACGCCCCGCAGGCGCTCCCCGGCATGCTGCGCGCCTCCGGAGAGGACCCGCTCGCTGCGTTCGAAGGGGTCGCCGAGAAGGTCACCGCCGAGGCGACGACGAAGAACGAGCTCGCGAACGCGGCCACCGTCGTGCTCGCGCACGACGAGCGCTACGACATCGCCCCGAGCGGCCTCGTCCGCTTCGTCATGCTCGACGTCCGCCGCGTGATGGGCACGACCGACGTCGAGAGCAACGCCCAGGCGGCCGCGCCGATGCTCCACGGCCGCGAGACCACCCGCGTCCTCCGTCGCCGCATCTTCAAGAAGGACGGACGCGTCATCCTCCCCGATCGGACGCCGATGGCCGCCCAGTCGCACGCCGATCTCTCGCAGCTAGAGGCGGGCGATGCGGTCGAGGCGATCTACGAGGGCTTCGGCATTCCGGGCGAGACCGGCAACATCGGGATCGACACGCCGGACATGCTCCCCGAGCGCACCACCGTGCGTGACGCGCGGATCGAGATCCGTCTGCCGACCTCGTTGAAGGGCGCGCTCTGGAGCCACGACCTCCTCGGCAAGCCGCAGGACAAGGTCGAGGGCGGCCGCCGCATCCTCTCCTGGAAGATCGAGAACCGTCCGGTGCGTCGCCTCGAGATGGGCGTGCCGAAGATGGACCGCAACGTCGCGGTGAGCTTCGCGACGACGACGTGGAACGACGTCGCGACGCAGCTCCGCGACACGGTCAACGCGATGGACGCCGACGATCCCGAGATCCGCGCCTGGGCCGAGGAGAGCGCGAAGGGCAAGACCGGCGCCGAGCGCGTCGCAGCCGTCGTCACCGCCTCGGGTCAAGCGATCAAGGAAGCTTCGGGGATGGTGCTCGCCGACGTCGACTTCGGTCGTCCCTCCGGCGCCGCGACCCAGACCGCGCGCGCGAGCCTCGTCACGCACGAGGGCAGCCGCACCTGGCTCGTCGCGAAGGCGCTCCGCCTCCTCGGTGAGCAGGTCGACATCGTCGTCGCGGAGAACGAGCCGTACTCGAACAGCCCCGACTTCCCTCCTCACGCCGGCCGCTTCATGCACCCGCTCGCGGTCGTGCACGTGAATCGCTCGAAGCCGAACGCCTCGCAGTTCTCGCCCGGCACCGACGTGTGGATCGACGCGGACGTGCCCGGCCCGCCGCTCCCGGCGGGGAAGGTCTCTCCCGAGCTCCGCGGGCGGAACGCCCTCTTCGAGGACGGCCGGATCGCGCCCCTGCCTCCGTCGGTGTTCGGCGAAGGCGAGCGCGACGAAGTCGACATCCGCCTCGCCCTCGACAACGACGGCAACGCGAAGGGGGTGCTCACCGTGCTTCTCCGCGGGCGCGCGGCGCAGGACCTCGCCGAGGCGCTCGTGCGCATCGTCGGGCTCGAGCGGCAGCGCGCGCTCCGCGGGATCGCGCTCGCGTGGGTGCCGATGGCGACGGTCGAGAAGGTCGAGCTCTCGTCGACGGAGGGGAGCTGGCAGGTCGCGATGCGCGCCGAGCTCTCGATCCCGGGCTACGCCCAGGTCGAAGGTCAGAAGGCGGGCTCGCGCACCTGGGTCCTCCCCGGCCTCGACCCGATCCACTACGTCTTTCCGCGGCCCTACGCCACGACGCTCGCGGCGACGTACGCGACCCACGGCGCGCGCGAGAACGCGCTCGCGATCAACCGCGCGACGCAGTACCACGTGCGCCGGCGCGTCGATCTCCCGCAGAACGCGAAGGTCGCCCGTCTGCCCGGTCCGTTCGAGGGCAAGGGGCCCCTGCTCGCCGCGCAGCGCAAGCTGACCGTTTCGGGGTACACCGTAGAGGAGGACTTCACGTTGGACGTGACGACCGGCACTGTCGCCCGCGATCGGTACGACGACTTCGTCGCCCAGGCGAGGCGCGCAGACGATGCGTTCCGGGCGAGCACGCGCGTGACGCCTCCCTCGAGCACGCCATGACCGAGCTGTTCGATCTCAAGCACGCTCCCGGCGCCGTCGTCGAAGCGTATCTGTCGAGCCCGACGGTCGAGTCGCTCGGCTGGGCGAAGATCGCTCCCCTCCTCACCGAAGCGGAGATCGACGACCACGCGACGATCACCGTCGCCGCGTGGACGTTCAAGTGGGACGAGGAGGCGCCGACCGTGTGCTGCCTCGCGACGGCGGGCCTCTGGCGTTACGAGCAGCCGCTCCCGCGCATCTGGTGCTTCCCGCGCACGGAGCTCGCCTTCGCGTTCTACGGCCCCCCGGATGCGCTCGCGCCGGCGGCGTACACGTTCCTCGCCGCGGCCGTCGAGTTCCGCGAGGCGATGGTGAAGGACGGTGCCTCGTTCGGGATGGGGGATGCCCTCGAGGATCTCCCGCTCGTCGACGGGATGCCGTGCGCCTTGCTCGTCCCGCCGGTCCCCGAGCTCGTGATCTCGGGGCTCCGCCCGTACCGGCACTCGGAGGAGGGGTTCGAGCCCTCGACGCTCACCCCGAAGGCCGCGCTCGATCGCTGGAACCTGCCGGACATCCTCCGGTCCCGCGGCGACGTCGGTTTCGTCCAGGTCGTCCCCCTCCACCAGGCCGAGTACGACTGGGTCGCGGAGAGTCATCGCGGTTACGAGCTCTTTGCGCGCGGGCTCCTCGCGAACGAACAGGAGATCGACGGCGGCGCGGAAACGTCGGATTTCCTTCTGAATCTCGACCGACCCGTGCGACTTCCGTCGCCCGGCTGATCGAGGCTTCCAGCACGCATCCACCTACATCGTCACATATCACCTTGCACGGTCGCCTTCGACTGCTAGACCGCCCGGCGAGCGCCGCGGTGAGGCGGAGCGCTCGAAAGGGAACGCACCATGGGTCAGCGCAAGGGTTGGATGGCGATCGTCGGCGCGGGTTGTTTCGCGGCGGCTGCATTCATCGGATGCAGCGCAAACGGGAACAACGACGCCTCGGGCCTGGCGCTCGAGCCGACGGAGCCGACGGACCAGGGCGCGCAGCTCCCTCCGCCGAGCACGCCGACCCCGGCCCCCGCGCCGGTCGACGCGGGCGCGCCGAAGGACGCTGGCAAGAAGCCGAAGCCGCCGGCGCCGCCGGTCGATGCCGGTCCGCCGCCGCCCGCGCCGGGTGACACGTGCACGACGCCGAGCCAGGAGTTCACGCGCCAGTGCGGTGCGTGCGGGACCCAGTCGGCGCTCTGCGAAGCGAACGGCAAGGTCAGCGAGTACGGCCCGTGCGAGGGCGAGACCGGCGAGTGCACGCCGGGCACCGTGAAAGAGGAAGCCTGCGGCAACTGCGGCAAGCGCACGATCACCTGCGATGCGTTCTGCTCGTGGCCGGCCGCGGCCTGCGTCGGCGAGCCGGCGAACAGCTGCACGCCGGGCGGCGTCGAGCTGACGACGGCGAGCTGCGGCAAGGATCTCTTCCGGAGCCGCACGTGCTCGGAGACCTGCCAGTACCCGAACTTCTCGGACGCGTGCTCGGCGCCTCCGACGATGGTCCGCGTCCCCCCGACGCCCGGCCAGGTCAACAGCACCTACGCGATCCTCAAGTCCGGTCAGGTGATGCCGCGTCTCTCCGGCTCGTGCCCGAACGCGAGCATCCCGGCCTACGGCGCAGCGCCGACCGCGCCGTACCAGTACCTCACCGTCCGTAACCCGGGCACGAAGGCCGCGAAGGTCACGATCGCGACGGCGGCGGCGGCCGGCGGCACGAACATCTCGACGACGCTCGCCGCCTACGACGGCGTCCAGTCGCCGACCGACCTCAGCGCGCGCAAGACGTGCACGAAGGGCTTCACCTACGGCTCGAAGCTCGATGGCGTCGTCATCGCCCCCGGCGCGACGGTCACGGTGTTCGTCGGCGCGACCCAGAACTACGACGCCGCCAACCCGGCGCAGACGACGGGACGCCTCGAGTTCACGGTAACGACGGACGAACTGCTCTGACAGAACGTCCTCCGTCTTCCGTGAGTCGAAGCCCCGCTGCTCGCAAGAGCGCGGGGCTTCCGCCATTTCTCCCCCTTCGTCCTCGCGCCGGCCTCGAGAGGGAGAGAACAGGAAACAGGAAACGGGCAACTGGCGATGGAGAGAGCCACGCCGCCTCGCTCCGCCGTTCATTGCCCGTTGCCAGTTGCCAGTTCCCTGTTTCCTGTTCTCTTCTCTCTCCGACGGAAGACCCGAGCCGGAACGTCCGCCGGTCCTTGCCGCCGCGCCGCCCCTTGATTAGCGTGCTCGCTCACCATGAGCGGCCACTCCAAATGGGCGACGATCAAGCACAAGAAGGGCGCGCTCGACGCGAAGCGCGGAAAGCTCTTCACGAAGCTGATCAAGGAGCTCACGGTCGCGGCCCGCATGGGCGGCGGCGACCCGTCGGGTAACCCGCGCCTCCGCAAGGCGATCGCGGACGCCAAGGGTCAGTCGATGCCCGGCGACACGATCAAGAACGCGATCAAGCGCGGGACGGGCGAGATCGAGGGCGCGGCCTACGAAGAGGTCGTCTACGAGGGCACGGGCCCCGGCGGCACGCTCTTCCTCGTCGAAGGGCAGACCGACAACCGGAACCGCACCGTCGCCGAGCTCCGGAAGATCTTCGAGAAGCACAACGGCGTCCTCGGCGCGGCCGGGACGGCGGCGTGGGCGTTCGAGCGCAAGGGGCTCATCCAGCTCGAGAAGCCGACCGCGACGGAGGACCAGCTGATGGAAGTCGCCGTCGGCGCCGGCGCCGACGACTACAGCGACGAAGGCGAGCTCTGGTCGCTGACGACGCCGCCCGATGCGCTCTCGACGGTGCTCGACGCGCTCGAAGGCGCGAAGATCCCGGTGAAGCACTCCCAGCTCGCCTTCATCCCGAAGTCGAAGAAGCCGGTGACCGGCCGCGACGCCGAGGTCCTCCTGAACCTCGCCGAAGCGGTCGATGATCACGACGACGTCCAGTACGTCTATTCCGACTTCGACGTGTCCGACGAGGAGCTCGCGAAGCTCGCGTGAGCACCACGCGTGCCCCGCAGCCCGCGTCGGGCGGCATCGTGTGCCTCGGGCTCGATCCGGGGACGCGCAACTTCGGCTGGGGCGTCGTCCGCAAGGTGGGGACGCGCCTCGTCCACGTCGCGCACGGCATCATCGCCGTCGCGGACGAGGGCCCGCTCGGCGAGCGCCTCGTCGCGATCGAAGCGCAGCTCGTGGACGTCATCCGCGCCCACGCGCCGGACGAGGCGAGCATCGAGTCGCTCTTCTTCGCGAAAGACGCCCAGGCCGCCGCGAAGCTCGGCCACGCGCGCGGCGTCGCGATGCTCGTCTGCGCCCGCGCGGGCGTGTCGCCGTTCGAATACGCCCCCGCCCGCGTGAAGCGGACGGTGACGGGTGCGGGACGCGCCGACAAGGCTCAGGTCGCGCAGATGGTCCGTGTGATCCTCGGCCTCCCGCAGGCCCCCCGCGCCGACGCGGCGGACGCGCTCGCGATCGCGCTCACCCATCTCCAGGGGCGCGTCCTCGGCCAGGTGCGTCCGCGGCCCCCTGTCAACCCCGCGACATGACACGCGCCCGCGCGCCGAGGAAGGTGCGCCGGCCGGCAATATTGCGCGCCCCCCGTCCGTCCAAGTACTAAGACCCCGCAGGAGAGCCGCTGCGTAAGCTCTTCCGCAGTCGCTCGTTCACCCCGGAGAACCTGATGCGTCGCCTCTCGAAGCTCGTGCTCGCCGCCCTCGTCGCCTTCGCCGTTCCGCTCGCGGGAGCGACCGACAGCGCCGCCCAGGGCACGGCCAAGCCGGCGCCGGCCGCGCAGACGAACGACGTCGTCACGAAGGTCCAGGCCTTCTACGACAAGACCCAATCGTTCGAGAGCGAGTTCACGCAGGAGTTCTTCGTGAAGTCGCACAACGTCCGGAAGCAGTCGAAGGGCACCGTGACCTTCGCGAAGCCCGGCAAGATGGACTGGGTCTACGCCGAGCCGAAGGACAACCGCGTCGTCTCCGACGGCAACGTCCTCAAGGTCTACGAGGCTGCGAACAAGCAGATGTTCGAGCAGCAGGTGAACAAGTCGCAGTACCCCGCCGCGCTCGCGTTCCTCACGGGCAACGGGAAGCTCGCCAACCTGTTCGCCTTCGAGCTCTACGACGGCGCGGCGATGAGCTTCCCCGGCGGGCAGGTGCTCGTCGGCACGCCCAAGGAGGCCACGCCCGCGTACTCGAAGGTCCTCTTCTACGTCGACTCGCAGACGTCGCAGGTGCGGCGCGTCCTCATCGTCGACGGCCAGGGCAACCGGAACCGGTTCGACTTCGAGAACCCGAAGGTCAACGTCCCCGTGAAGGAAGACCGCTTCAAGTTCACGCCGCCCGCCGGCACCCAAATCATCAAGCCGTGACGGTATAGTGGGCGCGCGATGAGCGCGCCCGACAAGTGCCCTGCCTGCGGCGGCGGCCCCGTCCGTGACGGGGTCTGCGAGCGTTGCGGCTACGCGCAGGGCGAGGCGAATCGCTGCCCGCACTGCAAGGCCGTCGCGCGGATCGAGATGAAGGCGCCTGGCACGTGGGTGTGCGCCGTCTGCGGTGGCCCGCGGCTCCCGGGCGGGCTCGGCGGCAAGACCGCGATCACGGCGCTCGCGGAGGAGAAGACGGCGCGGGCGGATGCGACGAAGAAGCGCGCTGCCGCGTGGGTCTGGGGCGTCGTCGCGGTGATCGCCACGCTCGCCGCCGCGCTCGCGTGGCCGGCCGCGCTCGTCGGGAAGCTGTTCTTCCTCGCGTTCGCGCTCGCGCCCACGCTCCTCGCGGTCCGCTCGGGATCGCAGGTCGCGGGCGCGACGAAGACGGCGGACGAAGCGCACGAGCGCGCGCTCGGCGCCGCCGCCCAGGCGCTCGCCGCCGCGAAACCGAACGGCATCACCGCCGCGGAGCTCGCGGAGAAGCTGTCGATCCCCGAAGCGCGCGCCGACGGCCTGCTCACGCAGCTCGCCGTCCACGAGCGCACGCGGATCGACGTGGGGGACGACGCCGAGATCCGCTACAGCGTCACGGGGGCGCCGCCGGTGCGCATCGCGGACGAGGCGGAGCCGCTCGACGAAGAAGAGGCCGAGACGTCCGCGGACGCTCGGAAAGGACGCGCAGGATGACGGACGCTGCCCGGAGACGAAGGTCGCTCACCAACATCGGCGGCGAGATCACCGTGCAGGGCGACGCCGAAGAGGCGGCCGCGCTCTCCGCGGCGCTCGAGGTCGAGCCGGACGAGTCGGAGGACGCCCCCGACCGCGCGCACGTCCACGGCTTCCACGCCTACCCCGCGCGCGCGCATCCGGTCACGGCGCGGCGGCTCGTCGAAGCGTTCGCGCCGCCCGGCGGCGTCGTCCTCGATCCGTTCTGCGGATCGGGCACCGTGCTCGTCGAGGCGATGCTCGCCGGGCGTGACGCGATCGGCACCGATCTCAACCCGCTCGCCGTCATGCTCGCGCGCGCGAAGACGTTCGCGCGTCCGCCGGCGAAGACGCAGTCGCTCGTCGAAGCCGCGAAGGGCGTCGCGGCGTTCGCGGATGCGCGGCGGAAGGCGAAGTTGGGCGCGACGAAGCGGCTCTCGGACGAGGACGTCCAGCTCTTCGCGCCGCACGTGCTCCTCGAGCTCGACGGGCTCCGGGCCGGCATCGCGAAGGCGCCGCCCGAGCACCGCCCCGAGCTCGGTCTCGTGCTCTCGGCGATCCTCGTGAAGTTGAGCCAGAAGAAGGGCGACACCTCGCAGGAGCACGTCCCCAAGCGGATCGCGGCCGGCTATCCGGCGCGTCTCTTCGTGAAGAAGGCCGACGACCTCGCCGCGCGCTTCGACGCGTTCGCGGCGGCGCTCGCGGAGGCCAACGGCGGAGCACGCAAGCCGCGAGCACGCGTCTTCCTCGACGACGCGACGAAGCTCGCGCACGTCGCGGACAAGTCGATCGACGCGGTCGTCACGTCGCCTCCGTACGTCGCGACGTACGACTATCTCGAGCACCATGCGCTCCGCCTCCGCTGGCTCGGGCTCGACGCGACGCCGCTCGCCGAGGGTGAGATGGGCTCGCGTCGGAGCTACGCCCGGGCGACGCCGGAGGAGGCGCGCGAGGAATGGTCGCGCGAGCTCGACCGCCTCTTCCGCGCGCTCGCGCGCGTGACGAAGCCGGGCGCGGACATCGTGCTCCTCATGGCGGACTCGGCGACGGCACCGAGCCGGCGCGGGGATCGGCCCGAGGCGCTCCGCGCGGACGAGATCGTCGCGGACGTCGCGAGCGCAGGCGGACTGCTCGTTCCTGTCGCATGCGCGTCCCAAGCTCGACCGCACTTCCACGGAGCATCTGCGGCCGCGTTCGGCGACCGTCCGCGCGCCGAACATGCGATCTTGCTGCGCAGGGCTACCCGGCGCTAAGAGAGGGCCACCCATGGCGACGGTCATCTTCGAGTCCTGCGACGGCAAGCGGCGCATCACGGTCGAGGCGCCGAACGGCGCGGCCCTCGCGGATCTCTGCGACGATCACGAGGCGCCGATCCCGTTCTCCTGCCGGAGCGCGAGCTGCGCGACGTGCCACGTCGAAGTGCTGGAGGGCCAGGATGCCCTCCTGCCGCCGGAGGACGAAGAGCTCGACGTGCTCGACGCGATCAGCTCGCAAGCGCCGCGTTACCGCCTCGCGTGCTGCGCGAAGGCGAAGCCGGGCCCCGTGAAGGTCCACGTCAAAGCGCAGAACGAGTACTGATCGGGGCGGCCGTCCCCGGTACGGCAGCGCGACGCTCTGACGCGGTGCGCGGTCGGAATCCGTCGCCGCACGATCCGCGACGTTGACGCGAGGCCGGCCACGCGGAAGAACGTGGGGGTGGCCGCCCGCGGGCGGCGAGGCATCCGTTTTGGCGCAGATCGAGACCCCCGCTCCGTCCGAGGAAGACGCGGCGATGCAGCGATTCTCGCTGATCGCTGCGCTCCGGCGCATGGTGCGGACGCTCGCCGTCCAGGATGTGCTGCTCGGGACGTACCTGACGCTCCTCGCGATCGCCGTCGCGATCGGCGACGGCCACGACAAGGGCCCCGCGGCGCTCCGCGTCGCGTTCGACTGCACGATGTTCGCGACCGGCCTGTTCCTGTCGCGCGGCGGCATCCTCCGCGAGGACTCGATCGCGAGCGGCCTCGTCTACCGGATGGCGACGATGCTGACCGTCTTCCTCTCGTACTTCCACCTGCGAGAGATCATCCCGGCCGTCACTTCCCACGAACGCGACGCCCAGCTGCTCGCGCTCGACCTGTCCATCTTCGGCGTCGAGCCGGCGGTCGCGTGGGATCGCTTCGTCACGCCGCACACGACGGAGTGGTTCTCGTTCTTCTACTTCCTCTACTTCTTCCTGCTCACGGGGCACGTGCTCCCGATGATGTTCGCCGCGAAGAACACGCGGAGGCTCGCCCACTTCGCGCTCGGGCTCTTCATCGTCTTCTGCTTCGGGCACATCGGGTACCTGCTCGTGTCGGGCTGGGGCCCGTACCACCTGCTCGACGGGAAGTTCGCCCATCCGCTCGAAGGCGGGCTCTTCTACCGGCTCGTGATGGCGACCGTCGCGGCGGGCGGCGCGCAGCGCGACATCTTCCCGAGCCTCCACACGGCCGCGCCGACGTTCTTCGCGATCTTCGCCTACCAGCACCGGGCGGCGCTGCCGTGGCGATACACGTGGCTGCCGATGGCGTTCATCGCCTCGCAGATCATCGGCGCGACGATGTTCCTCCGCTGGCACTACCTCATCGACGTCGTGGCAGGGCTGACGCTCGCGACCACGGCCGCGGTGGGCGGTTTGGCGATCGTGCGTCGGGAGGCGGCCTATCGGCGGCGGCGTGGCCTTCCGCCGGTCTTCCGCCGGCTTCGCTGGGGCTGGGTCGAGCCAGATCCGCCCCCCGCAAAGCCACGGAGACGGTGAATTTCGCGTGACGCGAGCGGACGACCTCGGAACTCCATGCTAAGAGCCTGCGCGGCCGGCCACGAAGCCGACCGCATACGTGCGAACCCGAGTCGGGGAGCACGCGCTCGCTTGGAGGATGTCGATGGGTTGGTTTGCGTCTGCGTCGGGTCGGAAGGCTGTCATCTTCCTCGGTGGAGCGCTCCTCGCGGGCGGCTCCCTCTTCGCCGTCGCGTGCGGCACGGACAACGGCAACGCCGATGATTCGCCGCTCCCGACGCCCGACGGCTCGAAGGCCGACGGCAAGGCGGGCGACGGCGGCACGGTCGATCCGGGCGACAGCAGCACCCCGCTGACCGATGGCGGCGGCGCCGACTGCGGGCTCGCGCCGAAGGTCCGCAGCAACGCGAACAGCTTCTACTGCTCGTTCGTGCGCGATGGCGGCCCCGACAGCGGCAACCCGAACTACTGCTCGAACGACGAGACCTGCTGCAACGGCGGCTGCGCGGAGCGCGACGCGAACGGCAAGTGCAAGACGTTCGGCGAGAGCTACTGCATCCCGGCGGCGAACAAGGGCGCGGCGCTCCAGGGCGCGGCCCCGTACAACTTCGGCGCGAGCGGCCAGACGGCGTGCTCGGCGAGCGCCGCTTGGGTCTCCGACGGCGGAACGACCTGGGAGTGCGCGGACAAGAACCAGTGCGGACAGGGCCAGGTCTGCTGCCTCTACACCGGCGTCGGGTACAACCAGACCACCGACAAGGTGAACATCGGCAACAACCTCGACACCGACATCCCGAAGGCGTGCGGCGCGCTCCAGGCGTTCAAGCAGGGCGGCACGCGCTGCGCGGCGAGCTGCACGGCGAACACCGAGATCCGCCTCTGCTCCAACACGGATCAGAACTGCGGCGCGAACCAGAAGTGCACGCCGTTCGAGGCGCTGAACCGCGACCTCGCCTACTGCAAGTGATCGCGTAGAGCCCTCGCGGGCTCGACATCGGAGGGACGCTCGCCGCGTGCGGGCGTCCCTTCTCTGCGTTCAGGGTCCGCGCTCACACCCGCGCGAGGACCCACTTCGCGATCGACTCGGCGATGTCCTTCCACGACGGCTCGTTCAGCACCTCGTGGAAGAGCCCCTCGCGCGGGTCCCAGGTCTTGTCCTGGCTGCCGGCCGCGTCGAAGAAGCGCTTGCCGGTCGCGAAGCTCGCGACGGGATCGGAGCCGCCGAAGACCATGTAGAGCGGCATCTCGAGGCTCGCGGCGCGTGAGAGCACCGTCTTCTGCGCTTCGCTCACTTCCGTGAACCAGCGCGCCGTTGCGTTCTTGAAGACGAGCGGGTCGCTGTCGTAGTCGCGAGCACGCACGGCGTCGTGGGTCATCTGCGCGCCGCTGAGGCCCGTCGGCAGACTGAGCTTCGGGTAGATCTTCGACGCCACCCTCCCCGCCGCGACCTTCACCTTCGGCACCTCGAGCGCGAGGCCGAAGAAGGGCGCCGAGAGGACGAGGCCCGCGAGCGGCTTCGGCTCGTCCAGCGCGGAGAGCGTCGCGACGACGCCGCCGAAGCTGTGGCCGAAGAGGAAGACCTTCGCCCCCTTCGCGCGCGTGTCGAGCAGCGCACGGAGCTCGCGCGCGTCGTCGAGGAACTCGTCGAAGTGGTGGCAGAAGCCGCGTGCTCCGGCGGCACGACCGTGACCACGGAGGTCGATCGCGACCGAGCCGATCCCGTGCTCGGCGAGCGCGCCCATCACGTGGCGGTAGCGTGCACCATGGTCGGCGTAGCCCGGGATGATCCCGAGGATCGCCTTCGCCCCGCCCTTCGGGAGCGCCGAGGCGTAGTAGAGCGCAGGCCCCTTCCGGACCCGGGAGGTGATGGCGCCTTCGTCGAGCTCGATCGTCATTCGCGAGATCCTGAACTCTGCCGTGCCACGGCCTCGATGTCGACCCCTGCTTCCGCGAGCGCGTCACGAAGCGCCGACAGGGCCCGCGCCGCGCGCGACTTGATCGTCCCGAGCGGGACGCCTTCGCGCTCGGCGATCTCCGGGTAGCTGAGGCCCTCGAAGAAC
>JBDHVE010000118.1:0-29549 GCA_039809485.1 Polyangiaceae bacterium | reverse complement strand
GTGTCGACCATCGTGTTGATGGTGTTCTTCAGCTCGAGGATCTCGCCCTTCGCGTCGACGGTGATCTTCTGCGAGAGGTCGCCCTTCGCGACCGCGGTCGTGACCTTCGCGATGTTACGGACCTGCGTCGTCAGGTTCGCGGCGAGGACGTTGACGTTGTCCGTCAGGTCCTTCCACGTGCCGCTGACCCCCTTGACGTCGGCCTGACCACCGAGCTTGCCCTCGGTACCGACTTCCTTCGCGACGCGGGTGACCTCCGCGGCGAACGACCGGAGCTGATCGACCATGACGTTGATCGTGTTCTTCAGCTCGAAGATCTCGCCGCGCGCGTCGACGGTGATCTTCTGGGAGAGGTCGCCGTTCGCGACCGCCGTCGTGACGTTCGCGATGTTACGGACCTGCGTCGTGAGGTTCGCGGCGAGGACGTTGACGTTGTCCGTCAGGTCCTTCCACGTGCCGCTGACGCCGCGGACTTCCGCCTGACCACCGAGCTTTCCTTCGGTGCCGACTTCCTTCGCGACGCGGGTGACCTCCGCGGCGAACGAGTTCAGCTGGTCGACCATCCTGTTGATGACGTTCTTGATCTGGAGGATCTCGCCCTTGACGTCGACGGTGATCTTCCGGGTCAAATCGCCGTTCGCGATCGCGGTCGCGACGGCGGACACGTCGCGGAGCTGCACCGTGAGGTTCGAGGCGAGGCCGTTGACGTTGTCCGTCAGGTCCTTCCACGTGCCGCTGACGCCCTTCACGTTCGCCTGGCCGCCGAGCTTGCCCTCGGTGCCGACTTCCTTCGCGACGCGGGTGACCTCCGCGGCGAACGAGGAGAGCTGATCGACCATGACGTTGATCGTGTTCTTCAGCTCGAGGATCTCGCCCTTCGCGTCGACGGTGATCTTCTGGGAGAGGTCGCCGTTCGCGACCGCCGTCGTCACCTTCGCGATGTTACGGACCTGCGCGGTGAGGTTCGCGGCGAGGCCGTTCACGTTGTCGGTGAGGTCCTTCCACGTGCCGCTCACGCCGCGGACCTCGGCCTGACCACCGAGCTTTCCTTCGGTGCCGACCTCCTTCGCGACGCGCGTGACCTCGGTCGAGAAGCTGTTCAGCTGGTCGACCATCTTGTTGATCACGTCCTTGATCTGGAGGATCTCCCCCTTCACATCGACGGTGATCTTCTGGGTCAGGTCGCCGTTCGCGATCGCGGTCGCTACCTTCGACACGTCGCGGAGCTGCACGGTGAGGTTCGACGCGAGGACGTTGACGTTGTCGGTGAGGTCCTTCCAGGTGCCGTAGACGCCCTTGACGTCCGCCTGACCACCGAGCTTGCCCTCGGTACCGACTTCCTTCGCGACGCGGGTGACCTCCGCGGCGAACGAGCGGAGCGTGTCGACCATCGTGTTGATGGTGTTCTTCAGCTCGTAGATCTCGCCGCGCGCGTCGACGGTGATCTTCTGCGAGAGGTCTCCGTTCGCGACCGCCGTCGTGACCTTCGCGATCGAGCGCACCTGCGCGGTCAGGTTCGCGGCGAGGCCGTTGACGTTGTCCGTCAGGTCCTTCCACGTACCGGAGACGCCCTTGACGTCCGCCTGACCACCGAGCTTGCCCTCGTTACCGACTTCCTTCGCGACGCGCGTGACTTCCGCGGCGAAGGACGAGAGCTGATCGACCATGACGTTGATCGTGTTCTTCAGCTCGAGGATCTCGCCCTTCGCGTCGACGGTGATCTTCTGCGAGAGGTCGCCCTTCGCGACGGCGGTGGTGACCTTCGCGATGTTACGGACCTGGGCGGTCAGGTTCGCGGCGAGGCCGTTGACGTTGTCGGTGAGGTCCTTCCACGTACCGGAGACGCCTTTGACCTCTGCCTGACCGCCGAGCTTTCCTTCGTTACCGACTTCCTTCGCGACGCGGGTGACTTCGGCGGCGAAGGAGTTGAGCTGATCGACCATGCTGTTGACGGTCGTACCGATGCGGAGGAACTCGCCGCGGACCGGGCGCCCTTCGATCTCGAGGACCATCTTCTGCGAGAGGTCGCCGCGGGCGACGGCGGTGATGACGCGCGCGACCTCGTTCGTCGGCGACACGAGGTCGGCGATGAGCTGGTTGACCGACGACATCGACGTCGCCCAGGCGCCGCGGGCCGCGCCGACCGAGGCGCGCTCGTGCATCTTGCCTTCCTGGCCGACGACCTTGCCGACGCGCGTGAGCTCGCTCGTCATGTGCTCGTTCAAGCCGATGACGTCGTTGAGGAGCTCGCCGGCGCGGCCGAGGATGCCGTTCTTCGCGTACTCGAAGCGAACGGTGAAGTCGCCTTGCTTGACCGCCTTGAGCGTCTCGACGAAGTGCTCCACCTCGGCGCGGCTCTCCGGCGAGAGGCGGTCCCACTCGCTGACGACCATCGGGAGCTGGCCGAGCGGTCCGCGGTCGTGACCATGACCGTTGCCGTTGCGATGGCCGTTGCCGTGTCCGTTCCCGTGCCCGTTCCCGTTACGAGAAACGGGTACGTCCGGCGGAGCTACCGACGCGTCGATCGGGCGCTCCATCGAGCGTGGTGCAGCGGAGCGAGGTGCGCTGCGCGACTTGCCTTTCGAGGCCGACTTCTGTCCCGGTGCGCTCGCGATCTGCTTCGTCGCCATGATGCTCGTCTTCCTCCCGAGCGGGAGCCTCGTCGTCCCGCCGTGATCGGTGCCCGCGCGTCGGTCGCACACGCGGCATGAGGCATCAGAAGTAGCGGGGGTCCGACCCTCCATCAACGCGGCCTCGTGTCGCGATGCGTTCCGTCACAGGCCAGGATTTGGCCGCTACCAAGACGCCACGCTCGACCGTGGAGCGGCGACCACGGTCGCGGTTGGCGCCTCGCCGACAGCATCTGGCGTGCGGGCTGCTCACCCCCTCCCCAGGAGGTCCTTCCATGCGACTCGCTTCGAAACGTGCCGCGTCCGCCGTCGTTCTCGTCGTCGCGCTCCCGATGACGGCGTTTGCCCAGACTGCCCAGCCCGCCCCGCCGTGGCAGCAGCAGCAGCAGCAACAGCAGCCCTACCCTCCGCAGGCCCAGCCGCAGTACCCGCAAGGGCAGCCGTACATGCAGCCGTCAGCTCCGCCGCCCCGGCAGACCCACAGCTCGACGATCCTCGGCCAGGAGCTCGTCAACGGCGACGACGACACGGACATCGCGATCGGCCGCGCGACGATCACGTCTGCCGATCCGTCGCGACGCGACGTCATCGAGAGCCGTCCCGAGGAGAGGCGCGAGGTCGAAGGCAAGCGTGTCACCGCCGCGCCGCTCTTCGGCTACGCGACGAACGATCTGAACCTCGGCGTCGGCGCACGCGCCGGCTACACGTTCGACGTCGTCCCCTTCTACGTCGGCGGTTCGTTCCTCTATCACACGGGCGAGACGACGGACGCTTCCGCGCCGGGCACGGCGGACGTGCACAAGCGCTTCGTCATTCCGGCGGCCGAAGTCGGCTACGACTTCGGGATCGGCCCCTTGCTCGCGCGGCCGTACGTCGGTGGAGGCCTCCTCCTCCGGCGAACGAGCGTCGATGCGGTGAACAATCTGCCCGCGACCGCGAACACCGACTCCGCGTTCCTCCTCTACCCCGGCGCGACGGTGCAATACTTCATCGCACGCACGCCCGTGTTCGTCGGCGGCGACACGCGCGTGTACATCCCGTTCGCGAAGGAGGGCGCCGCGCTCGGCCTGATGGCGACCGCCGGCCTGAGCCTCTGACGGCGGCCCGGCTCTCTTGCCGGGCGGCCCCTCCGCGGGCCCGAGCCTCGCGCATTTCCGCGACGGCCGCCCTTCAGGGTGGTGACGCGCCGTGCTAAGAGCGTGCCCGTGATCGTACTCGACAAAGTCACCAAGCGTTTCGGCCCGAAGATCCTGTTCGAGAACGTCTCGATGCAGTTCGACCCGGGGAAGCGCTACGGCCTCACCGGCGCGAACGGCGCCGGGAAGTCGACCCTCCTCAAGATGCTCGAAGGCTACGAGGAGACCGACACCGGCTCGATCACGATCCCGGGCAACCTCCGCCTCGGCATCCTCCGGCAGAACCACTACGAGTACGAGGAGGAGCGCATCCTCGACACCGTCATCATGGGGAACAAGAACCTGTGGGACGCGATGCAGGAGAAGGACAAGCTCCTCGCCGGCGAGGTCACGGACGAGATCGGGATCCGCCTCGGCGAGCTCGAAGGCATCATCGCCGAAGAGAACGGCTACATGGCCGAGAGCGAAGCCGCCGAGCTCCTCGTCGGTCTCGGCATCCCGCCCGAGAAGCACGAGTCGAAGATGAGCAGCCTCGCCGGAGGCTACAAGCTGCGCGTCCTCATCGCGCAGGTGCTCTTCGGCCGGCCCGACGTCCTGCTCCTCGACGAGCCGACGAACCACCTCGACCTCGACTCGATCCGCTGGCTCGAGAACTTCCTCGTCAACGAGTTCAAGGGCACGCTCGTCGTCGTCAGCCACGACCGGCACTTCCTGAACGAGGTCGTCACGCACATCGCGGACGTCGACTACCAGACGATCACCGTCTACACCGGCAACTACGCCGACTTCGTCGACGCGAAGTACGAGAACAACCAGCGCGCCGCCAACCAGGCCGCGACCGCGAAGAAGAAGGTCGCCGAGCTGCAGGAGTTCGTGCAGCGCTTCGGCTCGCACGCGTCGAAGAGCAAGCAGGCGCAGTCGCGCGTGAAGCAGATCGAGAAGCTGAAGGACGAGATCGAGGCGAAGGGCCCGAAGCGCTCCTCGCTCGTGCGTCCCTTCGTCCGGTTCGAGTTCGAGAAGCCGTCGGGTCGCGACGTCGTCCGGATGGAAGGCGTCAGCAAGACGTTCACGGACGAGAACGGCAAGGAGATCGTCGTCTTCAAGAACCTCGCCCTGAACGTGAACCGCGGCGACCGCATCGCGGTCACCGGGCCGAACGGCGTCGGCAAGTCGACGCTGCTCAAGCTGATGGTCGGCGCGTTCCCGCAGCTCGACGAGGACACGAAGCACGACGTCGTGAAGGCCGACACCGGCGAGATCCGGTGGGGCCACGAGACGTCGGTCGGCTACTTCGCGCAGGACACGCACGAAGCGCTGAACCGCACCGCGTCGGGGATGAACGCGTTCCAGTGGCTGTACCAGTGGGACACGCTCAAGCCCCAGGAGCACATCCGGAGCATCCTGGGACGTCTCCTCTTCAGCGGCGAGGCGGGTCTGAAGCAGGCGGCGACGATGAGCGGCGGTGAGTGCGCCCGCCTCCTCCTCGCGAAGCTCATCCTGCTCCAGCACAACGTCCTCGTGCTCGACGAGCCGACGAACCACCTCGACATCGAGTCGATCGAGGGTCTCCTCGAGGGCCTCGACATGTTCAAGGGCACGATCGTGTTCGTCAGCCACGACCGCCACTTCGTCAGCGAGCTCGCGACGCGCGTCATCGAGCTGCGGCCCCAGCCGGACGGGAAGGGCGCCAAGGTCATCGACTTCGGCGGCACCTACGAGGAGTTCCTCGAGCGGCAGGGCGGCAGCGACTTCATGCGTCGCGAGGGCTGAGCCCGCTCACTTGAAGTAGGCGGCGCCCGGGTCCGGATCGCCCATCGGGTTCGACGGGATGTCCGCCGCGTTCTCCACGATGCCCGTGACGGCCGCACCGACGCTCGTGACCGTCGTGGTCACGGGCGTCTGGTTCGGGCTCGCGTAGTCCTCGGCGTAGACGTTCGTGCCGAAGATCCCGTCGGCGACCTTCCCGAGGTCGCCGTTGAGCGCGTACGACACCGCGGGGCCGAGGACCTCGAACGGCGCCGCGACGGCGGCCGAGAGCCCGTTCTTGGCGGCGACCGCGCCGAGCTCGGCCCACGAGTCCACGTCCTTCGACACGATGTCGTACGCGAGACCGAACGCGGCGCCGACGCCGCTGCGCACCGCGGTACCCGCCCCGGTGAGCCCGCCGGGGCCGGCGAGCTCCTGCGCCGCCTTGTCGACGGCGGCGCCGAAGGTGCCGAGCCCGAGCTGCGCCTCGTTCGAGTAGTCCTTCGAAGCGCCGTGCGCCGCCGAAGCCGCGTCTGGATCTCCCGCGTGGTTCGTCGTGTCGGCGGCGAGACCGCGCCCCGATTCGTCCGGGTACGACCCGTCGTCGGTGTGCATCGAGCCGTCGTCGGTGTGTGTCGACGCGTCGCCCGCATGGTTCGTCGTGTCCGCCGCGAGGCCACGCCCGGACTCGTCGGCGTACGAGCCGTCGTCCGTGTGCGTCCCGCTGTCGTCGGTGTGTGTCGACGCGTCGCCCGCATGGTTCGTCGTGTCCGCCGCGAGGCCACGCCCGGACTCGTCGGCGTACGAGCCGTCGTCCGTGTGCGACGACGCGTCGCCCGCGCCGCCGTCGTCGCTCGTGTCCCCACCCCCTGGCCCCGACGCGTCCATCCCGGCGTCGTGGGTCGTGTCACCGCCCTCGTGGCTCGTGTCGGCAGCGTCGCCGCTCGCATCGCCCCCCACCGCATCGCCGCCGCTCGCGTCGCCACCGGACGCGTCCATCCCGTCGCCGCCGGTGTCACCACCGCCCATGCTGCCGTCGGTCGCGCTGTTGTCGCTCCCGCTGCTGCTCGTATCGCTTCCGGTGCCTCCCCCGGAGTCGTCCGTTCCACCACAGACGAGCAAGAGCTCGTCGTCCGAGATTCCACGAGCCCACAGTTTCGCGTTTCGCATGCGACCTCCGGAGGAGTCGCAGAGCAACCGGCAGACCACGCCGCGATTCCGGCAGAAAGCTCGTCATGCGACGCGGATCAGGGTCGCGCGACACTGTCCTCTCGCGTGGACACCCGACCTCGACAGGTCACGCTCACTCGTCCGGGTCGGTCTCCTCGACCTTCGGCACGATGACGAGCGCGTCGTTCTTCCGATCGAGCTTCACCGTGACCTTGAAGAGCGAGGTCTTGCCGTCGCCGTTCAGGTCACCGCGCGCGAGGACGTCCGCGCTCTCGCCGTCCTTCGCAGCGCGCACCTCGTACTGGAAGTACTGCGGCGCCGAGCTCATCTCGAAGTGGAGGCGCGCCCAGTCCTTCCAGTCCTCGGGCGAGGTCTGGACCTTCTCCCCGCGTGGCACCGCCTTCGGCACCGGAGGGAACGAGGCGAGCTTCTTCGACCTCCGCGGGGTCACCTTCCCCTTCGCGTCGACCTCCTCGCGCTCCCACTCGGCGACGATGCTCCTCGCGATCCGACCGAGCGCGTTCTTCGCCTCGGCGCGCTTCGCGTTCGCGATGTACCGACGCACACCGTGGATCGCCAGCGTCGCCGTCGTCGCGAGGTCGCGGGCCTGCTCCTCGGGCGATCCCGCGAGCTGGTAGGCGGCCTGCACCGTGGCGCCCTTCCGCTCGAAGGTGAAGCCGGTGAGGACGCGGTCGAAGAGCTGCGCCTCGGGCGCCTTCGGCTGATCGCGCCACGCGCTCCGGCCGCGCTGGAACATCTGCTCGAGCCCCGCCGCGTCCTCCGGATCCTTCAGCGCGGCGCGCACGGCGAGCGTCGACCGCTCCTTCGTGACGACGAGGCCCCCGGACACACGGCCGGTGCCGTTCGGGATCGGGACGTCGAACGCGCCGTACTCGTCTTCGCCGAGGGCGACCTGCGACAGCTTCGAGCGGCCCACCGTGTGCCCGCCGAAGGCCGCGTGCACCGCCGCGTTCGGCCCGATCGCGAGGAGGCCGCTCCCGAGCGCCGCCACCTCGACGTCCCTCCCCGCTCCGCCCTCGAACGCGCTCCTTGCGCCGTCGACGGTCGTCGGCTTCGTGTCGCGCTTCCAGACCGCGACGCACGGGACGAGCGCGCCCTCGGCCGCAGGATCGTAGCGGACGAGGAACAGGGGCTTGCCGTCACCGGCCGTCGCGACTGCGAGCTCCTTCGTGCTCGACACGACCGTCGTGGCGCAGGCGCGGTCGCCCTCCATCGCGGCGAGGAGCGGCGCGCTCGCCTTCGCGATCGCCGCGGCGACCGGCGTCGCGTAGAGCCCTTCGGCGTCGACGTAGACGACGCCCTCGGCCGCGAGGGGAAAGCTCTCGAGCAGCTGCTTCGACGGCCCCCGCTTCGCCTTCGGCAGCGGAAGCGGCTTCACGTCGAGCCCCGACGCCGGAGGTGGGCTCGACGGCCACCTCCGCACGCGACGAGGCTCGCGACCAGGAGGAGCAGAGACGCGCGGAGCATCCCGCGCAGCGTACCTCACGCGTGCGGCCAGCCTCCGGCATTCCCGTGCGTCGGCCACGCCTGCTGCGGGGCCGGTTGCGCGGACTGCGGCGCGGGCGGCGGGACGGAGGCGTAGCCCATCGCGTTCACGGGCGGCAGGCTCGGCGGAGCGCCGTAGCCCTGCGACGGAGGGGCGCCGTAGGCCGGCTGCGCGGGCGCGCCGTACGACGGCAGCGTCTGTCCCCCGGGGCCGCCGCCGAACGGGAGCGCGAGCGGCTGCGCGGGAGCGGCGAGCTGCCGGGACGCGGCGGCCGTCTGCTCGATCGTCTTCAGGTTCTGGAGGTTGTTCTGGATCGGCGAGAGGAGCCACCCCGGGACGCGGTAGGTCGCCTTCACCGGACCGTGGTTCGACTGGCCGACGACGCGGAGCTTCTTCTTCAGGAAGAGGCCCTTCACCTTCAGCTCGGAGACCTGGCTGAACGGCATCGAGTGGACCTTGTCCGTCTTGAGACCGCGCATCCAGAAGTCGTTCTTGTGCTCGACCATCACGAGACGCTGGTCGGTCGAGAGGAGCAGGAACGTCTTGTGGAACCACTTGATCCCGAAGGTCCACCACGGCGCGTGGACGGCGACGCCGCGGGCGACGAGCTGCTCGCCGGGCTCGAGAAGGCCGCGAGACATGATCTGGATGTGGCTGTCGGTGAAGTACATGGGGATTTCCTCCGGGTCGGCCTGCATGTACGGATCGGACCGTCGATGCCTTCCCCCCGCACCCCCGCCGATTCCGTGCTGGCGCGCGATTTCCGCCGGAAGACGTTGCGCCCGGGCGGCAAGCAGACCGCCCGCGCGCTCGCCGAGGCGTTCTTCGCCGAGGACGGGGACGTCCCGGCGGAGCGGCTCGACGCCTTCGTCGAGGACCTCGATGCCTTCGTCAGCCCGGCGAGCAAGACGCTCCGGTTCGGGCTCGTCGCGATGCTCTTCCTCATCCGGTGGTCACCGCTCCTCTTCGGCCGGATGCGGACCTTCGAGTCGCTCTCCTGCGGGGAACGCGTCCGCCACCTCGAGCGGCTCGAGCGCTCGAAGGTCGCGCAGCTCCCCCTCCTCGTCGTCGCCTACAAGACCGTGATGACGATGCTGTTCTACGAGGACGAGGAAGAGCTCCGTTCGCTGGGGTATCCGGGAACGGAACGCAAGCGCTGGACGCGCGGGCTACCCATCGCGCGCTGACAGCAAGCGCGAGCTCGTTTGAGCTCCAACAATTGCGACGCCCGACCACTGCGATCCACCTCGGCAACGACTTCTCGGAGCGAAGTTGGTAGGTCTTCGAGGTCAGATTGTCTTCACGGTCCTTGTCGCGCGAGGTCGCGCAGTTCGTACGCGACCACATTCATTCGGTGGAGCAGCTCGAGGTGCTGCTCCTGCTCCGGACGGATCCCGTGCGGGCTTGGACCCCCGGCGACGTCGCGCGCGAGCTCCGGACGAACGAGTCGTCCGTCGAGGCGAGGCTCGGCGATCTCCACGCCACGCACCTCGTCACGCGCACGGAGCCGGCGACGCCGACCGACCGTCCCCGGTTCACGTACGCGCCGGCGACGCCAGAGCTGACATCCGCCGTGGACGCGCTCGCGAGCGCGTACGGGGAGATGCGCTACCGCGTCATCGAGCAGATCCTGTCGAAGCCGACGGACAAGGTTCGCCTGTTCGCCGATGCGTTCCGGCTCCGCCGGAAGGAGGAGGACGACGATGGCTGAAGTCGTCTACGCGCTCTGCGCGCTCACGAGCCTCTTGTGTGCCGGCCTCCTTGTCCGGGGCTATCGCCGCTCGCGCGCCCGCCTGCTCCTCTGGAGCTCGCTCTGCTTCGTCGGGCTCGCCGCGAACAACGTCCTTCTGTTCATCGACCGCGTCGTCGTGCCGGACGTCGATCTCTCGCTCGCGCGCCTCGCGCCGGCCGTGCTCGGGCTCGCGGCGCTCGTGTGGGGTCTCGTCTGGGATTCGGAGTGAGGAGAGACCGATGCTGACGACCGACCTCCCTTACACGCCGCTCCTCACGATGCTCACCGGCATCTCGATCGCCCTCTCGGCGGTCGCGAGCCTCTTCTTCCTCAAGTTCTGGCGTTCGACGCAGGACACCTTCTTCGCGCTCTTCTCCGCGGCGTTCGGCGTGCTCGCGCTGTGCTGGGCAGTGCTCGCGCTGACCGATCCGCGCGCCGAATTCCGGCCCTACGTGTACTTGCTCCGGCTCGTCGCCTTCGCCCTCATCGTCGCGGCGATCGTCTTGAAGAACCGGCGCGCCGTTCCCTGACCCAGGGATCGCGCCTTTGGCCCTATACTGGCGGCTGATGGCCGCGGCCTCGAGCCACGTGATCGCCGACCGGTTGCCCGTCGTGCACGGGCGCGAGCAGAACGCGCCGTTCTTCGCCGACGTCGACGTCGTCGTCGTCGGGTCCGGGTCCGGCGGCGCCGTCGTCGCGAGAGAGCTCGCCCGTGCCGGTCGCTCCGTGCTCGTCGTCGAAGAAGGCGGCCACTACGCGCCGCACGAGTACGGCGCGCTCGCGCCCTCCCACTCGTTCCGCCGCCTGGCACGCGAGGCCGGGATGGGCGTCGCGATGGGCGTCGGCGACACGCCGCTCATCGCGCTCCTCGCCGGCAAGTGCGTCGGCGGCTCGAGCGTGCTCACCGGCGGCGTCTGCTTCCGGATCCCGGAGGAAGTGCTCAGAGGCTGGGACAAGGACCTCGGCCTCCACCGGATGAGCGTCGACGCGCTCGCGCCGTCGTTCGAGCAGATCGAGCGAGACATCCACGTCGAGACGGTGCCGGAGCACATGCGCTCGCGCGCGACCGAGCTCCTCGTCGAAGGCGCCGACAAGCTCGGGATCCCGATGCACAGCATGCGTCGCAACACGCGCGGTTGTCGCGGCGCCGCGCGCTGCAACTTCGGGTGCCCTCACGGCGCGAAGCAGAGCGTCGACGTCTCGATGCTCCCGGAAGCGACCCGACGCGGAGCGCACATCCTCTCCGACGCGCTCGTCGAGCGCGTCGAGATCACCGGCGGCAAGGCGCGCGGCGTCCGCGGCCGCTTCCTCGACGGCGAGACCGGCGAGCCGCGCGTCCCGTTCGAGGTCCGCGCGAAGGTCGTCGTCGTCGCTTGCGGCTCGCTCCACACGCCGGTGCTCCTCCGGAGGAGCGGGCTCGCCTCCCGGCACGTCGGTCGGCACCTCACGCTCCATCCGGCCGTGCGGATCGGCGCGCTCTTCGACGAGCAGGTCGACGGGTGGGACGGCGCGCTCCAGAGCGTCTTCAGCGACCACTTCCTCTCGAAGGGGATCTGGCTGAACGGCGTCTACACGGCGGTGAACGTCCTCGCCGCCGCGTTCCCCGGCATCGGCCGCGAGCACCGGCGGCTCGTGAAGAAGATCCCGAACCTCGCCTTCTTCGGCGCGATGGTCCACGACGACGGCGGCGGCCAGGTGCGCCGCTGGCTCTCGCGCGAGCCGCTCGTCCTCTACAAGATGATCAAGCGCGACAAGGCGCGGTTGCTGGAAGCGATCAAGATCCTCTCCGAGATCGCCTTCGCCGCCGGCGCGCGCGAAGTGCTCGTCCCCGTCTTCGGCCTGCCGCCGATCACGAAGCGAGAGGACCTCGCCTTCCTCGAAGGCGACTCGCTCGCCGCGAGCCGCGTCGAGTGCATGTCGTTCCATCCGCTCGGCACCGCCCGGATGAGCACGACGCGCGAGGCCGGCGTGGTGAAGCCCACCGGCGAGACCTGGGACGTCGAGAACCTCTTCGTCATCGACGGGAGCGTCCTCCCGACCAGCATCGGCGTGAACTCGCAGCTCCCGATCATGGCCGTCTCCCTCGCGCTCTCGCGCGGTCTCGCGGACGACTTCGACCTCCACGCGCGGCGGGCGCGGGCATGACGAGGACCGACCGCACGACGACGAGGCCGGCCGGCGATCAGCCCGCGACGGTGCCGGAGCGGCGCCGAGCGGACGGGACGGTGATGCTCCCTTCGACCTCGCAACCCCCTCCGTCCGCCCCACCTTCCGGACGCGGCGCTCCGCAGACGGCGCCGACGACGTTCCCGGGAGCACCCGCCGGCCTCTCCGAGGTCATCGTCCCGTCGGCTGCGACCGTCGACGAGCTCCTCGGCGAGATCCGCAAGGTCCCTGCCGCGCGGCTCGACATCGAGTCCCGCATCGCCTCCGGCGGGATGGGCGCGATCGACGTCGCGGTCGACCGCGCCCTCGACCGACGCGTCGCGCTGAAGACGCTCCACAACCACCTCCGTACGAGCGAGACGGCCGTGCGGATGTTCCTCCGCGAAGCGCGGTTGAACGCCCTCCTCGACCACCCGCACATCGTACCGGTCTACGACATCGGCGAGCGGGACGCCGAGCGGCTCTACTTCGCGATGAAGCTGGTCGAAGGCCAGACCCTCGCGTCGATCGTGCGGACGCTGCCGCGCGGGCCGCTCGACGCGAGCGTCCTCTACTCGCTCCTCGACGTCGTCACGAAGGTCTGTGATGCGCTCGCGTTCGCGCACAGCCGCGGCGTCATCCATTGCGACATCAAGCCTGCGAACGTGATGGTCGGCGAGTTCGGCCAGGTCTACCTGATGGATTGGGGGATCGCGCGTCTCGTGACCCCCGACGCCGGCCCGAGCTCGCATCCCGGCGCCGGAGAGGACCGGAGCTCGGGCCCGACGCACACCGACAACTCCGTCATCGGCACGCCTTGCTACATGTCGCCCGAGCAGGCGCGCGGCGATCGGAGCCGGCTCGACGCGCGGAGCGACGTCTTCCTCCTCGGCGCGCTCCTCTACGAGCTGCTCACGCGGAGGCCGCCGTACCCGACCGTCGATCGGAACGAGACCCTCGTCCTCGCGGCGTCCGGCTCGTTCCCGAGCCCGCGCAAGGTCGTGAACGACGGGTCCGTCCATCCGGAGCTCGAGCGCATCGTGCTCCGCGCGATGGCGAAGGAGCCCGCCGATCGCTATTCGACGGCCACCGCGCTCCGCGAGGATTTGATCCGCTTCATGCGCGGAGGCGCCGAGTTCCCGCAGGAAGCGTTCCCCGCCGGCGCGACGATCATCCGCGAGGGCGAGCCCGGGCAGTCCGCGTTCATCATCGTGAGCGGCCGGTGCGAGGTCCGCCGTGACTCTCCTTCGGGCACCGAGACCATCCTCACGCTGGGCCCCGGTGACGTCTTCGGAGAGATGGCGATCCTCACCGACGGGCCGCGGACGGCGTCCGTCGTCGCGGTCGAGGACACGACCGTGCTCGTCGTCACCGGCTCCGTCCTCGAGCAGGAGATGGCCGCGCTGAAGCCGTGGATGGCGACGCTCCTCAAGTCGGTCGCGACCCGCTTCCGCGAGACGGACACGAAGCAGCGCGCGACGCACGCCCCGACCCCGACCGCGGCGCGGATCGCGCACCAGGTCCTCATGATCGCGCTCACGTGGGGCTCGCCGGCCGAAGGCGGCGGCGTGAGCGTCCCGCTCGCCGCGCTGACGGCCGACCTCGAGGCGCAGCTCGGCGCACCGCCGGTCGCCCTCTTCGCGACGATCAGCGCGTACGGCCTCAACCTCGACGAGCGCGCCGGGGCCGTCGTCGTGCCGGACGTCGAAGCGCTCCGCGCGCGTGTGCGCCGCGAGCTGGGGCGCTGAGGATCAGGACGGCTTCGAGCGCCCGCCAGCGAGGCGCGCGACCACCTTCGCGACGACCTCGCGGTCGGCCGCCATCTCGAGCGCGGTGTCCGCACTGATGCGCCCGGCCTGGAGCAGCCGCTCGATCGCCATGTCGTGCGTCTGCATCCCGGCCGAAGCGCCGGACTGCATCACGGAGACGAGCTGGGGTGTGTGCCCTTCCCGAATCGCGGTCGCGACCGTCGGAGTCGCGAGCAGGATCTCGTGCGCGACGACGTACGACCTGCCCTCGGCCGGGAGCAGGCGTTGGCCGACGACGCCGAGGAGCGTGTCGGCGAGGAGACCGCGGACGTTCGGCGCCTCCTCGCGATCCGAGCGCGCGAGGCGCTCGACCGCGTCGACGACGCCGCTCGCGACGACCCCCGCGATCACGAGCACGCCCGAAGCGGCGAGCTCGCAAGCGAGACGCGCCTCGGCCGGCGTCGCGATCTCGGCGACGTAGACGACCTGTGCGTCGTCGCACGCGACCCAGCGAAGCGCAGACTCGCGGCTCGAGACGTGGGTGCCGACCTCGCGCTGCGTGATCTGCGCCCGCAGCGGCTCGTGGACGACCTCGATCGGGTCCTCGATCGTGCACACGTGGCACGCGCGCGTCTTGTTCACGTGATCGACGAGCGCGGCGGCGGTCGTCGACTTCCCGCAGCCCGGCGGCCCCGCGACGAGGAGGAGGCCCGCGCGTCCGTCCGCGATCCGCCAGAGCGCCTCCGGGCAGCCGAGCTCGGCGAGCGAAGGGACGCGCGTGGGCACGACGCGGAGCACGCCAGCGAGGCCCGCAGCGCTCCGCGTGACGCTCGCGCGATACCGCACGCCCGATCGCTCGACGGCGACCGACACGCGCCGCTCGTTCGAGAGCTTCTGCTTCTGGGCGGCGGAGAGGAGCCCGGACAGGAGGGCGTCCGCCTCCTCCGCCGTGACGGGTGCCTCGCGGAGGACGACGAGCTCGCTTTTCACCCGCCCATGGGGAGCGCGGCCGACCACGACGTGGAGCGCGGATGCGCTGCGCTTCTCCATCTCGTCGAGCAAGGCATCGAGCGGCATCGCTACCTCTTCCTCGACGCGGAGACGGTCCCGCCCTCGACGTCGCGCGCGTGATCCGCGAACGCACGCGCGACTTCGAGCGTCGTCTTCTGCGACCGGACGAGATCACCGAGCGCGTCCTCGAGCTTGATCCCGCCCGGCTGACGACCGCGTGCGAGCAGCGCCGCGACCGCGCCGGGGCGCCCCTCGCGAACCGCCGCGTACAGCGCGAGCGACGTGGGCACGAGCTCGAACGCGGCGTGGACGCGCGCGCGATCCGCGCTCGGGACGAGCCGCTGCCCGACGACGCCGCGGAGGACGCGCGCGAGGCGCTCGGCGACGGACGCGCGTTCGTCGGCGGAGAAGCTGTCGAGGATCCGATCGACCGCGCGCGATGCGCCCGCACACGGCACCCCGAGGAGCACGAGCTTGCCGGCCTCGGCGAGCTCGATCGCCGCTCGGAGCGCACCGGCGGACGGAGCGACGTCGAGCACCACCGCATCCGCGTCCGCGCGCGCCGCGAGCGACGCCCCCTCCTCGGCCGTGGCCACGTCGACGCCGACCTGGTGCTGGGTGACGAGCGCCTTGTTCCGCGGATGCACGTGCTCCGCGTGCGACTCGACGACGACGATGCGGCGCGCGCCCTCGGCGTTCATCGCATCGACGAACGCAGCGAGCGTGCTCGTCTTCCCGTGTCCGGTCGGTGCCGCGACGACGACGAGGCCGCGCGGTGCACGCGCGAGCGCCCCGACCGGCTCCGGGACGGCGAGCGACGCGAGCGTCGGCACCTCGTGTGGGATGACGCGCAAGAGGACCCGCTTGCCGCCGAAGTGCCGTGACCCGCGCGCGCGGAATCGGCCGTGCTCGTCGTGGACGAAGGTCGTCTCCGCGGCGCCTTCGGCGTCGAGCTCCGCGCGGAGCACGGGCGAGAGGAGCTCCTCGATCATCTGCTCGACCGCCTCGGACGACAGGGACCGCGAGCGCGCGACCAGATCGCTTCCGATGCGCAGCAGCACCGGGCGGCCCGTCACGAGGTGCACGTCGGTCGCGCGCGCCGCGACGGCGGCGGCGAGCACGCTCGGGAGGCTCTCGAGGTCGCCTTCGACCTTCTTCGCTGCGACGGGCATCGGCGCCGCCTTCGCGAACGCCTCCTCTTCGGGCGCGACCGCGTCGACCCGCGTGGGGGTCGGACGGCGCCGCGGCCCGCGCGACGACGCGATCGCGCTCTCGGGCGCGTCCTTCGCGACGGAGGGCTCGGTCGCCTCGGAGGCCTTGTCCGCGGCGCGCACCGGCTGCGATGCGCGCGGCGGCGGACGCGATTCCGCGACCTCCTCGTCCGTCTCGACCGCGGCCTGCGCGGCTTCGGTCGCGAACTGACCGAGGTGACGGGCCGTGTCGCGCGGCAGCGCCCCCGCCTGCGATGCAGGTGGCGCGGCCGACGCCGAGACCGGCGGCACCGCGACGGCAGGCGCAGCGGAAGGCGCCGTCGAGCTCACCGGCGACGCCAGCGTGAGGCTCGGCGAGCTCGGAGCGGGCGGACGCGGAGGCTTCGGCTCGCTCGGGACCTCCTCGGGCCTCCGCGCCGGCTTCGGACGCGGCACGTCCTGGCCGGCCCGCGCAGGGACCGCGACCGGAGGAGATGACGTCTGCACCGTCGGCTCGTCGTCGTCGTCCCACTCCTCGCTCGGCGGCGGCGGCACGACGACGGCGGGCGCGGATGCGGGGGGACGCGGCGGCGTCGACGCGACCTGCGGAGCGGCCGGTGAAGGCGCCGACGGTCGCGCCGGCGGCACGCTCCGCGCAATCGGCGGAACGCTCGCGAGACGCGCGGCGGACGGAGGAGGAGGAGGCTGCGGAGGCGCGACCGACGTGCGTCCCGACGGGCGCTGCGCAGGCGCGCCGGGGGAAGGCGCCGGCGCGGACGGTCGCGGCGCCGGAATGGATCCGACGCCGGGCGGGCCGGCGGACGGACGGCCCGCGGCGCCCTCCCGGCGCGCAACGGTGAAGCGCGCTTGCACGACGTCGCGCCGCATGATCGCCGCGACCGCGATGACGCCGACGCCGGGGAGGCGCGTCGTCCACTGCACCGGCTTGTCGGAGAGCGCCTCGACGTGACGGCTACCGCCCATCTCGACGAGCATCTCGAGCAGCTTGTCGGTCGTCGGCGCTTCGTCGTCGACGGGCTCGAACCGCCCGCCGACGTTGACGCTCGGGAGCCGGTTCGTCACCAGCCCGAACTCGAGCACCTCGGGGCGCGCGAGGTTCTGGAGAAGCTCCTCGATGGGTTTCATCCGAGCGCACCACCGAGAATACAAGGGATTCCCTGGAATGGGGGGAATCCCTCATGCTCCCTCCAGGGGCGTCGCGCTCAGCCGAAGCGCACGAACGGCTTCTTGCCGGCGTACACCGCGCCCGCGCCGAGCTCGAAGCCGATGCGGAGCAGCTGGTTGTACTTCGCGACGCGATCCGAGCGCGAGAGGCTGCCCGTCTTGATCTGCCCCGCGTTCGTCGCGACGGCGAGGTCGGCGATGAACGTGTCTTCCGTCTCGCCCGAGCGGTGGCTGATGATGCTCCGGTAGCCGGCCTCGGTCGCCATCCGGATGGCGTCGAAGGTCTCGGTCAGCGAGCCGATCTGGTTGAGCTTCACGAGGATGGCGTTCGCGAAGCCACCCTCGATGCCGCGACGGAGCCGCTCGACGTTCGTGACGAAGAGGTCGTCGCCGACGAGCTGGACCTTCTTCCCGAGCTTGTCGGTGAGGAGCTTCCAGGTGTCCCAGTCGTCCTCGGCGCAGCCGTCCTCGATCGAGCAGATCGGGTACGTCTGGCAGAGCTTCTCGTAGGTCGCGACGAGCTCGGGGCCGGTGATCGTCTTCTTGTCGAACGTGTACTTCTTGCCCGACTTGTCGAAGAACTCGCTCGCGGCGCAGTCGAGCGCGAGGTGGAAGTCCTTGCCCGGCTTGTAGCCCGAGTCCTCGATCGCCTTCACGAGCGCCTGGACGGCCTCCTCGTTCGTGCCGAGGCGGGGAGCGAAGCCACCCTCGTCACCGACGGCGGTGGTCAGGTTCTTCTCCTTGAGGTTCTTCTTCAGCGTCGCGAAGACCTCGGCGCCCGCGCGGAGCGCGTCCTCGAACGAGGGCAGCCCCGTCGGGACGATCATGAACTCCTGGATCTCGAGCCCGTTGTCCGCGTGCGTGCCGCCGTTCAGCACGTTCATGAGCGGCGTCGGGAGGACGCGCGCGTTCGCGCCGCCGAGGTAACGCCAGAGCGGGATCCCCACCGAGTCCGCGGCGGCGCGGGCGACCGCCATCGAGACGCCGAGGATCGCGTTCGCGCCCATCTTCGACTTGTTCGGCGAGCCGTCCGCTTCGAGGAGGACCTTGTCGACCTCGGCCTGATCGAGCGAGTCGACGCCGATGACGCTCGGTCCGAGCGTCTGGTTCACGTTGTCGACGGCCTTGAGGACGCCCTTGCCGTGGAAGCGCTTCTTGTCGCCGTCGCGGAGCTCGATGGCCTCGTGCTCGCCGGTCGACGCGCCGCTCGGGACGGCTGCGCGGCCCTGGCCGCTGGTGGTCTGGACGTCGACTTCGACGGTCGGATTGCCACGGGAATCGAGGATCTCTCGGGCGATGACGGCGGTGATCTCGCTCATGGGACCGGCGATTACCACACCCTCGCACGGACGTCATCGCGCGGTCCTGCAGGCGAAATGTCATGCACGCGAGTCGCAGCGGCGCGCGCCGTGACGGAGCGCGGACGCGACCGGTAGGCTTTCGACGCGATGAGCGACGACAAACGGAAGGACGGGCCGCCGCGACGCGAGCCGACCGTGCTCGGGGTCGGAGGTCCCTCGAAGGAGCGCACGATCGTCGGCGTCGGCGACGACGCTCCGGCGGCGCCCGCGGTGAACGTTCCCTCGCGCGAGCCGACGATCCTCGGGGTCGGGACGACGCCGGAGCCCGCACCTGCACCTGCGCCTGCGCCTGCTCCGGCGCGTGCACCTGCGCCTGCGCCGCCTCCGGCGCCTGTCCGCGTGCGCGAGGAGGCGTCGGAGAGCGGAATCGAGCCCGCGGGCGTCCCGCGGAAGGGCGGGTCCGGGAAGTTCCTCTTCCTCCTCCTGGTCGCCGCGGGCGGCGCCGCCGCGTACGTCTACCGAGCCGAGATCATGAAGCGGATCCCGCCCGACCTGTTGCCGACGGCGTCGACGGCGGAGCCGGTGAGCGCGCCCCCGTCCTCCGCGGTCGCTCCGCCTCCTTCGGCCTCCGCGTCGGCGACCGTTCCGAGCGAGGACGCCGCGACCTTCGCCGTCGCGTTCGCGCTCGACGCATCGGCGCGGAGCGCGGACGCCGGGACCGATGCGGGCAACGACGCCGCGGGGCACGCGACGCCCGATGCAGGCGCCTACGCGAAGGGCGTCGACGCGGGGGCTTCGAAGGACGCAGGCGCGAGGTCCGCGACGAAGCCGAAGCCGACCGCGCCCTGATCAGCGCTTCTTCGGCGCGTGCGTCGTCGTCGGGGCTGGATGGGCGGGCGGCCGGGTCGGGGTCGTCTTCTTCGGCGTCGAGGCCGCCGGCTTCGCCGGCCGCGACGCGTCGTTCGCGTCGCTCGCATCGGACGCGCTCGTCGTCGCGTCGAGCTCGGTCCGCTCGACGCCCGAATCGAGCAGTGTCGAGAGGAACGGGAGCTCGCTCGGGACCCGCACGCGGAGCCCACGAAGAGGCGCGACCGGATCGTCCGCGGTCATCGCGTAGTAGACGAGCCCTCCCGCGGCGGCGAGGAAGAGCGCGCGGAAGAGGAGCGACCCGCGACGTGGCACGCCGGCGGGATGCGAGATCGACGCCATCGACCCGGCGTCCAGCGCACGCGGCGGCGACGCTTCCGGCCGCGAGGCGAGATCGGCCTCGCCGAGTTGGATCGTCGGCTGCGAGGGCTCGTCGCGCGCGTCCGGCGCGCGGATCGAAGCCCGGAGCGACGTCGGGAAAGCGTCCTCCCCCAGGCGCTCGCGCCGGATCGCCTGCACGTCGGCGCGCATGTCCGCGGCCGTCGGGTAGCGGTCCTCCCTCGCGAAGGCGAGCGCGCGATCGATCACGGCGGCGAGCTCCGGCGACACGCCGGCCGAGACGCTCCGGATCGGCGGCGCCGGCGCGGACGCCATCTTCAGGACGAGCGCCGTCACGTTCGGCTCCTCGTGGATGCGTCGTCCGGTGAGCAGGCGGAACGCGGTCGCGCCGAGCGCGAAGATGTCCGTCCGTCCGTCGATCTCGTCCGTGCGTCCCGCCGCCTGCTCCGGAGACATGTACGACGGCGTCCCGAGCGCGAGGCCGTGGACCGTCTTCGACGCGCCGCCTTCGAGCCGCGCGAGCCCGAAGTCGAGGACCTTGATCCGGACGCGACCGTCCTCCGGATCGCGCGCGAGGAAGATGTTGTCCGGCTTCAGGTCGCGATGGATGACGCCGCGTGCGTGCGCGGCGACGAGCACGTCGAGCACGCCGTCGAGGATGGCGAGCACCTCGAGCTCGTCGACGGGCGGTGGTCTCGCCGCGCGCTCGTCGAGCGACTCTCCCTCGAGGAGCTCCATCACGAGGTAGACGGCCCCGTCGTCCTCTCCGCCGTGGATCGTGTCGTCGTCGAGGACCTGCACGACGCCGTGGTGCTCGACGCGGTTCGCGGCGTATCCCTCCTGGACGAAGCGCTCGCGCACCGACGCGTTCTCCGCCAGCCTACGATGGAGGATCTTCACCGCCGCGCGCGCCCCGTTGCGGTGCCGCGCCAGGTAGACGGCCGCCATCCCGCCGATCGCGATGAGGCGCTCCAGCGTCCACTTGTCGTTCAGCACGCGACCGATGCGCGCTTCCGCTTCGGCGTCGAGCTCCACGGTGGTCACAGAGACTGCCAGAACGAGCGGACTTCCTCGATGTGCTCGAGGCGTTGCGCCGGGGGGAGGCTCGCCAGGAGCGAGCGGCCATAGCCGCGGCGGACCGCCCTGCGATCGAGGAGCGCCACGATCCCGCCGTCGGAGCGCGTGCGGATCAAGCGACCGAAGCCCTGCTTCAGCGTGATCGCCGCCGTCGGAACCGCGTACTCGGTGAACGGATTGCCGCCCTCCGCCTCGATCCGGGCCGAGCGCGCGGCGACGATCGGATCAGACGGGACCGCGAACGGGATCTTGTCGAGGACGACGAGCCGGAGCGCATGCCCGGGCACGTCGACGCCTTCCCAGAAGCTCATCGTCGCGACCAGCATCGCGCGTCCCGACGCACGGAAGCGCTCGAGCAGGACGTGCTTCGGCGCCTCGCCCTGGAGGAGGAGCGGCGCCGGCGGCGCGGGGTCGTAGGAGCCGTGGAAGCGCTGGACGAGCGCGGCGTGGATCGCACGCATCGCGCGGTTCGACGTGCAGAGGACGAAGCAGCCCCCGTCCGTGATCTCGGCGAGCTCCGCCGCGCGCTCGGCGCACGCCTGCTCGAAGCGCGCATCGGTCGGCTCCGGGAGGTCGTCCGGGATGTAGAGCGCGGCGCGCTCCTCGAAGGCGAACGGCGACGGCACGACGAGCTCGCCGGTCTCGGCGGGAGCGCCGAGCCGCGCGCGCGCGAAGTGGAAGCTCGGTCCCGCGCTGGTCGCCGTCGCGAGCGTCGCGCTCGTGCAGATCACGCTCGGGATCCGCTCGAACAGCTTCTCGCGGAGGAGCGGCGAGAGGTCGACCGGGCTCGCGCCGAGCGAGACGCTCCGCTCCCGCGCGTCGAGCCATGCGACGCCGCCGGCGTAGCCCTGCGCGGCGCGCGCGAGGGCCCCGGCGGTGGGGTCGTCCTCCTCCCAGTGGCGCTCGGGGCCGGCCGAGCCGCGGACGCGTCCGAGATCGGAGAGGAGGTCCCCTGCCCGCCGCGCGATGACGCCGATCGTCTCGTTCGTATCGTGGCCGAGCGCGAACGCGTGGAGCGCCTCCAGCGCGAGGTCGAGGCGCCCGAGCGCGTCGAGGCGCGCCGGCGTCCAGTCGCCGTGCGCGAGGATCCGCTTGCCGTCGTCGCTCGCCGCCGCGCCTCGCCACGAGGCCGGGCCGCCGCGCGCCGCCGCGGGCCGGCCGGCGCCCTGCCAGGAGCGGAAGAACGCGTGCGCCGCCGCATCGAGATCGTCGACGAGCCGCATCGAGCTCGAGTCGAGGAGCTTCGCCGCGAAGATCGCGCGACGCGCATCACGGACGAGCGTCTCGAGCCGGCTCGTCGACACGCGGACGCCGAAGAAGTCGGTCGCGACGCCCTCGATCTGGTGCGCTTCGTCGAACACGACCGCGTCGTACGGCGGAAGCGCGCCGCCGTAGCCGCCGTTCTTCCCGGTACGGAGGGCGAGGTCGGCGAAGAAGAGGTGATGGTTCACGACGACGATCTGGGCCGACTCCGCCTCGCGGCGCATGTTCGTGACGAAGCACTCGTCGTAGTACTTGCATCCTGCACCGACCCGGGTGTCGGTGCCGCTCATCACGTCGCGCCAGCCGTTCGCGTTCTCGGCGAGGCCTTCGAGCTCGGAGCGCTCCCCCGTCTCGGTCTCGCGCGCCCAGCGCTCGATCCGGACGAGCTCCTGCGTCATCGTTTCGCCGCTGCCGAACCGCTCGGCCGCCCGGCGCTTGCACAAGTAGTTCGACAAGCCCTTCATGAGAGCCGCCTTGAACGTGACGCCGTGGGCGGCGAGCACGTCCCGGACGAGGGGCAGGTCCTTCGTGAAGATCTGCTCCTGGAGCGCGTGGGTCGCGGTCGCGACCACGACCCGGCGGCCGCTGAGAACGGCCGGGATCAGGTACGCGAGCGTCTTCCCGGTCCCCGTTCCCGCCTCGACGAGCAGGTGCCGGTCGTCCGTGAACGCCTCGTAGACGGCCCGCGCCATCGCGAGCTGTCCCTCGCGGTGCTCGTAGCCCTCCATCCGCTGCGAGAGCGGCGAGCCGGGCCCGAGCACGGAATCCACGTCCGGGAGGGCGCCCTCCATCGCCCTGGGGTCTAGCCTCAGGGGCCCTCGGCGTCGAGCAATGTCGCCCCCGGAGGGCGTCCGTTGCTACGATCCCCGCCGTGAGCGGAGCGGACGCGGATCGCCCGAAAGGGGCCCCCGGAGGACGCCCGACCCCCGCGCGTGACGGGACCTCCCCGGAGGAACCCCGGATCGATCGCGAGGGCGGCGCGGTCGGGCTGCGTCTTGCGATCGGGAAGGACGGCCTCGGAATCGAGCTCGCGCGTACGGTCCAGGTCGGCCCGGTCGACGTGGTGGAGCTCGTCGTCCGCCTCCCGCGGGTGCGATTCCCGTTCGACGTCACGGGCGGCGTCTCACGGTTCCGGCACAAGCGCGGCGAGCTCGTTCGCGCCGCGCTCGAGATCGACGAACGTCGCGTCGCGGCCTGGGCGGAGCCGAAGCTGCGCGGGCTCGTGGCCGTCGGGCCGCAGCGCGTGTCGGTGAAGATCCGTCCGACCGGGGCGACGATCACCGTGAGCGCGCGGACCGACGCGGCGAACGCGAATGCGGGCGCGCGCGTCCCCGTTCTCGTCTTCGACGTCGCCGTCGTCCCGGTCCGTGACGACCTCGTCGTCGTCGTCCACGGCGCGCGCGGCGCGAACCTCGGCGAGACGCCGACGTCGCTCGCGATCCGTGCCGTCTCGGCGCTCGCGTCGACCGCTCGACGCGAAGGATCGGCGTTCGTCGTGTCGCATCCCGCGGGCGTGCTCGCGCGTCGCCTCCTGCCGGACGCCGGCGTGCGGGCGCCCGCGACCGGCGGCGTCGTGCTCTCCGCGATCGGAGCCTCGGCCGGCGTCGCCATTCTCGCCTTCGCGAAGGACGCGCTCTCCCCGTCCCCGGCGCAGGAGGCGGCGCGTGCGCTCGAGGCCGCGCACCTCGCCCGCGAAGGCGACGGAGCGCGGCTGAAGGGCGATCTTGCCCGCGCGCGCACGCACGACCTCGATGCGCTCGACCGCGCGCCGCGCCATCCCGAGCTCGCCCGGCGGATCGCCGAGGTCGATCACGCGGCAGGGGGACGCGCCGAAGCGGCGATCGCGACGCTCCGCGCCTCGGCGTCGGCCACCGGCGGCCTCCCTCGCGTCGGCGCCCTCCTCGCCGAGCTGCTCGTCGAGCACGGCGACGTGACGTCCGCGGTCGCGACGCTCCTCGCCGAAGCAGAACGCGAGCCGTCCGACGCGCTCGCGGCCGTCCTCCTCGGGCGCGCCGCCGAGCTCGCGCAGGATCCGTTCGACGCCCTCGCATGGCTCGACGCGGCAGTCGCTCGGGCGCCGCGGATCCCGGAGCTGCGATGGGAGCGCGCACGCCGCCGACTCGCCTCCGGACGGCTCGACGACATGCGCGCCGACGTCCAGGAGCTCGAGGCGCTCGCGACCGGACCGCGCGAGCGTCACGACGTGCTCCGTCGCGCGGCCGATCTCTATCGTCACGCCGGCCTCGGCACCGAGGCGGCGCGGCTCTACGAGCGTGCGCTTCTCTACCGGCCCGACGATCCGCAGGCCCTCGCCGGGCTCGGCGCCGCGCTCGCGGAAGAAGGACGTGCGGCGCGCGGAGCTGCGCTCCTCTCGCACGCCATCGAGGCCGCGAGCGCGCAGCGCCTGCCCACGGCGTGGATGGAGCTCGCGCTCGGTCACGTGCTCGGCGATCGCCTCTCCGACCGCCCCGCGGCGATCGCGCGGCTCCGCGCGATCCCGGACGACGTGCCGGAGGCCGCCTTCGCGCGCGGCCTCGAAGGCCGTTACCGCGCAGCGCTCGGCGACGCCTCCGGGGCAGCGCTCGCCTTCGCGCGCATCCGCGAGCGCGCGGCCGAGGCGTCGGCGATCCCGTGGCTCCGAGAGGCCGCCCGGTTCGAAGCCGCACGCGGCGACAAGCAGGCGGCGCACCGCCATGCCCTCGCGGCGCTCGCGCTCGCGCCCCAGGATCCCGAGGTCGTGGCTCTCGTCCGCGAGCTGTCTCCGGCGCCGCTCGCCGCCGCGCCCGCGCTCCCTCCCGCACCGGCGCCGGTCGCCGCGCTCGCGCCGGCCCCCGAGCCCGCCGCGCAGCCCGAGGAGGCCGATCCCGCCACCCTCGAAGCGCGCGTCGAGTCGCTCACCCGCACGCTCCAGGGCGACCCGACGAACGACGCCGTCGTCGACGAGCTCGTGGCGCTCCTCACCCGCCTCGGTCGCGGAATGGAGCTCCTCGCGCTCCTCTCCGCCCGGCTCGAAGACGCCCCGGCGGAGCGACGTGCGGAGCTCCTCCTGCGCCATCGCGAGGTGCTCGCGAAGCTCGAGGCCGACGCGCGCGCCGAGGGGCGAGAGGTCGAAGCCGACCTCTTCAAGATGGCGCGCGAAGCGAGCTGACGGTCAGCTCGCGAGCGACGTCTTCACGTCGGCGAGCGCAGCTTCGACCGCACCCTCGCCGAGCCCGAACGCGCTCGCGAGCTTGTCGAGGACGCTTCGCTCGACGTCGCTCACGTCCTCGCTCGCCTGCGCGAGCAACGCGGCGATCCGCAGGACCTCGCGCTTGTGCTCGGGGCGCGTGAGGCCTTCGGCGAGGCGCTTGATCCGCGTGTCGAGACCGTCCTCGCGGAGCTGATCGGCGAGGTCGGCGACGAGATCGGCCACGTGCCCGTACGGAACCGCGCCGCCGCACGCCGCGGTCACGACGCGCTCGAACGTGTTCTTCTCGGCAGCGTCGAAGACACCGTCTGCCGATGCGACGAGGTACGCGCCCTCGACGATCGCTTCGAAGAGCAGCGCCGCGGTCGGATCGAACCCGGTCGGGATCGTCGCCTCGTCGTGCGGGCGTGCGCCGTACGACGCCGCCGCGAGGAGCAGGATGCTCCGGTCGTTGTCCGCGTCCTCCAACGTGCCGTGCGGGGTACGGGCGACCTTGGCGAGCAAGTTGATGCGATCTTCGCTTTGCATGGGTTCTCGGCCCCCGTCGGGCGAGTCTAGACGTCAGCGGGGCTGCCGCGCGAGCAGCATTTCCACCTGCCCGCCCTGGTTCGAGATCGCGCGCCCGACCTCCACCCACCCTCCGCGGGACAGCTGGGTGAAGGCGCGGACGGTCGCCCGCGGGATGGGGACGAACCCCCGAGGGTTCTTGAGCGCGAACGCGACGTTCACGGGCGCGGGAATCTCGATGTCCGCGAGATCGACGCCCTTCGGATCGGAGCCGCCGACCGCGGTCAGCACCACGACGCGAGGGAACCCGCTCCCGTCCTGCGGAACGACCGCGAGCTGGTGGGCCCCCTGTTCGAGCGCGAGCGAGAACGACCCGTCCGGGCCCGTCCGCGTCCGGGCCGGGCGCGGGCGCAGGCGGCGAGGCGTCGTCAGGTCCGGGGCCGCCGTCGCGATGACGTCCGCGTCCGCGAGCGGACGACCATCGGCGAGGATCGCGCGGCCGCGGGTCGTCGTCTTCAGCGGCGCGGAGAGGTTCAGCGCGAAGTCCTGCGACGTCGCCTCGATCTCGACCTCGGTCGTGACCTTCCCGCGGTCGGTCAGCGGATCGGGCTCCACCGTGACGGAGTACCGACCCGGCGGGAGCACCGTCGCGAAGAGCCCGGTCGCGTCGGTCGCGACGGAGGTCTCGTAGCGGAGGAGCTGGGACGTCCCCCCCGACTGCTGGAGGAGCTCGGCGCTGCGGAACGACACGCGACCGGGCACCGCGACGGCGGGCGTCTCGTCGACCCCCTCGAGCCGCGCCGAGACGAGACCGGTCACGCGCGTCGGCGGCGGCAGCGCCGGATAGTTCACGGGCCGCAGGCCCGTACCGCCGATGAGCGTGCTCACCAGGCGCGGGACCGCGACCCAGTCCTCCGGCGGCGCGACGACGACGTCGACGCCTTCGCGGAGCGCAGTCGTCTGCGGCGAAGCGCTCTGGCCGGTCGTCTGGAGGCGGACCTCCGATTCGGTCCCCTCGAGCGTCCGCAGCGTCGAGATGCGCTGTCCGGTCGTTGCGTCCGCGAGCCAGAGGCGCCATCCGTCGAGGCCCTCCGCCCGTCGGACGAGGGCCGTGCGCGACGTCCCGCCCGGATCGTCGACCGGCGTCGTCTGGCCGAGGACGATGTCCTCCTCGCGGGTGAAGACGTCCGCCGTCACGACGTCGATCGCGGGCGGGAGATACGCGTCGAACGGCGGCTGCGGATAGACGTACCGGAGGTACCTCCCCGGCGCGAGCGGCTGCGAGTAGAGGACCTCCGGCGGCGCGCCGGAGCGCGGTGAGAGGATCGCCGACGACGTGAAGACGGTGTCGAGCGGGAGCCCGACGTCGCTCGCCTCGATCTCGCCGCGCGCATCGGTCACCGGAACCCACGCGACGCGCACCGGGACGCTCACGGTCGGATCGGCGACGGGGAGCCCGGTCTGCGCGACCGCCTCCGCCGTCATCCGGTAGCGCCCGCGCTTCTCCCCCGCGACGAACGGAAGGCAACTCGGCGGCGCGCACGGGTCGGTCGACGTGCGACTCGTGAACGTCTCCCACGGCACGATGAACGTGAGACCGGCCACCTCCTGGGAGTTGGTCGGGACGTGCACGACGAAGCTCAGCGTGTACCCGAGATCGGGGAGCGCGTACTCGCACCGCCCTCCATTGCACTTCGGCTTCCCGCGGCCGGGCGCGATCTCGGCGTAGGTCTCGCACGGGTTCGCGGGACACACGTTGAGCGGTGCGAGCGTGCGCGGGGTGCCCTCGATTTCACCACAGGCGAGCGCAGCGAGCACGACGGAGACGCCGACGACGCCGAGCGGACGTCGCCTCCGCAGCCTCACTGCGGCCCTCCCTCCGCGCCGCCTTCGCGCACGACGAACGCGGCGTCGACCCCCGCGTCGAGCGCAGGGCAGCCCGACAGGTCACCGCTCGGACTGTAGAACCAGCTCACGCTGTCGCCGCCGGGGTCGAGCGGCGTGTGCGCGGCGATCCCGTCGAGGCCGGAGGAGAGCGCGACGACGACTTCGATCGTGTGACACTGATCGAGCTCGGTCGGAGCGGCGAGCGCGATCTCCTCGACCCGGAGACCGTTCACGACGTTCGACGGCGCGAACGTGCTCGTCGCCCGCTTCTCGAGCCCCGCCCCCGTGAGCGGGTTGTAGTCGTAGAAGACCGCCCACACGAAGGGCTCCTTCGGATCGGCGAGCTCGACGGGGACGATGAGCTTCTCGGGGAAGACACCGAGCACGCGCGACGCGGGCGGGACGACCTCGCTCTGCACGATGAACGGACGCCGGCGTGGGATGCTCGGGAGATCTCCGCCCGGGTCGACGAGGAGGCACGCCGAGTGCGCCGCCACGCTCGTGAGCGCGAGCGCGGTCGCCGCGACGAGCACGGTACGACGGACCAGGTCTCCCCTCCTCGCGCCCACTCACACCACCGGCAGGCCGCCCGCGAACGAGAATCGCTGCGAGGTGGGCGGGGGAACGAGCCACCGAGCGTCCGCGTACTCGGGGCGCACGGCGAGGCGATAGAGGTCGGCGAGCGGCGGCAGCGACGTGCACAGCCGCGCGAGCCCGCCCGGCTGCTCGAGGACCTTCGGGTCCTGACCGGGCAGCTCGGCGACGAGCGCACGCGCCGCGTGCCCGAAGTCACCGGAGAGGAACATCCCGACGCGACGCCCGCTCTGCTTCGCGCGCTCGAGGACGAGCTCGAACGGCGTCGACGCGCCCTTCTCGAGGAGCTCCGAGATGCGCCGCTGTGCGCGCGGGGTGAGCGTCTGCCACAAGCGATCCGCGACGGCGGCGCCCTTGCGATCGAAGGGCGACGCGACCGCCGGCGGACCGAACGCGCTGACGAGCACCCGCCAGAGGAGCTGCCCGTCCTCGTCCGGGAGCCCGAGCGGCAGCGCGTTCTCGGGAAGGACGGCCGCGAGCGCCTTGCCGAACACCCACTTCAGCTCGACGTCGTCCTTCACCTCCCCGCTCAAGACGACCGAGGGGCTCTCGAGGAACGCAACGCCGTACGTCAGCGCGTCCTTCGTCTTCCGATGGAACAGGGCGAAGCGGGGCGTGTCGAGCAGGCGGAGCGCCACTTCGTAGACGCGCGAGAGCGTCGATGCCGGCCCGGGCTGGACGCGGTCGGTCCCGCTCGTCCCGTAGGCGGTGAGCGGCTTCGTGAAGAGCCCCTTCGCGCCGTCCCACACGCACGCGAACGCCTCCCCGGCCGGCTCGGCCGAGTGGCGCGCGAGCATGCTCATGATCCCCGGCTGCGCGCTCTGCGCGCTGAGCGGCGGCGGTGCGAGCGGGCCTTCGTCGCTCCGGAACGCCCGCAGGACGTGCTCGATCGCACGCGCGTAGTTCTCGTTCCGATCCCGGCGTGCGGCTTCCTGCAGCCGAGCGAGGCGCTGCATGTCGCCGGGCGCGAGCTCCACCGCATGGCGGCGCACCTTGAGGAGCGCGCTCGAGCGCTGCGGCTCTTCACGGAGCATCTCGTCGAGCAGATCGGCCGCTTCGATCGATCCTTCGCGCATCGCCTCCGAGAGCAGACGCTCGGCTTCCTCGCGTTCGCCGCGCGAGAGCGCCGTGCGCGCTTCCTGCACCTTCGTGACGAGGCCGGGCGGCGGGCGCGAAGGCGACCCGATCACCGCGACGAGCGGAGGAGCGGGCGTCGCGTCGAGCGGCGGCGCCGAGGACCGCCGCGGCGGCGGAGGAGCCGACGAGAGTCGCGGCTCGGGCGTCGCGCCGAGGTTCAGCTCGAGGGCCGGCGGCTTCGGCGCTCCCG
>JBDHVE010000117.1:0-29577 GCA_039809485.1 Polyangiaceae bacterium | reverse complement strand
GAGGGAGGCTCGCCGCCGTAGCGAGCTTGCGAGCGAAGGCGGGGAGGGAGACGAAGTCTCCACGGGACAAGAAAATCTGGCTCGCGTTCGGCCCGTAGGCGCGCAGCGCCGAAGGGCGGAACGCGAGTCAGAAACACCCGACCTGGTTGTCCCGGAGCGTGCAGCGCTCCTTGGGCTTCGTGCACTTGTCGTCCTGCACGAACTTCTTGTCCTTGCAGCGGACGATGGAGCGCTCGTCGGGCGCGCACGCGTAGTGGCCTTCCTTCTCGCACGGGTCCCCGACGTTCGCGACCGAGTCGTCGCACTCGACCTTGAAGCCGGAGCTCTTGTCGCCCGCGACGCGGCACGCCTTCGGGCCCTTGCAGGGCGAGGCCATCACGAACTTGCCCTTGCGGCACACGAGGGCCGCCTTCTTGTCGGGCGTGCAGGCGTAGTCGATGCCGTCGTCCTCGGCCGGGCATTTGTCGTCGAGGTTCGCGATGCTGTTGTCGCAGGTGATCTTCTTCTCGTTGATCGAGCAGCCTCGCTCACCGAGGCACGTCTGGCTCGTCACCCACTTGTTCTTCTGGCACTCGAGCATCGCCTTCTTGTCCGCGGTGCAGACGAAGTTGTTGCTCAAGTTGCAGACCTCGCCCTCCTTGGCGACGGACTGATCGCAGACGTACTCGTTACCCGACTTCGCGCAGCCAGCCGGGCCCTTGCACGACATCTCCTCCCACTTGCCGTCGTGGCAGGCGAGGGCGCTCTTGTCGTCGTTGCAGACCTCGCTCGTCTCGATCTTGCACGAGCCGCCGGCCTTCGGCTTGCAGCCTTCGGCACCGAGCGCGGCGAGCACGAATGCGGCGACGTAGAGGAGGCGGGCGGGACGAGTCATCGGGCGACGATCTTAGATCGACTCCGCGCCTCTGCGCCCAGGTTGTTTACGTCCGCGGCGGCCGCCTCCGCGGGACGGCGTCGGGCTCGGCCGGCGGCGGCGTTCCGTCCTCGAGCAGGGTCGCGAAGGTGATCGCGGCGCCTCCATAGCGTCCTTTCGCCTTCTGGAGCGTCGCCTGGAGGTCCCGACGCTTCGCCGCGCCCGGATCCGGGAAGAGCGAGAGCGGCAGCCGCGATCGCGGGGTGAGATCCTGCGCGGCGACGCCGGTGAGGCGGACGCGGGCGCCGTTCAGGGGGAAGCGCTCGAGCAGCTGGAGGCACGCCTCGTGGAGCGTGGTCGTGTCGCTCGCCGGATCGCGCAGCGCCATCCGTCTCGTGAGGAGCGTGAAGTCCGCGTATTTGAGCTTCACGACGACCGCGCCCGCCGCGAGCTCCGCTTCGGTGAGCCGCTCGGCGACCTTCGCGGCATGCGCGAGGAGCGTGCGCGCGATCGCCTCGCGCGTGCGGAGGTCCTCGTCGTAGGTGACCTCGGCGCCGATGCTCTTCGCCTCGCGCTCCGGCACGACGTCGCGTGTGTCGATCCCGCGCGCGAGATCGCGCACGACGAGCCCCCACGAGCCGAGGAGCCGCTCGAGCGTCGCGGCCTCGGCGCGGGCGAGGTCACCGAGCGTCTTCATCCCGAAGCTCCGGAGCGTCGGCGCGGTCTTCGGGCCGATCCCCCACATGCGCTCGATCGGGAGCGGTGCGAGGAAGCCGGGCACGTCCTCGAGGACGACGGTGAGCCCGTCGGGCTTGTTCTGGTCGCTCGCGATCTTCGCGACGAACTTGGACGGCGCGACGCCCGCCGACGCGGTCAGGCCCGTCGCCTCCCGGATCTCGCTCCGGATCGCGGCGGCGATCGCCTCGCCGTCGCCGAAGAGCGACCGACTCTCGGTCACGTCGAGGAAGGCTTCGTCGATCGAGAGCCCTTCGACGAGCGGCGTGTACTTGTGGAAGATCTCGAACACGGTCGAGCTCGCCTCCTCGTACCGCTCTCGGTTCGGCGGGACGACGATCGCGTGCGGGCACAGCCGCATCGCCTCGGCCATCGGCATCGCCGACCTACAGCCGAACTTCCTCGCCTCGTAGGACGCCGCCGCGACGACGCCGCGACGAGCGGCTCCGCCCACGAGCACGGGCTTGCCGCGCAGGCGCGGGTCGTCGCGCTGCTCGACGGACGCGAAGAACGCGTCCATGTCGACGTGGAGGACGTGGCGCATGACGCTGACGAAGAATGACAACTTTTGACGAGCTCGTGACGGGTTTTTCCGGGCTCGGTGCGTTGGATCCCGCGGAGGAGACGTACCATGGACACGGCAGTGCACCTCGCTCGACCCGCCCCCACGTCACCGCTCGCTCCGCGCGCCGATGCCCCGAAACGGCGCTTCGGCCTCCGCGCGCGGCTCGTGGCGTTCGCGGTCGTCGTGCTCGTCACGCTGCTCGCGCGGCCCGCCTCGCACCATGCGCGCGCAGCCTCGCTCCTGCTGTCGTTCGCCGGGGGCCCCGCCGCCGAGGGGGCCGGTCCGGCGCCGCTCGTCGAGGAGCGGATCACGTTCCGCTCGGGAGGGCGCGACGTCCCGGCGCGCACGTACGCCCCTGCCGGTCTCGGCGCGCTGCCGGGCATCGTCATGGTTCACGGCGTCCACTTCAAGGGGATCGACGAGCCGCGCCTCCAGCGCTTCGCGCGCGCGGTCGCGAGCGCGGGCTACGTCGTCCTGACGCCGGAGATCAGCGAGCTCAGCGAATACCAGGTCGCACCGCGGTCGATCGACACGGTGGGCGACGCGGCGGAGCACCTCCGCACGCGGCTCGGCAGCGCGAAGGTCGGCGTCATGGGGATGAGCTTCGGCGGCGGCATCGCCCTCCTCACCGCCGCCGACCCGCGCTTCGCGGACCGCGTCGGGTTCGTGGTCGCGATCGGTGCGCACGACGATCTCGCGCGCGTGTCGCGGTTCTTCGCGACCGACGAGGCCGTCGACCCGAGGGGCGTGGCGCACGCGCAGCGCGCCCACGAGTACGGGGCGACCGTGCTCGTCTACTCGCAGGTCGACGCGTTCTTCCCCGCGGAGGACGTCCCCGCCGCGCGCGCCGCCCTCCGCTCGTGGTTGCGCGAGGAGCGGGACGACGCGCGTGCGGCGGCCGCGCAGCTCTCTCCCGCGTCGAGAGCGCGGGTCGAGAAGCTCTTCGCCGCCGACATCGCCTCGATCCGCGACGAGCTCGTGGCGTTCATCGACCGCCGCGCCGAAGCGATGAAGAAGGTCTCGCCGCACGGGAACCTCTCCGGCCTCCAGGCGAGCGTCTACCTTCTCCACGGCGAGCACGACTCCGTGATCCCGGCGAGCGAGACACTCTGGCTCGCGCACGACGTGCCGCCGGAGCGTCTCCGGATGGCGCTCGTGAGCCCGGCCATCCAGCACGTCGAGCTCGAGCAGCCGACGCTCGCGGATCAGTGGGCCCTCGTCCACTTCATGGGCGAGGTACTCGGCGACGCCGAGCGGACGCGCTGAGTCGCAGCGACGCCGGCAGGCGACGTGCATCCGCGCGGGCTCCCGAGGAGACCCGACATGCTCGTATTCGAGATCGCGCGACACCCACGCCATGCGCCGCTCGGCCGCTTGATGCTCTTCGTCCTCGTCGCGTCGGCGACCGTGCTGTTCGCGTGCAGCACCGGCCAGAAGAAGCAGGCCGCCGAGACGGCGCTCGATGCGATGAGCAAGGACGAACAGATGGAGTCCTTCGAAGCGATGGCGCGCGTGCTCGATCAGCATCCCGAGCTCGTCGATCGGATGTACCTCGTCGTCCGCCGGCACGAGCCGACGATGAACCGCTTCCTCGATAACACGGCGACCGACCTCCGCGATCCCGACCTCGCGTGGCGCACGTCGACGCGGCTCGCGGCGCGGCCCGACTCGCTCGTCGAGGTCCTCCGCTCGACGACCGACGCGGTCGCGAAATCGCCGGACGCGCGTGTCGCGATGAACCGCGCCGTGCGCGATCGCGCCGAGACGATGACGGACATCCTCGCCGACGACGAGGAGACGCTCGGCCGGATGATCGAGGTCTCCCTCCGGGTGCTCGCGAAGAAGCCGAAGGCGCGGCAGCGCGTCGTCCGAGCGATGAGCGAGCACCGCGGGCAGATCCTCGACTACGTGAAGGAGGATCCGCAGCTCGCGAAGGCGATGACGAAGGAGCTCGTCAGCGAGGCGGTCGAGGACAAGCCGCTGCTCCAGAAGGTGCTTCGAAGCCTGGACGTCGCGAAGTGACGCCAAGCTTCAATGGACGATCGTCTTCCGTCGTCCGTCGTCACGGTATCGCTGGCGGACCATGGCTCTTCAGCGCCGCCTTCGCGCTCGCGTTGCCGAGCGCGACCTCGAGGAGCACCATCCCGACGCCCGGGCAGTACGTGCTCGTGTACCTCGAGCTCGGCGGGCGGCCGCCTTCCTCCACGGTGCGGAGACAGCCGCTGAAGCGGCCCTCGGGGACGGTGACCTCCACGTCGACCTTGTCGATCCGCGTCGTGCCGCCGTGCTCGCCCGGCCAGGTCGTGCCGACGTCGAGCGGCGCCTTCAGGATGTACGCGCCGCCGTCGTAGGCGACGCCGTCGGGCTTCGTGACGAACCGCTTCGTCGCGTTCGACATCCGGAGCTCGGCGTGCGTCGCGTCGGTTCGGTGGACGCGCGCGACGAGCATGCCGCTGCCGCCGTCGTCCTCCTCCGTGACGTAGTGGAAGATGTGCCCTTCCGGCAGTGGGAAGTAGGCTTCGACCGCCGACGTCGCGCGCGGCGCGGGCGCGTTCGCGGGCGCGCTCTCGGCCGAGCCGCAGGCGGGCAGGAGGACGAGCACGACGAGCGCGACGACGCGTGAGGAAGGCACGACGTCATCGTAGCGCGAGTGGAGGAACGCTACGGCGCGACCTTCGCCGCCGCGTCGGCCTCGGCCGCATACGCCTCGGCGTCCTTCGCGCTCGCGGGAAGGAGCTTCGCCGCCTGACGGAAGCGCGCCGCGACGTCCTGCCAGGCCGCCTTCGAGCCGTTGTCGGCAGCCGCGAGCGAACGGAGGAACGCGCCGTCGAACGCCGCGGCGCCCGCCGTCGGCCCGCGTTCCGCGACGAGCGCGTCGAGCGCGGGCGTCTCGCGCCAGCCATCCATCTTGCCCGGCGGCGCGGTCATCACGGCGCGGGCGCCGTTCGGCCCGGCCGCGAGCGCGAGGGACGTGGCGAGCACGAGCTTGTCGTCGTCGCGCGCACCGGCGCGCTTCGCGGCATGAGCGGCCTCGACGAAGTCGATCCGTCGGAACGACACGCGCCCGAGCTCGAGGCGCGCGCGCGCGTACGCGCTCGCGGTCGCAGGGTGCACGTCCGAGAGATTCGCGCGCATCTTCGCACGCGACGCGCGCGGGATCCCGCGCGCGAGCACGGTCATCCACGCACCGTCCTCGCCGGACGCGACCGCCTCGAACGGACCTCCGAGCGTGTCGACCCAGAAGACCGGCACCGCGACGGCCGCGCGCGCGAGCGGCGTCGCCGCCGGCGCCTTCGGCATCTCGGGGAGCACGAGACGATCGAGCGCGTCGATCCGACGACCGCCGTAGAGCTTCGCGAGGAGCGCGCGCGCACGCGTGACGCGCGCGTCCTTGACGACTCCCGCGTCGGCCATGTCGGAGAGACCGACGAGGACCGCATCGCGACCGCGCGCCTTCCGCGGCTCGAGCGCTTCGTCGAGCGCCGCTTCGTAGACCGCCTTCAGCTCCGCATCCCACTCCTTCGGCGTCGGCGCCGAGCGAAGCTGGTCGACGAGGCGGAGCTCGGCGTGCCCCGCTTCGATCGCGGCGATGCCACGGCCATAGCCCTGGAGGGCTGCTGCGCCGGCGCCGAGCGTCTCGATCGCGATCGCCTGATCGGTCACCCACGTCTTCAGCGGACCCATGACGAACTTCTTGATCGTCTCCTTCGTCGCGGCGGAAGGAAGCGTCGGCGGGTCGTGCGCCGTCCGCGCGAGCTTCGCCGCGAGCGAGAGACCGACGAGCGCGTGCGAATGCGGCGCGTTCATCGCGTTCACGTTCGCCTTCTCGAGATACGGATCGACGAGCCCGTCGGCGCACTCGACGGGCGCGAGCTCCGCGCGGAGCGCGCGGACGAGGCCCGCCGCTTCCTTCGCGTCGCGGGCGACGAGGGCGGCATCACGCTTGGCTGCGTCCGACTCGGCGAGCGCGGAGACGAGATCGGCCGGCGCGTTCTTCGCCGCGGCGCGCGACACGAACGCGGCGCACTCTTTCGGCACCGCCGAGAGGCCCTTCACGGCCGACGCCTTCTTCCACTGCTCGAGGGGGTAGACCGGCAGCGGCGGCGCGACCGGGGCGTCGTCGCGGGGGCCTTCCGGGAGCGCCCACGGGTCCCCCTTCGCGGCCGCCGGTCCGGCAGGCGTCTTTCCGTCCACTTGGACGGGCGCCTTGCCCTGCCCGGCGGGGGGCATCGTCTCCGGCGTCTTCGGGCCCGTCCCCTGCCCGGCTCCCGCGCCGCACCCGATCGAGGAGGCGCTCGAAAGCGCGATCGCCAGCCCGAACGCCCACGTTTGCCTCATGATTTCGCCCTCCGGAACCCGCGCAGGTTCTCCGAGAACGGTCCGCGACGCGAGACGAAAGTTCCCTGGGACCTCGATTAACCAGGGAGATCTGCGGCTTCGAGAAATATCCGCCGGTATCGCCCTTGACCATACACCGGTCCGGCGCTAGACCGCCGCGTCCTGAAACGGGCCCGAGGAGGACTGGGCACGTGATCGGGAGGCGCGGTGGGTCCCGCGCTCGTGTCGCGCTCGTCACGTTTGCTCGTTCGAGGGAGGCTGCTTTGAGGACGTCTTCGCATCCGCGGTTTGTGGCTTCGGCTTCCGGAGTGCTCGTCGCCGTGACGACCGCTGTCGTCGCGCTCGCTGGCTGCTCGCAGCCGACGGACGAGGACAACGCCACGAAGCTCTCGACCGCCGAGAGCGAGTTGAAGCTCTCCGGCGCCCGCTACATGGGCCGCATCAATGCGGGTGAGACGAAGACGGTCCTCTACGATCCGCCGCCGTCGTTCCGCGCGCTCGGCTTCGACGCGAAGCCGGGTGACGAGATCACCGTCACGGTCACGTCGCTCCACGGCGATGCGATGGGCTGGATCACCGACTCGAACTACCAGGTGCTCGCGTCGAACGACGACGCGTCACCCTACACGCTCGACTCGCGTGTCACGTACACGGTTCCGAAGAGCACGACGCGCCGCGCGTACCGGATCGTGTTCCGCGACTACGACATGCTCGACGCGTCGTTCAACATCTCGCTCGCCATCAAGTCCGCCGCGGGCAACGCGTGCACCTACGAGGGCCAGACGTACCCGACCGGCAGCTCGTTCCCGGCGGCCGACGGCTGCAACACGTGCAGCTGCACATCCACCGGCAGCGTCGCGTGCACGAAGATCGCGTGCAACGCGTGCAACCCGGCGAGCGAGCCGAACCGCAATTACCTCGGCACGCCGCAGTCGTGCATGACGATCCGCTTCACCTGCCAGGCGGGGTGGCGTCCGTTCCAGAACAACTGCGGCTGCGGCTGCGAACGCGTGAACTGACGAACAACATAGGAAAGAGCTGGAGGCCGATTCGGTCGCGATCGATTCGATCGTGATCAGATGGATCGGTCTTGCTCCATTCCGCGAGGGGCGTAGCGATGGTGGCCGATGTTCCACCGCCGTTCCCTCTTCGCTTCGCTGTTCCTCCTCCTCGCCGGTGCGGGCGTCGAGCTCGTCGGCTGCGGATCCGACACGCCGCGATCCGGCTTCTCGGACATCGCGACCACCGATCCGATCGGGGGCTCGTCCGGCGGATTCGTCGATGCGGGGCAGAACGAGGCGCCGCAGGTCACGCGCGATCCCGAGACGTGTGAAGAAGCGCAGCAGCGACGCTCGTACGTCGGCTGCGACTACTGGCCGACCGTCACCGCGAACGTGGTGAAGAACGTCTTCGACTACGCCGTCGTCGTCTCGAACACGAACAAGGCGCCGGCGAACGTCACCGTGACGGGGCCGAACGGCTTCACGACGACGGCGACCGTCGCGCCCGGCTCGCTCGAGCAGATCTACCTCCCGTGGGTCGCGGCGCTGAAGGGGAAGGAAGTCGACTCCGTCGGTCAGGCGGAGGCGCTCGCCAACTCGGTCGTCGCGCGTGGCGGTGCGTACCACCTCGTGAGCTCGGTCCCCGTCGTCGTCACCCAGTTCAACGCGCTCGAGTACAAGGGCCAGGGCGGACCGCCCGGCAAGAGCTGGTCGGGCTGCGGCGGCAACTGCTTCAGTTACTCGAACGACGCCTCGCTCCTCCTCCCGAGCACCGCGTGGACCGGCAACTACCGCGTGACCGGCGTGCTCGGCTGGTCGAACGGCATGCCCGGCAAGCCCGACACGATGGGCGGCTACATCGTCGTGACGGCGGCGAAGGACGGCACGAACGTGACCGTGTTCGGCGGCGCGAAGGCGAAGGTGCTCGCCTCGAGCGACGGACAGATCGCGGCGACGGAGCCGAACGGCTCGGTGACGCTGCAGCTCAACGCCGGTGACGTCGCCGAGATCGCGACGCCGCCCGGGAAGGCCTACGACATGTCCGGCTCGCTCGTGCAGGCGAGCGGCCCGGTGCAGGTCCTCACCGGGATCCCGTGCACGAACGTTCCGCAGGACAAGAACTACTGTGACCACGTCGAGGAGTCGGTCGTCCCGGCCGAGGCGCTCGGCAAGCAGTACGCGGTCACGACGCCGATCCGTCCCACGGGTGGTACCGGCGCGCACGTCGTCCGGTTCTACGGAAACCGAGACGGCACGACGCTCGAGTACCTCCCCGGTCGTCCGCAGGGTTGCCCGACCTCGCTGAACGCGGGCGAGGTCGCCGAGTGCGGACCGCTCGACCTCGACTTCGTCGTGAAGGGCTCCCAGGAGTTCGGCGTCTCGTCGTTCCAGGTCGGCTCGACGTACTACTCTCCTGACGACCAGGCGGCGCCCGGCGACCCGGCGCAGACGAGCTACGCGTCGACCGAGCAGTTCCGCACGAGCTACGTGTTCCTCGCGCCGAACGACTACGACAAGAGCTACGGCGTCGTCGTCGGGCCGCCCGACGCGAACCCGGTCGTCGACGGGCAGGCGCTCACCGATGCGACGCCGCTCGCGGCAGGCCTCGTCGTGTGGGGCGTCGATCTCGGCGGTGGCCAGAACGGCGCCCACACGCTGACGTCGCAGAAGCCGGTCGGCCTCCAGGTGATGGGCTACGGCGCGTATACGAGCTACGGCTACCCGGGCGGTCTCGATCTGCGCCTCATCGCGCCGCCGCCGCCCCCGCCGCGCTGAATCACTTCTTCGCGGGCGCCTTCGCCTTCCTGAGCGGCGTCTTCCACAAGTAGACGTAGTGCTCGCGGTCCTTCGTCGTCTCGCGGTGGTCCTTCGCCATCACCGTCCAGACGTTCTCGTACGTGACGCCTTCCATGTCGAAGTCGTGAGAGACGACGCGCGAGCCGGGTCGGAGCTTCTCGAGCTGCGGGATGAGCCGCACGTTGAGCTCGGGGAGCAGGTAGAGGGTGACGACGCTCGCCGGCGACAGGTCGACCTCGAAGATGTCCTTCTGCTCGATCGTGACGAGGTGCTCGACGCCGGCCTTCTTCACGTTCGCGCGTGACTCGGCGACGCGCACGGGATCGATGTCGAAGCCCTTCGCCCGGAGGCCGAGGCGCTTCGCAGCGGTGACGACGATGCGACCGTCGCCGCAGCCGAGGTCGTAGAGGACGTCGTCCTTCTTCAGCGCCGCGACGGCGAGCATCTTCTCGACGACGATCGAAGGCGTCGGCACGTACTCGATGTCGGGCACCTTCTCGGCGGCCGGCGCCTCGGCGCTCGCCGGCGGAGCCGGCGCTGCGCTCGCGGTGGCGACCGGAGCCGCGCTCGCCTGCTCCGCCGGCGCGCTCGCGACCGGGGGAGCGCTCGGCGTCGCGTCGCGCGAGCAGGCCGCGGCGAGGACGAGGAACGGAACCGAGAGCGCGCGGAGCGGGGCCATGAACGCGTCATATCCGACGCCCCGAGCGCCTTGGGGAACAAAGCGCGCCGGCGTGGTGTCCGCGCGGAGGTGCTGGAGCTCGTCCTCGCGTGCACGACCGTCGTCGCCGCGGCGACCGTGGCCGGAGTGGCCCAGCAGAGGCAGAAGGCCGCTCTCCGCCGCCTCGAGGCGTACGCCCATGCGCGCGGGCTCGGGATCGCGCGGTCCTCGCCGAGAGGCGGGATGCGCACGCCGACGCTCGAGGGTCGAGACGGCGACCTCGTGTACGTGATCGACGTCGTCCGCCTGGAAGGGCGCCTCTGCACCCGCGTCTCCGCCCGTGCGCCGCGCGGGAGGAGCGTTCGCCTCCGCCTCTGGCGGCGCGATGCGACCGGCACGGACGTCACCGACGCCTACGAGGTGCGTGCGCGCGACGCGAGCGCCGCCCGCGAGGCGGTCGAGGACGCGGCGGGCGCGCTCCTCCGGCTGACGGTGCGCGAGGACCTCTGGCTCGCGAGCGACGGGACACGCGTCGTGTGCGCGTGGACGGGGATCGAGCCGGACGCGCGCGTGCTCGACGCGGCGTGCGAGGCCGTCGTTCGCGTCGCGCGCACGCACGCGCCCGAAGCGCCGTATCGGTGATCGGATTCGGTGGACGTTTCTCCCAAAGCTGGACGGCGCTCGCGGGTCGGACCCTCCGAGGTGCCGGATGACCGAGGGCGGATCGCGCAACGACGAGAGCGTCACCTTTTCCCTTCGTGAGCTCCTGAAGCAGGAGGACGAGCGCGTCGAACGGGAGCGACGCGCCGAAGAAGAGGCGCGGGCGGCCGCGGCGAAGGCGCGGCTCGACGCGGAGCGGCGCGCGCAGGAGGAGGCCGAGCGCGCGGCGGCGGAGGCGCGCGAAGCGGCGCGTCGGACGGAGCTCGAGGAGCTCGCGCGACGCGAAGCGCTCCAGCGCGCGGCGATGGAGCAGGCCCGCCTCGAGGTCGAGGTGCGCGCCCGCGCCGACGAGCGGGAACGCGAGCGGCGGCACGAGATCGAGCTCGCGCGGGTGCGGGCGGCGACGCAGAAGGACGGCTTCGGGCTCGGAGCGCTCGCCGCGAGCGCCGCCTTCGGGCTCGCGCTCGCGGGGCTGACTGCCTTCGGCGTGCACCTCGCCGTGACGGCGCCCGCGGCGGACCGCCGTGTGGCCGAGGTCGAGCGGGCGCTCACGACGGAGCACGCGAAGACCGTGAGCCTCGAGGCCGAGCTCGATCGCGAGAAGAAGCGTCGGGCCGAGCTCGACGGCCGCGTCGCAGACCTCGGCGCGCAGCTCGAGGCGGCCGCGAAGAAGCCGTGTACGACGGCGGTCGGCGCGTCGAAGGGCCCGCAGCGGCCGACGACGTCGTCGAAGCGCCCCGAGCCCACCAGCGGGCCGTGCCAGCCCGGGGATCCGATGTGCTTCGCGATTCCGCGCTGATCGACCCGGACGGGCGCGAGGCCCGAACGTGTCGTAGAGTGAGAGGCATGAACCGGGAGGCAAAGCCGGGAGCCGGCGCGGCGAGCCTGAGCACCCCGCCCGAGGCGCCTGCGAAGGAGACGGCTCCTGCTCCGAAGCAGGACGTGGTCCTCCTCGGTCCGCCGACGGCCGACGGCAACGGCGTGCACGTCCTCCGTGCGCGCGAGGAGCGGATCGAAGCGGGAGAGCTCCGTGCGCTCCAAGAAGGTCGTCCGGTCGTGGGCGAGGTCGTGAGCCTCCGGCCGCGCGAGGACAACCCGCGCATCTGTGACGTCGCCGACAGCTACAAGCCGGCTGGCGCGGGAGCGCGGAAGGGCCCGGCGCAGGTGGCGACCGAAGCGTATCGCGAGGGCTGGGACGAGATCTTCGCGAAGACGAAGAAGCCGGACGCCGGTCCGGCCGACCCGCGCACGTTGAACTGACGTATCCTGCGCGGACGATGACCTCGTCCGCCCGAAAGCTCACCGCCGTCTTCGCTGGTCTCGCCGTCGTCGCGTCTGCACGCGCCGCCTGGGCGCTCGACGACTGCCCTCCGGGCTCGAGCGCCCGGTCCGAGGGCAGCTTCACGTGGTGCGAGCCGTCCGTCTGCGTGAACGACGGTCAGTGCCGGCCCGACGAGGTCTGCCGCAACGTCGCGCTCTGCATGCAGGTCGGGAAGACGGACACCGGCGGACCGTCCGTCGCGAAGGACGCCGGCGCGCAGCGCCTCGTCGCGACGCAGCGTTGCGGTCCCGACAAGACGTGCCCCGACACGACGGTGTGCTCGGACATGGGCCGCTGCCTCGCGAAGACGACGGCCGACAAGATGGGCCTCCTCACGCCGGCGGCATCGGCCGCCCCCGCGAGCAGCGCGGACGGCGCGAAGGCTTCCGGCGGCAAGTGTGGATGCTCGACGCCGGGCGCCCGTGACGTGGGCGGAGGCCTCGCGCTCGGCCTCGCCGTCGTCGCGCTCGGTGTCCTCGGACGTCGGCGAACGGATCGACGTTGATCCAGCGCGCGCAGTCCGCGCGCGGACACGGGGCGATCGCACCGGCGTAAAACGCAGCGATTCCGGCAATTGACCCGCGCCACCCCACTCTGCCCGACAGTGTGGGAGATGGCTCGTGACGTGCAGTGGTCGACGGCGATGGCTCGCGCTCTCCTCGCCCTCGCTGCGCTCGTCGCGCTCGGCGGCTGCACCTCGTCGTCGGACGAGCCGGGCACGTCCGGCGACCAGATCCGGTTCGACACGAGCTCGTCGGCCGCGCGCGCGCAGCTCCGTGCGAACGTCGCGTTCGCGCGCACGTACGCGCCCCGCTGCAAGGCTTCGAGCGAGTCGAAGCCGCGTGTCCTCCTCACCGGGTTCGGACGTTGGGGCTCCAATCGAACGAACGCGACGGGGCGCATCGTGAGCACGGTGGTACCGGAGGCGACGTACCCGGAGACGTCGCCGCCGCCGGAAGGTCAGGTCGACGAGCCCGGACCGCAGCTCTCGGTCGCGACGCGGACGATGACGCTTCCCGGGCTCGACGGCGAGGTCGAGGTCTGCGCGATGGTCCTCCCCGTGTTCTGGGATCTCTCGGCGACGCTCGTCGCGCGCGAGATCGACGCGTTCCGGCCGTCGCTCGTCCTGATGAACGGGATCGACGGGACGCGGCAGAAGCTCGTCCTCGAGCTCGGCGCGGCGAACCAGGCGAGCAGCAGCACGGACGGCACCGAGAAGATGAAGCCCGCCGCCGAGCAGGGGTCGTGGTCGGCGCCGATCCTCGCGTCGGCGCCGCCGAGCGAACGCAAGCGGGCGAACCTCCTCTCCTGGAACGCCGTCCGCGACGCCGCGAGCGCGGTCGTGACGGCGAAGGCCGACGTGCATGCCGGCGACCGGCGGTTCGGCGAGGTGATGCCGGGCGTCGCGTTCGGCGGCTTCCCGCGCGGGACCTTCGTCTGCAACAGCATCACGTGGACGACGGGCTACCTGATGGACCATCCCGGCGAGCGCATCCGCTTGCTCGAGGGAAGCGCCCCGGATGAGACGAGCGGCGTCGAGGTCGGCCTCGAAGGCGACCACCGCGGAACGCCGCGCGTGTTCATGCACTGGCCTGCGCAGCTCGAGGGCGAGCACATCGCCGTCGCCGCCGAGATCGCGAAGACCGTGATCGCTGCGCAGCTCGCCGCGCTCGCGCGAGGCGACCTCCCGACGCGCGGCTCGAACGCGGACGCCGACCCCGACTACCGCACCTACGAGCGCGAGGAAGAACAGCGAGAAACGAGCCGATGAAGCCCCTTCTCTCCCGCCTCCTCGCATTCGCTACCGTGGTGCTCGGATGCAGCACGGTGATCGGCTGCGCGGACGAGGACGCTTTCGTCACGAACGACGACGACGTGCGAGTCGACACGAGCTCTCCCCAGGCCAGGCGCCAGTACGACGCGAACGTCGGCTTCGCGCTCGGGTACAAGGCGCGCTGTCCGGCCCCTTCCGGCAAGCGCCCGCGTGTGCTCGTGACCGGATTCGGCCGCTTCGGCTCGATCACCGACAACGCGACGGGACGCATCGTGAGCACGATGGTGCCCGAGGCGCGGTATCCCGAGACGACGCCGCCTCCGCCCGGTGAAATCGATCTCCCCGAGCCGCAGCTCAGCGTGGGCTTCCGCGTGATGAAGCTGCCCGGCGCGACCGAGGAGGTCGAGGTCTGCGCGATGGTCCTCCCCGTCTACTGGGACCTCGCCGCCGTCCTCATCGCGCGCGAGATCGAAGCGTTTCATCCGGGCTTCGTGATGATGAACGGCGTCGCCGGCTCGCGGCAGCCGCTGTGGATCGAGCTCGGCGCCGTGAACGCCGCGGCGCCCCTCGCCGACGGCTCGGACCAGCTGCGTCCGTTCTCGAAGCCCGGCGAGAGCCTCGTGCCTCTCGTCGAGAACGCCGCGCCCGAGGATCGCGCGCGCCCGAACCTGCTCTCGTGGAATGCCGCGCGCGAAGCGGCGGCCGCCGCGGTGCGGGAGCACGCGCCGAACGTCGATCAGGGCGTCGCGTTCGGCGACATCGCGAACGGCGTCGTCTTCGCCGGCTTCCCGCGCGAGAGCAACACGTACCTCTGCAACAACGTCACGTTCACGACCGGCTACCTGATGGACCGCCCGGGCAAGAAGGTGCGCCTCCTGCGCGCGAGCACGCGCGTGAACGGAAGGCCGAACTGGCTCGACGTCGGGCTGAAGGGCGACTTCTCGAGCGTGCCGCGCGTCTTCGTCCATTGGCCGAGCGAGCTCGCGACGATGCACCGCGAAGCGGGCGCGGAGGTCATGAAGGCGCTGATCGGCGCGCAGATCGGCGCGATCGAGCGCGGCGAGAGGCCGACGCGCGGCGCCGGCATCGAGCCGGATCCGGGCCTCGTCGGCGGGCAGACGTTCTAGGCCCGCTCAGGGAACGGCGACTTCTTCGAAGACCTGGTCGGGCGGCAGCGTCATGACCTCGCGCCCGAGCGCCCGCGCATTCGTCGTCGGCGCATCGAGGTAGCGCGCGCGGAACGCCGCCGAAGGGCGGAGCGCGACGGCGGCGCCCGTCTTCTTGTTCCGGTAGACGGTGACGAGGTCGGCTTCGGCGCCTTCCTTCACGCGCAGATTCAGCTTGCCGACGCTCGCGCCGGTCGAGGCACCGGCGCCGTCGGCGATGCAGGAGAACTGCACCTTCTTCGGCGTCGTGTGCTCGACCTCGAGATCGAAGCTCCCGCGCGCGAGCCCGAGCCTCGCGAGCGCGTGCTCGCCCATCCGGTACCCCGCGACCGCCCAGGGCCCGGGCGCCCCGTGCGCGCGTGCGACGTCGTCGAGCGCTCGTTCGACCGCATCTCCGCCCTTCTCTCCCCCGTGCCCGTGCCCGTGCCCGTGCCCGGCGTCCGTGTGCACGGTGCTCGCGACGGGCGTCGAGGACGCGCACGCCGAGAGCACGAGCGCGACGGCGAAACGCTTCATTCGCCCGTGCTCGTCCCGACCACGTAGCCGACGAAGAACGGTCCCATCTTCTCGATGAACTCGCTCGTCTGCCGTGTCTTGCGCATCGCCTGCACGAGGTGCGAGAGCGGGTGGAGATCCTTGCCGACGAGGCCGATGACGAACTCGTTGTCCTCGGCGTCGATGCCGTGGCACGCGAGGCGGACGTCGTGGGCGAGCTCGGTCTGGCCGTACGCGATGCCGAGCGCCGCGTGCTCGCGGAGGATGTGGCTCTGATCGATCGGCTCGAGCTTCGCGAACGAGCCCTTCCGCCGGAGCGGGTACCAGACGTGCCAGCGGTACGCCTCGTTCGTGACGTTCTCGACCGGACGGCGGAGGAGGAACCACTCGAGGTCGGGCTCATGGCCCGTGCCGTAGGAGCGGCCGATCATGCCGAAGTCGGGGCGGAGCTCGACGCGCGCGAGCGGCGCCTCCGAGAAGAGCGGACGCACGTTCCGGACGAAGTGCGACGGGTCCTCGCTCCACGTGAGGAGGGCGAGGCTGCGCGGGTCCATCGTGTCCGCGTAGACGACGCCCGGAATCTTCCGCGCGCGGAGGATCGCGGTGAGCTCGCCGGCGACCGCGTCCGGCGCGCTCGACGGGCCGCCGCTCACGGGCTGGGTCCCCGCCGGCACGCGGAAGACGAGCAGCTGCATGAAGAGGCGACGGTTCATCGCCTGCTTCACGCCGTTGCGCTTGCCGCCGTACTCGTTGACGTCGACCTCGGGCAGGCCCTTCGCCTCGGGGGACTGGTTCGCCTCGCTCATGGCGATGGTCGTAGCACAGCTGCCGAAGCGGCGAGGCTCAGTCGCCGTCGGTCGCCGCGACCACGGCGCAGCTCTCGCCGCCTTCGCGCAACGCGAGCACGCCGACGTCCCACGCGACGTCGAAGAACCAGCCGCCGGAGGAGCGGAACATCACGAAGCCGCACCCGCGCGCTCGTGCGTCGACGTCCACCGCGGACGCGCTCTCCGGCGCGCCGACGAGCGCGCCGAACGAGCCCCACGCGACGCGCCGGCCGTGGGCTCCGCCGAGGCCGGGATCGCGAGCGCCGCCGTTGCACGCGGCGGCGAAGAGGACGCCGAACGCCGCGTCCGGTCCGGTCCGGTCGGCGGTGAGCCGGCCACCCTCGACCGACGCGAGCGGCATCGCGCGGAGGAGCCACTTGCCGACGTCCCCGGTCGTGACGGCGGGCTCGAGCCGGAAGACGTTCGCTTCGACCTTCTTCCACGCCTTCACCGCGGCGGAGAGGCGGGCGAGGGTCGCTTCGTCGGAGGACGCCGTGATGCGCGGCGCCTCGTGCTCGGCGGGCGGAGGCAAGGTCCGCATCGAGACCGATCCGCGCTCGAGCGACGTGACCGCCTCTTCGATCCCTTCCTCGCCGAACATCGGGAGGTACGAAGGCGCCTCGCGCTCGCAGTCGAGGAGGCGGAGCGGGAGGTGGCCGAGCGGGTGGTTCGCCTTCGCGAGCTGCTCGTGGAACGTGCGCGCGGCGGGGATCTCCGCGACCGGCGCGTTGCGGAGGACGAGCTCGTGGAGCCAGCAGGCGAAGAGCTCGTTCGCTTCGTCCTTCGAGCCGAACTTCGAGGCGTGGCGCACGAGCGCGCGTCCGAACGCTTCCGGCTTCGTCGCGAAGCCGAGACGCATCGCGAAGGCGCGCGTGCGCGCCGGATCGGGCGTGCCACGCACGATCGTGACGAGCGCGTCGACGCCCTCGTCGCCGCCGACCGCGGCGAGGCGTTCGGCGACGTGATCGAGGAGCGCTTCGCGCCCTTCGCCGCCACGGCCCGACGCGAGCGCCGCGGCGAGCGTCGAGAGATCGGCGATCCGTCCGCTCTCCGCCCAGCTGTCGGCCGTCCCGCACGCCTCCGTCGCGTCGGGTGCGCGCTCGAGCTGCTCGATGACCGCCTCGATGTCGTTCGCCATGGCGCGGGGGAGGCTACACCAACGGCGCTGCGGCGTACGAGCGTCAGCGCGCCTCGGTACGGTTCAACGAACGTCTCGCTTGCGTTACGGTCGCCCGCATGGCCGTCACTCCGCCGCCGAACAGCCGCCCTCCGAGCGAAGCCCTTCGCCTCGACGAGACCTCGCTCGCGACGTGGCTCGGCGCGAACGTGCCCGGGTGCGCGGGCGGCAAGGTCACCGTCACGAAGTTCAAGGGCGGACAGTCGAACCCGACGTACTGGGTGGGCGTCGAAGGGGGCGAAGGCGGCGACGTGGAGCTCGTCCTCCGCAAGAAGCCGCCGGGGAAGCTCCTACCGTCCGCCCACGCGGTCGATCGCGAATACCGCGTCATGCGTGCGCTCCGGGGCACCGACGTGCCGGTCCCCGACGCGCTCGCGCTGTGCGAGGACGAGAGCGTCGTCGGCGCGACCTTCTTCGTCATGCGCTACGTCGAAGGACGCATCTTCTGGAACCCCACCGTCCCGGAGCTCGCCTCGAACGAGGAGCGGACCGCGCTCTACGACGAGTACGTCCGCGTCCTCGTCGCGCTCCACCGCGTCGACGTCGCGAAGGTGGGCCTCGCCGACTACGGCAAGGTGGGCGGCTACATGCCGAGGCAGGTCGAGCGCTGGTCGAAGCAGTACGAGGCGTCGCGCACGGAGGACATCCCCGCGATGGAGACGCTGATGGCGTGGCTGAAGAGCCGCACGCCGGAGACCGACGAGACCACGCTCGTCCACGGCGACTACCGCCTCGACAACCTGATGTGGAGCCCCGCCGGCGAGCCGCTCCGCGCGATCGCGACGCTCGACTGGGAGCTGTCGACGCTCGGGCATCCCGTCTGCGACCTCGCCTACGCGTGCATGGGCTACCACCTCGTGCTGCCCGGGCGCGGCGGCCTCCTCGGCGTCGACGTGAAGGCGCTCGGGATCCCGACCGAGGCCGAGGTCATCGACGCCTACTGCCGCGCGACCGGCCGCGCGAAGATCGCCGACTGGCCGTACTTCATGGCGTTCGGCATCTTCCGCCTCGCGGCGATCGCGCAAGGTGTCTACAAGCGCGGCCTCCAGGGCAACGCGAGCTCGGACGAAGCCGCCGGATTCGGCGCGGCCGTGAAGATCCTCGCCGACCTCGCGTGCGGGATCGCCGGCATCGCGACGACCCGGGGCTGAACGCGGCGGCGTGGTAAGGTCCGAGGCGATGTCCCAGCCCGGAGATGATCGTCACGGCGCGCCCGCCGACGACTTCCACGCCTTCCGTCCCGTCCCCAAGACCGGCGTCATCTACGTCACGAGCGAGGCCTCGAAGCTCGGCTTCGCGACGAACCCGGCGGAGTGGTGCAACCTAGGTCAGGGCCAGCCGGAGACGGGCGATCTCCCCGGCGCGCCGCCGCGCGTGAAGAGCGTCGACGTCGCGCTCGACGACCTCGAATACGCGCCCGTCGCCGGCCTCCGCGAGCTGCGCGAGGCGGTCGCTGCACTCTACAACCGTCTCTACCGCCGCGGGCTCGCCTCGCAATACACCGCCGACAACGTCTGCATCTCGGGCGGTGGACGCGCCGCGCTCACGCGCGCGGCCGCGAGCCTCGGCAGCATCAACCTCGGTCACTTCCTCCCCGACTACACCGCCTACGAGGAGCTCCTCGACATCTTCAAGGCGTTCACGAGCATCCCGATCCTGCTCGAGGGCGAGCGCGGTTACAGCTTCACGGCGGAAGATCTCCGACGCGAGATCCAGGGGCGCGGCCTCTCCGCGCTCCTCCTCTCGAACCCGTGCAACCCCACCGGGAAGCTCGTCGCGGGCGAGGAGCTCGATCGGTGGGTGAGCGTCGCGCGCGAGCTCGACTGCACGCTCCTCCTCGACGAGTTCTACTCGCACTACATCTATCGCGGGCGGCCCGGTCAGCTCCCGGTCGAGAGCGCCGCGCGCTACGTGAAGGACGTCGACCGGGATCCCATCGTCGTCTTCGACGGCTTCACGAAGAACTGGCGCTACCCGGGCTGGCGCATCACGTGGGCGCTCGGACCGAAGAGCGTGATCGAGCGCTTCGCGAGCGCCGGCTCGTTCCTCGACGGCGGCGGGTCGAAGCCGCTCCAGCGCGCGGCGATCCCGCTCTTCGAGGACGACTACGTCACGAAGGAGACGATGGCGATCCAGAACGTCTTCCGCGAGAAGCGCGATCGCATGCTCTCACGCCTCGAGCGCCTCGGCGTCCGCTTCGACCGCGTGCCGGACGGGACGTTCTACTGCTGGGGCAACGTCTCGAACCTCCCCGCTCCGCTGAACGAGGGGATGGGCTTCTTCCGCGCCGCGCTCACGAAGAAGATCATCGTCGTCCCCGGCGAGTTCTTCGACGTGAATCCCGGCAAGCGCCGGCAGGGGCGGGCCTCGCGGTTCCGTGACTACGTGCGCTTCTCGTTCGGTCCCTCGCTCGACGTGCTCGAGCGCGCGTTCACGCGGCTCGAGGAGCTCGTCGCCGACCCGCCGCCGCCGAGCTCGATCTAGACGAACGCGCGGACGGCGCCGACGAGCGCGCCGGCGAGGACGAGCCACGTCGCCTGCACGCGGAAGCGGAGGAGCGCGACGAGCGCGGCGAAGAACAGGAGACCGGAGACCGCATCGACGATCGCGGCGCGCCCGAGCTGCGTCGCGACGGTCACCATCAACGAGAGCGACGCGACGTTCACGCCGTCGAGGAACCCGCCGGCTGCACGCGAGCGCCGGAGCCTCGGCACGAGCGTCCCGCTGAGCGCGATGACCAGGAAGCCCGGGAGGAAGATGCCGGCCGTCGCCGCGATCGCGGAGGGGACGCCGCCGATCAGGTACCCGATGAACGTCGCGGTCGTGAACACCGGGCCGGGCGTCACCTGTCCCGCCGCGACGGCGTCGAGCACGACGCGCTCGTCGATCCAGCCGAGCCGCGTGACGAGGTCGGCGCGGAGGAAGGCGAGCAGCACGTAGCCGGAGCCGAAGATCACCGACCCGATCTTGAAGAAGACGAGGAAGACGCCGGTCGGCGTCGCCGCCGTCGTCGCGCCCGCCTTCACCGCGCCGAAGAGGAGGAGCGACGCCCCGGGATCCTTCGCCGGCGGACGCGCGAGGAGGATCCCGACGAGCCCGGCGCCGGCGAGGACGGCGAGCTCGGGCGCGCCCGCGACGATGGCGACCGCCGCCGCGACGCCGACGACCCGGAGGGCGTTCGTCTTCGCCGCCTTCGGCGCGAGGGCGAGGAGCGCCTGCACGACGATCGCGACGACGACGGGCGAGAGCCCCTTCGTGATCGCCACCGCCAGCGGGAGCGTGCCGTACCTCCCGTAGCTCCACGCGAGGAAGGTCGTGAACGCCGCCGCCGGAGCGATGAACGACGCACCGGCGACGAGGAGCCCGAGGTGCCCCGCCCGGAAGAGGCCGACCATGAGCGCGAGCTCCGTCGAGCTCGGTCCGGGGATGAGGTTCGTCGCGCCGAACATGTCGAGGAACGTCGCGTGGTCGAGCCAGCGGCGGCGACGCACGAACTCCTCTTCCATCATCGCGACGTGCGCGGCGGGCCCGCCGAACGCGGTCGCGCCGAGACGGAGGAACGCGAGCGCGAGCTCGACGAGGCGCCCGCTCTTCGACCCTTCCGGCGCGTCCTGCATCGCGAGCCCGCACGAGACCAGACCTCGTGGACGTCGCGCAAGACATCCGTCGCGCGGGCGTGCCCCTTGCGTCGCGTGCTCGCATGAACACCGGACAGGTCGGGCAGGCTCGGGAGGACGTGAAGGTGAAGGCGATCCGCGCGATGCGGCTCGTGAGGGACGAGCTCACGGGGCAATCGGAAGCGCAGACCGACGACGCGCGCGTCGAGCGCGCCGTCGCGGCGGCGTGCACCACGGTGGGCATCACGCCTCAGGACTACGCAGCTGCGGTACGGGGCTCGCCCGAGCTCACCGAGCTCGAGCGCGAGACGCTCCGGGAGGCGCTGGCCGGATCGACGGACCCCGGCCCTCACGACGAGATCTCGCGCGAGTCACCGAGCGGCCAGCCGGGCGACCTCCACAAGAACCGCACGCATCCGATCCCGTGACCTCGACCGGAGGCGTGCGTCGCGTAGGCACGCGCTTCGCAAGTCCCAACTCATGATGCGAAGCCGTGACGGTTCCCTCGTGAACAGGAGCCCTTGGGAGATCGGAGCGTCGCACTGGAACCAGCGCGACCTCTACACGCAGAACGCTCGCACCGACGACGGCGGCTACGGGCTCGGCCCCGCCGTCCACCCGGAAGAGGGCAGCTACGCCTATCCGCGGGGTGAAGGCGCCCCGGACGAGCACGACGAGGATCCCGCGCACGTCGCGTGGCCGATGCTCCGTCTGCACGCGACCGACGAGCAGCTCCACCGCGAGGTGCGCCTCGCCCTCGACGTGAAGAGCGGCATCGACGCGAAGGACATCGACATCGCGGTGAAGGACGCGGAGGTCACGCTCACCGGCGAGGTCCCGAACGACGGCCAGAAGCGTCGCGCGGAGGAGATCGTCCTCGCGGTGCCCGGCGTCGTCGCCGTGCACAACAAGCTCAAGATCCACAACGACGCATCGCCCTTCGAGCCGCTCGCGCTCGTCGTCCCGGGCCGTCAGCTCGGCTGACGGCTCACTTCTTCTTGTACCCGTCGCACGCCAGCACGCACATCGTGTCGTGCTGGCGTTCGCATGCGGTGCGGAGGAGACGGAGCTCGTCGCCCGAGATCGACTTCGCGACGAGCTTCGGCTGGAGGAGCTGACGCGCGCCCTCGTAGTCGCCTTTCACGACGAGGCGCTGCGCGCGAGCGGCGTCGGTCTCCTCCTCCGCCGCGCGGGCGCTCGGCACGGCAGACGGACGACGCGCGCCCGCATCGCGCGACACCTTGCGACCGAGCTTCGCCTCGCACTTCGCGAGGCACTCCTCGTCGGACTGGCCGGCACAGAGCCGCGCGAGCAGCTCGGTGTCGCGGGTGACGGCCGCATCGGAGAGCGCGTGCTTCTCGAGGACGAGGCGCGCGAGCCAGATCTGGCCGCCCGACTCGTACGCGACGGCTTGATCGTACGGCGTCCCCTCGCCGGGCGGCGCGACCGCCGCGTCCGCGAACGCGGCGAGCGGGGTCCCGATCGCGGCGGGCGGAACCTTGACGGGCTCGACGACGGACGGGCTGCTCGACGCGACGGGCGGCGCTTCCGTCGCGCCCATGCGTTTCTCGCAGGCGAGCGAAAGGAGACCGAAGGTCGTGAGGGTGCCGATCAGAGCGCCGAGGGTTGGGCCTCGCATCGAGGCGATTGTACCATCGCCTCGCATGCTCACGAGACGAGAGGTCCTGCGAGACGGCGCGATCTGGCTCGCGCTGGCCGGCGCCGCGTGTGACCGGTCCGCGCCGCCGCCGCCGCCGGAAGGGCCGAAGGAGGCGCCCGCGAGGCCTCGTGCGGCCGAAGGGCCGCGCACGAGGACGATCGAAGGGGTCGTGCTCCACGAGCTCTTCCCTGCGGGGGGAGACGAGAGCTCGCCGGTCGTCGCCGCGATCCACGGCCGGGGCGATCACCCGCTCCGCTGGGTCGAGACGTGGCGCAGCTTCCCGCGCGCCGCGCACGTCGTCGTGCCGCGCGCGTTCACGCCGTTCGGTGACGGGTTCTCCTGGTTCGAGCTCCGGCCTGGCATGACGCAGGAGGAGATCGCCGCCGCGCTCGGCGAGGCCGAGGCGAAGCTCTGGCCCGCGATCGCGAAGGTCGCCGGTACGCGTCCGATCACCGTCACGGGCTTCTCGCAGGGCGGGATGCTCTCGTTCGCGATGGCCGCGCGTCACGGCGATCGCGTCGCGCGCGCGTTCCCGGTCGCCGGAGCGTGTCCGGCGTCGCTCCTCCCGCCGCCCTCCCAGAAGGCCGCGCCCGTCGTCGCCTTCCACGGCACGAGCGATCCCGTCATCGCGTTCGCGAAGGGGAAGGACACCGTCGAGGCGCTCGCGAAGAGCGGGCACGAAGCGACGCTCCGCGCCTACCCCGGCGTCGGCCACACGATCACCGCGGAGATGCACACGCAGATCTGGCAGGAGATCGCGAAGAGCCTCGCCTAGCGTCCGAAGCCGACGACCCGGTAGACGACGCGGCCGAGCAGCTCGCGGAAGGCGCGGCTCGAGAGCGCGAGCTCGCCGGCGCGCGGGAGCAGCTCGACCTCGCGACCTCCGCGTGGCGGCGCGCGGAAGTCGACGGCGAGGATGTCGACGGGGAGGTCGACGGCGCGGAACGTGTCGAGCGAGCGCGGGACGTGGAACGCGCTCGTCACGACGAGGACGGTCTTCGCGCCGCGCTGCCGGACGATCTCCGCGCTGTAGACCGCGTTCTCCCGTGTGTTACGTGCCTTGTCCTCGACGACGACACGCTCGGGAGCGATCCCCCACTCGACGAGCTGCTCGGCGAGGACCTTCGCCTCGCCCCACTTCGCGAGCGCAGGGTCGATCGCGGCGCCGGAGACGATCGCGATCCGCGCGTGGTCCTCGCGGAGGAGGCTATAGGTCATGACGAGGCGCTCGACGTTGTCGTTGTACGCCGGCTGCCCCGTCTGCGACTGCACGAGCTCGTCGGTCACGCCGCCGAGGAGCACCACCGCATCGTAGACGACGTCGGGTCGATACGTGCTGGGCACGCGCTCGGTCGCACGCATCATCGCCTCCGACACGGGCTGGAGAGCGAACACGACGAGGATCGCGATCCCGACGGCGCCGAAGACGCGCTTCCGCTTCCACGTCCGGAGCGATCGCCTCCGCCACGGCACCGCGAGCACGATCAGGACGAGCGCCCACGTGAACGGGCTGAGGAGCACGTCGAGACGCTTCGACAGGTAGAAGAACACGGCGCGCACCCTACCAAGGCGGCTTGCCGCAGGAATGCCGACGGCACAAGCACTCGGAATTCCACACTTTCGATCGCCGAACGCGACCGTGAAATTTCCGGCGCCGCTCGTTCGACCAGTGGGGGACGATGCTGTCCGCAGCGATGATCACGGCGCACCTCGCCGGCACGGAAGCGACGGTGGAGGCGGAGACCGCCGAGCTCCGTCCCGTGGTGCGCGCCGTCGTCGCGTGCGTCCTCCGCGAGCGGCCCGACAGCGCCGACGTGGAGGACTGCACGAGCGAGGCGATGAAGCGCGCGCTCGAGTCGAGCACGAAGGCACGCGGGCCGCTCCGCCCCTGGGTCCTCGGTATCGCGCGGCACGTCGCGCTCGACACGCTCCGTGCGCGTCAGCGGCAGCGGGCGCGCACCGCGCAGCTCCCGGAGGAAGCTCCGAGCTCGACGACCGCCGTCGTCGATCGTCTCGTCGACCCGGCCGCGCCGGTCGACGAGCAGATGGAGCTCGCCGAGCGCGCCGCCCGCGTCCGTCGTGTGCTCGCCACGTTGCCGGAGGGTCCGCGCAAGGCGCTCGAGCTCTTCCACATGGAGGGGCTCGCGTACCAGGAGATCGCCAAGAGGCTCGGGGTGCCCCTCGGGACCGTGGCGACATGGGTGAATCGAGGGCGCCGGGCGATGGCCGAGGCGCTCGAGGACGACGTGCAGGATGCACGTCGCGGAGGAAGGTCATGAGTCATCCGAAGAGCTCGGGGGCCCCCCCTGCCGAGACATTGCCCGAGGAGCTGATCTGGGCCGAAGGCGGTCACGCGAGCGACATCGCGCTCACGGCGCTCGGCGACGGTCAGGCAGCGATCCTCCCCGCCAGTGTCCTCACCCACGTCCAGGGCTGCCCGACCTGCACCCAGCACCTCGGTCACGCCGCGCTCCTGTCGCTCCACGTCGCGCGCGAGCTCGGCACCGTCGCCGCGCACGACCACGCCGTCGCGACGACGCGCCGGCCGCTGCCCCGACTCGCGATCGCGATCGGCCTCGCCGTCGCCCTCCTCGCCCTGCTGCCGAGCGTGAAGGATCTCGGGTCGATCTCGACCACGTACACGCACGCCGCGACGCTCGCGCGCGTCCTCCGCGCCGTCGCGCAGGCGGCCCTCTCGCCGAGCCCGCTCGGCCTCGTCCTCACCTACGGAACGGCCGCTGCGCTGGTCGTCGCCGGTCTCGTCGTCGTGAAGCTCTTGCCGCGGAAGGAAGTCTCGTCATGAAGTCGCTCGTCAACCTCGCTCGCTTCGGCTCGATCGCCGCTCTGACTGCGCTCCTCGTCGCGGTACCGTTCGGCGCCGGCGCGACGGTGAAGAAGGACGGCGCGTGGCCTTCGAGCGATCACGAGAAGAAGGTGAGCTTCGAGTTCGACGGCAAGCCGAGCGAAGGCCTCCAGAAGCTCGCCCACGAAGCGGGCTGGAGCCTCGTCCTCTCGAAGGGCGTCGCCGAGGGCGAGCCGGACGTCCACATCGACGTCGCGGAACAGCCGGCCGACGCCGTGCTCGAAGCGCTCTTCGCGCAGGCGAGCGTCGTCGCGAAGCGGACCGGGACGCTCATCACCATCGTCCGCGACGAGACGCCGGGCGCTGCGGCGCCGGCCGCACCCGCCGTCCCCGCTCCGTCGGCCGCTCCCGTGGCGGTGGATGTCCCCGCCGCCGCCGCGGCGCCGCCCGTCCCCACCGTCCGCGGCGAGGACCGCGGAATCGTCGGCGTCCTCGTCATCCCGAAGGGCGAGATCGTGCACGACGCGACGGTGACCGGCCGTGCGATCGTCGAGGGCACGGTGACCGGCGACCTCGTCGTCGTCGGCGGCGGCGCGGTCGTGAAGCGCGGCGGACGCGTCGTCGGCAACGCCTCCGTCGTCGGTGGCGGGCTCACCCTCGAGGACGGCGCGCGCATCGACGGCAGCGTGTCGGTGACCGGCGGCAGCCTCGATCGCGCCCCGGGTGCCTTCATCGGCGGCGCGGTCGAAGGCACGATCGGCGGGCACGACGACGCGAAGGAGGAGGTCGCTCCGCACGAGGAGGGGGCGCCTCCGGGCAGCCGGCTCGCCGAAGCGGCGCACGCGGTCGGCCAGCGCGTGGGCAAGCTCTCGCTCCTCTTCGTGCTCGGGTGCGTCCTCCTCGCGCTCCTCGGGGGCCGGATGGACCGTCTCCGCGGCGAGATCGCGGTGCGACCGATGCGTTCCTTCGCGCTCGGGATCCTCGGGAGCTTCCTCGCGCTGATCGCGTTCGTCGTCCTCTGCGTGACGATCATCGGCATCCCGGTCGCGATCATGGGGCTCCTCGTCGGCATCCTCGCCTGCTACGGGGCGGTCGCCGCGATCCTGACCACGCTCGGCGCCGCGCTCGTCGGGCACCGGACCCAGAATGTGTACCTCCACCTGCTCGTCGGCTGCGCGATCCTCTTCGTCGTAGGGGCGATCCCGGTCGTCGGGGGGATCGTCAGCTTCGTCCTCGCGATGATGGCGATCGGCGTCCTCGTGGGGACGCGGATGGGCGGCATGCTCGACAAGCGGCCGCGCCCGCTGGTCTGACCTCGCGCGTCCGGATAGGCTTCGGCGGATGTTCGAGTCCGCCGAGCTCGGGAACAGGGTCGACGACGTCACGTACGCGAAGGAGATGAAGAAGCTCCGGTCGGCGCTGCTCGATGCGCAGTACGACCTCCTCGAGGCGAAGAGCTTCCCGCTCGTGGTCCTCGTCAACGGGGTCGACGGCGCGGGAAAGGGCGAGACCGTGAACGTCCTCAACGAGTGGCTCGACCCGCGCCACGTCGAGAACCACGCGTTCGGGACGCCGACGGCCGAGGAGGCGACGCGTCCGCCGATGTGGCGCTTCTGGCAGGCGCTGCCGCCGAAGGGGAAGATCGGTGTGCTCTTCGGCAACTGGTACACGCAGCCGATCGTCGGACGCGTCATGGGCGAGCTCGGCGACGGTGAGCTCGCCCAGGAGCTCGATCGCATCCGCCAATTCGAGAAGATGCTGGTCGACGAGGGCTCCGCGGTCGTGAAGCTCTGGTTCCACCTCTCGAAGAAGGCGCAGAAGAAGCGCCTCCACGAGCTCGAGAAGAACGAGCTCACGAGGTGGAGGGTCACGAAGCAGGACTGGCGGCATTTCAAGCTCTACGACCAGTTCGCGACGGTGAGCGAGAACGTCCTCCGCGAGACGAGCACCGGTGAAGCGCCCTGGGTCGTGATCGAAGGCGCCGACCCGAACTACCGCACGCTCACGGCCGGGAAGGTGCTGCTCGCCGCGATGCGACCGCGTCTCGACCTGCTCGCGAAGGCAGCGAAGCCTTCGAAGAACGAGCCGAAGAAGGCGGCGAAGCCGCGCGACCCGGACGCCCCGCCGAGCAGCTCGAGCCCGACGGCTGCGCGGGTGGTCCAGACCGTCGACACGAGCGGGATCCTCCGCAGCCTCCCCTTCACCGAGCGGCTCGGGAAGGAGAAGTACGCGAAGAAGATCGTCGAGGTGCAGGGCGCCCTCAACAAGCTGAGTCGCTCGCGCAAGATGACGGAGCACTCGGTCGTCGTCGTGTTCGAGGGAATGGACGCGGCCGGCAAGGGTGGCGCGATCCGTCGCGTCACGCAGGCGCTCGACGCGCGGCAGTACTCGATCATCCCGATCGCCGCGCCGACGGACGAGGAGCGCGCGCATCCCTATCTCTGGCGGTTCTGGCGGCACCTTCCTCCGCACGGACGCTTCGTCGTCTACGATCGGTCGTGGTACGGGCGCGTCCTCGTCGAACGCGTCGAGCGCTTCGCGAGCGGCGCGGCGTGGACGCGCGCCTACAACGAGATCAACGAATTCGAGGAGCAGCTCGTCGAGAGCGGGACGATCGTCGTGAAGCTCTGGCTGGCGATCACGAAGGACGAGCAGCTGAAACGCTTCAAGGAGCGCGAACGCACGAAGTTCAAGCAGTACAAGATCACGCCCGACGACTGGCGAAATCGCGACAAGTGGGACGACTACATCGACGCGGCGAGCGACATGATCGATCGCACGAGCACTTCCCTTGCGCCGTGGACGATCGTCGAGGCGAACGACAAGCACCTCGCTCGCGTGAAGGTCATCGAGACGATCGCGCACCAGATGAAGGCGCACTTCCGCGGGTGAGAACGGCGTGAACGAGGGATTTTCGGCCGACGCGAAGGCGGACGAGATCTCGACGCCGGCGTTTGTCCTCTCCCGCATCGCGCTCGCGGTCGTCGCCGGCGCGCTGCTCGGCCCCGTCCCGCTCGTCGCGAGCTGGATGGTTGCCCTCGTCGTCGGGTTCCTCGCCGTCGTCGCGCGCAGCAGCGGCAGGCTGCACGCGCGGCTCCGAGCCGACGAGCAGGGCATCTGGATCCGCTCGAAGCTCTGGATCGCGAAGGCCGCGATGCGCGACGCCTGGTGCTACGCCGACAGCAAGACGGGGCAAGGCGTGATCGTCGTCGCGACCGACGCGCCAACGCCCTTCGTGCTCCGCGTCGCGAGCCTCGACGATGCGCGGGCGTTCGTGCTGGCCCTCGGTCTCGACGCCGATACGTCGGTCGCGGGGACGACGCTGAACGTGCGCGACGTCGCGCGGGCGCTGCCGCCGCTCGTCGCTGGGCTCTCGCTCGCCGGGGCGCTCGGGTCGTTCGGTCTCGCGGCGCTCACCGGCGCGCTCGCGTGCGCCTGGGTGTATCTCCTCCTCCAGAAGCGTCGGATCATCGCGGGACGCGACGGCGTCACGATCGAGGACGGCTCGGCAGCGCACTTCGCGGCGTACCGCGACGGCATCCACCTCGATAGCTTCCAGCAGCAGCTCATCCTCCTCGACCCGCGCGGCCTCCACCATCGCTCCGTCTCGCTCGCACCGAGCTCGCTCGCGCCCGCCCTCGACGGCATCTCGTTCGCCACGGCGACCCGCGCGAAGGCGCGCGTGGAGGTCGCGGTCCAGGAGCACCGTGCCCACGTCGCCGATGGACAGCGTCGCGAATGGCGCGTCCTCGACCCGGCGACGCTCATGGCGCTCGAGCGCGGCGGACCTTCGTTCGGCTATCGCGTCGGACGGCAGGTCACGCCAGCCGAGCTCGCGCGCGTAGTCGACGACCCCGACGTCGCCGTCGAGCACCGCGTCCGCGCCGCGAAGCTCCTCCGAGAGATGCGCGGCGATGCCGGTCGCGCCCGGATCGCCACCGTCGCGAACGAGACCGCGGAGCCCGAGGTCCGCGCCGCGCTCCTCCGCGTCGCGACGGACGACCCGGCCGAGGTGGACGAGGCGGAGCCCGACGACACGCTCGAGGCCCGGAAACGACGAAGGCCGTGACGCGGAGAGCGTCATGGCCTTCTTCTCATCGAGCCGGAGCCGAGCTCTGAACGAGCTCAGC
>JBDHVE010000116.1:0-29587 GCA_039809485.1 Polyangiaceae bacterium | reverse complement strand
TTCGAGGGCGCCGGCCTCGACGGTGTGATGGCGAAGCCGGCCTCGGGTGTCTACGAGCCCAACAAGCGGACGATGTTCAAGGTGAAGCACGAGCGCGAATGCGACTGCGTCGTGGCGGGCTTCCGATGGCACAAGAAGGGCGAGGGTGCGGTCGGCTCGTTGCTCCTGGGGCTCTACGACGACGAGGGCGTCCTCCACCACGTCGGCGTCGTCGCGAGCTTCACGGACAAGGTTCGTAAGGAGCTCGCCGAGTTCCTCGCCCCGTATCGGAAGGATGCCCTCGCGAATCATCCCTGGCGCGAGTGGGGCGGCGCCGCCGAAGCGCATGCGAACGGCGAGGGCGGCGCGCAACGGATGCCGGGCGCGAAGAGCCGCTGGTCGGCGAACAAGGACCTCTCCTGGGAACCGCTCCGCCCCGAGCTCGTCGTCGAGGTCGCCTACGACCACATGCAAGGTACACGCTTCCGCCACACGGCGCAGTTCCGGCGGTGGCGAAAGGACAAGCCGCCGGCGGAGTGCACCTACGCGCAGCTGGAGGTGGTCGCACCCGAGGAGCTGGCGCGGATCTTCGCGACGAGGGGGTAGGGGAGGGGAGCGTGAGGGCGGGCGGGTGCGGGGACGAGTAGGGGGAGGGGAGCGCGGACGGGTACGGGAACGCTTTTCGTCGCGTCTCCGGGCCCCGCGCCGGCTTACGCTGGCGGCATGCGGGTCATCGACGTGCTGCTCCCCGGAACGGTCATCGTCTTCCTCGCGACGGTGATCGTCTCGAACGTGCGCCGGGCGAACGCTCGCAGGAAGGCGCTCGTCGACTTCGCGGCGCGCCTCGGGATGACCTATCGCGACTCTCCGCAAGGACCCGAGGTCGAGGGCACCGTTCGCGGGGTTCCGCTGCGCATCGGTCGCGTGACCAAACCCGCGCTGAGCCGTCGCGGTCAGCGGAGCTCGATCCGGTTCACGGGGCGACCACAGCGGCCACTCCCGACGATCATCGTGCGCGATCGCAACGCGCCGAACGGCGAGATGCTGCCCGGCCTCGCCGAGCTACGGCTCGGGGACGCCGCGTTCGACGACGCATTCTCGCTCTACACCGCCGACGAGGCCGCGGCACGTGCGCTCCTCGATCCCGCGCTCGTCGCCCAGCTCGTCGGCGGAGGGCAGCAGAGCGACCGGGCAGAGGCGATGAAGATCGACGCGAGGGAGGTCTTCATCGACTACGACGGCCTGAGCGGCACTCACCACGAGCCAGAGCGGCTCGAACGAATCGTCGACGTCGTGACGACCCTCTGCGCGCCGGTCACGCTGCGCTGAGGTCGTCGTTCGGCGCGTACGCACCACCTCACCCGTTCCGCCACTCCCGCGTCGGATCGTCGTCCGGATCGGGCTTCTCCTGCGGCGGGCGCAGATCCTCCGGCACGTGCCGCAGGTTCACGCGGATCCGGTACCAGACCGACGAGCGGCCGCGCATCCCGTCGACCATCACGTCGTCGGCCGCGAGGTGCTTCGCGGCGTCCGGGTACTTCGCCTTCCAGCGCTCGAGGCCCGCGAGCGCTTCGTCCTTCTTCGGCGACATCGCGAGGACGAGGAGCGGCATCGTCGACTTCCGCCGTCCCGTCGGGGAAGGCGCCGCCGTCGTCTTCTTCGCACGCGAAGGCGCGACGCGCGGCGCCTCCCCTTCCATCTTCCGGTAGTGGGGCGGCCACGGCGCGTCGGCGAGCCCTTCGCGCGCATCGCGCTCCGCCATCTCGAGCAGCTTCTCGAGCGAGCCCGGGAACGAGTCCATCACCGCGTTCGGATCACCGACCTCCTCGAACCGCTTCGGCACGGTGAGGACGGTGAAGTCGCCCGGCTCGCAGTCGGGGACCTCGTCCCACGTCAGCGGCGTGGACACGCGCGCGTCCGGTAGCGGGCGCACCGAGTACGCCGAGCAGGTCGTCCGGTCCTTCGCGTTCTGGTTGTAGTCGAGGAAGACGCCGTGGCGTTCCTCCTTCCACCACTTCGACGTCGCGATCGACGGCGCACGCCGCTCGATCTCGCGCGAGAGCGCGAGCGCCGCCTGCCTCACCTCAAAGAACGTCCAGCGCGGATGGATCCGCGCGTTGACGTGCATGCCGCGCGAGCCGCTCGTCTTCACCCACCCGCGGAGGCCGACCTCCTCGAGGAGCGCCTTCACTTCCATCGCCACCTTCCGCACGTCCGACCACGGGACACCCGGCATCGGATCGAGGTCGACGCGCAGCTCGTCCGGATGAAGGAGGTCCCCGGCGCGGACGGCGTGCGGATGGAGCTCGATGCAGCCGAGGTTCACGATCCAAGCAAGCCCCGCCGCGTCGTCGACGACGACCTCCTCCGCGGTGCGCCCCGAAGGGAACGAGAGCGTCACCGTCCGGAGCCACTCGGGCCGCTTCTCGGGCGCGCGCTTCTGGTAGAAGGGCTCGTTCTCGGCGCCATCGACGAACCGCTTGAGGACGATCGGCCGATCGCGGATCCCGGCGAGCGCGCCCTCCGCGACCGACAAGTAGTACTGCACGAGCTCCAGCTTCGTGAGCTTCGTCGCCCGCGAGAAGTAGGGCTTGTTCGGATTCGTCACCTTCACGTCGCGGCCGGCGACCGAGAGCACGACTGCCTCTTCCTTGCCCACGGCAGGGAGGCTACACCGAGACCGATGGCAGACGGAAAGCAGGACGTGCTCGACATGCTCCGCGAGCTCGCCGAGCTGACGACGATCGAAGAAGGCGACCCGCAGTCGTTCCGCGTCCGCGCGTACGAGAGCGCGGCGAGCGGGATCGCGGGCTTCGCGGGCGACCTCCAGAAGCTCTCGCTGAAGGAGCTCCAGGCCATCGACGGGATCGGCAAGAGCACGGCGGAGAAGATCCGCGAGCTGTTCGAGACCGGGAAGGTGACGAAGCTCGAGGGGCTGCGGCAGAAGCACCCCGCGAGCGTCGTCGCGCTGATGCGGATCCAGGGCCTCGGCCCGAAGGCCGTCATGCGGCTCCGGAAGGAGCTCGGCGTCCAGTCGCTCGAGGACCTCCGGAAGGTGCTCGCCGAGCACAAGCTCCGCGAGCTGAAGGGCTTCGGCGCGAAGTCGGAGGAGAAGATCGCGACGTCGATCGCGCAGCTCGACGCGCAGGGCTCGCTCTCGCGCACCCCGATCTCGGTCGCGCTGCCCCTCGCCGAGCGCGTCATCGCGCGCGTGCGTGAGGTCGCCGGCGTCTCGCACGCCTCCTACTGCGGATCGCTCCGCCGCTTCTCGGAGACGATCGGCGACGTCGACATCGTCGTCGCCGCTACCCAGGCCGACCCGGTGATGGAGGCGCTCGTGACGATGCCCGTCGTCGATCGCGTCCTCGTCCGCGGAGATGCGAAGACGAGCGTCGTCACGCGGCGCGGGACGCAGATCGACCTCCGCGTCGTCGCCCCCCACCAGCTCGGCGCCGCGCGCCTCTACTTCACCGGCTCGAAGGGACACAACATCAAGCTCCGCCAGCGTGCGCTCGCGCGCGGCTGGACGCTGAACGAGTACGCCCTCTCCGAGATCGACACCGGCAAGGTCGTCGCGAGCGAGACGGAGGAGCAGATCTACTCCGCGCTCGGTCTTCGCTTCATCCCGCCGGAGCTCCGCGAGGACTGTGGGGAGATCGAGGCCGCGGAGGCGGGCACCCTCCCGACCGCGATCGAGCGCGTCTGGGGCGACTTCCACGTCCACACGACGACGTCGGGTGACGGCATGTCCTCGCTCGACGAGATGGTCGCCGCCGCGAAGGCGCGCGGTTACCGCGTGATGGCGATCACGGATCACGCGGAGGGCACGCTGAGCGGCGTCGGGCGCGAGGCGTTCCTGGCGCAGAAGGAGAAGATCCGCGCCCTCCAGAAGGAGCTCGGCGACTCGTTCCGCCTCCTCCACGGGACGGAGCTCAACATCGGGCCGCGCGGCGAGCTCGACTACGACCCGGAGTTCCGCGCGCAGTTCGACTTCTGCCTCGCGTCGGTCCACGACCACTTCGACATGGATCGCGTCGCGCAGACGCATCGCGTCGTCACTGCGATGCAGGATCCGTCGGTCCGCATGATCGGCCATCTCACCGCGCGCATGATCGGCGGCCGCCCGGGGATCGACCTCGACCTCGACGCCGTCCTCGCCGCCGCGGAGGCGACCGGGACCGCGCTCGAGGTGAACGGGTCCTTGCCGCGCCTCGACATGTCGGTCGACGCGCTCCGCCGCGCGAAGGACAAGAAGGTCACCCTCGTCCTCACGAGCGACGCGCACCACGAGCGCGAGCTCGACAACGTGCTCTACGCGATGAAGAACGCCGAGCGCGCGTGGGTCCCCGCCGAGCGCATCGTCAACGCGATGAGCGCCGAGCAGCTCGCCGCGTGGGCGACGGGCGAGAAGCGCCCGGGCTGATCGTCTTCACGAGAAGTCACTTCGTCGGCATGCAGAGGCGGGTGCGGAGGCCTTCGGGCCGCAAGCGCCCGCCGGGAGCCGTGACCGACGCGCACGTCGTGTCGCTCGGACAGTCCGCGTCCGAGTCGCACGGCTCGGTGCACATCCGGAGGCCCGCGCCGGGACCGAGTTGCTCGACCCCGACGGGGAGCGCAGCGGAGAAGGTGGCGCAGCGGTTCGATCGGCACTCGTCGCTCGACGTGCAGCTGTCGCCGATCTTGCCCTTCATCAGGTGGAACGCGAAGAAGAGCGCGGCGATCGACACGAGGCCGGCTGCAACGGCACCGGAGACGACCAGCCTCGCGCGACGCTCACGCGCCCTCGCGCGCTGCGCTTCGGCGAGGTTCGACGCGAGCGAGCGTTCGTGCTCCTCCGTCGCACGTTCGAGAACGCACGCGCGCTCGCTCTCCGCCTCGACGAGCTCGACGAGCACGTCCGTGGCTCCGGCCGTTCGGTCCCCCATTCCACGAAACCGAAGACGCGTCCCCGCCGCCGAGCCTGCCGGCATCACGACCTCGAGCTTCTCGTCGACGACGAGCCAGCCGACGTGCGCGCACGCGCGGCACCCCGCGCCCTTGCACGGCTCGCATCCGACGCCGCGGCGGTACGCGACGTCCCGCGTCCTCCGCGACTCGGCGCAGTAGCCGGGCGCGACGACGAGCGGCACCGTGCGCGGTGTGCTCTCGATCTCTGGCGTGGGGCTCACGACGCGCGCAATCTGACACGCGTCGATCGCCGTGCAGCGTGCGGACTCGAGCACGCAGCCCGTGCGACGGCTTCACCTGCGACGACGCTTCGACCGGCGCGCGGCCCACGCGAGGGCGACGAGACCAGGCACGACGAATGCGCCGACGCCGGCGACGCCGGCGCCTCCTCCGGAGACGGCGCAGCCGTCGTCGCTCGCCGGCTCCGGCGCGGCGCCCGCGTCGGAGCCGGTTCCGGCCGCGCCGGCATCACGGCCCGCGTCCGGCGTGTACGGCGCGCCGGGTTGGCACTCGAGCATCGGCCGGAGCTTCTCCCATCTGCCATCCGAGAGACCCTCGAGGCAGTTCATGAAGCTCGGCACGCACCGCGATGGCGTTGCGGCGCCTTCGCACGCCTCGCCCTCGCGCTTGCCGGCGCACTCCGGGAAGCGGGTGGTCGCATCGCAGCGTTCGATCGCGAAGCAGACGTTCGCGGCGCGTCTTTCGCCGCCGTCGAGGCTGCAGCCGTGAGCGAGGCAGGCGCAGGTCGTGAAGCCACAACCTTCGCACGTCACGAGCTCGCTCTTGCCCTCACACGCGACGACGGGCGGCGCATCGCACGCGTTCGCGAAGCCCGGGACGCCACTCTCCGCGAGCGCAGGCACGACGCGGAAGGTGAGACCCGCCGCCACGACGACGACGAGCAGACCGTAAGTGCTGCCGGACGCGCCGGCGAGGAAGGCTCTCGGGAAGCGAAGCATCGGTCGATCGAAGCACACCGACGTCACGCGGTCATCGTGGGTTCCCGTTAAAGGAAATCGCGCGACATCGTCGCGGCACGAGGCTCCAGCCCTCGATGAAGTCGATCCTCCCGGCCTTTCTTCTCTTCCCGGTGCTCGCGGCCGTCGCGTGCGGGAGCGACACCACCGCCACCGAGGACCCCCCGAGCGAGCCCGTCTCCGACGGAGGCCCCGGCCCCGAACGCGACGCCGGCACCGACGCCGCCACGCCCTCCGAAGCCGGCCCCGACGCCGCGTCCCTGCCCCCCGCCGGTGACTCCTGCGTCGAGGGCGGCTTCTGCTGGCAACGCCCCACGCCGTTCGGCACGACGATGACCGGCGTGTGGGGAAGCGACCCGAAGGACGTGTGGACCGTCGGCTCGCGCGGGACGATCGCGCACTACGACGGCGTGACCTGGAAGCTCTGGCCGAAGGTCGTGACGCGCGCGCACCTCCGCGCGGTGTGGGGCTCGGCCGCGAACGACGTGTGGGCCGTCGGCGAGCAGGGGACGATCCTCCACTTCGACGGGACCGACTGGACCGTGCAGGCCTCCGGCACGACCGCGAACCTGAACGCGATCTCGGGGAGCAGCCGGACGCAGGTCGACGTCGTCGGCGACGGCGATACGCGCCTCTCGTGGAACGGCACGACGTGGACGGCGGCGCCGACGCTCTATCCGAACGCGGGCAAGAAGCCGAACGTGTACGGCGTCTCGACCACGAGCACCGGCAACGCGTGGTGCGCCGCCGACCCGTGGCTCCTCCAGGTCCCGCGCCGCACGAACGGCGCGTGGGCTCTCGACGACGTGAACGATCCTCCGTTCAGCTCCACCTTCCGTGCGGTGTGGAGCGCGTCCGACGCCGACGTGTGGATGAGCGCGACGCCGGGCGGACAAGGGACGCTCCAGCACTGGGACGGCACGAAGTGGACGAACGTGTACCCGCCGGCGGCGACGCGGATGAGCCTCGGCCCCGTCGCGATCGCGGGTAGCGGTCCGGACGACGTCTGGTTCTTCGCCGAGATCGGGTCGGGACACTGGAACGGCACCGCGTTCGATCCGCAGCCGTCGCTCGTGGACGAGTATCTCCTCGCCGGGTGGGTGCATCCCTCCGGCGAGGGCTGGGCCGTGGGCTACGGCGGCCGGATGGGCCACAAGACGTCGCTCGCCGGCCCGTGGTCGTTCGAGGCGGGCTCGCCCCACGCCGGCTACGACAGCCTCTCCGACCTCGCCGTGATCGCCGACGACGACGTGTGGGCGGTGGGCCGCCTCTCGCTCGCGCACTGGGACGGCACGTCGTGGAAGGACGTCGCGCCGGCGAGCACCACGTATCGGCAGGAATTCAACGGCGTGTGGGCGGGCGCGAAGAACGACGTCTGGGTCACCTCCTGGGGCAGCGATTCGCCCGCCAACCTCCAGCACTGGAACGGCACGGCGTGGACGACGACCGCCCATCCCGGCCCGAGCTACTTGAACGCGATCTGGGGAGCTTCGCCGAACGACGTCTGGGTCTCGTTCGAGACGAGCGCGCCGGGCGGCAGCGGCGACGGCATGCACTGGGACGGCACGTCGTGGAAGATCCTCGCGACGGGCCCGCGCGGCTACGCGATCCACGGATCGTCGGCGAACGACGTGTGGTCGGTGGGCGACGCCGGGAAGATCCGCCGCTACGACGGCACGAGCTGGAAGAACGTCACGTCCGGCACGGCCTCGCCGCTCTACACCGTGCGCGCGTTCTCGCCGACCGACGCGTGGGCCGGCGGGGAAGGCGGCGCGCTCCTCCGCTGGAACGGCGCGAGCTGGAGCCCCGGCGCGAGCGCGCCTCCGCTCGCCGAGCCCGCGACGAACGCGGTCGTCGGCCTGGCCGGCCCGAGCTCGTCGGACCTCTGGGTCGCGACCCGCGCGGGTGAAGTGTTCCACTGGGACGGCGTGAGCTGGACGCGGATCGCGTGGCTCTCGGTCGGCCTCTCGTCGATCGCGCGGACCCCGGCGGGGGGCGTCCTCGTCGCCGGCGGCAACGGCGCGGTGCTGCGGAGGCCGTGACGTCAGCGCGCCTTCTTGTACGTCCCGGCCACGAAGACGCTCGCGCCGAAGTCCGAGCACTCGCCTTCCTGCTCGACCGCGATCGCATCGGCGCCGGACGGCGCGATCGAGAGGGTGCACGAGCCGTCCGAGTAGATCGCCTTGCCGCCCTCCACCGTCGCCTTCGCGCCCTCGAGCTGACCGGTGTGACCGTTCGAGTTCTTCACGACGTCGAGGTCGAACCGGAAGGGCGAGATGCTCGCGATCGTGATCGACCCTTCGTATGCCGGCGAGGTCGCCTCGTACTTCCCGACCGAGGCCGCCGTGAAGCCCGTCGCCTTCTTCGCGTAGAGGCCCGACGCGAAGACGCCGGTCCCGAAGGTGCCCATGCACCCGCCCGACTGTTCCACTTCGAGCTTTTCGCCGGACGGGCGGAACGCGATCGTACAGTCGTCACCGTCCGACCATTTCGCCCAGCCGCCGTCGATCCTCGCTCGGACCGCTTCCAGGTCGCCGGTGTGCCCGGTGCGCTCGGCGAGAACGGAGAGGTCGAACACGATCGGCGAAGCGCTCTTCACCGTCAGGGTCGCCGACGTCGAGCCGCTCGAGAGCTCCCACGTGCCGACGACGGCTGCGGCGTCGAACGAGCCGTTCGCGCTCTGCGCCTGTCCGCCCGACGCGGCTTCCTCCGCGGCGGGCGCGGCGCAGGCAACGAGCGAGGACGCGAGGGCCAGAGCGACGACCGAACCGAGCAGCGAGCCGGAGATCTTCATGATGACCACGGCGGTTGCACGGCCCGGACCAGCCCGTGCTCCTCGCGATTCGCCGGGAATTGCGGTCCGGACGCAGCCGACGCCGCGCGCGGATCTCGGATCGTGATCGCGTTCAGCGACCCGGCATCGGATCCCGGATCCGGTCGTCGCCGACGACCTCGTCCCAGCTCTCCTCGTAACCCTCGTAGTGGACGAGCCAGTCGCCGCCGCGCGGCGCGAGGAGCACGGCGGGATACCAGGCGCCGTGCCATTCGACCTCGACGTGGTCGCCCGGTCGCCGCGGGCCGATCGCTTTCACGACGACCCGCGGCGTGGTCTCGGGCGTCTGGACGATGCCTCCGCCGTCGTGCGCGCCGAGCGGCGGGATCGTGAGCGGCGCGACCTGCACGCGCGGCGGCGGCTTGTTCTCGGACGGACCGCACGCGGCGAGGATCGCGACGAGGACGAGGTTCGGCGGACGCAAGGCGAGCTCGACTGTACCAGACGCCCACGACACGAGAGTTGCATCACCTCCGGCATGCGGAAGGACGGCAAGCAGAAGCGAGCGCTCGTGTGGTTCCTGACGTCCGCCGGGACGGCGGCCGCGTGCGCGCTCCTCCGCCGGAAGATCCACGAGGGCGACACGGCCGAAGCCGACGTGAAGGCGCGCGAGAAGATCCTCGAGAGCTCGGGCCGACGCACGAAGAAGGCCGCCGACGTCACCGGTCGCGCCGGGAAGTGGTACGTGCACCTGCCGTTCGCGCTCGCCACGGCAGTGAAGCTCCAGCGGGAGGAACGCACCGCCGGCGCGCTTGCGGTCACGGCCTCCTCGCTCGCAGCGCGAGCGGGTTCCGAAGTGCTCGACCGCGTCTTCGATCACCGCACCCCGCCGCCGGGCCGGGGCGACCCCTCCGTCCAGAGCTACCCGAGCGGCCACGCGCTCGAGCCGCTCGCCGTCGCGCTCACGAGCAGCGTCGTGCTCGCGCGCGAAGGCCTCGCTTCCCCGTGGCTCGTCGTCCCCGCGGCGCTCGGCGTCGTGGTCTCCGCCGCTTCACGGCTCGCGCTCGACCGGCACTGGGTGAGCGACCTCGCCGGGGGCACGCTCGCCGGCGTCGCGCTCGGAAGCGCCTGCCTCGGCTTCTACGAGCTCGCGCGGGACTGACGGGCGCGACTCCGGGCTCACGGAAATCGGGCCGCTCGGGGTATCCTGCGGCTCGATGTCCACACCGGTCCTCCCCTCGCGCGCGCGCGTCGTCGTCATCGGCGGCGGCGTCATCGGCTGCTCCGTCGCCTACCACCTCGCCGAGATGGGCGAGAAGGACGTGGTGCTGCTCGAGCGAGACCGCGTCACCTCGGGAACGACCTGGCACGCGGCCGGTCTGATGGTGACGTTCGGCTCGTTCTCCGAGACGTCGACCGAGATGCGCAAGTACACGCGCGACCTCTACTCGCGGCTCGAGGCCGAGACCGAGCAGTCGACGGGGTTCAAGCCGGTCGGCTTCATCGAGGTCGCCGCCGACGCGGACCGGCTCGAGGAGTACCGCCGCGTCTCCGCGTTCAACCGCTACTGCGGGGTCGACGTCCACGAGATCTCCCCCGCGCAGGTGAAGGATCTCTTCCCGCTCGCGAAGACGGACGACCTCCTCGCCGGGTTCTACGTGAAGGAGGACGGGCGTGCCGATCCCGTCGGCGTCACGATGGCGCTCGCGAAGGGCGCCCGGATGAAGGGCGCGAAGGTCATCGAGGGCGTGCCCGTCACCGGCTTCATCAAGAAGAACGGCGCGGTCGCCGGCGTCCGGACGCCGTTCGGCGACATCGAATGCGAATACGTCGTCAACTGCGCCGGCATGTGGGCGCGCGAGCTCGGCGCCGCGGCGGGCGTGAACGTCCCGAACCAGGCCGCCGAGCACTACTACCTGATCACCGAGAAGATCCCCGGCCTCTCGCAGTCGTTCCCGGTGCTCGAGGACCCGGGCTCCTACGGTTACTTCCGCGAAGAGGTCGGCGGCCTCATGATCGGCCTCTTCGAGCCGGTCTGCGCGCCGTGGAAGGTCGAGGGGATCCCGCAGGACTTCTCGTTCGGCGAGATCCCGCCCGACTGGGACCGCATGGGCCAGTACGTCGAGAAGGCGATGCAGCGCGTGCCGATCTCGCTCGAGACGGGCGTGAAGAAGTTCTTCTGCGGGCCGGAGAGCTTCACCCCCGACCTCGCGCCGGTCGTCGGCGAGGCGCCCGAGCTCCGGAACTACTTCGTCTGCGCGGGCCTCAACTCGATCGGCATCCTCACCGGCGGCGGGATGGGCCGCGTGATGGCGCACTGGGTCCTGAACGGGCGCCCCGACGTCGACGTGACCGGGATGAACATCGACCGGCTCCACGTCTACCAGTCGAACCCCGAGTACCGCCGCACGCGCACGGTCGAGTCGCTCGGGATGGTCTACCAGTGCCACTACCCGACGCGTTCGATGATGACCGCGCGCGGGGTGAAGAAGAGCGCGATCCACGAGCGCCTCGCGGCGAAGGGCGCCTACTTCAAGGACGTGAGCGGCTGGGAAGGCCCCGACTGGTACGCGCCGCACGGCGTGGAGCCCAAGGTCGAGAAGCTCTCGTTCGGCCGCCAGAACTGGTTTCCGTACTGGAAGGCGGAGCACGACGCGACGCGCGAGGGCGTGATCCTGATGGACATGTCCTTCATGGCGAAGTTCCTCGTCCAGGGGCGCGATGCCGGGAAGATCCTGAACTACATCTCGGCGAACAACGTCGACGCGCAGACCGGCCTCATCACCTACACGCAGTGGTTGAACGAGGGCGGTACGCTCGAAGCGGACCTCACGGTCACGAAGCTCGACGACGATCGCTACTGGGTGGTCGCGTCCGACACCGCGCACCGCCACGTCGAGACGTGGATGAAGCGCCACATCGCGCGCGCGGGAGCGGAGGGGCGAGGGGACCACGCGTTCGTCACCGACGTGACGAGCGGCTACGCCCAGATCAACGTCCAGGGCCCCCGCTCGCGCGAGCTGATGCAGTCCGTGACGAGCACGGACATGTCGAACGAGGCGTTCCCGTTCCGCACCGCGCGCGAGATCGACATCGGCTTCGCGCGCGCGCTCTGCGTGCGCATCACCTACCTCGGCGAGCTCGGCTACGAGCTCTACGTCCCGAGCGAGATGGCTACGCACGTCTACGATCGGCTCGAGCAGGCCGGCGCGCACGTCGGCCTCCGCCACGCCGGTCTCAAGGCGCTCTCGAGCCTCCGGATGGAGAAGGGCTACCGCGACTACGGGCACGACATCGACAACACGGACTCCGTCCTCGAGGCGGGCCTCGGCTTCGCCGTCGACATGAAGAAGCCGGGCGGCTTCTTCGGCAAGGAGGCCGTGGTCGCGAAGAAGGCGCAGGGCCCGCTCACGCGGAAGCTGCTCCAGATCCTGGTGAAGGATCCCGAGCCGATGATGTTCCACGCCGAGATCGTGAAGCGCGACGGCAAGCCGGTCGGCTACATCCGTGCGGCCTCCTACGGCCACACGCTCGGTGGCGCGGTCGGCCTCGCGATGGTCGAGGCCGGCCAGCCGCTCGATCAAGCGTGGATCGACAAGGGCAGCTGGGAGGTCGAGATCGCGAACAAGACCTACCCCGCGATCGCCTCGCTGAAGCCGCTCTACGACCCCGAGATGAAGCGCGTCAAGGCGTGAGACCCGAAGAGCGCCTCGTCTGTCACGACTGCGGCGTGCTCGAAGGCGAGCTCCATCGCAACCTCGGTTGCGACATGGAGCAGTGCCCGTTCTGCCGCCAGCAGCTCATGACGTGCGGCTGTCGGTACGAGAAGCTCGGGCTCTTCGACGCGAAGCACGGACCCGAGACGGGCTTCCTCCCGAGGAGCACGTACGAGGACGGCCTCTCCGACGAGCAAGATGCGCGCTGGACGGCGATCCTGGAGGCAAAGGGGCGCGTCCCGTACGCCGTCACGCGTCTTCCACGCTGGACGGGGAAGGGAACGAGCCCCGCCAGCGCGCTCCTCGAGCTCGTCCGCCGCGGAGGGGAAGCGAAGCTGGTCGTCCTCCCCGGCGTGTGCGCGGTCGTCTCGAAGAACGTCGCCTTCGGGCTCCACCTCCGGCACGTCCCCGACAGGACGCGCGGCCGCTCCGCGCGCCTCGCGGAGCCGCATCTCGCCGAAGGCCTCGACACGAGCGCGCTCGTCGCGACGGCGACGGACGCGATGCGCGCCTACCTGGCTGGCGAGGACGAGGTCGTCTGGGCCGACGTCGCGGTCCTCGAGCGCCTCCAGAAGCGCCGCGGCCTCGAGAAGACGCCGGTCCTCCGGCTCTCCTTCGACCGTGCGCTCGGCGACGCCGTTCGCGCACTCGGGTCCTGATGCTCGCCTGCGTCGACGTCGCCTACGGCGACACCAGCGCGCTCGCGGCGTGCGTGCTCTTCGAGAGCTGGACGTCGGCGCGCGCGTCGCGGACGCTCACGAAGGTCGTCGCGCCGATCGCGCCGTACGAGCCGGGCGCGTTCTACAAACGCGAGCTGCCGTGCATCGAGGCCGTCCTCGCGGACGTCGTCGCGACGCTGGAGGCGATCCTCATCGACGGCTACGTGTGGCTCGGCCGCGGTCGGCCCGGTCTCGGTGCGCATCTGTTCGACACGCTCGGCGGCCGCGTGCCCGTGGTCGGGCTCGCGAAGACTTCCTTCCACGACAACGACGTCGCGCTCCCCGTGCTGCGGGGGAAGAGCAACACGCCGCTCTTCGTCACCGCCGAGGGGATCGACGCGGCGCTCGCGTGCGACCACGTTCGATCCATGGCCGGGCCGCATCGCATCCCCACGATCGTCGGCCTCGCCGACGCCCTCAGTCGCGGTCGCTAGCGAGGAGCTCGGCGAACGCGCCGCCGAGCCAGTCGAGGAAGTCCGCGTCGAGCTGGTGGCCGGCCGGCCATCGCACGCGCGTGCGTTGCTCGAGCTCCGCGTCCCATCGCGCGAGGTCGGTCTCGAGCGTGTCGCGGAGCGTGCGTGCCGGCTGGCCTGCGTCACCCTCCGCGCGCGCGAGGACCTCTTCGCAGACGTAGACGTTGCACGTCACCGAGCGTCGCTCGGGCGAGAGCCTGCAGCCGGCCTCGCCGAGGTACACGCACGCCGCGACGCCGGAGGCGTGCAGTCGCCTCGGGAGATTCAGCCACGCGTTGTCCTTGCCCGGCACGAGCCGCCCGGCAGCGATCTCCTCGAGCAGGAAGTCACGTCCGCCGCGGAGCACGATGCGTGCGATGTCCGCGAGCGCGACGCGCGGCGGCGCCGCGCAGCACCCCGCTGGCGAGTACGGGCAGGCCGCGCAGAGCGGCGTCGTGACGAGCACGTCGGCGCGATGCGTGGTCGGGGTGAGACGCAGGAGAGGGAGAGGGCGATCGGGCACGTGTGCTCGGCCGCTCTCTCGCCCAGCCGGCGTGAAGGTGCAAGGCGATCCGAAACCGATACCGTCGTCGCTGCGTAAGGGCCCTCATGACTCGCTCGTTGCTGCTCGTGGTGGTCGTCGCGGTCGCGACGATGGCGTGCCGTCAGAACGACGACCCGGAAGGCGCGCGCGCGCTCTTCGATCGCGTGGACGCCGCGTCGTTCCGCACGTGGCGGCGGGCGCCCGGCTACGAGCAACGTCGGAAGAGCACCGCGCCTCACGGCGGCGCGGTGGACATCTACGTGAACGAGACGATCGCGGGCGTGCTCGACGCGAAGAAGCCGCTCGCGACCTGGCCCGAGGGCTCCGTCATCGTGAAGGAGGGCTTCGACGGCGACGACCGCGAGATCGTCGCCGTGATGGAGAAGCGGCCCGGCGGGTGGTTCTGGGCGGAGTACGACGGCGACGGCGACGTCCTCTACTCGGGGACGCCGGACACGTGCACAGGGTGCCACGCCTCCGGGGACGACTTCGTCCGCGCATTCGGATTTTCGAAGTGATCGCGAGAACATCACGCACTGCGTTGCGCGTGTACGACACCATGCTACACCCCGCGTCATGCGACTCGGACGCTTGCTCTCCGTTGGTCTCCTCGCCCTTCTCCCGGTGGCCTCGCTCGGCTGCTCGGCCGACGTCGCGGACGAGACCGACGCGAGCGAAGAAGCGCTCCGCCAGAACATCCACGAGGCGAAGTTCGTGCGCCTCGATCTCCTGAGCCGCGCCGAGGAAGCGAAGCTCGACGCGTTCGTCGCGGAAGGCGTGCTCGCCGAGCGCCACGGCGCGATGGTCGTCGTCTACCCCGACGCGCGCCTGCCCGAGGCCGGTGACGCGGTTGCCGCCGCGGTGAAGAGCGGCCGGGTCCGGACGCTCGCCTTCGCCGGGATGCCGATGTCGCTGAAGGGCTCGGTGAACGTCGCGAAGTACGTGGCGGCGGTCAACCGCGAGCCGGTCGTCGCGGTCCACGTCGGCTACGGCAACATGCCGGACAACGGCCTCCTCACCTACGGACCGCGCGCGTTCTACATCGAGCGGCCGCTCAACGCGTCGCTCACGCCGTACGACGACGACGCGATCGAGCCGGCGCTCGCGATGCTCGCCTCGCTCGACGCGCGCCGTCTTCCCGAGCTCCGCCTCGTCGGCTACTGCCTCGGCGCCTACAAGGTCGCGAACCTCGTCCGGCGCCTCGGCGAGAAGCGACCCGACGTCGTTGCGAAGACGGAGCTCGTGATGCTCGGCACCGGCGTGCGCCTCCCCGAGGGCACGCACGGCGTCTACCAGCGCGCCGGGAACCTCGACCAGTTCGGGCGGATCAACTCGAACGAGATCGACGACGTCGACATCGTCGCCGGCGCGGATCACTACCTCCGCGACGACGCGCCGGACGGGATGCGCCTGCCGACGTGGAGCGAGGTCGAGGAGCGTCGCGCGCTCCGCGCCTTCGTGCTCTCGCCGGCCTCCGCCTCCTATGCCGACGCGAAGGCGGCGTTCCGCTCCGACGCCGCGCTCGCGCGTGCGGTCGCGGGCGAAGTCGACTCCGCCGTGAGCCTCCGCCGCGAGGCCGACGCGAGGCTCACGACCTACGTCCTCGACGACATGCATCGCGCGAAGCTCGATCTGTGGGGCGCCCGCGCGCGCCTCGCCGTCGTCGCCGCGCGCGCGCTCGCGCGCGGGGCAGAGCTCCCCGAGGACGCCGAGATGCGCGGGCTCGCCGCCGAGGTGGAGACGAAGCGCGCCGCGCTCGAATCGCTCGCGCGCGGGCGCTCCGTCTTCACCGATCAGATCGAGTACGCGGCGTGGCGGAACCGTCAGCTGTTCCGCTGACGATCACCCTGCCGTCCAGCCGCCGTCGACGACGAGCGACGAGCCCGTCATCAGCGCCGCCGCGTCGGACGCGAGGAACACGATCGCGCCCATCACGTCCTCGACGCGGCCGAGCCGTCCGAGGCGGATCTTCTGGAGGACCGCGTCGCGGAAGCTCTCGTCCTCGAGGAACGGCTGGGTCATCGGGGTCTCGACGAACGTAGGCGCGAGCGAGTTCACGCGGATGGCGTACGGCGCGAGCTCGATCGCCATCGCCTTCGTGAAGCCCTCCATCGCGTGCTTCGTCGCGCAGTAGACGCTGCGATTCGGCGCGCCGATGTGGCCGTGCTGCGACGACACGTTGATGATGCAGCCTGGGCGACCGGCCTCCACGAGGCGGCGTGCGAAGGCCTGCGCCGCGAAGAACGAGGCGCGCACGTTGAGGTCGAAGAGGTCGTCGAAGTCCTCGCGCGAGACCTCGAGGAAGCGACGCGGACGGTTCGTGCCCGCGTTGTTGACGAGGACGTCGAACGCCGGGCCGCCGTAGATCAGGTCCTCGACCGCGTCGAGGTCGGTCACGTCGGTGACCACGGCTTCGGCCTCTGCCCCCTCGGCCCGGAGCAGACAGGCGAGCTCGTCGATCTCGTGCCCAGTGCGAGCAGCGAGCGTGACGTGCGCTCCCGCCTGCGCGAGCGCACTCGCGGCGGCGCGACCGATGCCTCGGCCTGCACCCGTGACGAGCGCGCGCTTGCCGTCGAGGCGGAGCGACGGCGTGCGGGGCAACCGCTTGATCGCCGGTCGCTCACCGGACGACGTGGCCGAGAGCGCGTACTCACCCGTAGCAAGCTGAGGGAAAGACTTGGCGGCAGAACGTCGAGAGTTCGGCATCCCCTTAGTTCTGAGCGGTCGGTCGCGTGGGTAGCAAGGAACCGAAGGTGGCGGGGTGTGGCGGATCACCCCCGGATCCGGGCGGATCCGAAGGTTCGACTTCCCGAACCCTTCTCGGCGGGGATGCCGCTCGCTCCGTACTTTAGTACGGTGTCCGAAAAATCGTCTCAGATGCGTCTTTTTCTGCGGCGCGTCAGGAGGAAAATCGACGTCTTGGCCCCGAATTCGAGCCGCCGAGCGAGCGCTCTCGTCAGCATGCCGGTCGTCGCCGTTGCCGGCGAGGGGGCCGGTCCACGGTTTCGTGGAACGGAAGTGACTGCCGGCGCGACCGGTCTCGCGACGTGCCGGATGGCAACATCACTGCTCTGCGCGCATGCCCTTCATCCGCTACTGCACGCGCGGTGGAGGCGCGTCGTTGATCGGCCTCGCGCCCATCCCGCCGGGGTAGCCGTAGCTCGCATCCTTGCCCGTGCCCCAGACGGTGACGGAGAACGGCGCTTCGCTCGTCGCCTCGTGGCGGCCGTACCCGCACGCCCCGCGCTCGAAGGTCTGTGGCGCGAAGCCCGACGTCAACCTCACCCACGCGTACTCGTAGACGCCGTTCTTCCCGAGAGGCTGCCAGCCGGTGATGTCGCCCGCACACGCGAGGCTCACGGGGTGGAACCCGTCCGCGGCCTTCTTGCGCACGACGGTGAGGCTCGTCTCGGGGAACGTGTAGTCCGTGAAGAAGACGTAGCGGTCGAGGAACTGGTCCGAAGGCACCGCGTTCACGAAGTCGGGATCGCCCGACGTGCGCCCTGCGCCGCCGCCGCCGTTGTTCGCGCCGGTCATGTGCACGGCGGCGTGGAACGGGTGCTTCGTGTCCTGGCTCTTCACGCTCACGATGCGGTCGGTGAGGAACGTCACGCTCTGTCCCGCGGAGAGCGTCTCGGGCGCGCCGGGCGGACGCTCGGGGTCCCACGTGAGGACGGTGCCGTCGACCGCGGCGACGAGGCTCCACGGCACGGTCTCGCGGAGGACGTCCCCGGAGACGCTCTCGATCCGCGAGCGGTACGGAACGAGCGCGTACTCGCTACCCCACTGCGAGAACGGCGCGATCTGCTGCTGGGTGAGGTCGCAGTAGGGCGTGTCCGCGGGCAGGAACGTGCACGGCGAGCCTCCGAACAGGCCGACCGGCTTGTTCGAGGTGATCGGGCTCCCCGCCGGCGACGCGAGCTGCGAGATCTGGAGCACCTGGCCCTTCGACAGCGTGTAGGTCACCGCCTGGCCCGCGAGCGCAGCGGCGACGTCGTCGCCGGGCCCGATGTCGACGGTGGGACGCATCGAGACCTGCGTGTCGTCCTCGTTCGCGACGACTTGGATCGTCCGCCGGTTGAGGCTCGTCGCGTCGAGGTTGCCGAAGAGCCCGGTCGCGACCGCGATGTAGCTCGTCTCCCACGAGGAGACGGGCAGGAGCAGCGTCGAGGAAGGGTAGAAGCTCGAGGCGCCGCCGTACGGGAAGATCGAGTACGCCGCGACGGGCGCGTCCGACTCGAGCTGGAACGCCTTCGCCTTCGTCGTGCCGTGCTTCAGCGGATCGATCTCCAGGGCGGGCTTCGTCCCCGGCGGACACGGCGTCGCGTTCGGATCGAGCAGCACCTTCGCTTGCGCGAGGAAGACGACCGCGACCTGCCCGACGGGAAGGGGCCCCTCGAGCGCGGTGTAGACCGGCTCGCCGCTCGTCCGGGAGACCGTGTAGATCGACTTCGAGACGTCGAGCGGCGCGCCGCCGTACGCGGCGCGCACGTTGACGGGTCGGTCCCAGGTGTTCGCGACCATCGCGGCGAAGCACGCGCCGAGACCGTACTGCGGGTCGTCCGGCGGCAGCGTGTAGAACGAGCAGCCGACCGATCCCTTCGAGATCGCCGCCGACGCGCACGCGTCGACGCACTTGTCGACGCCGCAGCCCTGGTCCGGGGAGCACTCTTCGACAATCTGCTCGGTCTCGCCGTCGCAGCCCTTCAGCACCTTCTTGAGGTCGCGGGAGCAGCGGTAGCCGCAGGTCTTCGCGTCGGGCGCGGTCGCGTCGGGCGTCGTGAGCGGGGGTTCGTCGGGGAACGTCTGGCGCTCGCCGCTGCACGCTGCGACCACGACGGCCGTACCCGCCGCGAGGGCGAGCAGGGAGAAGAACCGCAACGACGACTCGGAGTGCGTGCTCATCAGAAGAGGACCTTCGAAGGAGAGGCGTGGGGCTTGTCGTCCGTCGTGCCGCGACCGAGCTCACCGTGCTCGTTCGATCCCCAGCACTCGACGCTCCCGTCCTTCGTCAGGGCGCAGACGGCCGCGTCGCTCGCGGCGACCGAGACGGCGCGGCCGTCGAAGGCGGTCGCCTCGCCGAGGAAGGGGGAGAGCACGACGTCGGCCCCGCGACCGAGGCGTCCGCGCGTGTCGCTCCCGCAGCACTGGACGGTGCCGTTCGTCATCCGGACGCACGTGACCTCGTCGCCGACGGCGACCTGCTGCGGCCACGCCTTGCTCTTCAGGTACGCCTTGGCGGGGCGCACCTCGGGATCGGGCAGGCCCGTGCAGAGTGCACCGGCATAGCTTCGACCCCAGCAGAAGACCTCGCCGTCTGCGATCGCACACGCATGCGCGCGGGGCGGTTTCGGCTGGGGGATCGGCTGTCCGGGCTCGGGCGGGTCGTCCGGGGGCTGCACCGCCGCGGAGACGGCGATGCTCGTCACCTTCGAGAGCTCGGCGAGGCGGCGCGGTGCCTTGTCCGGCGTGATCGAGGAGACCCGTCCGCCGACGACGCCTTCGTTGCCGGCGAGCGCGCCCCAGCTCCAGACGTCTCCGCTCGCGGTGATGCCGAACGTCGAGTAGTCCCCGAGGCGGGTCGCGACGAAGCCGAGCGCGCCGACGTTCGCCGGTCCGGGCTCGCGCGCGAGCGAGAGGTCTGCTCCGCCGTCGAGCACCGTCCGCGCGAGCTGGAACTGGTCGTCGCGACCCCAGCACACGACTGCTCCGGTGCTCCGGAGCGCGCACGCGCCGGCCTGGCCGACGTCCACGCGGACGCTCGGGCCGGAGGTGTCCACCGGCTCGGGGAGGGGGTGCGGGTCCCAGTCGGACTGCCCGGTGCCGAGCTCGCCGTACTGGTTTCCGCCCCAGCACTTCACCGTGCCGTCCGCGCGGCGGACGCACGTCGTCGCGCCTCCCGAGCTGATCTGCGTGACGTCGCCGAGGCTCGCGACGCGGCGCACGCGGAACGTCGCGCCTGCGTCTCCCGCATCGCCCGCGTCGCCGGCATCGGAAGGCGCCGGCTTCGCGACCGCGCCGAGCTGCCCGAACGTGTCGTCGCCCCAGCAGCGGACGGTGCCGTCGTTCATCCGCGCGCAGAAGTGGTTGCGTCCCGCAACGAGCTGCACCGCACACTCGCCGGCGCCCGCGTCGCCGCAGACGACCGGCTCGTCGGTGCTGTCGAAGGGATCGCGCTCCTCCGGCTCTTCCTTCGCGTCGGGCGTGCTCGCCGCGTCGGGGAGGCTCACCGGCGGCGCGTCCGCGCCGGCGTCCGCGAGCTCGAATCCCGCGCGCTCCGCTTCGACCGCGCACGCCGCCGCGAGCGCGACGAGCGACGTCGTGACGGCGCCGGCGAAGGACAAGGTCTTGGTCTTGGCTCTCATCTTCGTGCTCACTTCGGCGCGCGCCGGAGCGCGACGTCGTCGCCGACGACCCACAGCTCGCCCTGTGCGCCGGCCCAGAGGCCGTGGAGGTCCTTCGTGACGGGGTACTTCGTGACGGTGATCGCCGCCTGCGTGAAGGTCGTGCCGTCCCAGCGCCGGAGGCGTCCGTAGCCGCCCGCGGCCCAGACGTCGTTCGGGCCGGTCGACGTCACCGCCAGGATCGGCGGCTCGTTCGAGCGACCGATTCGCTCGTAGGTGAACGAGAAGGCGCCCGCGTCGGCGGCTGTCCCGCGCCAGATCCCCGGCACGCTCGAGACGAGCGTCCCGAGGACGAGCACCTGGGTGTCGGAAGCGACGGTCGCACCGCCGAAGCTCGCGAGGCGGCCGAAGACGGGGTCCTCGTTCGGATCGGTCGGGAGCACCTGCTCGACGAAGGTCGTCGTGCTCGGGCGCCGGCGGAGGACGGCGACCTCCGTGAGGTAGTCGTCCGGTGCCGGTTGCGGGCGCGAGCCCGCGAGCCAGACGCCGCTCGCGGCGCTTCCCCAGACGGACGAGAACGCGATCCCCTTCGAGGAGACGGCGTCGACGGTCCAGCTCGAGCCCGCGTCCTTCGGTCCGGTGTAGCGGAGCACGCGGGGGATCGTCGCGCCCTTGTCCTCGTAGGAGCCGACCGCCCAGACGTCGTTCGCGGCGGCGCCCCAGATCGACGTGATCCGCGTGCCGGCCTGCGGAAGTGCGCTCGCCTGGAACGTCAGCGTCGCGGCAGTCGCGCCCGTGCCGTGCCAGATCCCACCGTCACCGCCGACCCACACGTCGAGCGGACCCGTACCCCACACTGCGCGGAGCGCGGTGCCGACGGATGTGTGCACATTCCACGTACCGGCGGACCAGCGAAGGACGTCGCCGCTGCTCGACACGGCCCACACCGTGCCGGCGCCGTCGCCCCACACGGCGCGGAACGCCGTGCCGGCAGGATGATTCGTCGTGCAGAACCCTTCGTCCGAGCACGTGCGCGGAGCGGCGTCTTCCTTCGCGTCGGCGCCGGCGTCGACCGGCGCGTCCGCATCCGGTCGAGCACCGGGGACGGAGGTGCCCGCGTCGTCACTCGGCAGCGCCGTGGCAGGCTCGCTCGCGTCGTCCGAGCATGCCGCGATCGCGGCCGCGCATCCGAGCACGAGCGCCGAGAGCACGAAGAGCGAGCGCCTCACGGTGCACCTCCGGTCTTCTTGCCCTTGCCGTGGAGGGCGATGCCGTCGCCGACGATCCAGACGTCGTTCGGCCCGCTCCCCCAGATTCCGTAGAGGTTCGGCTTGCGACCGACGGGGAAGGCAGCCGTCGCGTCGTTCCAGGCGACGCCGTCGTAGTGCAGGATCGTCCCGGCGTCGCCGACCGCCCAGACGTCCTTCGGCCCGCTCCCCCACAGCTTCCGGAGCCGCGTCGCCGTGGGGGACGAGACGATCTCCCACGTCGGCGCGCCCGTCGTGATGCGCCGGATCGTGCCGGCCTCGCCGACGGCCCACACCTCGGACGCGCTCGCGCCCCAGACGCCGGAGAGCGTCGCGCGCGACTGGCTGTCGACGGGCGTCCACGTGTGAGGCGTGCCGGGGGCCGAGCGCGTGCCGTGGAGCGTCTTGCCCGCGTCGCCGACCGCCCAGAGATCGTCCGCCGACGAGCCCCAGATCGAGTGGAGCGCGGCGTCGGAGCCCATGCGTGCCTGCCAGACGACGCCGCCGTCCTTGGCGTCGCGCTTGTCGATGAGCGCGCCAGGCCCGAAGAAATCACCGTCCATCACCATGAACGGACGCGTCCCGAGGTGGAGCTCGCCGTTCGGCGGACCCCACATGCCGAGCACCGGAGCGACGGTCCACTCGTCGGGCGACGCCGAAGGCGCGCGACGCCAGACCTGGCTCGAGGAGGGCGTGAACCCCGACGAGCGGAGGATCACCGTCGTGTCGGCGGCGGCCCAGACGTCGCTTCCGCCGAAGCCCCACACGGCGGAGAGCGTCTCCTTCACGTTGGTCGCGGTCGCGGTCCACGTCGCGCCGTCCCAGTGCACCGCGGTGCCCCCGGAGCCCACCGCCCAGACGTCGTTCGGCCCCGAGCCCCACACCGCGACGAGCGCGTGGAAGGGCGAGACGTTCGTCGGCACCGGGCAGAAGTCGGCGTCCTCGCAGGTGAGCGGCTTCGAGACGCAATCGCTCGAGGATGCGTCGCAGCTCCGGTCCGGTCCGCCGTCGCCCGCGTCCGAGACCGGCGGCGCCGCGACGTCCTGCGCGGGGAGGGGCATCGCGTCGGGCGGCGGCTCGGCGCCCATCTCGGAGAGCGCGCAGCTCGCTGCGAGCGGCACCATCGCGAACGCGACGCCGGAAGCGAGCAGGTAGAAGAGAGGCCTCATCGCGTCACCCCCGCCTCGCACGTGGTGCGGAGACACTGTCCTTCGACGCACGGCTGGCCCGCCGCGATCTCGCACGCCACGCCGCACGCACCGCAGTTCGCCGGGTGGCTCTTCAGGTTGGTCTCGCAGCCGTCGGACGCGTCTCCGTTACAATCGCCGAAACCAGGAGCGCACGCGTAGCTGCAGATACCCTTGCTGCAGGCGGCGATCTGGTTCGGACCGCCGGGCGGGCACGCGCCGCCACACGACCCGCACGCGTCGACGTCGTTCAGGAGGTCCTTGCAGCCGCTCGGGCACGCGGTCTTCGCGAAGCGGGCGCAGGGCACGGCGCACTCGGGCCCGTTCCCCTCGTTCACGCACTCCTCGCCGGCCTTGCAGACGACCCCGCACGCGCCGCAGTTGTTCCGGTCGGTGAGGATGTCGGCGACCTCGCAGCCGTCGCCCGCGCACGAGCCCGCGCCGAGGTCGCCGTTGCAGTCTGCGCCGCGGTCGTTGCACTTGAGCGCCTTGCACTGGCCGTTGCGGCAGCCGTAGCGCGCGTTCGGCGGCCTCTGCTTGCACGCGCCGTCGTCGGGGTCACAGGCGTTACCGCACCCGCCGCAGTGGTTGTCGTCGTTCTTCGTGTCGACGCAGCGCCCGAAGCACTCTTCGAGGCCCGCCGGGCACCCGCACTTGCCGTCGATGCACGACTTGCCGCTCGCGCAGACGTTCCCGCACGCGCCGCAGTTCTTGGCGTCGGTGAGGACGTTCGTCTCGCAGCCGTCGTCGACCTTCTTGTTGCAGTTCCGCCAGTCCTGCGGATCGAACGGGTTCTGCTCGCTGAAACACTCGAGCTCGCAGGCCGCGTCGATGCACCGCGAGCGCATGTGCAGCGGCGCGAACGAGGGGCACGCGTTCCCGCACGCCCCGCAGTGCTTCGGATCGCGCGTGAGGTCGACCCCGCACTTGTACGACGGACCGTCGCTCGACACGCAGGTCGCCCACGGCGCAGGGCACTCCGTCCCGATGCACGCGAGGAGCAGCTGCGCGTCGGGGATCCCCGCATCGGGCGGCGGCGTGAAGCTCGGGGCGGCGTCCGCCTCGGCGATGACCTCGCCCATCTGCACGTCCTCGGCGCACGCGACGACCGCGATGCCCGCGAGGACGGCAGAAGCAAGAGCGAGCTTCGTCTTGTACGAAGACCAGGACAAGGAGAACCCTCCGGGAGCCCGGAACGGGCTCCTGAGACGACTGCGATGGGAGAGAGTGTGCCTTCAGCGGGCCGAAGGCGCGAACAGACTCTCGAGGTGGACGCGATGGCTCGACGTCGGCCAGCGCTCGCCGAAGGCGCGGAAGCGCGTCTGCGCCTCGCCCTCGCGATGGAGGTAGACGAGTGCTTCGATCGCGACCGCCTCGCGCTCCTCGCCGAAGGCGCCGGCGCGGTAGCGGGAAGCGTGCTCGTCGCAGAGCGAGAGCGCCTGCTGCGGGTTTCCGCGGAGCTCCTTCTGCGCGCGGGCGAGGAGCGCGATCTCCTCGCCTTCGCTCGGCGTCGCGGGGGCCGCCGTCGCGCTCGCCTTCGGAGGCGCCTTCGGCGTCGCCGCCGACGGGAGATCGTCGACCGAGACCGGGTCGGGCGCGCGCTCCGTCGGAGCCGCGCTCGCGGGTGCGAGTGCGGTCTTCTCGGGCGCGACGGTGACGACGGGGTCGCGCGCCGGCGCCGGCGGCGGCTCCTCACGCGTCGCCACAAAGGCGAGCGCGCCGAGGAGCGCGACGGACGCGAGCGCGGCGAGCGCACCCTTCGCGCCGATTCCGGCGGGGGCTGCCGTCGCGGGCTCGGGCGGGGCCTGGGGCGGGTTCTCGCGTACGGGCTCGGCCGGCGCAGTCGCGCCGATCGCCTGCGCGAGGCGCTCTTCGATTCCGCGGAGGCGCGCAGCGTCGCCAGCCGGCGGCGCACCGCGCTCGGCATCGAGCGCGTTCTTCAGGACACCACGAAGGTCGTCGCCGTACTCGACGAGACGGCGGGGATCGGACGCGCTCATCGCGGCCTCCTCTGGGCTTCGAGACGACGGGCTGCTGCGAGGACGAGCTTGCGGGCGGATCGGAGCCGCGAATACGCGGTCGGGACCGGGCACCCGACGGCGCTCGCGACGTCCTCCATCGGCATCTCCTCCACCTCGTAGAGGACGAAGACGGCGCGGCGGTCCTCGTCGAGGACGGAGACGAGTCGCTCGAAGTCCTCGCGCGCCTGGCTCGCCTGGAGCGCCTCTTCCGGGCCGGGGAGGTTTCCCTCGACGAGGTGGTCCACGTCGACCGTGCCCTGCGGGCGGCGCATCCGGCGGTGGCGCGACGCCTCGCGGACCGCGATCCGCGAGAGCCACGCGCGCATCCGGTTCTGCTCCTCGTACCGATCGAGCGAGCGGTGGACGATGATGAAGACGTCCTGCGTCGCGTCGTCGAGGTCCGCGTCGGGGACGCCGAGGCGGCGGAGGAGACGGAACACGAAGGCGCCGTGCTCGCGGAACACTTCCGCCGCGGAGGTGGGACGCGCCGCAGGCACGACCGCGGACGCCGGTTGGGCGGCGGGCACCGGCGAGAGCCGGGGCTGCGGGGGCTGCGCGTGCAGCGCGGGGTGGAGCGCGACCATTTCGTCCTGCCTCGACTCGCTAAAAGGCGAGGGGGCCGCATTCTCATCAAAAAAAGTGAACGGCGACGCCGACGCTCCCCTGGAAGGCGGCGGGAGCGGGCTCGAGGAGGATTCGCGACTGTCCGGTGTAGTCGCGGTAGAGGAACCGGTCGCGTCGGACGAGGGCGGCGATCTGGGCGGAGACACGGGGCTCGACGAGGAGGGTCTTGGTCCGCACGAGACGGTAGCCGAGGGTCGCCTCCGCGAGAACGTCGACGAGGTAGCCGGTCTCCGAGCCGCGCGTGAGATCCGAGGAGCGGGCGTGGAGTCGCGCACCGTCCGCGCCGAGGCACCCGTTCAAGCCGAAGCGTTCCGTCGTGAGCACGTCCCGACACGCGAGGAGCGCGCCCCCGAGGCGGTCGACCTCGCTCGTCGGACGCGTGCCTGTCGTCCGATCCGGCCAGTAGTAGGCGCGCGCGACGATCGAGAGGCGGAGCGTGCCCGGGAGCTTCGCGCCGAACGAGCCCTGCACGCCCCAACCGAAGCCGGGGAGGATCCCGGTCCCGAAGACGACCTCGGCCGAAGGCGTCAGCGTCCACGGCGGCGTCGCCGTCTCCGCGGGAGGCGGGGGCTTCGCACGCGGCGTCGGGCGACGTGGCGGTGGCGGTGCCGGTGGTGGCGGCGGCGGTTCCTCGATGACCTCGACCTCGCGGAGCGGACCCACGAGGATCGCGAGGACGACCGCGATCGTGTCGCGCGTCTTCTCGCAACCGTCGCCCTCCGGCGCCGGCACGATGCGCTCGCCGAGATCGCTCCCGTCACGTCCGCGCTGGACGATGCGCGCACGGCGTTCGGCTCCGCTCCCCTCGAACGTGAGCGCGAACGTGATGTCGGCGTCGTCGGCGAACACGTCGCGTCCGACCCTGCTCTCGACATCGTTCGCGAGCGCGAGCGCGCCGCCACACGTCTCCAGTGCGCCTCCGTCGGCGAGCTCGAGCGCGAAGCGAACGGGGCGCCGTTTCACGGAGGAGGTCGCCGATGGCGCGGCTTCGTCTCGCGTCTGCGCACGAACCACGCGTGGCCCCGCGAGCAACGTCGCGAAGCACAGCGCCGCGGCCAGGTGCGAACGCCTCACGCGGGGGATTCTAGGCGAGGTGCACGATCGGATCGATCACGTTGCGCGCCTGGCAGCGCCAGTGAAGATGTCGCCCCGTGAAGCACTCCATCGTCGTCCGACTCGTCGTCGTCTCGCTCGTCGTCTCCCTGGTTCCGAGCTGTGGCTCGAGCTCTCGGAGCTCGTTCGAGGACGGTGCTCGCCAGAACGGCGACCCGACGAATCCGAGCGGCGACTTCTCGAACGACCCGAAGAAGGACGACCCGACGGGGGAGGTCACGACCTGCGAGCAGGCCGCCGCGGATCGGAGCGCGATGGGCTGCGATTTCTACGCGGTCGCTCCCGACTCGCTCACGATCACGCGCGGGGCCTGCTACGCCGCGTTCCTCGTCAACACGTCGAACCAGGTCGCGCAGATCGCGCTCGAGCGAGAGGGCAAGGCGATCGGCGGCACGTTCGCGTACATGCCCCAGGGCAACGGCTCGAGCCTGACGTATACGCCCGTCCCGGCATCCGGGCTGCCCGGCGGCGGCGTCGCGATCGTATTCCTGTCGCGGAGCGGCTCGACGGAGTGCCCGAGCGGCGTCACCCCCGCGCTGACGACGCTCTCCTCGGTGAGCGGTACGGGCCGTGGGAGCGCGTTCCACATCAAGACGACGGCGCCGATCGTCGCCTACGACATCTATCCGTACGGCGGCGGAGCGAGCGCGCTCACGAGCGCGACGCTGCTCCTGCCGACGAGCGCGTGGGACAAGAACTACGTCGCGGTGAGCGCCTACAAGAAGAGCACCGTCGTCGAGGAGGATGCGCCGACGCTCGCCCTCGTCGCGGCCGAGGACGCGACGACGGTGACGATCAACCCGACGGCGGCGATCGTCGGCAAGGGCTCGGTCGAGAGCGCGCCGAAGAACGCGCCGAAGACGTACGTGCTCCGGCGCGGCGAGATCCTGCAGTTCGTCCAGGCGGAGGACCTCTCGGGGAGCGCGATCGCGTCCGACAAGCCGATCGCCGTCTGGGGCGGGTCGATCTGCATGTCGATCCCGGAGGGGAACGCGAGCGCGTGCGATACGGCCCATCAGCAGCTCCCGCCCGTCCGCGCGATGGGAAGCGAGTTCGCAGCGGTTCGTTACCGCAACCGCTTCGACGGGAAGGAGGAGACCGTTCCGTGGCGCCTCGTCGGTGCGATCGACGGGACGAAGCTGACCTGGGAGCCGTCGAAGCCGGCTGGCGCGCCGGACACGCTCGCGCAGGGGCAGGTCGTCGAGATCAACTCGCCGGGCCAGTGGGTCGTGCGGAGCCAGGACAACAAGCACCCGTTCTACGTGTCCGCCCACATGACGGGGTGGGGCACCGTCTCTTCCGCCGGTGACAATCGAGGCGACCCCGAGTTCGTGAACGTGCTGCCGACGGCGCAATACCTGAAGTCGTATGTCTTCTTCACGGACCCGACCTATCCCGAGACGAATCTCGTCGTCGTCCGCGCGAAGGCCGCGGACGGCTTCAAGGACGTCGAGCTCGACTGCGCTGGAAAGCTCACCGGCTGGCAGCCGCTCGGCTCGAGCGGCCAGTACGAGTACACGCGCACCGACCTCGTCCGCGGGAACTTCCAGAAGCAGGGAAATTGCGACAACGGCCGGCGCGCGATGAAGAGCGACGGCCTCTTCGGCCTCACCGTGTGGGGTTGGGGGAGCGCTGCTTCGGGCGGCTCGATCCCGCCGCTCCCGGGGCCTCCGGGCTTCTTCAGCCAGGCCGTCAGCTATGCGTATCCGGCAGGCGGGAGCCTCAAGCCGATCAACGACGTCGTCGTCCCCGTCGGACCTCGGTGAGAGACTCGCGCGCCCGAGCTGAACAGAAGTTCTCGCCACGGCCGTGCTGGTCCAAACTGCTGAAATCGTGCCGAATTTCGGCAGCATGTCGACGCGCGATCCGGCTCCGAAAAAATGCAAAGGGGCCGTTCACAAAAGTGTTTGACGAACGAATGGTCGGAGCCTAGAAGGGCTCTCCCGACGCGACGAAGGGAGCGCGGAGCGGAGCCGAAAGGCCCCCTCCACGAGCTCGACCGGAGCGGGCGTCGCTAGCTCGACCAAAAGGTCAAAGACCTCACGGAAGAGCTAGAATCTCGAAAGAGAAAACGCCGAAACAAAGTCTTGACGGAAACGGAGAGACGAGTAGATTGGGTAACCCGGTTCGGCGCTGCGAAAGCAGAGAGCAGAGCCGGTAGCGACCGCGAAAGTGCGCGCCGCTCTTGACGAAAACGTCGAGGGCACTAAGGTGCGAAACTCGCTGGCCGCGAAGAGCGCGTCGCCGAAAGGCGCGTGCCCTGCGATAGCCGGCCCGGCGAGTGAGGGCACCGAAGGGTCGTCTTCGACGACCCTCTGCGAAGCCGACGTCGAGTCATCGATCGCTTCGCCCTCGGTCCTTGAAAACTGAATCGTACGTTCAACTAGACGACGTCTAGAGTTGGGCTCCTGGAAGGCGCGAAGCCGAGCATGACCGTTTCGGTCAGCCGAGCTGAAGCGACCTTCCCAATCCTGACAAGGTCAGGTCAGCCGGGGAGAGTTTTCGGACTCTGTGAACCGGCATCTCCAGAATTCGCTCTCGGTGCTCTTCGGAGCTCCGGGCAGCAAAATTTCAACTGGAGAGTTTGATCCTGGCTCAGAACGAACGTTAGCGGCGCGCCTAACACATGCAAGTCGCACGAGAAAGGGCTTCGGCCCCGGTACAGTGGCGCACGGGTGAGTAACACGTGGGTAACCTGCCCTCGAGCGGGGGATAACATTCCGAAAGGAGTGCTAATACCGCATAAGACCACATTCTCGAAAGAGAGAGCGGTCAAAGCTGGCCTCTATACATAAGCTAGCACTCGAGGATGGGCCCGCGGGGCATCAGCTAGTTGGTGGGGTAATGGCTCACCAAGGCTAAGACGCCTAGCTGGTCTGAGAGGATGATCAGCCACACTGGAACTGAGACACGGTCCAGACTCCTACGGGAGGCAGCAGTGGGG
>JBDHVE010000115.1:0-29623 GCA_039809485.1 Polyangiaceae bacterium | reverse complement strand
TCCGAGCGATCGCGGCATCATGATCTCGAACGGAGCCGTTTAACAGCGGGTTCTGCTGCTAACCGATCGGCATTGGCTCTAGCCCCCGCTCCCGCGCCGCGGACGCACGCGTCTTCCGCTTCGGCCGGTACGGGAGGTACAGGTCCTCGAGCTCGGCCCGCGTGCGGCACCGCTCGATCGCCGCGCGGAGCGCGGGATCGAGCCTCCCCTGTCCTTCGATCGACGCGAGGACGGCCGCACGGCGTTCCTCGAGCGCGCCGAGCCGCTCCTTCGCCTCCTCGATCGCGCGGATCTGGACCTCGTCGAGCCCGCGCGTCTGCTCGCGTCGGTAGCGCGCGACGAACGGGACGGTGGCCCCTCCGGCGAGGAGGTCCACCGTCGCTCGGACGGCGGTCACGTCGAGGCGCAGCTCTTCGGCGATGCGAGGGGCGAGATCCACGGGCGGGAAGCTTAGCGAGCATCCCGGCGACGAAGAGAGAGGAGAAACGGGGAACAGGCAACTGGCCACTGGGAATGGTTGCGCGCCGTCGGCACGGCCGCGCTTCTCGTTCCACGCCGCCGCAGCCCCTCTCTTTGGTAATGGTCTTGGAGATGACCTCGCTCGGCATTCCGACCGTCGACCTCGAAGACCTCCGCTCCGGCGATCCGGACCGCGTGAAGGCCGCGTGCGCGGCCATCCGTGAAGCGTTCGGCACCTACGGGCTCGCCTACGTGAAGAACCACGGTGTCGATCCCGCCGGCGTGACGCGCGTCTACGACGGCTTCCGCGACATCACCCGGCTGCCAGAGTCCGAGAAGCAGAAGCTCGCGCGCAAGGACGACTGGTTCCAGCGCGGATGGACCCCGCCGAACACGGAGGTCGCCGTCGCGGCCGGCGGCCAGCCCGACTTCAAGGAGTGCTACTTCGTCGCGCCCTACGAGAACGACGCCGAGCTCGCCGCGCAGTACCCCGAGCTCTTCCCCGCCAACGTCTGGCCGGCCGGGAAGGACGCCTGGCGTGCAGATTACATCCAGATGGGGCGCGCCCTCCACGAAGCGGGCGCCGCGCTCCTCCGCGGCGCGGCGCTCGCGCTCGACCTTCCGGAGACGACGTTCACGGATCTCTGCGAGTCCGGCGCGCACGTCACGCGCGTCCTCCACTACCTCGCGCTCGCGCCCGACCAGGTCGACAAGGGCATCCTCTGGGGCGAGGAGCACACCGACTTCAACCTGCTCACGCTCCTGCCCGGCGGGCGCTTCGTCGATCCGTCCGGCAAGGTCGCACCGAAGCCGGACGACAAGAGCGGCCTCTTCCTCCGCACCCGCGGCACGCCGGAGAACCCCGCCGGCGTGCAGGTCCGCGGGCGCCCGCCGGAGGGCTGCATCGTCGCGCAGATCGGCCAGCAGCTCGAGATCCTGACCGGCGGCGAGCTCATCGCGACGCCGCACGTGATCACCGCGCCGGGCGTTCCGGGCTGGACGCGTGACTCGGCCGCCCACTTCATCCACGCGAACGCGAACAGCGTCCTCTACCCGCTGAAGCGCTTCCTCACGGACAAGGTCCGGAAGGCGTACGGTCCGCCGGTGCTCGCCGGCACCTACGCGATCAAGACACTGGCCGACATCGGCCTCGCGCCGAAGTCGGTCATCGACAAGCTCGGGTACCGCCACTACGACCGCCTCGAAGCCCAGCGCCGCGTCTGAGCGGCCACTCGGCCGCAGTGTGCACGTTCGCCATGTCGCGCCGGCGGCTGTGACGAAGTTGCAGCAGCGCGCCCCGCATCCGCTCGGACAAGCCCGCGATGCTTGGGCTCGGCGCGTCGCATGCACTCCGCAGCGAGGATGCGAGCTTCGATCCGGAACCACGTCATCGCCGCCGGCTTCGTCGGCTTCGTCCTCGTCGCGTGCGGAGGTGCCCTCGGGCAGCCCGGCTCGGGAACCCCGCTCGCGGGGGCGCTCGGCAACGCGGCATGCCCCGAGCTCCGCGGCGGTGCGATGAATGCCAACTTCGACGCGGATGCGCGCGCGAACGCGACGATCCGCGCCTTCGTCACCGCCTCCGGCGACCTCGCCGAGGTCGCGATGCGCGTGCAGAACGACGTCTTCGAAGCGTGCGAGCGGATGGCGGACGACCTCGGGATCCCGGAGAACGAGCGACGACCGCGCTCCGACAACGACGCGAAGGTGTCGGCCTCGTGCGGCGCGGTCGGCGCGAAGATCGACGCGATCCTGAACAAGGGCGTTTCGGCGAAGATCCGCGCCGACGTGACGCCGCCGCAGTGCCAGGTCAACGCGCAGGCCGAAGCGCAGTGCAAGGGACAGTGCAACGCGCAGGTCGACCCGGGCAACATCAAGGCGACGTGCGCGCCCGGCCACCTCTACGGCAAGTGCACGGGAACGTGCACCGGCACGTGCAACGGCGCCTGCAACGGCGAGTGCCAGGGATCGACCGGCGCCGGCGGGCAGTGCAACGGCACCTGCAAGGGCACCTGCAGCGGTGACTGCAAGGGCAACTGCAGCGTCGACTTCCAGGAGCCGAAGTGTGACCTCCAGGGTCGCGCCCCGAGCGCCGACGCGCGCTGCGAGGGGAGCTGCAAGGCACACGCGGATCTGACGGCACAGTGCACGGAAGCGCGCGTGAAGATCCAGGGCGCGGTCGACACCGGTGAGATGCCGAAGCTCGTCGCGACGCTCGAGCGGAACCTCCCTCCGCTCGTCCGCGCGCAGATCGCGTACGGCCAGCGGATCGGCGACGACGTGCAGATCCTCGTCCGCACCGGCTCGGAGCTGCCGAACGCGTTCGGCCATCTCACCGCGCGCGCGGGCGCGTGCGTGGCCGCAGCGGCGAACGCGACGGTGTCGGCGCAAGCCACCTTGCGCGTGAGCGTGCAGGCTTCGGCGAGCGTCACCGCGAAGTCCGGCGCCGCGCTCTGAACCGCGAGCGCGGCCTTGGGTCGAGCGCGCGCGCGACGCGTGCGCCATCGCCGGGCCAGGGCCGCGCTCCGCGTCCCGTTTCGCTCGAAGGAACGAGAGAGACGATGGACATGCGCGTGACGTTGACCTGTAGTCGATCACGATGCACGTCTCTCGTCTTCGTCGCTCGGTCGTCGCCTCCTTCGTCTTGATCGCCGCGTGTGGTGGTGGCTCCTCGTCCGAGGATCCCGCAGCCCCGCCGCCCGTCCCCCCGGTCTCGGAGGCCGATGCCGGCGACGCCGCCGTCGCCGACAAGACCGTCTACGTCTCCTTCGTCGATCGCTGGGGTCACTCGACGGGCAAGCTCGTCGAGGCGCCGGCGGACACGGCGAAGCCGCTGCTCGTCGGTGCGGTGTTCCAGGCGAACGGCGAGAGGCAGCGCATCGAGGCCGACACGCTCGACGGAGGCCGCTACGCGATCCGCGGCGTACCGGAGGCGCCGTACGTCCTCGAGCTCACGTTCGCGCCGCCCCCCGACCGCGAGTCGGATCCGGTCTACGTCGTCGAGTACCCGATCGACGGTGCGCGCCAGGTGCGCTTCGGCGACGACCTCTGGGCGCGCAAGGCGGAGCGGCTCGCGCCGACGTCGACGGTCACCCTGAGCGTCGACGCGCCGGCCGGCTTCCAGGACCAGGACGAGCTCGAGCTCGTAAGCCGGCGTTCCTATCTCTATCTGAACACGACGTACGAGCCGCCCTTCGGCGAGGGACCGAGCCCGACCAACGTCCCGCCCGAGAACGCGACCTCGAGCTCCGGTTGGAAGCTCCTCGTGAGCGACATGTTCCTGCCCTACGGCACCGTCGCCACCGGCATGCCTTCGACCGCCGCCGGCGACGACCTCTCGCTCTACCACTCGCGCAAGGAGAGGGTGAACCGCGGAGGGGACCCGTTCCAGCCCTGGACGGCGTTCGATCGGACGCAGGTCGTCGGCGTCCTCGACGTGGCGGCGCCCGCGATCGCGAACGGCACGACGAACACGATCACGGGCAAGCTCGCGGCGCCCGCGCGCGAGACGGTGAACCTCGTCTTCGACGGAAAGAGCTTCGCCGATGCCGCCCGAGCCGCGTACGGGCCGACGTCGACCCTCCGCACGTCGGCGCGGATCGGCCTCGTCCACGAGGAGGGACCTGGCCCGCAGCTCTTCGCTTCGATCGCGACGCCGGTGTGGAAGCTCGACGTGCGGAGCGCGCCGATCCCCCTCGAGCCGGCCTGCTATCCGCAGGCGGGCATCGTCTGCGCCGAGAATCCGTGCGGGAAGTGCATCAACGCGATCACGGGACAGACCCTGCCGCCCGACATCACGCTGCCGCTCGACGTGCCCCGCCTCGCGTTCGCCGGGGGACGTGACTTCTGGGACGTGGGCTACTCGGCGTTCGTCCCCTGGACGGACGCGACGACCGGCTACACCGCGACGCTCTCTGCGTCCGCGACGATGTATCGACCGCGCACCGGGAGCGAAGCGAAGGTGGCCCTCGAGCTCGGCCCGCCGAAGGACCTCGCCTACGAGATGGCGCAGCCGCCGGAGAAGCTCGGTGAGCCCGCCCGCGTCGTCACGCCGTTGAAGGTGACGTTTGCACCGCCTTCGGTCGGCACGCCCGAGTACTACGAAGTGCTCCTCATCGAGCTCTTCCCCGACGGGAGCCCGACCGAGCCCGATGCGCGTCAGACCCGGACCGCCGCGCGCTTCTTCACGAAGGCGACGTCCGTCGAGATTCCCTCGCTGCTCGTACGCGACAAGTTCACGTACTACGTCCGCGTGAACGCCGTGCGCGACGGCCGCGACTTCACCGCGCCCTCGCTGAACAAGAGCGACACGCAGCTCCGCACGGGCGTGTTCTCGGTGCCTTTCACGAGGAAGCTCGACTGACGCGCGGAAGCGACACGGACCATGAGCCGACATGGATCACGCGTCCGGTCGTGCTGCGTGGTACTCCAATCCCCATGCGCCTCCAGCTCGTCCTCGTCCTCTCCGGCTGTGCGGTCCTCGGCGTCGCGGCCGCGTGCTCGTCATCCGACGACGCGGCGTCGACGGCGGTGAGCGACGCCGGCGCGACGTCGTCGAGCAGCGCCTCGAGCGCGTCCTCGAGCGGCGCGTCGGGGTCGTCGTCCGGTGCATCGTCGTCCTCCGGTGCCTCGTCGTCCTCCGGCACGGCCGACGCGGGTGAGGACGCGAGCGACGTCGATGCGGGTCCGTTCGTGCTCACGTCGCCGATCTTCACCGCGGGCGGCGCGATTCCCGCCGAGCACACGTGTGACGGGACGAACCCCTCCCCTCCGCTCGCGTGGTCGGGCGCGCCGAAGAACACGGTGAGCTACGCGATCGTGATGCGCGACCTCACGCTCGGAGGGACGAACAACTACCACTGGGTGATCTACGACATCGGGAACGTCACCACGTCGCTCCCGGCCGGCGTCGCGAAGACGGCGCTCCTCACCCAGCCTGCCGGCGCGAAACAGACGTACTGGAGCTTCGGCCCGAGCTACGGCTACTCGGGCCCGTGCCCGCCGAAGGCGGACGGCGCCCATACCTACGAATTCGAGGTCCTCGCGTTCTCGAACGCGCCGACGCCGATCCCGAACGGCGAGACGAGCCCGTCCGCTGCCGACGCGATCCTCCAGGCGAACAAGATCGCGAGCGCGAAGCTCACGGGCACGTACGATCGCTGATCAGCGCCGTTCGTACGCGCCGATGTCGATCGCGCCGACGATCGGCCGCGCCACCACGTTCGTCGGGTGTACGTACTCCGACGCGGGGAGGAGAGGCTGGCCGCTGGCGACCCCCGGGTCCGTCCCGCGGTTCTCTGCCGGTGAGCCCGCCTTCAGGCGGAGGTCGTAGGCGGCGACGTCGACGAACATCGGGTCACCACCCTCGAGGTTGCTCGTCTTCACCGCCGAGGCCTGCGAGGACACGGTCCCGCCGTTCCAGAAGATGTTGTTCGTGAGGACGGCCGGCGTCGGCGACGCGACCACGACGAAGGTCCCGGAGCCCTTCCGGTTCAGGAACGTGTTGTTCACGACGTAGAGATGCGAGTCGTAGCCGCCGGGGATCCCCTCCGCGCCGTAGGAGAGGAGGTTCGGGTTCTGCGTCGTCGTGCTCTGCTCGATGATGTTGCCGACGATGATCGAGAGCCCGCCGTTCGTGAGCTCGAGCTCGTAGCTGGCCGTCCCGTCCTCGTCCGTGAGCCGGTTGTAGCGAACGTCGTTCGTGACCGCGCGCGTCTTCACGAGGTGCCCGCCGCGCGCCGCGTGCGAGTACGAGCTCCGCAGGGTGAAGCTCGCATAGTTGCCGAGGTACATGTTGTGCGAGTACCCGTCGCCCGCGCCGTTGCGTGCGAACTCGGACGTCTCGATCACGACAGTGCCGACTCCGGCGGCGTCGGGCGCGCCGAGGATGCCGTTCTGGTTGTCGTGGAAGAAGCATCGGCGGACGGTGAGGTTCCGCCCGAGGTGACGGATGCCGGCGCCGTTGTTGCCGGCGTCCTCGGAGATCGCTGCGTTCGACAGCTCGAAGCCCTCGACCGTCGCGTTCGCCGCGTAGATCGTGAAGATGCCCTTCTGCTGCGCGGGCGTCTTGCCCTTCAGATCGATCTTCGCGCGACCGTAGACGCCGCGCACGGTCAGGTTGTCCGTCGTCCACGCGCACGTGTCGCCGTCGTAGTTGCCGGCGGCGTCGACCTCGATGACGTCACCGGGCTTCGCGGCCGCGATCGCCTCGCACGGCCGCGCGTACGTCTGGCCGGGCCCGACGCGCACCGACCCTGGCGAGAATCCTACGACGGGAGCGGACGCGTCCTCGGTTCCGGGCGGATCCACCGTAGGGTCGGATGCCCCCGGCACACCGGGGCTCGCGCCCCCGTCGGCTGCTTCGTTCGGCAGCTGCTCGTTGCGGGGTTCGTCCGCAGACGCGTCGTCACCGGGCGCGCAGGCAACGGCCGCGAGCGCGATGACGAGCAAGGTCGAAGAGAGGCGGAGTCCGTTCATGCTCCCTGCCTCAGCAAACCGCGCGCCGACGACGACGCTCGCGTCCTGGATCGTCGCGTCTCCACTGCAGAGCGGAGTACGCAGCCGCTCACCACTCGACTTCGCGATAGTCCTTCAGGAACTTCCCCGCGACGTGCTCTCCGGTGAGGAGGCCGGAGAAGAACGGGTCGCAGACGCGCGCAGCGCCGTCGACGATGTCGAGCGGCGGCTGGAAGTCGTGGCGCTCCTGTTTCCGCTGCGAGAGCTCGGCGGGGTCCTCGTCGGTCACCCACCCGGTGTCGACCGCGTTCATGTGGATGCCGTCGCGGAGGTAATCGGGCGCGCTCGTGAGCGTCATCATGTTGAGCGCCGCCTTCGCCATGTTCGTGTGCGGGTGCTTGTCCGTCTTCGTGCGGCGCGCGAACTGGCCCTCCATCGCCGAGACGTTGACGATGTGCTTGTCGCGGTTGTCGGTGCGGAGCATGAGCGGCTTCAGCTTCGAACACAGGATGAACGGCGCGATCGCGTTCACGAGCTGCACTTCGAGCATCTCCGGCGAAGGCACCTCGGCGAGGCGGAGCCGCCACGAGTTCGTCTTCCGCAGATCGATCTGCTGCAGATCCTGGTCGATCTGTCCCGCCGGGAAGATCTCGGCGTCGCTCGAGGCGTCGTCGTACGCGCACGGCAGCTGCGAGAGGATCGCGGAGGCGCGGATCCCGAGCCCCGGCCCGTCGCCACCTCGCCACGCGAGGAAGCCCGCCGCCGCGCCGCCTCCAAGGCTCGGCGCGTCCTCGAGCGCGGACGCCAGGCGCTCGTGCCCCGCGAGCCGCGCGCGCACGTCGGGCGGGAGCTCGTGGTCAGGGCGCGTCTCGAGATCGAGGAGGTGGGCGTAGTAGCCCGCCGGACGCCGGACGGTCTGCGCCGCGTTGTTGATCAGGATGTCGAGCCGGCTCTTCGTCTGCTCCAGGTAGCGCGCGAAGAGCTCGACGCTCGGCGCGTGACGGAGATCGAGCCCGTGGATCTCGAGCCGCTCCTTCCACGCGCCGAAGTCGGGCTCGCGCGCGTAGCGCGTCGCGGCGTCGCGCGGGAACCGCGTCGTGACGACGACGTGCGCGCCGGCGCGCAGCATCATGAGCGCCGCCTGGTAGCCGATCTTGATCCGCGCGCCGGTGATGAGCGCGACGCGCCCCGCGAGCGACGCCGTCTGGAACCGCTTCTCGTAGTTGAGCGCCGCGCACGGCTCGCACATCGAATCGTAGAAGAAGTGCAGACGTGTGAACGGCGCCTTGCACACGTAGCAGTCGCGCGGCTTCTCGAGCTCGCGCGGAGGTGCGGCCGCCTGCGTCTCCGGCTCGCTCGCGACGAGCCGCGGCGGCGGGACGAAGACGTCCGCCGTCCGCGCGACGCGGATCTCGGTCGCCGCCCGGAGCTCGCGGTCGTGCGCTTCGGCCGTCTCGCGCTCGAGCCGCCGGAACGCGCGGGCGAGGCGGCGCTGCTCGTCGCGCGATGGACGCGAGACGCGCCCCGCTGCGGTGAGCAGGGCGCGCCTCTCGGGCTCGTCGATCGACGCGAGCAGGGACCGATCGTCTGCGATGGCCTCGAGGAGAGCGGTGGCGCGAGCCACGTCCTCGGGCAGAAGGCGCTTCATCGGACCGAGGGTCTAGCGGATCCGGGCCGAGGTCGCGAGCGCCCCGAAGACGAAACGAGCCGGCCGCCTCACGGCGACCGGCTCGGTCCGTTCACGGTACGGTCACGTCACTTCGGCTGGTACGCGCCGCACACGTTCGCCTTGCCGCCGTAACCGCACTCCTGCCCGGCCGGGCAGTCGCCGCAGTTCACCGCCGACCCGCAGCCGTCCGCGATGTAGCCGCAGTTCGCGCCGACCTGCGCGCAGGTGATCGGCGTGCACGCCGTGACGCACGCGCCGTTCTTGCACGAGAGAGCGCCCGCGCAGTCACCGCAGCTCGGCGTGAGCCCACCGCAGCCGTCCGCGACCTGACCGCAGACCGCGCCGAGCTCGGCGCACGTCTTCGGCTTGCACTCCTGCTTCCCGCACTGCCCCACGACACCGCCCGCACCGCAGCCCTGGCCCGCCGGGCAGTCGCCGCACTGGAGGATGCCACCGCAGCCGTCCGCCGTCGGACCGCACTGCACGCCGAGCATCGCGCACGTCTTCGGGACGCACGTGAGGCCGACGCAGAGGTTCTGCGGGTTGCAGTACTCGTTCGGACCGCACGGCCCGCACGGCTGGACGCTGCCGCAGCCGTTGCTCGCCGTACCGCACTGCGCGCCGACCTGCGCGCACGTCTTCGGCGTGCACGAGGCCGCGCCGCAGACGTTCGCCGAGCCGCCGCCACCACAGGTCTGGTTCGGCGCGCACTCCCCGCAGTGGATGCTCCCACCGCAGCCGTCCGGCCAATCACCGCAGTTCTTGCCGGCGGGGCACTGCGTGAGCGGGTTGCAGAGCGGCTTCCCGCACTTGTTCGGGACGCCGCCGCCGCCGCACGTCGTGCCCGCCGGGCACGGGTCGCACGTGATGACGTTGCCGCAACCGTCGCCGGTCTGGCCGCACTCGACGCCCTGGTCGGCGCACGTCTTCGGCAGGCAGCTCGCCGCCCCGCACTTGTACGCCTGGCCGCCGCCACCGCACGTGGTGCCGTCCGGGCATGGACCGCAGGCGAGGAGGTTCCCGCAGCCGTCCGGCACCGACCCGCACTCCGCGCCGAGGTCGGGGCAGGTCTTCGCCGTGCAGAGGGTGCCGCCGCACTGGTTCGGGACGCCGCCGCCACCGCACTTCTGCGGAAGCGTGCAGGTTCCACAGTTCGTGGTGAGGCCGCCGCAGCCGTCGCTCTGCTGACCGCACGTGCCGGGATAGTCCGCGCACGTCTTCTTCGTGCAGGTCGGGACCTCGCAGGTGCCCTTCGTCGAGCCCGGCTGCTTCACGCAGGCGCCGCCGCAGCAGTCCTGCGTGTTCGTGCACGAGCCACCGTCTGCGACGCACGCGGCGTCGCAGGTGTACTTGTTCAGGTTGTCCTTGAACGTGCAGGGCTTCCCGCAGCAGTCCGCGCTGCTCGTGCACTCGGTGCCCTGCGGGACCGGCTGCGTGCAGTCACCGACGTAGCGGATCAGGCAGCGCGGGATGCCGAGCGCGTCGAGGCGACAGCAGTTCTCGGGGTGGTTGTTGCAGTTCTGGTTCGGCGGCTGGCCGAGGGTCTCGCAGCAGTTGTTCGCCGTGCTGCACGAGTTGTCGCCGCCCTCCTTGCAGATGAGGCCGGGCTCCTTGCACGAGGCGCCGCCGGGGCCGCAACGGCCGTACTGGTCGGCCTCGTTGTTCTTCACGCAGACCTGCGGAGCGCCCGCCTTCGGATCCGGCGACCCCTCCCAGCCGCAGCAGTCGCTGTTCACCTGACAGAGCTCGCCGACGGGGTGGCACCCCGACGGGTTCTGGCAGACCTTGTAGCCCGGCGAAGCGCCGACCGAGCCGCACGCGCGCGAGCAGCACGCCTGCTCGCAGGGACCGGCGCCCGCGCAGGCCGTCACCGTGCCGGCGACGAGGCAGTTGCCGATGCCGGTGACGTTCGTGTCCTTGCAGATGCCGTTCTGGTTGCCGCCCGACTTGGTGCACTTGCCGCTGCAGCACTCGGAGTTGTCGAAGCAGCTGTCGCTCGTCTGACGGCAGAAGGAGACCGCGGACGAGCAGGTCCCGCCGACGCACGACTTGGAGCAACAGTCGGTGTTCGCCGCGCACGCGTTGCCGGAGCCCCGGCACACGTTCGTGAGCGGCTGGCAGAAGCCGCCCTGGCAGAGGCCACTGCAGCACTGCGCGTTCTGCGTGCAGGCGCCCTTCACCGGCGAGTCCTGGACGCAGGCCGTTGCCTGGCAGGTGCGGTTCGAGCCGCAGTAGCCCGAGCAGCAGTCCGAGCCCGCGAAGCACGACTGACCGTTGGTGTAGCAGGGTCCGGTCAGCGTCCCGCAGACGTTCGGCGTGTCGGAACCGCAGATGCCGCCGCCGGGGCACGCGCCGGCGCCGACGCCACACGTCCAGAGGCCTCCGCAGCCGTCGGGCATGAACCCGCAGTTCTTGCCCGCGCAGGCCGTCGCCTGCGGGGTCGGCGTGCACTGGTTTCCACCACCGCACTGGCTCGGGACGCCGCCGCCACCGCAGACCGCGGGCGAGATGCAGTTCCCGCAGTTGAGGACGCCGCCGCAGCCGTTGGCGATCGGCCCGCACGAGTTCGCCGGGCACACGGCGATCGGCGTGCAGGTGCCACCGTTCGCGCCGCCGTCGGCGGTGATCGTTCCGCCGCCGCACACGTTCGGGACGCCGGCGCCACCGCAGATCTGCGGAGCGACGCAGCCCGCTCCGCACGACCAGAGGCCGCCGCAGCCGTCGGCGACGCTCCCGCAGTTCTTCCCGGCGCAGGCAGTCGCCTGCGGGGTCTTCACGCACGCCGGCGCCCCACAGACGTTCGGCACGCCCGCGCCACCGCAGATCTGACCGCCGACGCAGTTCGCCGTCCCGCAGTCGAGGACGCCGCCGCAGCCGTCGGCGATCTTCCCGCACTGGTTCGCGGCGCAGACCGTCTTCGGCTGGCAGGCGCCGCCGTCGGCCTGCGTGAGCGTGCCGCCACCGCACACGCTCGGCACGCCGCCGCCACCGCAGATCTGCGGGAACGTGCACGTCCCGCAGACGTCGGTGACGCCACCGCAGCCGTCACTCTGGACGCCACACTTGCCCGGGTAGTCGGCGCACGTCTTCGGGATGCACGCGCCGCCGCCGGAGACAGCGCACTTGCTCGGTCCGCCGCCACCGCAGAACTCGGGGTCGATGCAGCCACCGCAATCGATGACGTTGCCGCAACCGTCACTCTGCTTGCCGCAGTCCTTGTTCTCGAGCTTGTAGTCTGCACACGTCTTCGCGATGCACGCGCCGCCGTCGGGGCCGGTCGGGGTCGCCGCGACGCACTGCGAGGGCTTGCCGGTGACGCCGCACTGCTGGCCCGGTCCGCACGTCCCGCACTGGAGGATGCCGCCGCAACCGTCACCGGCAGGGCCACACGTGATGCCGAGATCGGTGCACGTCTTCGGCACGCAGCCGGTGCCGACCGTCGGCGACACGCATTTCGACGGCGCTCCGGGGCCACCGCAACGAAGACCCGCCCCGCACTTCCCGCACTCGTCGATCTTGCCGCCGCAACCGTCACCGGCAGGGCCGCACTCGATGCCTTGATCGGCACACGTGAGCTTCTTGCAGTTGACGTTCGTCGGTTGTCCGCTGGCGTCGGCCTTCTCGGTGCCGAAATCGCCGGTCGGCCCGCCGCCGCCGTCGAGACCGTCGCCGACGCCGTAGAACGTCGAGTCCTCACTCGATCCGCAGGCGACGATCAGAGCAACAGCAGCTACCGCACACGCGGCGGCGCGAAAGGTTTTGGCTAGGGCCATGGTGTCAGCGGACCAAGTACGGACTGCCACGGCAAGAGACGTTCGCGACGGCCTTGCAGATTTGGAAGGCATGCGCGTACCTCCCCGGACGTCGACTTCGAGACGCTCGGTCGGGATGCGGCGTGACGCGCGCGCGAGCGAATCCGCCTGCGCTCGCCTCGAGATCACCGCGCGCGTTTCACGAGACGTAACGCAACGAAAGTGAGCCAGAAGACCCCGAGGAGCACCGCGGGCGCCCTCACCGCGAGCCCGAGATCGTGAGCTCGGCGGAGTGCCGCCTCCGTCGCGAAGACGCGCACGATGCGCTTCGCCGCCAGCGGCCGGACCTCGGCGCCGGCCTGTCTCGCGAGCTTCTCGCTCGAGCTGACGGCCGACGTGCACATGTCGGAGAGATCGCCCTCCCACCTCTCGAACGCGAGGGCGTAGCGACCGCCCTCGTTGGCGTCGTTCGGGCGACCGCAGGCGAACCCGACGACGACGCCGTTCTCGAGCCAGGGCGTCGCCGTCTCGGTGACGGTACCGCGTGACTTGCCGGACCCGCTCGTCCGCATCTCGGTCCACCGGAACCGCGTCCCCGGCTCGAGCGGTGCGACCTCCATCGCGCCGACGGCGGACGCCGGGTCCCACGCCGTGAGCGAAGGCATCGGCACCACGTCGGCCGTCATCGCGACGTACGCGTGACGCGCTTCGGCCGACGCGATGACGGCCGCCGCCGCGCCCGCGAGCGAGCACCCCATTCCCGCGACGCCGAGCTTCGAGATCCCCCAGATCGCGCCGCCGACTCCCGCCACGACGACGCCGGCGAAGAGCCCGGTCCACCGGTGGACGATGCCGACGAGACCTCCGACGACGAGGCCGGCGGCGATCGCGGCAGCTCCGATGACGAGCGGTTCCACGAGCAGCCGACCTCTCGTCATGTCGGCGCGCCAGTCTATCGCCCGTCACCCGAGCCGTGCGCGGCGCGCTTCGCCCGCAGCTCGCGCCGCGACGATGAAGCATTTGCGCCCGGCCGCGCCGGTTTCGTGAGCCGCACGTGGAGAAGCCCGTCCAGCGCCGCGCAAAACGGTACGGCATGCACGTTGCTGGACGGAAGGACGGGGCGCGCGCTCGCCCGACGAGGAAGAGGTGACGTCATGTCCAGGCTGATGAAGAACAAGGTCGCGCTCGTGACGGGCGCCGGCTCCGGGATCGGGCGCGCATGCGCGTACAGCTTCGCGAACGAAGGCGCGAGCGTCGTCGTCTCCGACATCGTCGAGGCGGCCGGGCTCGAGACGGTCGCGAAGATCAAGGAGAAGGACGGACGCGCCGTCTTCGTCCGCGCCGACACGTCGAAGCCGGAGGACAACGAAGCGCTCGTCCGAGCCACGGTGAAGGAGTTCGGGGCGCTGCACGTCGCGGTGAACAACGCCGGCATCGGCGGGCCGCAGGCGCCGACGGGCGAGTACCCGATCGACGGCTGGGATCGCGTCATCGCGGTGAACCTCTCCGGCGTCTTCTACGGCATGCGCTACCAGATCCCGGCGATGCTTGCGGCGGGCGGCGGCTCGATCGTCAACATGTCGTCGATCCTCGGTCAGGTCGGGTTCGCGGGGTCGCCGGCGTACGTCGCCGCGAAGCACGGCCTGCAGGGCCTCACCCAGAACGCGGCGCTCGAGTACGGCCTCCAGAAGATCCGCGTGAACGCGGTCGGTCCCGCCTTCATCCGGACGCCCCTCGTGACGAACAGCCTGCCGCCGGACGTGATCAAGATGCTCGAGGGGATGCACGCCGTCGGCCGCCTCGGCGAGCCGGAGGAAGTCGCCGAGCTCGTGCTCTTCCTGAGCTCGGACAAGGCGTCGTTCATCACCGGCGGCTACTATGCCGTCGACGGCGGCTACCTCGCGAAGTGATCAGAGGCAGGAGGCGAGCGCGTCGTGGATCGACGTCGTCCTGCCCGGCAGCGCTGCATGCAGCGGGTCCGGGCCGGACAGCGCCGCCGTGAGCGCGCTCGCCGTCGCATCGATCGCGACCGCGCAGCGCTTCGTCGTGGTGCGCGCGCGGACGCGACCGCGCGAGTCGACGCTCGTGTCGGCCGCCGCGAACGTCCACACGCAACGCGGGACGTACCCGGTCGAGCGCTTCACGGCGCAGGCGAGACGGAGCGGCGCGATCGCGGGGAAGTCACCTTCGCAGAAGGTGTCGCCACACGCGCTCTCGAACGCCTCGGCGAGCGACTGCTTCGTCTGTGACCACGCCGAGCCGGCGGCTCCCTGCTCCCAGAGGAAGTCGCCGAGCTCGGCGAAGTCCTGTCCGTTCGACGCGGGCGGCGGCGCAGAGGCGACGCCTTCGAAGCACGCGACGAGCCCGTCGTAGAACGAAGCGCCCGTCCCGGGCAGCGGCGCGTTCAATGCGTCGTCACCGGCGGCCGAGAGCGTGTCGAGGAACTGCTTCGCGCTGCTCGCGACCGGGATCCGGCAGGTGAACGCGCGCGCCTCCCCCGTCAGCTTGCCCGTCCCCGCGTCGACGTAGTCGATGTTCCCGCCGAGCACCCAGGCACAGTCGCGCATCTTGCGGGCGACGCGGGTAGACGAGCACGTGATGCGCACCGTCGCGAGGTTCGAGAAGTCGCCGCCGCAGATCGTGTCACCGCAGATCCGGTCGAAGCCCTCGCGCAGCTTCGAGCGGACGAGCGCCCAGCGATCGACGTCGGCCGGCGTGAGCGTCTCGAACAGATCGCCGTAGCTGGTCCGGAGCTCGTCCTCGCTCTCGCCGACGGGCTCGCCTCCGGGCGGAGCCGCACACGCGGCGAGGACGACGAAGGGCACGAGGAAGGAAGCACGGAGAAGCGCGTCGCTCACGGGACGGCGCTCTAGCACCTCGGCTACGCGATGCCACGCGTCGTCGGCGGCGGACTCCACGCCGCGCGAGGCCTCACGCCCTCAGCTTCCGCCACAACGTGCTCCGGCTGATGCCGAGATGGCGCGCCGCTTCGAGCTGCGACCCGCCGCACGCGTCGAGGACGCGGAGAACATGCTCGTGCTCGACCTCGGCGAGCGTGCGCAGGTCTTCGCCCGCGCGTACGCGCGGCGCCGATCGCGGCGTCGCCAGCTCCTCCGGCAGGTGCTGCACGTCGATGGCGCCGTCGCGCGCGAGCGCGATGCCGTGCTTCACCGCGCTCGAGAGCTCGCGGACGTTGCCGGGCCACGGGTAGCGTGCGAGCGCCTTCTTCGCCTCCGCCGTGAAGACGAGATCCGCCTTCCCTTCCTGCGCGAGGAACCCGCGCGCGAGCGGCAGGACGTCCTCGGGTCGCTCGCGGAGCGGCGGCACGCGCAGCTTGAGCACGTTCAGGCGGTAGTAGAGGTCCTCGCGGAAGAGACCGCGCGCGACGAGGGCGGGAAGCTCCTGGTGCGTCGCGCACACGATCCGGACGTCCACCGCGAAAGAGTGCGTCTCGCCCACGCGCCGGACCTCGCCGTCCTGGAGGACGCGAAGGAGCTTCGCCTGGAGCGGATGAGGCATCTCCGCGATCTCGTCGAGGAACAGCGTCCCGCCGTGAGCGACTTCGAAGAGACCGCGCTTGGCGGTCGACGCGCCCGTGAACGCGCCGCGCGCATGCCCGAAGAGCTCGGACTCGAGGAGCTCGGCAGGCAGAGCCGCGACGTTCACCGCGACGAACGGCGCCTCGCTCCGCGGGCTGCTCCCGTGGACGGCGCGCGCGACCACCTCCTTGCCGGTGCCGCTCTCGCCGAGAATGACGACCGGGGCGTTCGCGTCGGCGAAGCGGCGCGCGCGGCTCAGCACCTCGCGCATCGCCGAGCTCTGCGCGACGATCCGCGCGGGTCGCGTCGCGGGCCCGACCACCGGATCGAGCCCGCAGACCGAGCATGTCTCGCGCCGCGCCTTCATCGTGTTTCATCTTGGAACATAGGCGAGACGACGCGGGCGACAAGCCCGGAGCGCGTGATTCCGGCCGACGTGTTTCATTTTCGAGCACGTGCGGCCGGGCTCCGGCCGGGCGAGGCCCACATCGTGGCCATTTTCCCGAGCGACGCGGCTTGGCGCGCCCCCTGCAAATGGCCGCGGGCATGTCGGTGACCGATCACATGCAGGCCGACCACGAGCGGCTCGACGCCATCCTCGAGGAGGTGCGCGAGCTCGTCGCGACCGCCTCGTTCGCCGACGCGGCCACGCGGTACACGGCCTTCGCGGCGGGCCTCCGGCGTCACATCGAGGTCGAGGAGCAAATCCTCTTCCCGCTCTTCGAGAAGCTCACGGGCATGACGCGCGGCCCGACCCACGTGATGCGCCTCGAGCACGGCGACATCCAGCGGCTGCTCGACGCCGCGCACGCCGCGCTCGAGGTCGGCAACCTCGCAGGCGCGAACGACACGCTCGGCGCGCTCGTGGAGATGCTCGGCGCCCACAACCAGAAGGAAGAGCGGGTGCTCTATCCGATGATCGACCGCGCCGTCGGCGCCGGCCCGCAGCGAGACGACCTGATGAGGCGTCTCGAGGCGTTCTGACGAGAAGGAGAGACCGATGACGATCGATCGAGACGCGACCATCGCCGAGATCGTGCTGCTCCACTCGGAGTGCGCCCAGGTCTTCTGCCAGCACCGGATCGACTTCTGCTGCCGCGGCAACCGGAGCCTCACGTCCGTGTGCGCCCAGCAGGAGCTCGACATCGAAGTCGTCGTGGCCGATCTCGAGCGCGCGATCGCGGCGCGCGGCGAGGGCGAGCCCGACCCGCGTTCGCTCTCCGACGCGGAGCTCGTCCTCCACATCGTCTCACGCCACCACGCGTACGCGTACGAGGCGCTCCGGTTCCTCGAGCCGCTCGCGGCGAAGGTGGCGCGCGTCCACGGCGCGCACCACCCGAAGCTCGCCGACGTGCGCGACACGTTCCGCGAGCTGGCGGAGATGCTCGAGCCCCACCTCCGCGAAGAGGAGGTCCTCCTCTTCCCTGCCCTCCTCGGCAGCGTCGACGTCGACGTCGCCTCCGAGCTCGCGAGCATGCAGGAGGACCACCTCGCAGTCGGGACCGTCCTCGCCCGCCTGCGCTCCGAGGCGGACGACTTCGTCCCGCCCGACGACGCGTGCGGCAGCTATCGCACGCTCTTCCGCGAGCTCGCGGCGCTCGAGATGGACACGCTCCGGCACATCCATCTCGAGAACCACGTCCTCGCGCCGCGCTTCTCGAAAGCGCTCCTCCAACGCTCCGATCGCCGACCGCTCTCCCAGGAGAACGCCACGTGAACCATCTTCATCTCCAGACCGATCAGCTCTACCTCTTCGACGCGCGCGGCATCGCGAAGCGCTTCCGCCACGCCGCGATCTTCGGTGCGCTCGACGCGCTCCGCCCCGGCGAGACGATGCGCTTCTGCAACGACCACGACCCGATCCCGCTCCTCCAACAGCTCGAGGCGCGTTACGGCACGGCCGTCGAGATCCGGTACGTCGAGCGCTCGCCCGGCGCGATCCTGATCGACTTCGCGAAGAAGGCGTGAGCCGTAGCGCTCAGCGCAGCTCGTAACCCAGCATCAGCATCGGCGACCAGCCGATCGCCGTCGTGTTCGTCGCGACCTGCTGGCTCGCGCCGCCCGTGCCGGCGCTCTGGGACGTCGAGGCGCTGTCCGGGGCGATGAGCATCCGGAGGTCGAGCGCGATCGCGAACCCGGAGCGCTTGCCGGTCTTCGGATTGAGCTTGCCCGTCGCGAGCCCGAGCCGCGCGTTGACAGACGGCATGATCCCGCCGGCGGCGATCACTTCCTGCGAGCCGCCCGACGTCGACGCCGACTGGCTCACGACGCCCCAGCCACCCTTGCCGACCGAGAGGCCGCCGCCGACGAAGAGCGGACCGGCGAGGAGCGCATCGACGTTCGCGCCCGCATACCAGTAGGAGACGGCGGAGACGCTCGCCGACGCGCCGGTGCTGTTCAAGCTGCCGCCGAAGCCGACGCCCGACACGCCGCCGAGGCTGCCGAACACGGTGACGCTGTCGTTGAAGGCATAGCCGGCGCGGCCCTCGATCCCGAACGCGATCGTGGTCGGGCCCGGGAAGAAGCTGCCGGCCATCGGGCTGATGCCCCAGCGGAAGTGTCCCTCGCTCGGGGCTTCTTCGGACTTCGCGGCCGCCGCCGCCTGATCCTTCGCGGGCGGGGCGTTCGTCACGGTGGGCGCCGCCGGGGCGGCGGCCGGCGCGGCAGCGGGATCGTTCGTCTGTGCAGTGGTCGGTGCAGCGACCGGAGCTTCCTGCGCCATCGCGGTGAGCGGGATGGCGAAGACGGTAAGAGAGACGAACGCCGTCGTGACGGTCCGAAGCAGGCTCATGGTGTCCCCTCGTGCTGGAAGTGCAGGCGCTTCCCCCGCGCCCGTGAAGAGTCAGACGGCGTGGCGAGGCCTTGATTCAGCACCCGTGAGGGTCACGTGCAGCATACACATTCCCGTCCGAGAGGCCGGGCGCACCTCCGCCCACTGCCCTCCGGGGAGGGGGCTAGAGCGCCGACGGATACGTCTCGAACGCTTCGTGCCCGTGCTCGAGCGGCGCACGTTCGAGCGGCGCGAGCGCCCGTGTCCGGTCGAGGTGGACGACGGCGTCGAACTGCTCCCCGAGGCTCGCCGGGAACCAGTGGCTCGCGCGCTCGGTCCGCGGCCGGTACACGACGCCGATCGCGCGCTCGAGCCGACGCGCACGGAGCGCCTCGAGGTCGCGTGGATAGACGACGAGCTCTCCGAGCCCGGTCGCGTGGAAGAGCGCTTCGTAGCTGTCGTCCAGCGCGGCGTTCATCGTCATCGTCTCGGCGGGGAGGTCCCAGTCGGACGCGGCAGTGACGGTGCCGTCGTAGGTCGTGAACCCGACGAGGAAGCACGTGCGCGGATGCCGTTCGCGGAGCAACTGGCCGACGTTGCGCTCGCCGACGTCGCCCATCGCGGTCGCGCGTGCGTCGCCGAGATGCGAGTTGTGGGCCCAGACCGCGATCCGCGGATGACGGATCCGCCGGCCGAGGAACGCGTCGAGCGCTTCGACCGTCTCGGCCATGTGCTCGTCGCGCACGTTCCAGCTCCGCACGCTCCCGCGGAACATCGTCCGGTAGTACGCCTCCGCGTTCTTCACGAGACGCGCGTTCTGCTCGACGAAGAACGCGTCCTCCTCGCTCGTGTGCCCGTCGCGACCGACGACGGCTGCGGTGCGCTCCTGCAGCTCGAGCAGCTCGGCGACCGCCTCGTCCTCGCAGGACGTGGTCCCGATCGTCGCTTCGTACCCGTAGCGCTCCGAGTCGCCGGCGAACGGCTCGAAGCACGCGTACCGCTCGCGTGCGCGTGCGGCGGCGTCCGGGTCGGCGCGATCGAGGTGACTGAGGATCGCTTCGATCGACGTATAGAGGCTGTAGAGGTCCATCCCGTGGAAGCCGACCTTCGCGTCGGGAGCGAGCCGTGCGTTGTGCGCGCGCAGCCATTCGACGAAGTCGACGACGACCTCGTTCCGCCACATCCACTGCGGGAACCGCTCGAAGCCGGCGAGCGCGGCAGCGGCATCGCGATCGTCGGACCGTCCCGTCACGTAGCGATGGACGCGGTAAGCGTCGGGGAAGCCCGCCTCGACGACGACGGCGTGGAGCGCACCTTCCTCGACGAGCCGCTTCGTGAGGTCCGCCCGCTGGCGGTAGAACTCGTAGGTCCCGTGGGTCGCCTCGCCGAAGAGGAGGAAGCGAGCGTCGCGCGCGCGGAGCAGGAGCTCGGCCGCACAGGGCGCCTCGCGCACGCCCGCGCTCCAGCGGCACGCCGCGCGTCGCACGAGGTCCACGTCGTCCTGCATGGCCGGCACCTTCCGTGTCGGACACGAAGCATGTCGCGCGCCACGCGCGAGCTCGAGCGAGCTCCGCGCGCTCGGGACGTGCGGATCCTCGCCGCCGCACCGTTCCACCGGTGAAACAGCGCGTCGCCTGCAGCGGCCCTGGCGCCGGGGAACGCGGCGGGGCAGATTGCTCGGCACATGAACCTCACCGTCGTCATCGCGAGCACGCGGCCGGGCCGCGCCGGAGCCCCCATTGCGTCTTGGTACGTCGATCGTGCGAAAGCGCACGGCGCCTTCGAGAACGTCGTCGTCGCGGACCTGAAGGAGATCGCCCTCCCGCTCCTCGACGAGCCCAAGCATCCGCGCTTCAAGCAGTACGAGCACGAGCACACGAAGCGGTGGAGCGCGATCGTCGAAGCCGCCGACGCGTTCACGTTCGTGATGCCCGAGTACAACCACAGCGTCGCGCCCGCCCTCGTGAACGCGCTCGACTATGTCTTCCAGGAGTGGGCGTACAAGCCGGTGAGCCTCGTGAGCTACGGCGGCGTCTCCGGCGGCCTCCGCGCGGCGCAGATGATCAAGCCGATGGTCGTCGGGCTCAAGATGATGCCGATGGTCGAGGCCGTCGTGATCCCCTTCTTCGCCTCGATGCTGAAGGACGGTGTCTTCACCCCGAACGACACGGTCGAGGGCAGCGTGAAGCCGATGCTCGACGAGCTCCGCCGCTGGGCAGGCGCGCTGAAGACGCTCCGCTGAGGACGATGCCGCTCTTCACCTCCACGCGGGTGCTCGACGTCGAAGAGCCGATTCGGGGCGGCTTCGTCGGCACCACGTTCGTCGCGTCGTGGCAGGAGGACGGCAAGGACCTCCTCGCGAGGTGGAGCGCGCCGGGAGCGGCACCGGAGCTCGTCACCCCGCTCGGCCCGCGGATCGTGGCGCTCGCGCCGTCGCCGGCGGGCGCGCAGGTGGCGCTCGCCGGGATCGAAGCCTCGGGGGAGCGCGTGGAGCTCCTCGTCGCGGCGCTCGCGCCGCCGAGCGGCCTCCGCCTGATCCAGCCGAGCGCAGGGCTCGTGCTCGAGAAGGAGCCGCGCCTGCTCTGGTCGGGCGGTGGCCGACGGCTCGCGTTCGGTGGGCTCCTCGGCACGAGTGCGGATCACGTGCTCACGATGGTGTTCGATCTCTCGACGAGTCCGCCGCGAACGTCGGTCGTCTTCGGTCGCCCGGCGCAGTGGCAGGGAGAGACCCTCTGCGTTTCGCTCGGCGAGGCGTTCTCGGCGTGGGATGCCGAGGAGGACCGCGAGGTCGCGTGGGACGGCGTGCTCCGCTTCGTCGCGCCCGACGGCGCGGCGACCGTCGCCGTGGCGCCCGACGGCGCGGTCACGATCGCAGCCGCCGGCGAGAGCGCGCGGCCGCTCGTCTCTGCGCCCTCGTCAATAGCATGGCTCGGCCCGCACCACCTCGCGACCGACGACGGCCGCGCGCTCGACGTCCTCACGCGTCGCGCGGACGACGTGCTGCCGCGTCGCGGACGTGCGCGCCTGATCGCGCTCGCGGAACGCGGGACCGCCGGCGTGTTCGAGCAGGACGGCGCGTACGTCTGGGCGACCTAGTCACGCATGGTGCCGCTCGCGTCGGGAGGACGGAACGACCACCCCGCGCGTCGCGCGAAACGCGCCCGGCGTGACACCGTGGTGCTCGCGGAAGACGGTCACGAGGTGCGAGGCGGACGAAGCGCCGACGTGCGCCGCGATCGCGTCGAGATCGAGATCGGTCGTCTCGAGCAGGCGCTCGCTCGCGCGGAGGAGGTGCTTCCGGCGTTCGTTCCGGAGCGAGCTGCCGCTCGCTTCGAGCTGGCGCTGGAGCGAACGCGTGCTCGTCCCGAGCGCACGCGCGACGTCGGCGAGCTCGGCGGGCGGCGGCAGCTTCTCGAGCGCGGTCTGCACGCGCCGAACGATGTCCGGCGTCCCGAGGAGGTCGTCGCGGAGCGCTTCGAGCTCGGCCCGCACGTCGTCGGCGCGGACGGCAGCGTAGGCGGCGACCGGGTCGTCGAAGAACGCGACCGGGTGACCGGGCCGGAGGAACTGGAACATCCCGACGACGACCGCGTGCGAGTACCCGCCCCGATGGAGGACGGCCTGCTGCGAGACGTTCGGCGACCAGTCGTCGCGCCGCTTCCGCAGGTACGCGAGGAGTCGCTCGAACGCGAGGAGGTCGACCGACTCGAGCGCGCGAACATCGACGAGCGAGGTGTGCCCACGGAAGAGCGGATTGGCGCCGACCTCGTGGGCCGCGCACATCTCGTCGACGTCCGCCTCGTCCGGTCGTCCCCAGATCATCGTCCCGAACGCGCGGTGCTCGACCTGCCAGTAGGCGAACGACCGGAAGACGACATAGCGACGGGCCGGCGGTCCGAAGAAGTCGTCGAGGCTCCGAACGGCGACGAACGAAGACTTCTCGCTCATGTTCCAATCATCCCGCGGGGCGGCGCCGTCCGGAAGCGCGTTCGAACGCGCCACGACGTTTCAGGGCCACGCCACCGCGTATGTGGTTCTTCGCCGTCGTGACGGCTGCCCCCCAGACTGGGGATACCTGGAGGTCTCTCGGATGCAGAACGCAGTGAAGTCCGTCCTTTCCGGTGTTCTGATCGTGTCCCTCGTCGTCATCGCGGCCTGCGACGGCGATTCCGACGACGGAGGTACCGGCAGCTTCGACGCCGGCCCGCAGGGGAGCTTCGACGCGGGGCCGTCGACGGACGCGAGCGTCACCGACGGCTCGGCGCCTCCATCCGACGCAGGCGCCGACACCGGCGTCGACGCCGGCCCGCCCCAGCTCGCGTTCTTCACCGACTTCGAGAGCGGGATCCCGGCCGCCGTCTCCGCCGGCACGGGTCTCGTCACGCCGACGGAGGGTTTCGGCACCCTCGGCCCGCAGGGCAACACGTTCGGCGCGAGCTTCCTCCGTAGCGCGACGGCGAACGTCGTGAAGGTGACGTTCGCCGACCTCGCTCCACACTCCACGGTGAGCATCGGATTCCTGTTCGCCGCGATCGACTCGCTCGACGGCACGGGGACCTTCCCCGCGGGGGACTTCCTGAAGATCACGGTCGACGGAAAGGCGGTCTTCCGCGAGTCCTTCGCCAACGCGACCGACGACCAGATCCAGTCCTACGTCCCACCTCCGGGCGGCGAGCTCGCCCGGAAGGTCGACCTCGGCTTCCAGGGCCCGGGCGGCTACTACCGCGACAGCGCCTACGACATGAGCGTCGAGCCGAAGCTGAAGAACATCCAGCACACGGCTTCGACGCTCACGATCGAGATGACGATCGAGGGAGAAGGGACCCAGACCCTCGACGACGAGTCCTGGGCGATCGACAACCTGCGGGTGACGACCGCGAAGTGACCGTTCAGGGGGCGAGCTCGATCCAGTCGATGTCGGTGTAGCCCCAGTTCTTCGACACGACGAGGCTGACCGTTCCGCTCGGCAGCGCGACGCCGGTGATCGTCGCGGTCGACCAGTTGCCGCCCGTCGCCGGGAAGTACACGTCGCGCGAGGCGCCGTTCACGGCCACGTCGTTGTGCTGCTCGGTCCACGCGTGGTAGCGGATCCGAACCGAGTACGTCCCACCGGCGACGTTCGGGAACGCGAGCGCGAGCTTGTCGCCGTTCGTCGTGAAGCTCCCGACGAAGCCCGAGCCCTCGAAGCCGGCGAGATCGGTGTGCACGCCGACGCCGGAGCCCGACGTCGTGCCCGACTCCGCCTGGAGGCGGATCGCGACCGGCGACGTCGACGGCGCCGAAGTGGACGACGTCGCCGTCGTCCCGAGCTCGATGTAGTCGACGTCGATGTAGCCCCAGTCCTTCACGATCGCGACGCTGTTCGTACCGGCCGCGAGCGACACGCCGCTCAGCGTCTTCACCGCCCAGCCGCTGCCCGTCGCGGGGAACGACTCGCTCCGCTTCGTGCCGTTGACGACGACGTCGTTCTGCTGCGCGCCCCACGCGTGGTAGCGGATCCGGATGTCGGTCGAACCGGCGGTCACGTTCCCGAACGTCGCCGTCAGCCGGTCACCTGCGGTCGTGAAGGTACCGACGAACCCGGTGCCCTCGAAGCCGGCGAGATCGGTGTGGACCGAGACGCCCGATCCGGACAAGGCGGCCTTCTCGGCCTCGATCCGCGTCGAGGAGGACGACGGCGGCGCCGGAGCCGGCGCCGGCGCGGTCGTCCCCGCCGACGGCGTCGGGTTCCACCAGTTGCCGGACGCCACGATCATCGAGAGGAGCGTGAGCTCCGCGTCGTAGTACGACGGGATCCACTTCGCCTCGAGCCAGTCCCAGCAGGCGTTCACGTAGCTCTGGTAGCTCGCGTCGATCTGCGCGCCGTTCATCGCGCCTGCGACGACGCCGCGCGCCGGCCATGGATTGGAGAACTCGTTGTTCATGCGCGACCCGTCGAGGCGGTAGCCGACCGCCATGTTGCCGATCGGCTCCCAGGCGGTGCCGGGGACGCCGGGCGTCCCGCCGTTCTCCTTCACGAAGAAGTTCGTGAGCTTCGTGAGGACGCCCTTCCAGCGGGCGTCGCCGGAGAAGACGTAGTCCGTCCCCCACCGCCACGGGTTGCGCTGCCCGTTCGCGAAGTAGAAGCCCTCCCACTGGCTCTCGATCTGACCGCCGGGCGAGGGCCGCGGGCTCGCGGTGTCGGTGTCGACGATGAAGTCGGGCATCAGGCCGGCGTTCGGCGAGTAGACCCTCTGCATCCGATCGACGAGCTGGAACGCGCGATCGACGGCGGTGTTCCAGAAGTTGTCGCCGGTCGCGAGCGCGTAGGCGCGGAAGTGACCGATCATGTAGTCGCTCGTCCGGCTCGTCCGCAGGTTCGCCATCGCGGTGCCGTCCGGCTTCATGTTCCACGCCTTCATCGCGTTGATCGTGCGGATGCCCTCCTGCTTGTAGTTCCACGTCCCGGCGGAGCCCCACTGGCGATCGGCCATCAGGAGCGCCATCGCGATGTCCTCGTCGCCGTCGAGCGCGTTCCATCCGCCGCCGGCGGCGTCGGTCGACGAGCCGTTGCTCGTGAGCCGCCAGTCCATCAGGTACGGGCGCACCGCCGGGTCCGGGATGCTGTAGGCCGGACGCGCGCGCACCGTCTTCAGGAGGCCGTCGAAGATGGCCTGCGCCTGCGCGTCGTAGCCGCCCATCAGCACGGTGAGGAGCATGCCGTAGCCCATGCCCTCGGACACGGTGATGTAGCTGTCGTTGAACTTGACCGCCTTGCCGCCCGGCACCGTCGGCACGTCGACGACGAGACGCGACTTCCACTCGTCGTAGTGCGCCTTGATGCGGTCATCCATCTGCGCGTTCGTCAGGTGGTTCGGCCGGATGCCGAAGCGATAGCCGTCGAGGCGGGCGCCGAACGGATAGGACGCTCCGTTCGCGAGGTGAGCGCTCGACGACTTCAGCCCCTCTTCGCTGGCCTCTTCGCAAGCAGGCAGGGTGAGCGCAAGGGTCGCGACGGTGGCCGCTGCGAGGAAGGAGGTGAGGGCAGAACGCATGGGGCTCCTGTTCGTTGGGGTTCCTTGCCGGACGCCCGGACAGAGTCCAAGCACCGTGCCGCAGGGGCATCCGAGCGCTCTCCGACGGAGCCAACGCGCCACATTCGTTGCGAGAATCGGGGTCGCCGAGGCGCGCTCCCCGGACGTCGCCCGTTGCGCATCACGCGAAACCGAGGTGAGGCTCCGCCGGCCCACTTGCGCTCCAAGCGCAGCGCAAAAAACCCTTCTGGCATGCGGAGTTACCAGGTCTTGCGCGCACACAGCGCATCGTGGAGCGCGCGCTGCTCCTCCGCGGTGAAGAGGTCGTCGAAGAGCGTCTGCGTCCGCAGCTCCTCGTCGCTCATGTGGACGAGCGCCTCGCCGACGAAGGCGGCGTAGCGGAGGTAGAGGACGCGGAAACGCACTGCGCGTTGCGACGGCTCGCGCCGGATGCGCATCGCGAGCGCGCGGAGCTCCTCCATCGCGCGCGCCTGCTCGGCGTGCTCGATGTCGAGCCGGATCGCCGCGCCGGGCAGCTTCCGTTCGAGCGCGACGTGAAGGAACGTCGCCTCTTCCGCGAGGTGCGAGGCGATCGCGTCGAATACGACGTCGAGCTCGTCGAGCCGAGCGAGCACGTCGGCGTCGTCGGTCGCTGCGGTCCGCCCCATCCGGACGAGGAGCTCCGTGACGACGGCGCGGAGCGCACGGTGGCTCTGACCGTAGAGGTCGAAGGAGGGGAGCGGGTGGGCGCGGCGGGAGGAGACGGGGGGCGAGGCCTCGCTGGCGAGCATGTGCATGCCCGGTACAAGGCGAGAGGCCCCCGAAACGATCGTCACCCGAACGGCGTACGCGTCCTCACCCGAGCGCGAGCACTGCGAACGTCGCGAGCCAGTGCTCGCCCATGTAGTCGCCGGCCACGTGCGGGAGGCTCGCCGCGAGGTGCGCTTCCGCCGTCTCGCGGAGGAGCGCCGAGCGCGGGTCGGCCGCGTCGAGCGCGCCGGCGAGGCTGCGGAGACACCACGCGCGACTCAGGTTGAGCCCGTCGAGGTGCGCGATCTTCCCGTCGGTGCGGTCGCTCACGGTGGCGGGCGCGAAGAGCGTCTTCGGCTCGCCGCGCCCGAGACGAGGGAGGAACGCGTCGAGCCACTTCGCGAGCTCGTTCGGCGGAAGGACGCGGCGCATGCACTCGGCCTCCATCAGCGCGGGGGAGAGGAAGTCGTCGCCGCTCGGCTCCCACGCCTGGCAGTCGGTGTCGTGCGCGTACCACTTCCGGGCGGCCGCGCAGAGCGAGCTCTCGAGCGGCGCGTCGCTCGCGGCGCGCGCGTAGTCGAGCGCGAGCGCGAGCGCGAACGCTGTGTTGCCGTGCGCGCCGCTCCGGACCGGGTAGGTCGCTTTCGGCAGGTAGCTCACGAACCTCCGCGCGAACGCCGTCGCGAGCGGCGCGATCGTCTCCGCCCAGCGCTTCCCTTCCGGGGACGTGTGCCGCGTGAGATCCGCTGCGAGCTCGAGGAGCCACGCCCACCCGTAGGGCCGCTCGAACGTCGTCGACGACGGCCGCGCGAGATAGGCGACCTCGATCGCGACGTTCGCGGGCGTGAGGTTCCGATCGAGGACGGCGCGGATCGCGTCGCGCTCCGGGAGCGCCGGAAAGCGCCGGTACAGATGCGTGAGCAGCCAATAGCCGTGCACGCAGGAGTGCCAGTCGAAGCTGCCGTAGAAGACTGGATGGAGCGCGCGCGGTCCCTTCGCGTCGACCTCCGACGCGAGCACGTGGTCGAGCTTGTTGGGGTACTCGCGCTCGACGTGACCGAGCGCGATCCGTGCGAAGCGCGAGGCGAGCGCGAGGTCGAGGCTGGTCATCGGAACGCGAGGAAGTACATGAGCGCGGTGTTCGCGCCGAGGACGACGAGCGCGGTCGGCACCTGCGCGCGGATGACGGCGTTCTTGTCCGGGAGCTCGAGGAGCGCAGCGGGGACGATGTTGAAGTTCGCGGCCATCGGGGTCATGAGCGTACCGCAGAAGCCGGAGAGCATCCCGACCGCCGCCATCACGGCGGGGTCTCCGCCGAAGCGCTTCACGATCAGCGGGAGCCCGACCGCCGCCGTCATGACCGGGAACGCCGCGAACGCGTTGCCCATCACGATCGTGAAGAGCGCCATCCCGAGCGTGTACGCGCACACGACCGTGACGCGATGATCGAGCGGCACGAAGCGGCCGAGCAGCTCGGCGATCCGATCGCCGACGCCGGCCGCGGCGAAGAGCGCACCGAGCGCGGCGAGCATCTGCGGGAGCACGGCCGCCCAGCCGACGAGGTTCATGAGCCGCCTCGCCTCGTGCGCGGGTGCCGAAGGCGGCTGGCGGAGGAGGACGAGGGCGACCACGAGCGCGACGACGCTCGCGCCGGCGAGCCCGATCAGCGACACGTTCTTCGGATCGACGAGCGGCGCGCCGGCGACGCGGACGGCACGGAAGACGAACGTCGCGGTGAGCGTCAGGCCGGGGACGAGGAGCGCGGGGAGGAAGAGCAGGTTGCGGTGACGCGCCGCGCTCGCGCGGCGCGCGTCGTCGTCGCTCGTCTGCACACTCCCGCGCCCCATCCCGCCGAGGCCGCCGACGAGGACGATCACGATCACGAGGAGGCCGTTCACGAAGTCTGGCAGCTCGGTGCCGAAGAGCAGCGTCAGCGCGTAGGCGGCCCAGAAGAGGCTCGTCGTCCACCGCTTCCCATGGGTGCGGTCGCGCAGATCGAGGAACGCGACGACCGCGACGAGGACGCCCGCGAGCCGGTAGACGTGCTCGACGCCGATCACGCCCCGCCTCCGAGCCGGCGATCGAGCCGCACGAGCCGGACGCCGTGGACGATGCACGCGATGACCGCCGTCGGAATCGCCCACACCGCGAAGCCGAGCGGCTCGATGTCGTAGCCGCTCTGCGCGAGGAAGCCCTTCATCAGCAGGATCGAGCCGATCGCGACGAAGATGTCCTCGCCGAAGAAGAGCGCGACGTTGTCGGCCGCCGCAGCGTGCGCGCGGACGAGGAGGCGCGAGGCCAGCGGCAGGTCCGGAGCGCGCCGCTCGGCCGCCGCTTCGGCCATCGGCGCGACGAGCGGGCGGACCATCTGCGCGTGCCCGCCGAGCGACGTGAGGCCGAGCGCGGACGCGATCTGGCGGAGGAGGAAGTACGCGAGGAGCACACGTCCCGCCGTCGCGGCGTGGATCTTCTTCACGAGCTCCTGCGCGCGCTCCTTCAGGCCCGCGCGCTCGAGCACGCCGATCACCGGCAGGACGAGCCACCCGACGGCCATGTAGCGGTTCGTCGTGAACGCCTTGCCGATCGCAGAGACGATCTGGACGACGTCGAGCCCGGCGGCGACGCCGGTCGTGAGCCCAGCGGCGAGGATGACGAGGAGCGGGTTCAGTCGGAGCGCGAAGCCGACGACGACGACCACGACGCCGAGGAGCGTGAGCATGCGACGGTGGGTCGTAACACGGGAACCCGAGCGGCTCTGCTACAACCGGGGCCATGACGACCGCCCACGACTTCACCGCCGAGACGATCACCGGAACGCCGAAGCGCCTCGCCGACTACGCCGGCAACGTGCTCCTCATCGTGAACGTCGCCTCGGAATGCGGGCTCACCCCGCAGTACGACGGCCTCGAGAAGCTCCACGAGACGTACGCCTCGCGCGGCCTCGAGGTCATCGGCTTCCCCGCGAACGAGTTCGGCGCGCAGGAGCCCGGCTCGAACGAGGAGATCCAGACCTTCTGCCGTACGAAGTTCGGCGTGAAGTTCGACATGATGGGGAAGGTCGTCGTGAAGGGCCCCGGCATCCACCCGCTCTTCGCGTGGCTCACGAAGGAGACCGGCGGCGACATCAAGTGGAACTTCGGCAAGTTCCTCGTCGGCAAGAACGGCGAGATCCTCGCGCGCTTCGAGCCGCAGGTGGAACCTCTGAGCCCGGAGGTCAC
>JBDHVE010000114.1:0-29791 GCA_039809485.1 Polyangiaceae bacterium | reverse complement strand
CGATTCAGGCTCGCCGCGAAGCCGGTCCCGGCGCGCGTCACGTCGACGGTGTACTTGCCAGGGTGCACGTTCTGGGGACGCTCCGTGCACGTCGCGACGGTGCTGCCCGCGTCGGCCTGGGTCATCCGGCAGACGAAGAGCGTCTCGCGCCCGGCCTCGACGAGCTTGCCTTCGTGCGCCGCGCCTCCGAACGACGGCGCGACGTCGAACGCGACGCCCGGTGCCTTGCACACGACCTCGAGGATGGTGAGATCCTGATCGGCGGAGGCCTCGACGTCCTCCGCGTCATCGGCCGCGCACGCGGCGAGACCGGCGGAGAGGAGGAGGGAGGAAGCGAGGAGGATCGTCGGGAGCCGCATCGTGGCGTGGGTATGACACAGACCCACACACGTGCAACCCGAGATGTTACGAGCAGTTGCGGAGCCGAGGCCGCACTCAGGCGTGCGTCCGGCCGTCGGTCTCCTCGAGCTGGGCGAGCGCGACGGCGAGCGCGTCCTTCGCGCGTTCGAGCGAGCCCTTGTCGCCGTCGATCTTCGCGAGCGCCTTCTCGAGCCGCGAGGTCTGCGTGACGAGGTGCGTCTTCGTCTCGTCGAGGGTCGCTTTCGTCGCCGCGAGATCCGCCTCGAGGACCATGCTGCGGTCCCGCGTGCTCGCGAGCTCCTTCTCGTTGCGGTTCTTCTGCTCGATCAGGTTCGCGACCTGCGTCTCGAGCTCGGCGATCTTCGCCTCGCGCTCGGCGAGCGTGCTGCGGGTCTGACCGAGGTCGGCTTCGAGCGCCGCGATCTTCGCGCTCGCCGCCGCGTTCTGCGCCGCCGACTCCTGTTCGAGCTGCGCGTACCGCGCCGCGCTCGACTGCTCGAGCTGCGAGTAACGCTCGTCCGCGTCCTGCTTCGTGCGGGCGAGCTCGCCTTCGGCCTGCTGGCGCGTGCGCGTCAGCTCCTCGGCGGCGGCCTGCTTCGTCGCCGCGAGCTCCGCGGCGGCCGCATCGCGGACCGCAGCGAGCTCGGAGGCCGCCCTCGACTCGAGCGCCGCGAGCTTCGCGTCGCGATCCGCTTCGGCCGCCGACACCTTCGCGTCGCGGTCCGCTTCGGCGGCCGACACCTTCGCGTCGCGATCGCCTTCGAGCTCGGCGCGAAGCGCCTCCATCGCCTGCACGTGCGCGGCCTGCGCGGCGGAGAGGTCCTCCTGGCGGCGCGTCTCGGCGGCGGCGAGCCGGCCTTCGTACTCGTTCTTCGTGCGCGAGAGCTCGTCCTGGTGCGCGCGGTGGAGCGCGGCGAGCTTCGCGTCGTTCTGCGCCTTGAGCTCCGCTTCGCGGGCGGCGATCGCGGCGGCCTTCGCCTCCTCCGCCGCACGCGCGGCTTCCTCGAGCGCCTGCGCCTTGTCGGCGGCGGCGGCCTCGAGCTCGCTCGTCCGGCGCGCTTCCGCCGCCGACAGCTCGTTCGCGCGGCGCGCTTCGAGCTCCGAGACCTCGTTCGCGCGACGCGCTTCGAGCTCCGAGACCTCGGTGGCGCGCCGGTTCTCGGCGGCCTCGAGCTCGCTCGCACGGCGCGCTTCGGCCTCGGCGAGCTCGCTCGTGCGACGGTTCTCGGCCGCCTCGAGCTCACGCGAGCGACGTGCTTCGGCCTCCGCCAGCTCGCTCGTTCTACGCGATTCGGCCTCGGCGAGGGCCTGCGCATGCGCGGAGAGCGAAGCCTCGAGCGCCTGCGTGTGCTCGTCGCGGAGGGCGGCCATCTCGCCGTCCTTGCGTGCGAGCTCGCTCGCCTGGCGTTCCTTCGCCTCGGCGAGCTCCCGCGTGCGCGCGTCGGCTTCCTGCTGCGCGCGCTCGGCGCGGCGCTTGAAGTCTTCGCCCGCCTTCTTCGCCTGATCCTTGTCGGCCTGGAGCGCTTCGAGCTTGTCGCGCTGCTCGGCGATCTCGCGCTCTTGCTCGAGGACCTTGTCGTCGAGATCCGACTTCAGACGCTCGAGCGCGAGCGAACGATCGCGGACGTCGACGATCTCCTTGTCCTTCCGCGAGAGCCCCTCCTTGAGGGAGAGGATCTCCTTGTCCTTCTTGTTCAGCGCCTCACGGAGATCGAGGAACTCGCGGCTCGAGACGCCGCCCGCCTTCGCGGGAACGGAAGGCCGTGCGCGCAGCTCCTCGAGCTCGCGGCGGAGCCGGCCGATCTCTTCCTCTGCGTCCGACGACGAAGCGCCGGTCTGCGCAGCGAGCGAAGCCTCGGCGCGGGCGTGCTCCGCCTCCTGCTTCGCGGCGAGGGCTTCGTCACGCGCGCGGGACACGTCGTCCTTCGCACGCGAGACGTCTTCCTTCGCGCGGCCGAGCGCCGATTCGAGCTCACGGATGCGTTCCTCGGCCTCGGCCGCTTCGCGTTCGAGCTGCTCGATGCGACCGTTGTCGATCGCGGGCATCGGCATCGGCACGACGGCGGGATCGAGACCGGCGAGCATCGCCTGCCCCGTCGGCCCCGAGCTCGAACGCGAGGGGCGCTCGCTCCGGCGCGGCGCCGGCGGCGGCTCGCTCTGGAGCGCGGCGTTGAGCGCCGCCTCGATCGAGTGGTGGCCGTTGCCGTTCACGTGCTCGTGGGGCATCTCCGCAGGCGTCGGCGGGCGCGAGTTCATCTCCTCGATCAGGATCTCGCCTTCGTCTTCGTCCGGCGGAGAGCTCGCCGCCCGACCCGCACCGAGGTCGCCCTGGTGCACTTCGGTCGTCATCCCCGGACCGTCGTCGACCGACGGCCCCGTCTGGCCGAGCGCGACGAACGGCGTGATGCGCGCGAGGAGATCGTCGAACGAGATCGGCTTGTGGACGTAGTCCTCGGCGCGCGTCCGGAGCTTGCGATGCTGCTCGAACGTCTCGTCGCTCGACTCGCTCGACATGATGACGAGCGGGACGTCCTTCAGCGCCGGATCCTTCTTCAGCTTGTTGCAGACCGAGAAGCCGTTCATGCGCGGCAGCTCGATCGACAGCAGGATCAGCTCCGGCGGATCCGCCGACGCCTGCTGGAGCCCTGCGTTGCCGTCGTCGACGACCGTGACGCTGCAACCGAGCTTCTGCAGCTCGCTCCTGAGCTCGCCCGCGAACGCGGCGTCGCTCTCGAACACGAGAACCTTCTGCCCCATCGTGCGGGAGAGCATAGGTGCCCCGCGTGCTCGTGGGGAAGTAGTTAAGCCCCGCGGAACGTCAATCGTCGCCGGGCGTTTCGCGGCCTCGGGTGCGAGCCCGTTTCTCGTCGTGGCCGCTCGTCCCGGCGCGACGGTCCAGCTCACGGAGCACGTCGGCGAACGCGACGCCCCGCGCGCGGAGGGCGACGCCGAGGTGGAAGAGGAGATCGGCCGCCTCGCTCGCGACCCGCCCGTCGTCCTCGCCCGCGACGGCGCGCGCCAGCTCGTCGGCCTCCTCGCGCAGCTTCGCGCCGATCTTCTCGGCGCCGCCGTCGTACAGGCTCTTCACGTAGCTCTTCTCGCCGGTCGAGCGCTTCCGCGCCTCGAGCACGGCCTCGAGGCGCGCGAGCAGCGTCGCACCCGGCACCCCTTCGTCCGACGCCGTGAACGTCTCGCCCGCGTGCTCGAGCCGCCGGAAGAAGCAGGAGACGGCGCCGGTGTGGCACGTCGGGCCCGAGGGCCTCACGAGATAGACGAGCGCATCCTGGTCGCAGTCGACGAGCACCGCGCGCACCTCGAGGACGTTGCCGCTCGTCTCCCCCTTCACCCAGAGCGCGGCGCGCGAGCGGCTGAAGAAGGTCGCGCGTCCGGTCTCGAGCGTCTTCGCGACCGCTTCGGCGTTCGCCCACGCGAGCATCCGGATCTCGCCGGTGAGATCGTCCTGGGCGACGACGGGCAGGAGCCCACGCTCGTCGAACGTCAGAGGCTGCGGAGCAGTGGTCACGCCGATGTGCTACTCGAACGGGTCCGAGGTCGCCATACGATGATCCGCGCCGAGCTCGCGTTCGCGACCCCGAGGAAGCTGCCGAAGGCCAGCGCGGTGAAGGGCCGTGTGGTCGTGCTCGACGTCGCCTTCGCGTCGGAGGCCTCGGGCGGCGGCTTCGACAAGATCACGCGGCCGTTCCTCGAAGGGCTCGGCCCGCGTCTGGCCGCGTGGGTCGATCACCACGACCACGCGCTGCACGCGCAGTACGCGAGCGATCCGCGCTTCGTGCTGAGGACGAAGGCGCAGCACGGCGCCTGCCCCGAGATGATCACGCCCGAGCTCGTCGCGCGCACCGGGAAGGTCGACACCATCGTCTGCCACACCGACTTCGACGGGCTCTGCAGCGCAGCCAAGTGGATGCGGGAAGGCGAGGAGCCGTACGCAGGCGCCGACGACGACGCGCGCGCGATCGACACGCGGCTCGGCACGCCGAGCCCGATCGCCCGCCGCTTCGATCGCGCGATTCGCGCGCGTCCGCGCGACACGGCGCTGCTCGGTCTCATCGTCAGGCACCTCGCCTCCGGGCTCTCCGACGAGTCGCTCTGGCGGCCGATCAACGAAGCGGGCACCGAGCTCGAAGCGGTGGAGAAGGCGACGACGGAGCTCGCGCGCGACTACCGGCGCATCGTGCTCGACCACCCGGTCCTGCCTACGTGCACCTCCATCGCCTTCCTGGACATCACCGACAAGCGGACGCGGTACGACAAGACGATGCTCCTCCTGCTCGGGCAGGAGCGCGCGTCGATCGCCGTCCTCGTCGACGGCGAGACGATGTCGCTCGCCGCGCCGTTCGACAGCGGCATCAACTTCTTGGATTTACTCGGTCTTTCTGGCGGGATGCCGACGCTCGTCTCGGTGTCCGCGGAGCGGCTCGACGAAGCGCTCACGAAGCTCGGCGTCCCGCACGGCGACCTTGCGACTTTGCGCTGAGCCTTTCCCAAACGAACGGTTGGGGGGCATTGGCCGGCAGGTAGGAGGCCGTAGCCGACCGACCGACATTCCCGCTTTTCCTTGATGAAGTCCACGGCTTCAGGCACGGTTTCGAGGCCGAATCAGCGTTGACCCCCCGCGCGCACGCGTGCTAGTCGCCTTCCAACGTTGCAATCCCGACGCTCTCCTGCGTTTCAGGGTCGCAATGTGGGGACTCCACGGAGAGGTGGAGACGTGACCAAGGGGCGGGACGCCGTACGCGCCGCACGCTCCTCGAAGACAGGCGGGAACTTCGATGGTTGCACGAGCTTGGGCTGAGCGGGGCGAGACGACGAAGAAGTCCTGGGAACGAGCATCGCAGCTCGGTCGCGGGACGCTGACGCAGTCGCAGACGAATCGCGGCGTCGAGGAGATGTTCGTGCAGAACGAGGCAGTGTCGCTCTGCCTCCTCCTCAACCGGCGCGCGAAGACGATGCGGGTCATCGATTTTCGCGCCGGGCCGAGCAACGCGAAGCGCCTCTTCGTGCTGAAGCTCGCGAAGCGTGAAGGGATCGAGAAGATCTACACGCTCGTCGAGCGCGACGAGGTCTCGACCTGGGTGAAGCTCGGCTTCGCCCGCGAGGCGAACATCCCGGGCTTCTACAAGCGGAGCGATGCCTTCATCCTCGGCTGCCCGGCGAGCGCTCAGCTCGAGAGCGAGGTGCGCATCGCGGTCTCCGCGTCGTCCGAGGAGGACGACGACGAGCCCGAGGCGGATGCGCCGTCGGCCGCGCACGATCTCGCGGAGAAGACGCTCGCCGTCGCGAAGAAGCACAACAAGGAGCTGCTCGATCGCCCGCTTCCGCCGACGAAGCTCGTCGCCGTGAAGGAGTCGGAGATCAAGAAGGCCCTCGACAAGGCGCTGAAGAGCGGCCGCGCGCTGACGGCGTTCGAGCCGTTCGGCCGCGACGTCCAGCGCCGCTTCTTCCAGCTCACCGCCCGCGGCGGCTTCGAGCTCGTCGCGTCGATCGAATCGCAGTCCTGCTTCGGCAACGCGTTCCTCGAGCTCCTCACCGGACCGAAGACGGACGCGGAACGACTCGCCACGGTCTCCGCGCTCCGGACGATCTGCGACAAGCTCCTCGCCGAAGACGTCGTCAGCTGCTTCGCGCTCGCGCCGAGCGACGACGTCGCGCTCGCGACCGCGTTCGTCCACAACGGCTTCCGTCGCACGGGCCTCCTCCAGAGCCACATCACGGTCGGCGGCGTCCGCAAGGACGCGATCGTGTGGTCGCGAAAGCTCGCGAATCCGGCGGGAGACTGAGACGGGAGTCTTCAGTCTTCAGTCTTCCGTCTTCAGCAGCTCGTTCCGACCCTCGAGCTCCTCCGACCGGCAGCCTCGACGCTGCTCGATGGGAGACCCTGGAGGACGAAAGGACGTGCTGAAGACGGAAGACTGAAGACGGAAGACTGCTGTCCGGTGGATCCCTCGCCCCCCACCCTCGCCCCACGCACGGCGGGCGGCGCGCGAGACGACGCGGAGTTGGAAGCGCGATCTCGTTCAAGAAAACCGCGGGGGCGGACGCGCGGTACGGCAGGTGGTTTGCCTCTGTTCTCGGCGTGGCGGCCCAGGACTCCTCGTACGCGCTCGCCTCGAGCTTCGATCGCCGGACCACCGTCGACAGCGACGACATCGCTGACGACACCGAGGCCGAGGTCACGCTCGTCGGTGACCCGTGGGGTCGGAGCGGTGAGCGCGCCGTCGTCCGCGAGGACGCCGGCGGCAAGAGCAAGAAGAAGCCGGACGTCCGCGGCGAGCTCCTCGCGCGGAGGACCGCGTCGGGCGTCGTCTCCGTCGCGAGCGTGAAGCGCGCCGCGGCCCAGGCCGCGAGCGCGAGCGCGCCGGTGCCCGTCGCGACGCCGCCGAAGGTGCCGCGCCCGACCGCCGCCGCGCCGACCTTCGCGACCGCCCCGACGGTCCCGGACGCGAGCCCGATTTCCTCGCCGCCGCCGTCGCGCTCCGTCGCGCGCCCACCTGCGCTCCCGACGAAGTCCTCCGCGGTCCCATCGTCCGCGCCGCCGCCGCCCAGCGCGATCTTCGAGCCGCCTTGCGCCCCGCCGCCGACCGCGGCGACCGAGAGCGCTACGCTGCCGCCCGCCGCGATCGCCGAGCCGCCTTCGGCCGCCGTCGAGAGCGCCCCGCCGCCGACCCCGATCGTCGCGCCGTCGCCGCTCGTGTTCACCCCGATCGATCCGTGGGGCGCCACCGCGCCCACGAACGACGTCGACGTCGGCTACGAAGAAGCGCTCCGCGGCATGTCGCGAGGCTCGCTCACGCGCATCGCGCTCACCGCCCTCGTCTTCGTCGCGCTGGTCGCGACGTCACCGTTCACGCTGCTCCTCCAGTTCCTCGCCTCGCAGTGGAAGCGCGCGTCCGCCATCGTCGAGAAGCGCCGCCGTCCGGCAGGACCCGCTGAAGACTGAAGACTGAGGTCTGAAGACTCGCCTCGAAGACGCGATCACGGCGACAGCCGCTCGATCCGCCACCCGTCCGGTCGCACGCGGACGTACACGATCCGATCGTGCAGCCGGCTCGGCCGCCCTTGCCAGAGCTCGACGCGCTCGGGCGCGAGCTTGTAGCCACCCCAGTTCGGCGGGCACGGCACGTCGGTCGCCTCGAACCGCGTCCGTACCTCGGTGAGTCGGGCTTCGAGCTCCTCGCGACCGGCGATGACCGAGCTCTGCCGAGACGCCCACGCCCCCAGCTGGCTCTCGCGCGGCCGCGAGCGGAAGTACGCTTCGGACTCCGCACGGGGGAGCTTCCCCACGGTCCCCGTCACGCGAAGCTGACGCTCGAGCAGCACCCAGAAGAAGGTGACCGACGCGCGCGGGTTCGCCTCGAGGTCGCGCCCCTTGTCGCTGTCGTAGTTCGTGAAGAACGTGAGGCCGCTCTCGTCGTGCCCGCGGAGCAAGACCACGCGGGCGGACGGGACGCCATCCTCCGACACCGTCGCGAGCATCATCGCGTTCGGCTCGGGATGCTCGGCCGCGACGGCCTCGTGGATCCACTTGTCGATCTGCTTCGCGGGCGAAGGGTCGACGTCACGCTCGAGCAGGCCGGCGCGCTCGTATTCGGTGCGGAGTCGGGTCAGGTCGACGGGCATCGCCACGTCATTAGCGTCCCTTCGCCTTCCGGACCACCTCTGTTACGTTCCACGCGGGAGAGTCGAAGATGGCCGACATGTCCGGCGTCGAGGTCAGCGTCGAGGCTGCTCCGCGCGTGCACGGGGAGGCAGCGCCGCCGCTCGTCGCGAAGCTTCATCGAATCGCGGAGCAGCTCGCGTCCGATCCGCGCCTCGCGCATGCCACCGAGGTCGTGACGCGTCCGCATCCGATGCTCGTGGCCGTGCTGCGCGGCGAGGCGATGGTCCTCCTCGCGCCGGCCGTCGTGTGGGACCGCGGGCGCGATCTCCTGAAGCCGTACGCCGCGCGCTTCGCCGAGGGGACGGCGATGCTCGTGCTGATGGGCCATCCCGAGAGCGTCGATCTCGCGCAGGCGATGAACCGCGGTCTCGCCAGCATCGTCTCGGAGAGCCCGACGAGCGACGAGCTCTTCCTCGCCGGCACGCGTGCGTTCGAGCTGATCGAGGCGAAGGCGCGCGCCGAGCTCCGCCAGAAGTCGCTCACCCGCTATCGCTACGAGCTCGGCGAGCTCGTGAACATCGCGCGTGCGATGACGACGGAGCGCGACGTGAACAAGCTGCTCGGGGTGATCCTCGAGAAGAGCCGCTTCGTGACCGGCGCCGATGCCGGCAGCATCTACGTCGTCGAGGAGTCGGAGAGCTCGCCGGACTCGGGCGCCGGCCCCGAGAGTCGGATGCGCGGCCCGATGCTCCGCTTCAAGCTATCGCAGAACGACTCGGTCCACTACGACTCGCGCGAGTTCGTGATGCCGATCTCGAACCGCAGCATCGCGGGCAGCGCGGTCGTCTCGAAGAAGCCGATCAACATCGAGGACGCCTACGAGATCCCCGCCGGCGCGCCGTACGGGTTCGACCGCCGCTTCGACGAGAAGATCGGCTACCGCACGAAGTCGATGCTGACGATGCCGCTCATCTCGCAGCGCGACGAGGTGATCGGCGTCATCCAGCTCATCAACAAGAAGAAGGACCCGGAGAAGAAGCTCTTCGACAAGGACGACGTGGAGGAGCAGGTCATCTCCTTCGACCAGCGGAGCGAGGAGCTCCTCGGCATGGTCGCCGCGCAGGCAGGCGCGAGCCTCGAGAACGCGCTCCTCTACGACGAGATCCGGAAGCTCTTCGACGGGTTCGTCCGCGCGAGCGTCGAGGCGATCGAGTCCCGCGACCCGACGACCAGCGGTCACTCGCGCCGGGTCGCCGACCTCACCGTGGCGCTCGCGAAGGTGATCGACGCCGAGACGCACGGGCCGTATCGCGACGCGCACTTCACGCGCGAGGACCTCCGCGAGCTCGAATACGCGAGCCTCCTCCACGACTTCGGCAAGATCGGGGTCCGCGAGAAGGTCCTCGTCAAGGCGAAGAAGCTCTACGACGACAAGCTCACGCAGATCCGCGCGCGCTTCGACTTCGTGTCCCGCTCGCTCGAAGCGGACGTCCTCCGCCGGAAGCTCGTCGCGATCGAGCGCGGAGCGCCGAAGAGCGATCTCGAAGCGCTCGATCGCGAGCTCGCCGAGCGGCGTGCGGAGCTCGACGAGGCGTGGGGCACGATCGAGCACGCGAACGAGCCGACCGTCCTCGCCGCCGGCGACTTCGCGAAGATCGAGCACCTCGCGAAGGAGACGTACTTCGATCTCCGCGGCGAGATGCGGTTCCTCCTCGAGGAGGACGAGGCCGTCGCGCTGAGCGTGAAGCGCGGCTCGCTGACGGCGAAGGAGTACGACGAGATCACGAGCCACGTCGTCCACACCTTCAAGTTCCTCTCCCAGATCCCGTGGGGAAAGCAGTTCCGCCGCGTCCCGCAGATCGCGGGAGCGCACCACGAGCGGCTCAACGGCACCGGCTACCCGAACCGCCTCCGCGCGGAGGAGATCCCGGTCCAGTCGAAGATGATGAGCATCTCGGACATCTTCGACGCGCTCACGGCGAGCGACCGCCCGTACAAGAAGGCCGTCCCCGTCGAGCGCGCGGTCGACATCCTCGAGTACGGCGTGAAGGACCAGCACCTCGACCCGGAGCTCGTACGCATCTTCCGCGAAGCGCGGGTCTGGGACCGCATCACGTGACCGCTGCGCAGATCGTGATCGTGCGGAGATAGAGAGAACGGGGAACAGGGAACGGGCAACCGGCAACCGGCAATGCTCGTCGGAGGTAGCGCCCTCTCTCTCATTGCCAGTTGCCGGTTCCCTGTTTCCTGTTTCCTGTTTCTCGCTCTCGAATTCGGCGAGCCGATCCCGTCGCCGGTCGTGGCATCATGCGCCGAAGATGGCCCGGCGTACCGCGCGCGCTCTTCTCGCCTGCATCCTCTGCCTGATCGGCGCGGAAGCCGACGCGCAGGCGCAGGCCGCGCCTCCGCAGCCGGCGCCCGAGAAGCCCGCGTCGACGGCGACCGACGCCGCGTCGACCGCCCCCGACGCACCGACGTGGCATCCCGCGGCGGAGGCCGACCCGCCGCTCCTCCCCGCGCCGACCGGCGGCGCACCGATCTCGACGTCGGGCACCGACGTCGAAGGGGATGCCCGGGCCTTCGGCGCCGCGAGCGACCCTGCGCTCGAGAAGCGGATCGCCGCGCTCGAGGCGAAGCTCGCCGAGAGCCGGCGCCGCGAGAAGCCGCGTCCCGAGATGCCTTGGTTCTGGCGCCACGTCCGCCTCGGCGGCTTCGTCCAGCCGCAGTTCGTCGCGTCGACGACGAACGCGGCCGGCTCGCCGAACCGGATCGGCAACGCCTTGCCGGCCGGGATCTCCGCGAACGACGTCATCGCGCGCCCCGACGGCACGACGACGAACCGCACGCTCTTCCGTCTCCGCCGCACGCGTCTCCGCACCACGTTCGAGACGGACGCGATGCGCTTCTACCTCCAGATCGAGGCGCTGCCGCTCGCCGGCGAGGCGCCGGTCCCGAGCACGATCGTCCGGAACGCCGAGGCGACCGGGAAGATCCGCTGGACGGACGACATCCGCACCGAGCTCACGGCAGGCCTCTTCATGGTGCCGTTCCGCTACGAGCTGACCGAGACGTCGAACGTACGTCCCTTCGTCGAGCGCACGACGTTCGCGCAGAGCGCCTTTCCGCTCGAGCGCGATCTCGGCATCCACGCGAAGACGACCGCGATCGGCAACAAGCTCACGGTCGACGTCGCGGTCGTGAACGGTCAGCGGCTCGGCGAGCCCGCTTTCACCGTCCTGCCCGATCTCAACCCGAGCAAGGACTTCGTCCTCTGGGGGTCGTACGCGCTCGGGCCGTTCCTCTTCGGCGCGAACGGGTACTACGGGCGCGGGCAGATCGTCGATGCGCAGGCCCTTCGTTTCAAGCAGTTCGATCGCTGGGCCGTGAACGGCTTCGCGCAGGCGAAAGCGACGTTCTTCCCGCGCTTCGGCGAGAGCCGCGCGCTCGCCGAGCTGACGTTCGGCGAGAACATGGACACCGGACTCCGCTATCCGACGGGAGTGCCCGTCATCCCGGCCGCCTTCGGCGCCGACGTCGCCGGCCGTTCGCAACGTGCATTCTACATTCGTGTCGAGCAGGAGCTCGGGCGCTGGCTCCTCGCCGGCTACCGCTACGACGTCTACGTCCCGGACACCGCGCTGAAGAACAACGGGCGCGACACGCACTCGTTCCTCGCGGGCGCGCGCTTCTCGCACAACCTGCGGCTGATGAACGAGCTCTTCTACGCGATCGACAACGTGCACCCGGCGGGGACGCTGCCCCCCTCCGCCACCGTCTTCGGCTTCTCGAGCGTGCTCCAGGCGCAGTTCTGACTCGAGTTTCGCCCTTCGGCGCTGCGCGCCTACGGGTAAAACTCTCGCCAGATGTCCTTGTCTCGTGGAGACTTCGTCTCCCTCGCCTTCGGCGAAGCGCGCTTCGCGCGCCGAGAAGAGAGAGAGACATCGGAGGCCCATCTCGCGCGGGAGCTCCGCCGAGCAGATAGGAAAGGCTGAACGCAGTTCTGACGCGTCAGCCGCGGCTCGCCGCGAGCACGACGTCCTGGATCGACCGGAGCGACTTGATCCCGAAGACGGTCGCCGGCGGCGAGAACGCGTCGTCGATCGCGATGCCGATCGCCTCCGCGTCTGCCGGGTCGAGGCTCGCGAGCGCACGTTCGAGAGCCTGCACCGCGTCGCGCGAGGCCATCAGCTCGCCGCCGACTCGGAGCGCGCCGGACGCGTCGTGACCGGCGCCGACGAGACCGATCGCTTCGTCCGCCGTCGAATCCCAGGCCGCCACGTGCGGCGGCGCGGACGGAGCCGGCGTCTGGTTCGACACGTCGCGCAGCGTCCGATCGAACGAGGTCGCATAGGCGGACGCGATCGCCTCGCCGAGGCTCGCGACCGACGCCGAAGGCGCGAGGTCGGCGAGCGTGACGGGCGGCTTTCCCATGAACGTGGGCGCGCCGGGCTCGCGGAACGGCGTCGTCACCGCGACGACGGCTTCGACGAGCGCCCGCCCGGAGCCGGCATCGTGCGCGAAGCCGACGAACGCGACCGGCCGCTTCGATGCGCTCACCCAGTCGCGTCCGAAGTAGTGCGCGAGCGCGCCCGACTTCGTGAGCGCGGCGAGGAGCGGCCGCACGTAGCGGTTGAGGAGCCGAGGCGGGTCGCACGCGACGAGGGCGTCGGCGCGGCTCAGCGCGAGCTGCATCCAGACCGACCCGGGCCCGACCCGCACCGGCCCGCCTCCGGATCCGCGGCGGGGCCCCGTGCTCACGAGATCGAACGCCCCGGAGACCACGTCTTCGTCCTCCGCCGTCGCGACGAGGAGCTCGGCGTCGCCGGCGAGCGGGCGATCGAGCGCGGCCGCCGAGCGTGCCGCGAGGTCGCGCACGGGCGCAGAGAGGCGTTCGACGAAGAGCACGGGTCGGTCCAAGGCCGGACATCATCGCACGAGTGACGTCGGGCTTGCGCTCGCCGAGCCTTCGGCAGAAAAACGATGGGAGATGACGATCCATCGCGAGGAAGGGACGTTCACGATCCGCATCGACCTCCTCGCCGAGTTCGACGAGTCCTACGACGGCGAGAACGACGGCTACGCGTGGCTGAACGCGTGGCAGAGCAGGGTGAAGCCGCGCCTCGTGAAGGCAGTGTTCGAAGCTCTCCGCAGCGATCCGTCCTTCGACGCGATCCCCGTCTCGCGCGGGCGCGCACCCGACGAGAACGTGGACGTCGAAGTGCACTTCCGGACGAAGGCCGCGAAGCCCACGACATGAGCCGTTCGGCGACGTGGCGGTGCAGCGTGATCGCGGCGGCGCTCGCGGCGAGCGCGGCGGCGCGGCCCGCGCACGCCCAGCAGTCGACCGGCACCGGCGCCGTCGTCGTCTCGCCGTCCGACTCCGCCCCGCCGTCGCGTGACGAGCCCGCCCCGCTCACCTGGCGCTGGAAGCCGTTCGACACCGTCGACTACGCGATCACCGGAGCGGCGATGGGCGTCGCGCTCGGGACCGCCGTCGCGCCGGTCCCGAGCTGGCGATGGGCGGGGTCGCTCGGGATCGAGGACGACACGCGTGCGCTCCGCCTCTCCTCGTTCGGCGCGCGGCGCACCGCCGGCGACGTGAGCGACGTCCTCCTCGCGGGCATGCTGACGGCGCCGATCCTCTTCGACGCGCTCGTGACGTCGTGGGGCCGGCGCGGCAGCGGCGAGGTCGCGAAGCAGCTCACGCTGATCGACATCGAGACCTATGCCGTCGTCGGCGCCGTGACCTCGATCGCGTCGTCGCTCTCCGCGCGCGAGCGCCCATACGGCGTGAACGGCGACTGCGGCAGCGTCCTCGACCCGCAGCACATCGACTGCGAGCTCGATCAGCGCACGCGTTACCGGAGCTTCTTCAGCGGGCACACCTCGCTCGCGTTCGCGAGCGCCGCCCTCGTCTGCACCCACCATGCGCAGCTCGGGCTCTACGGGGGCGCCGGCGACACCGCCGCGTGCGTCACCGCGATGACGGCGGCGGGCGCGACCGGCACGCTCCGGATCGTCGCCGATCGACACTGGCTCGGCGACGTCGTCGTCGGCGCCGCGGCGGGCACCGTGCTCGGCTTCGCCGTGCCGTGGGCGCTCCACTATCGCGTCGTCCCGAGGCTCACGACCGGCCACGGGCCGGTCCGGATGATGCTGGTCCCGAACGGAAACGGCGCCGCCGTCACGGGGACGTTCTGATGCGGACGCTCCTCGTCGCGCTCCTCGTCCTCGGCTGGCCGCTCTCGGCGCGCGCCGAAGAGACTCCTGCTCCGCCGCCGGACGAGGACATGGCGGTCGTCCACGGACGCAAGCGTGTCGGCCCGCTCGATCCGACGCCGATGGATCGCGATCCGATGGTCGCGTGGAAGCGGAACCGCATCCAGCCGTTCGTCGGCGCGAGCGTCGACGCAGGGTTCGCGTACGCGCGGCCGACGCTCCAGGTGGGCTGGGGGCGGCCGCACTACCAATGGACCGGCGCGGAGGGGATGGCGCAGGGCTCGCAGAATTTCGGCGCCGTCTACCTCGGGTGGCGCGCCGCGTTCCCTTGGCTCGAAGTGCGCGCGGGCACGCGGTTCGTCCGCCCGTTCGTCCACCCCGCCCAGCCGATCAAGGACAGCTACGACATCCGCGACCTCGAGACCGATCGCGGCAATCCCGCGCCGTACACGCTCTACGAGCTCGAGGCGCTGCCCGAGCTCCGCGCCGGCCCCGGCTTCGTCGTCGGCGCGTTCACCGCCGTCGCGATCCGCGGCGTCCCCGACGGAAAGCACGTCTTCGAGGAGAGCCTCCGCGTGATGGCAGCCCCGCCGGTCATCCTCCGCGCTCGTGTCGGGTACATGTTCGACGCGAAGCCGCTCGGGCGCTCGCGGATCGGGCTCGCCGGCGAAGTGCTCGACGTCCCCGGGCGCGACGCCGTCACCGTCCGCGCGGGCGTGCTCATGATGTGGCGCCTCCACGAGCAGGTCGACGTCGTCGTCCAGCTGCTCCCCGTCGTGGCGTCACCCGACCGGCTCGGCCTCACCGGAGCCGACTTCAACCAGCTCGGCGTGCGCTACCGGTGGGCGACGCCCGACGTCCCGGGTCCGCGGGAGCGCTGATCGGGTATCGTTCTTCCGTGCCCGCCGCGATCGGACAGGCCGAGAAGGACCGCTGCACGTCGCTCCTCCAGGAGCTGCTCCGCATCCCGACCGTGAACCGCGGGACGAACGACGAGGGCGACGGCAACGAGCGCCCTGCCGCCGAGCTCCTCGCCGACTTCCTCCGCGACGCCGGCCTCGAGCCGAAGCTCCTCGAGAAGAAGAGGGGCCGCACGAACGTCGTGACGCGCCTCCGCGGCAACGGGTCGAAGCCGCCGCTCCTCCTCAACGCGCACCTCGACGTCGTCGAGGCAGACGAGACGAAGTGGCAACATCCGCCCTTCGGCGGCGAGATCCACGACGGCTACCTCTGGGGCCGTGGCGCGATCGACATGAAGCACATGGCGGCGATGAGCGCGGTCGTGATGGCGCGCCTCGCCGCCGCCGCGAGGGACGGCAACGTCCTCGATCGCGACGTGATCTTCGCCGGGGTCGCCGACGAGGAGGCCGGCTGCGAGCTCGGCAGCGTGTTCCTCGCCGACGAGCACCCCGACGAAGTGCGTGCAGAGTACATGCTCGGCGAAATCGGCGGCTTCGCCCTCCACCTCTTCGGGCGTACCTTCTATCCCATCCAGGTCGCGGAGAAGGGCGTGTGCTGGGTCCGCGCGACCTACGAGGGGACGCCGGGCCACGGATCGATGCCGGATCCCGAGAGCGCCGTCGTGAAGCTCGCGCGCGCGATCGCGCGCCTCGGCAGGCACCGGATGCCGATGCACCCCACGGCCGTGGTCGAGGCGTTCCTGGGCGGGCTCGCGCGTGAGCTACCGCGGCCGCAGCGGACCGTGCTCCGCCGGCTGACGACCCCGCAGGTCGCGAACCTGATCCTCGACTACCTGATCCGCGATCCCGCCCAGCGGCGTTCCTTCGGCGCCATGCTGTCGAACACGGCCTCGCCCACCGTCGTCCGGGCCGGGAGCAAGGTGAACGTCATCCCCGGCCGCGCCCAGGTCGACGTCGACGGGCGGACACTTCCTGGCCAGTCCGAGGCCGCTTTCCTCGGCGAGCTGCGCGAAGCGCTCGGGGGCGAGCCCGAGCTCGAGGTCCTCCGGAGCATGCCCGCGATAGAGGCGTCGCCCGATACGGCCCTGTTCCGGCAGCTCTCGGCGACCCTCCGGGACCACGACCCGACCGGGCACCCCCTGCCGTGGCTCATCCCCGGTTACACGGACGCCAAGGGCTACGCGCGGCTCGGGACGACCTGCTACGGCTTCGCCCCGGTACGTTTCGACCCTACCCACTCCATCAGCTTCGGAGCCATGTATCATGGCCACGACGAGCGGATCCCCGTCGAGGGGCTCGGCTGGGGCCTGTCGGTGCTCCACGATGCCGTCGCCCGGTTCTGCGGCTCGCGGACGTAGCTCGAGGGACACGGCCCTTGCTGATTCGGGCAAGGTTCGGATAGAACCGGTATCTGTCTCTCCTCGATGTGAAGCTCTCTGAAGAAGACACGGCAAGCACAGAGAGCTCTCGAGAATCGGTCTCGTCTGCTGAGAGAATGTGACGTCGCGCAGCGTTAGTCTGCGGAGGGTACGGATGGTCAATCCCCAGATGGTGATGTACGAGGAGGAGTTCAGTCAGATCCAGACGGTCGTAGACCGCCTGGTTCGCGACGCGAACGCGAAGGTCGTCTTCATCGTCGACAAGAACGGGCAGTTGATCGCCGCCGCCGGCGACATCGACAACGTCGACACGACCAGCCTCGCATCCCTGACCGCCGGCAACATCGCCGCGACGGGCGGCATGGCGAAGCTCCTCAAGGAGAACGAGTTCGCGACTCAGTTCCACGAGGGCGAGAAGGCGAACATCCACATCCAGCTCGTCGGCAACCGAGTCATCCTCGTCGTCATCTTCGACTCGAGGTCGAGCCTCGGCCTCGTGCGCCTCCGCGTGAAGAAGGCGAGCGAAGAGCTGAACCACATCTTCGAGACGCTGCTGAAGAAGGTCCAGGAGCCTGGCGCCGATTCGCCCTTCGCCGAGATCACGGACGAAGACATCGACAACCTCTTCAACGACTGACGGGCAGCTTCGAAACGCGCGGGTAGAGCGAGGACCAGCCGATGAGCTTCATCAACTACATGGCGCGTGAGATCAACTGCAAGTTGGTCTACTACGGCCCCGGTCTCTGCGGGAAGACGACCAACCTCCAGTACATCTACGAGCGCACGAACCCCGAAGCGAAGGGCAAGATGATCAGCCTCGCGACGGAGACGGAGCGCACGCTGTTCTTCGACTTCCTCCCGCTGTCGCTCGGCGAGATCCGTGGCTTCAAGACCCGCTTCCACCTCTACACGGTGCCCGGCCAGGTCTTCTACGACGCCTCCCGAAAGTTGATCCTGAAGGGCGTCGACGGCGTCGTGTTCGTCGCGGACTCGCAGATCGAGCGTACGGAAGCGAACCTCGAGTCGGTCGAGAACCTCCGGACGAACCTCGCGGAGCAGGGCTACTCGCTCGACAAGCTCCCCTACGTCGTCCAGTACAACAAGCGTGACCTGCCGAACGTCGCCTCGGTCGACGAGCTCCGGCAGATGCTGAACCCGACCAACGTGCCCGACTTCGAGGCCGTGGCGCGTACCGGCGTCGGCGTATTCGACACGCTGAAGGCCGTCGCGAAGCTCGTTCTCACCGAGCTCAAGAAGGGCGGCGGCTGACCCGTCGCGCCCACGACTCCGACGACGGCCCGGGACGCGGAAGCGCCCGGGCTTTTCTCATTTCGGCGTGCGGGCAGAACGACAGTGTTCCGCGAAGACAAACGAGACCGGGCGCGTCACCCACGGAAGGTGCGCGCCCTGAATCGTGCTGCGGATCCGGCGGAGCGCTCGCGCCCCGCGTTCTCTCAGCGGCGGCCAGCCTGGTAGACGCGCGCGCGGCGACCGCGGTCCTTCGCCTTGAGCTTGGCGCGGAAGCGCTTCGTCTTCGTACGGTCGGTCTTGCGCGGCTTCTTCGAAAGGATGAGGTACATGACAGTGCTCCGGAGGGCCCGCGTATCTACCCGAGGTGACGGAACAGGGCAACTCGGGAGCGGGTGTTCAGTGCCGCAGCCGAGGGCCAAGCGATCGCGAATCCGGCGCGTCACATCCTTCGTCCTCGCGCGATGAACCTCGCATGACGATGGTCGCCCCGCCCCACGCGCTGCTCGCCGACGCCTCGCTCCGCCGGAGCCTGGCGGCCGTCCTGCGCCAGCGCGTACCGGCGGGCGAGGCGGAGGACCTCGCGCAGACGGTGCTCTGCGACGCGCTCGCGTCCCCTCGCCTCCCGACGGACCCGACGGAGCTCCGGCGCTGGGTCGTCGCCATCGCGCGCCACAAGATCGCCGACTACCACCGGCGCGCGCGACGGCTCGTCCCGACCGCGGACGGTGCGCTCGATCCCGTCGACGAGCGCGCCGAGCCGGTCGAAGCACGCGAGCTCCTCGAGGACGTCGTCCTCACCGCCGAGCGCGAGGCACGTGGCGCCCGCACGCTGGCGTGGCTGGTGCGCGAGCACGAGGGCGAGCGCTTCTCCGAGATCGCGGCGGACGAAGGGCTGCCGGCCGACGTCGTCCGGCAGCGCGTATCGCGGCTCCGGCGCGCGCTCCGCGCGCGGTACGCCGGCATGCTCGCGCTCCTGCTCGCGTCGGGCGGCGCCCTCGCCGGTATGCGCGCCGCGCGCACGGAGCACGCGGCGATCGTCGCCGAGGCGTCCACCGACGAAGGCCGCGCTCTCGGTATCCTCCAGGGCACATGGCGCGTCGAGACGCTCGCGCTCGACCCCGCGTCCGAGGCGCAACTCGAGACCTCGGAGCGCGTCGTGCTCGGCCGGGCGGCCTCGTTCGACGTCGTCGTCGCGGGCACGTCGGTGCGCGTCGGCCCCGAGATCTCGCCGCGCATCCTCCGAGTTGTTTCGGCGCGGGACGGTCTCGTGGGCCTCGCGCTCCGGGCCGAGAGCGGCGCCGTCGCGAAGGCGACGCTGTCGTGGGAAGGCGAGCACGTGCACGTCGCGTTCGACGACGGACGGCTCCGCGGCACGGCTCGCCTCGTCCGGAAGTGAGGGCCGAGCATGCTATGCTCGGCGCCACTTTGAACGTCCGTCTCGTGCAGGAGTTCCGCTTCGAGTCCGCCCATCGCCTCCCGAAGGTGCCGGAGGGGCACAAGTGCGCACGCCTGCACGGTCACTCGTTCAAGATCGGCGTGACGATCGCCGGACCGGTCAACCCCGAGACGGGTTGGCTCCGTGACTTCGGCGACGTCGAGGAGCTCTGGAAGCCGCTCCACGACGCGCTCGACCATCGCTACCTGAACGAGGTCCCGGGCCTCGAGAACCCGACGAGCGAGAACCTCGCGAAGTGGATCTGGGACCGGCTGAAGCCGACGCTCCCGGAGCTCGCGCAGATCACCGTGTTCGAGACGTGCGACTCGCGCTGCGAGTACGCGGGCGGCTGAGCGATGGCGAAAGTGCTCGTCTGCCGCTGCGAGGACGTCACGATCCACGAGCTCGAGGACGCGATCGCGCGCGGCCACGACGACATCGAGTCGCTCAAGCGCTACACGGGCTTCGGGACGGGCTGGTGTCAGGGCAAGGGCTGCGTCGCACTCTGCGCGCGGCTCCTCGTCGAGCGCGGAGGTGACGCGACGATGCCGATCACGCCGCGCCCGCCGTTCCATCCGCTCCGCCTCGCGGACCTCGCCGGCCTCGCCGAGGTGACGGAAGAGGACGAGGCGGCGGGGCGACCGCCTCACTGACTCTCAGGCTTCACACGGACGCCGGTTCAGAGAGAACGGGGAACAGGGAACGGGCAACGGGCAACGGGCAATGGGCGGCTTCGCCGCCGTTCGCGGAACGACCCGCTCATTCCCTGTTGCCGGCTGCCTGTTCCCCGTTCCCTGTTTCTCCGATCTCTTCAGGCGAACCTTCGTTCGCAGCGACACGTGAACCGCCATGCGCGGACCCCCGACGCAACCGTGCGGAATGACGCGTCGGCGCGACTGGTTCAACCATTGCACCAGCTCCTCCCGATGCGTCTCTTCCGCTTCCTCCGCTCGCTCCTCGCCGGGGGCGCCGCGACGCTGGTCGACCTCGGCGTCCTCGCGATCCTCGTCTCCGGCTTCGGTCTGTCGCCCCGGATCGCGAACGTGCCGGCGCTCGTCGCCGGCGGCGTCGTCGCGTTCTTCGGCAACCGGCACTTCGCGTTCCGCGCGACCGGCGGGAAGGTCTCCGAGCAGGCGGCGCTCTTCGCGGTCGTCGAGATCATCGCGCTCGCGCTGAACGGGCTGCTCTTCGATGCCGCCGTCCGTGCGCTGCCCGGTCACACCGACCTCTATGCGCTCGTCCGCCTCGTCACGAGCCACGTCGTGTTCGTCGCCTGGAGCTACCCGCTCTGGCGCCTCGTCTTCCGACCGCGCGCGCCCGCGGTGTAACGTGACCGCCATGAGCTCTCCCCTCGACGTGTTCGCTCCGAACGTCCTCGCCGGCAAGGCTGCGCTCGTCACCGGCGGCGGTAGCGGCATCGGCGCCGGCATCGCACGCACGTTCGCGAAGCAGGGCGCGAAGGTGGCGCTCGTCGGGCGCACGCTCGAGAAGCTCGAGAACGTGGCGAAGGAGATCCGCGACGCAGGCGGCACCGCCAGCACGCACGCGTGCGACGTGCGCGAGTACGCGGCGCTCGAAGCCGCGATCAACACGGCTGCGTCGTCGTTCGGCCGGCTCGACCTCCTCGTGAACAGCGCCGCCGGGAACTTCCTCGCGCCGGCGGCGATGCTGAGCGCGAACGGCTTCCGCGCCGTCGTCGACATCGATCTGTGCGGGACCTTCAACGCCTGCCGCGCCGCCTTCCAGCACCTCTCGAAGCAGGGCGGCAGCATCCTCAGCATCACCGCGACGCAAGCCGACGTGCCGACGCCGCTCCAGGTCCACGCCGGCGCCGCGAAGGCGGGGATCGAGAAGCTCACGCGCGATCTCGCGCTCGAGTGGGGCCGCTTCGGCATCCGCGTGAACGCGGTCGCGCCGGGGCCGGTCGAGGGGACCGAGGGCATGAGTCGCCTCGCGCCGGGGTCGACCGCTGACAAGCTCCAGAAGCGCGTGCCGATGGGCCGCTACGCGTCGATCGACGAGATCGCCGCCGCGTGCCTCTACCTCGTCTCGCCCGCGAGCACGTACGTGACGGGCACGACGCTCCTCGTCGACGGCGGCACGTCGCTCATCGGCGCGGGGCCGTTCCTCGATCTGATGCTCGGCGAGACCTGAGCTACGCCGCCGCGCGCGCCTCTTCGGCGCTCGCCGGACGCGCTTCGTAGACGCGTCCCTCGCCCCAGATCGTCTCCCACGCGAGGAGCACGAGCGAGAGCCACACGACGTCCGCCACGAGGAGGTGCAGGAGCTGCATCCACACCGGCGCGAGCAGCGCGACGTTGAGGAGCCCGAGCGCGAGCTGACCGAGGAACGCGCCGGCGAGCATCCGCGAGAGCATCAGCACGCGCGGCGCGGGACGCACGACGCGGAAGAGCGCGACCGACGCGAGCACGGTCGCCGCGGACGCGATCGCGAGGAACGGATGGAGCGCGCGGAGGCGGAGGAAGACGTGCGCCGTCGGCGAGAGATCCTGCGCGAGGCCTTCACGGAGCGAGCTCGCCGGGAAGAGCGTGTCGCCGAGCGCGGCGATCGCGCCGGTCGCGGCGATCGCGAGGAGCGAGCCGCACGCGGCGAACGCGGCGAATCGGACGAGGGCGCCGCCGGGCCGGGCCGTGCTCGCGGGCGGCGCGTTCGACTTCGGCCGCATCACCCACGCCGTCAGCACGAGCGCGGCGAGGAGGAAGAACGTGTTGCCGAGGTGGAGGATCGACGAGAACGCGCGCTTGATCGACTTGTCGTGCGCGACGAGCTCGAGGAGGACGAGCACGCCGCCGATGAGCGCTTCGCCGAAGCTGAAGAGCATCGCGAGCAGCGCGCTGCGACGCGCGAGGTGCCCGCGCGGGAGCGCGCGGCGCGCGAGGACGTAGAGCGCGACGACGACGACGACGGAGATGCCGCTCGTGACGCGATGCGAGAGCTCGATGATCGTCTCGATGCGCTTCGGGCGGGGGACGATCTCCCCGTTGCAGAGCGGCCAGTGCGCGCCGCAGCCCGCGCCCGACCCCGTCGCCCGGACGAACGCGCCCCAGGCCACGACGAGCAGGTTGTAGGCGAGCACCCACCACGCGAACCGCGCGAGGCGGCGAGGCGCAGCGCCTTGGATTTCCACGGAGCTCTCGGGAGGAGCGAGGGTCGTCACAGCGCGCATCACGTAGACCCTGGTGCGGTCTCGGGCAAGCAGTTCTCGCGATCGACCGCGGCCGGGCTGCGGCTGGAGGCCCTCACCCGACTCTGGTACGTTCGTTGACCAGGTGGCGGAGCACTCCATCGCGGATCGAGAGGGCAACCTCGGACGTTACGCGCTCTACGGCGAGATCGCCGCGGGCGGCATGGCGACCGTGCACCTCGCGCGCCTGCTCGGCCCCGTCGGTTTCGCGCGGACGGTGGCGGTGAAGCGGCTCCACCCGCACCTCGCGCGCGACCCCGAGTTCGTCGCGATGTTCCTCGAGGAGGCGCGGCTCGCGGCGCGGGTCCGGCACCCGAACGTCGTCTCGACCCTCGACGTGGTCTCCGACGAAGCGCAGCTCTTCCTCGTGATGGAGTACGTCGCCGGCGAGTCGCTCTCGCGCCTCGTCCGGAAGACGCGCGAGAACGCGAAGCGCGTTCCTCCGCGTTACGCGATCGCGATCATGGCGGCCGCGCTCGAGGGCCTCCACGCCGCGCACGAGGCGAAGAGCGAGCGTGGCACGCCGCTCGGGATCGTGCATCGTGACGTCTCCCCGCAGAACATCCACGTCGGGATCGACGGCGTCACGCGCGTCCTCGACTTCGGGATCGCGAAGGCCACCAATCGGGTGCAGGACACCCGCACCGATCAGATCAAGGGCAAGGTCGCGTACATGTCCCCGGAGCAGCTCGCGAAGGCTCCGGTCGATCGGCGGGCGGACATCTACTCCGCGTCGGTCGTGCTCTGGGAGACGCTCACCGGTCATCGCCTCTTCACGGCCGACGACGTGCCCGCGCTCGTCTACGCGATCGTGAACGAAGAAGTGCTGCCGCCGAGCACGCTCGTCCCCGATCTGCCGAAGGGGCTCGACGAGATCGTCATGCGCGGCCTCGATCGCGAGCCGGCGAACCGCTACGCGACGGCACGCGAGATGGCCGCCGCGCTCGAGAAGGTGCTCTCGCCCGCGCCGGCTCGCGAGATCGGCGCGTGGGTCGAGCAAACCGCCGGTGAAGCGCTCGCGAACCGGCAGGAGCTCGTGCACCGGATCGAGAGCGCGACGACGAGCACGCCGCCTCCCGCGCTCGGCCGGAACCTGCGGATCGACTCCCCCGCGCGTCCGATCGAGGTCGCGAGCGGCGTCGTGAAGACGGAGAGCGTCCCCGACGCAGCGGCACGCGAGACGCTCGTCGAGGGCGCCGTGGCCCGGGTCGCACGCGACGACCAGGAGCCCCGCGACGACGAGGACGACGATCGCGAGACGCTCGTCCACCCGAGCGCACGGATGCAGGTCGCCCTTCCGCCGGCGCCGGCATCGAGCCGCGAGCCCGCGTCGGAGCCCATGGCGAAGCGTCCGACCGCGCTCGTGGTCGTGATCGCCCTCGTCGCAATGGCAGCGCTCCTCGTGCTCGGGTCGCTCGTCTACATGATGGCGCACGCGGCGCCCGAAGCGGAGATCGCCGCGCCTCCGCCCGCGGCGGCGCCGGAGAAGGAGCCGGAGAGCGCGATCGTCATCGGCGGAGGACAGCGGACCGCGCCGAGCGCTTCGGCCGCGCCGAGCGCGGCACCTTCCACGGCAGCGCCGCGGCCGACGAGCATGCTCGCTCCCGTCACGCGCCCGCGCCCTGCTGCGAGCACGCGCCGCTAGAGAAGCTTCCGCGGCGGCATCACGACGTTCGCGACGAGGACGCCGATCACGAGCGCGGCGCCGACGAGCGCCATCGTGAACGCCTTCTCGGCGCCAGCCTCCATCTCCTTGCGGAGAAACGCGCCGAGGCTCGTGAACCCGAAGCTGCCGGGCACGAGGAGCATCATGCCCGGGAGCTGGTAGAGCTGCGCAGGGCGGTTCGTGGAGCGCGCGAGCCCGTTCGCCAGCACGCAGACGGCGAGCGCCGCGCAGAACGCCGCGACGTGCTCGGGGAGGTGACGCACCGCGATGGCGGTGACGAGATAGCCGGTCGCGCCGGAGAGCAGCGCGGCCCACAAGAATCGGCGCGGCACCTGGAAGATGACGGCGAACGCGAACGACGACGCGACGAGCGCGGCGGCTTGATAGGGGACGCCGAGCGGCGCGAAGGGCATCCGAGGCGCGAGCACGGCCGGGCCCATTCGATCGAGCGAGCCGACGAGCGCGACGCCGAACAGGATGAGGAGGAGCGTCACGGCCGACTCCATGAGCCGCGCGCCGCCCGCGACGAGGTTCTTCTGCGCGACCTCGGCGAGGCCGGTCGTGAACGTCATGCCGGGGAAGAGCGCGATCGAGCCGGCGAGGACGATGACTTCGGTGCGGGCCTCGGGCCACGCCCGCGTCGCGAGGAACGCGCAGACGGCGGCGAGGAGGCCGCCGAGGAAGTCGTGGAGGAGCCGGCGCCCGCGATCGCGATCGACGAGCACGCGGACGCCGGCGATCGCCGCGCCGACCATCGCGCTCACGACGACGTCGACGAGGCCACCGCCGAAGAACACCGCGGCCGCGCCGGAAGCGGCCGTCGACGCGAACCAGACGAGGAGCGGCGGCCAGACGGGAGGCTTCTCGACGACGGCGCGGATGCGGAAGCGCGCTTGCTCGATCGTCGCGCGCCGCTCGACGACGTCGTTGAAGATCTCGTCGACGAGCGTGAGCCGCTCGAGATCGGTGCCCCACTCGGACAACCGCGTCATCCGGTGGACCTCGGGCACGGTCTCCGGAATCGCTCCGACGCTCGAGCCGGGGTCTCGCTTCGGGACGACACGGAGGAAGAGCCCGGTCGGCAGCGCGAACGGCTCGGCGTGATAGCCCTCCGACTCCGCGACGGCGCGGATGACGTCCTCGAGGCGGTAGCTCGGACAGCCGTACGACGCGAGCGTCGCGCCGATGTCGAGGAGGTAGTCCGCGAGCTGCTCGCGCGAGCGCGTCCGTGTCGAGTGGACCGGCGCTTCTTCCCCCTGCTCGGTCGTGCTCACGCCGCGCGGATGGCGCGCGCCGGCTCGGGCATGACGAGCATCCGGGGCGGACGGAGCGGTTCGGGAGCGGCCATGCCCCGGAGCGACGCGAAGATGAGCCCCTCGTCCTCCGCCGAGAGCCCGTCGAACTGGAGGCCGAGACAAAGGCCGTGATCGCCGGGCCTCCGGCCGTGGATCACGCGTGCCACGGTCGCGGTCGCGTCGACGTACACGTTGGTGCGCGGCGGCTTGAAGGTGACGATGACTTCCTCGCCCGTGAGGACCCGCGTGCGGGCACGGACGAGCATGCCCTTGGTGGAGAGGTCGAGCGCGAGGTCGGCGATCAGCCGGAAGTCGTGCTCACGGACGACCTGGCAATCGAGGCGCACGAAGCGGCGGAACGAGTGACGGACCGACTCTCGGAACGACATGAGGGCCTCCACGGTCGAGATCGTGGCGGAGGCCGAGGTTTCGGGCCAAGAACACGGCGCCGCATGCGGACACTCTCCGCATCGCGAAGCCCTTCTCCCGCGAGTAGCGTCCAGAAATGGGGGGTCATGGTCCGTCGTTCGCCGGTGCTCCGATACGGCTTCGCGCTCGCAGCGGCGCTCGCTGCGGGCGCGCTACGCCGTTGGTTCGATCCCGTGTGGGGGAGCTCGCTCCCGTTCGTGTTCTTCTTCCCCGCGATCGTGCTCGTCGCGTGGTTCGGCGGGTTCTGGCCCGGCCTCCTCGCGACCACGGTGACGGCGGCGCTCGCGTGGATCTTCTGGCTCGCGCCGGAGGTCGCCACGATGGGTCTTGCGAGCGCGAGCCTCGGGCTCGGCGCGTACGTCGGGAGTGGCGTCGCGGTCAGTCTCGTCTGCGAAGCGCTCCTCGCCGCGCGTGCCCGTGCCGTTGCGGAGGCGGAGGCCGCGCGGAACGCCACCGAGCGCCTCCGCGTCGCACAGTCGTTCGCCGACGCAGGGCTCTGGGACTGGAACCTCACGACGGGTGAGGTCTACACGTCCCCGGAGTTCAACGCGCTCTTCGGATTCCCCGCATCGGCGAAGGTCTCGCGGGAGGACATGCTCGCGCTGGTCGCCCCGGAGGACCGGCCCGACCTCGAAGGGCAGATCGACGCGATCGTGGCCGGGACCTCCGACCGCGTCGACACAGTCTTCCGCGTCCACGGCGACGAGCGAGACCGCTTCGTCCGCGCCGTCGGGCGCTGCACCCGCGACGGCGCGCAGCCGAATCGGCTCGCCGGGATCACGATCGACGTGACGGAGACGGTCCGCGCGCGCGAGGCGCTCACGTCGAGCGAGGAGCGCCTCCGCGAGTCGAGCCTCGCAAAGGACCGCCTCATCGCGATGCTGAGCCACGAGCTGCGCAACCCGATCCACGCGATCGCGAGCGCCGTCGCGCTGCAGGAGCGCGCGCAGGACCAGGCGGCCGTCACACGCGCGCGCGAGATCGTGGCACGTCAGGTGCGCCACCTCGAGCGCATCCTCGCCGACATGCTCGACGTGACCCGTGTCGTGAGCGGGAAGCTCGCGCTCCGGAAGGAACCGATCGACTTCGGCGCGCTCGCCCGGAGGTCGCTCGACGCGCTCCAGGTCGCAGGCCGCACGCGCGACCACGAAGTGCGTTCGACGTTCGAGGACGTGTGGGTCGAAGGCGATCCGACCCGGCTCGATCAGGTCGTCACGAACCTCGTCACGAACGCCACGAAGTACACCCCTCCCGGCAAGCCGATCGAGGTGGAGGTCCGGCACGAAGGACGCGAGGCCGTGCTCCGCGTGCGCGACCAGGGCGCCGGGATGTCGCCCGAGCTCCGCGAGCACGTCTTCGAGCCGTTCGTCCAGGGAGAGCAGACGCTCGACCGCTCCCAGGGCGGCCTCGGTGTCGGGCTCGCGCTCGTCGAGCGCATCGTGGAGCTGCACGGCGGCACGGTCGAGGCCGAGAGCGCGGGACCCGGCCTCGGCAGCACGTTCGTCGTGCGGATTCCGGCACGCGAGGCGGTCGTCACGACGAGCATCCCGCCCCCGCCCGGGAAGAAGCGGAAGCGTCGCGTCCTCGTCGTCGAGGACCACGACGATTCGCGCGAGATGCTGAAGACGCTGCTCGAGGCCGAGGGCCACGTCGTGCGCGAGGCGGCGGACGGGCGCGCCGCCGTGGACGAAGCTCTTCGCTGGTCGCCCGACGTCGTGCTCCTCGACGTCGGGCTCCCGATCTTCGACGGGTTCGAGGCCGCGCGACGGATCCGCGCCGCCGGGGGCACGATGCGCCTCGTCGCGCTCACCGGCTATGGGCAGCCGGACGACGTGGCACGCTCGCGCGCTTCCGGCTTCGACGAGCACCTCGTCAAGCCGGTGGACGCGAAGCGTGTATCGGACGCGGTCGAGGCCGACACGCCCCCGCGCGTCGAGCTCCCCGTCGCGGCGACCGGAACGCGCTAGGCTTCGGTCATGGGCTTCGGTGCGTCGTTCGGGGCGGTCCTCCGCCTTCGCTGTCCGCACTGCTTCGAGATCCAGGCGCGCGAGAAGCGACCGCCGGCGGCGGCTCCGTACACGTGCCGGAAGTGCAAGAAGACGTTCACGCTCGAGCAAGGCCTCGCGGAAGCGGCGCGCGAAGGCCGGTCCGGCTCGCGCAGGTGACGGCCGGGCTCCGTCGCCCTAGACTGCGTGGACACATGACAGCTCTCGATCGTCGCCTCCGGCCGTTCGGTGCCCTGTTCGCGTGCGCCGCGCTCGTCTGCGCCGCGACCGCCGCGACCGGATGCGCGAGCAAGCCGTCGATGCGCGTGAACCACGCCGAAGTGAGCGGCGTGAGCCTCGGGTTCCCGCCCAGCGTCTCCGTCGTGATGACGGTGTTCGTCGACGTGTACAACCCGAACTCGTACGACGTCGCCGTCCGCGCCGTCCGCGGCACGGTCATCCTCGCCGGCCGCTACACGCTGCCGCTCGACTGGCGCGTCCCCGGCGAAGGCGTCTGGCTCGCGTCCGACGCGACGACGTCGGTGCGCGTGCCGGTGACGATCCCCGTCGACATGGCGCTCGCGATCGTGCGCGAGGCATACCAGGCGCCGAGCGTCGCGTACCGCTTCATGGGTCGTGCAGACGTGACCGCGACGCGCACGTTCAAGCTCGAGAAGGACGACTACTCCGTCGACGAGCAGGGCTGGATCCCGCGGCAGCAGATCGAGCAGGCGCTCCGAATGGGGTTCTGAGGCTCACGCGGCGGCCGCGGCGCGCTCCGCTGCGTGCGCGGCGATCGTGAACGCAGCGAGGAACGCGACGGCTACGCACGCGAGCCCGAGCTCGTCGGCGGCGATCCCGGTCGCGACGAACACGACGAAGGACGCCACTCCTCCTGCGATCCCGCCCGCGACGACCGAGAGCGCGAGGGGCATCGGATCGAGATCCGCCCTTTCCTGCCGGAGGCGCGCGATACCGAGTCCGGCACCGAAGAGCAGGACGAAGGCCGCGAACAAGGCGGTGCACGCGTAAGGCATCGCGTAGCGGATCGCGAGCGACGGCACGAAGAACACGACCGTGAACGCGGCGAGCATCGCGCGGAGGAGCGTCGACGCGGACGACGGCCTCGCGCGTCCCACCCGCGGGACGAGCCACGGCGCGAAGACGGCGATCGGCGTCGTCAGAACCAGGAGCGGCACGTAGCGCGGGAGGTGCGCGAGGTTGTAGAGGAGGAGCGTGTCGTAGGCGGCGAGCAGCGAGAGCGCGATCGACGCGGCGCCGATGAGGAACGCCAGGATCCCGAGGACGCTCGTGGGTCGGTCGTCGCCGTCGCGCGCCGCGTCGTCGATGCGCGACGTCCACGCGACCCAGAACGGGACCGTCACCGCGGCGAGCGCGCGGAGGACGAGATCGTCGTTCGTGTACGGGTTCGGCAGCGACGCCTCGATCAAGCCGAACGTGACGCTGAACGAGACCGACGCGACGAGGAGCACCGGCCACCGGCAGAGCGCGCGCGTCACGTCGCGGCCGAGCATCCGCGCGACCGCGAGATACGCGTAGAGCGTGAACGGGAGCTCGAGGTACGCCTGCACGCGGAGCACCGACGGCGCGAGCCAGCGTCCGTCGCCGACGTGAGCTGCGACCCAGCGCACGCTGGGCCAGTCGAGCGCGAGGGACAGCCAGCCGAACGAAGGCAGGTAGCGGCCGATGAACGACGCGTCGCCGTGGTGGACGCGGAGGACGTACGCGTTGAACGCGATCTGGTTCACGACCACGAGGCCGATGACGATGGCCCACTGCGTCAGCGGGTGCGCGAAGAGGGCGAGCGCACCATGCGGCTTCGGTCGTCTCCGCGTCTCGCGCCCGGGCGCGGTCGCCCAGACCGCAGCGCCGGCGCCGTAGATCGTCGAGGTCGCGACGACGAGCCCGAGGAGCGTCGTGAGGAGCGGGGTCACGTCGAGATCATACGGCGCGGCCGGGAGGAGGCACCCTCGCCCGCCGACCGTTCACCTGCGCCTGGCGACCATTC
>JBDHVE010000113.1:0-30000 GCA_039809485.1 Polyangiaceae bacterium | reverse complement strand
CTCGTTGCCTCCATCGGGCACGGGCACGGGCACGGGCACGGGCACGTGGGAGAGACCGAGAGAGTTCAGGGACACGCTCTAGTCATCAGTCGGCGAGTCCCAGCTCGACCACGGCATGGTCCGTCGCTTGCGACTCCTCGTCCTGAGGTGAGCGAGATGCAGGCACATGGCGTGAAACACGCGAAGACGCTGGTCGCGATCGTGGCGTTCCTCGGCGCCTGCGGCGGAGCGCGACAAGAAGCAGCCTCGACCACGACGATCACGTCGGGGCCGACCTACACGCCCGGTGCCATCGAGCTCTACACGGCGCGCCAGCACACCGGCACCGCGTGCGGGACGCAGGTGACGCCCACGGTCCAGTTCGCGCCCGGTACCGACGGGATGCTGCCCGGCGAGGGCGAGCGCGTCACCGCGTGGGCGACCTGTCTGAACCGGCCCGAGCTCGCGCACACCACCGTGGTGCTCGTCGGCGGCGACGAGCCCGGCGGGCCCGAAGGCCTCTTCATCTCGCGGGCGAACCGCCTTCGTCAGGCGCTGATCGAGCGCGGCGTCGCCCCCGAGCGGATCCTCGTCGGCGCGCCGTCGGCCTCGCGCGAGGGCGGGCAGTCGGCCGCGACGTCCGCCGTCGTGATGGAGGTCACCACCTCCGAGACGCTCCGCGCGCTCACGCCGAAGCCTCCGATCACGACCGGCATCGGGTACGGGCTCAGGTGATGCACGATCGCGCGCACGTCGCCTCCCGGCTCCGCGAGATCGCCGACCTCCTCGAGCTCGGCGGTGGCGACACCCATCGCGCGCGGGCGTACGCGCGCGGCGCGCGCGCGATCGACGCGACGCAGATGCCGATGTCCGAGCTCGTGAAGGGCGACCGGCTCCTCGCGCTCCCCGGGATCGGGAAAGGCCTCGCGCGAATCATCGAGGAGATCCACGCGACCGGCGACAGCGGGCTCGCGCGCGAGCTCCGGAAGGGCCTGCCTCCCGACGCGGTCGCGATCGCGCATGCGTCGGGGCTCTCGCTCGGGACGCTCCGCACGATCGCCCTGCACACCGGGATCGCGACGCTCGACGATCTCCGTGCCGCCGCCGAGGACGGGCGTCTCCTCGCGGTGAAGGGCTTCGGCCCGAAGAAGGTCGCGAAGCTGAAGGAGGCGCTCGCGCGTGGACCGGTCCGCAAGGGCCGGAGGTCGGAGGAGGGGGGCCTCGTCCCGCTCCCCGAAGCGCTCGCCCTCGCGGTCGACCTCGAGGACGTCCTGCTCGCGAACGCGGGCGTGCAGCGCGTGCGCCTCGCCGGCTCGGTCCGCCGGCGGGTCGAGCTCGCACGGGACATCGACCTCGTGCTCGTGACCGAGGACCCCGCCGCGTCGATCGCGAAGTCGGTGGAGCTCGATCGCATCGCGGTGGTCGATCACCGTGGTGACGAGCACGCGCGGATCCGGCTCGGCGACGGCACGCCCGTCGACCTCTTCGCGTGCAGGCCGGAGGACGCCGGCAGCGCGCTCGTGCGCGCGACGGGATCGTCGCGTCACGTCGAGGCGCTCGAAGCGCGCGCGCGGGCGCGAGGCACGACGCTCGTCGACGTCGGTCGCGGGCAGGGCGAAGCGGAGATCTACGCGTCGCTCGGTCTCGCCTTCGTCACCCCCGAGCTCCGCGAAGACCTCGGCGAGATCGAGGAGGCCGCGGCCGGCTTCGAAGCCGGGCGAGATCCGTGGGACGACCTCGTCGAGGAGGGCGACGTCCGCGGATTCGTCCACTGCCACACGACGTGGTCGGACGGCCGCTGCACCGTCGAAGAGATGGCGCGGGCCGCGAAGGCGCTCGGCGCGAGCTACATCACGATCACGGACCACTCCGCCGCCGCCCACTACGCTGGCGGGCTCGACAAGGACCGCCTCCTCCGCCAGTGGGACGAGATCGCGGAGGCGGAGGAGAAGGTCGGGATTCACATCCTCCGCGGGACGGAGGCCGACATCCTCGCCGACGGCGCGCTCGACTGGCCGGACGCCATCCTCGAGCGGCTCGACGTCGTCGTCGCGAGCATCCACGCGCGGCACCGGCAGGACGAGCGCGAGATGACGCGTCGTCTCGTCCGCGCGATGAAGCACCCCGTCTTCAAGATCTGGGGGCACCCGCTCGGACGTCTCCTGCGGTCGCGCCCGCCGGTCGACTGCCGTCTCGACGAGGTCCTCGACGCCCTCGCCGACTCCCGCGGCGCGATCGAGATCAACGGCGACCCGCGGCGGCTCGACCTCGCGCCCGAGCACGTGCGCGCTGCGCGCGAGCGGAGGATCCCCTTCGTCCTGTCCGTCGACGCGCATGCGACGCGCGACTTCGGCAACGTGAAGTGGGCCGCGGCGATGGCGCGGAGGGCAGGGGTCCGCCGGAGCGAGGTCCTCAACACGCGGTCATGTGCCGCGTTCGCGCGCGCGGTGAAGCCGAGCGGGCGCCGGCGCGCCGCCTGACACCTCTTCCCACCAATCGTCGCCTCGCGCTTGACGGAGCGCGCCGCCGGCCTCAATGTAACCACTGGTCACTTTCTAACCGAGGGTAACATGGATGACGCAGCTGCGCTCGATGCCTACCTCTTCCAGCGCCACGAGAGGCCTCTCGTCGAACCGCCCCCGCGTAAGCGCCGCGAGCGGGGGAAGGACGTAGAGCTCCGCGCGGCGGACGGTGTTTCGCTCGCCGGAACCCTGTACGAGCCGCGCGGCGAAGCGCTCGCTCGCGCCGAACGGCGCCTGCCGGTCGTCATCTCGTCCGCCACCGGCGTGAAGCGGCGCTACTACACGGCGTTCGCCTCGTGGCTCGCATCGGAGGGCTTCCGCGTCCTCACCTTCGACTATCGCGGGATCGGCGGCTCGCGTGCTCCGGGCGCCGGCTGGCACGGCGCCGCGATGTCGGCGTGGGGAGAGCAGGACCTCGCCGGCGTCGTCGAGCACGCCGCGAACGAGCTCGGCGGCGGCCGCGCCGCCGTCCTCGGTCACAGCGTCGGCGGGCAGCTCCTCGGTCTCCTGCCGGAGTCGACCCAGGCGCGCATCCGGGTGGCGGTGAACGTCGCGTCGGGGAGCGGTGACTTCCGGCTCTGGCCGTCGTCGGTGCGCTGGCAGATGGCGCTCCTCTGGTACGGCGTCATCCCATCGGTCACGCGCGTCGTCGGCTATCTTCCGGGCAAGCTCGGGATCGGTGAGGACCTCCCGCCCGGCGTCGCGCTCGAGTGGGCGAAGTGGTGCCGGACCCCCGGCTACCTCGTCGGCGGCCCGAACGCGCCGCGGCGCGCGGGCTTCGCGCGCTTCGACGCGCCCGTGCTCGCCTTCGGCTTCGAGGACGACGCCTATGCGCCGCCGGAGGCCGTCGACGCGCTCCTCTCGCTCTACTCCTCGGCGCGGATCCACGAGCGCCGCGTCCCGCGGACCGAAGCGCGCGTCGGCCACTTCGGCTTCTTCCGCGAGCGCCATCGCGAGCGCTTCTGGCGCGAGGCCGCGACCTTCCTCCACGAGCACGGCCGAAGGCTTCGTTGACGCCGTGGGCGCGTCCGTGGTGCTCTCGGGCGCCATGTCGTCCCTGCCGCCGAGCCCGCGCAAGCCGAGCCGCGCGCGCGTGCCGCGGAAGAAGACGGCCTACCACCACGGCGATCTCCGGCGCGCGTTGCTCGACGCGGCGCTCTCGCTCGTCGAGGAGCGCGGCTCCGACGCGCTCACGCTCCGCGAGGTCGCGAGCCGCGTGGGGGTGACGCATCCCGCGGCCTACCGGCACTTCGAGGACAAGACCGCCCTCCTCGCCGCCGTCGCGGAGGACGGCTACGTCGCGCTCGGCGACGCCCTCGTCCGCGCGCTGGAGGAGGCGCCCTCGCGCGGGTCGGAGCGGCTCCGGAGGCTCGCCGTCGCGTACGTCGACTTCGCGATCGCGCGCCCGGCGCAGTACCGCGTGATGTGGGGGGCGCGCTTCAACACCGACGGCCGCTTCCCGTCGCTCGAAGCGGCGATCACGCGCGTCTTCGAGCTCGTCGTCGGGGAGTTCGCGCGCGGTCAGCGGGACGGCGACTACCGAGAAGGCCGACCGAGGGATCTCGCGATCGGCCTGTGGGTCGTCGGGCACGGATACGTGGAGCTCGTGGCGCGTCGGCGGATCAAGGTGAAGAGCCGGGAGAAGGCGATCGAGTACTTCCTCACGCTGTTCCAGCCCTGGCTCGAGGGCCTCGCCGCGCGCTGATCCTCAGCTCCCGTGCACGGGCTTCGAGGGCTCCCACTGGTGCTCCGAGGTCACGTGGCCGTAGCCTCCGCCGACGATCGCGCCGTAGATCAGGTGGAGCGCGAAGAACGCGACCGGGCTCGCCCAGCCGCCCTGGTGGGCGAAGTACGGACCCGGCTCGGGGATCACCTCCGGCACCATCGGGTGGAACTGCGGGGTGAAGCCGACCAGCATGCCGATGAACAGCGAGTGCGGGATCGTCGTCACCATGCCGACGAGCGCGCCGCCGTGGTTCCAGACCCGCTCGAAGAGCGCGCCGTAGAGCAGGCCGAAGAGGGCGCCGATCGCGAGGTGCATCGCGAGCCCGAGCATGAACGCGCCGGTGCCCGGCACGAGGCCCGGAAGCGTGCCGAGCAGCATCTCGATCTGGATCGGCACCCCGAGCGCGCGAAGGGGGATCGAGACGATGCTCATCGCAGCGGCTCCGACGATTCCGAAAAGGATGGCTCGAGCGATCTTCATACGAGTGGCCTCCGCCCGATCGAGCTTGCACTGCGCGCGCCAAGCGAGCGCGAGCCGGGGTATCCTGCTCTACCGATGGCGGATCCCGGCCACCGAGCCTCCGAGGGCTCGATCAAGCTGCGCGTCGCTCCGAGCGCGAGCGCGGCAGCCATGCACGTCGAGGCAGCGCTCGAGAAGCTCGAGCGCACGACGGAGCCCCACGAGCGAGCGCATCTGCTCGTCGAGGTCGGGCTCGCGCTCCGGGACGACCTCGGCGACCACGGGCAGGCCGTCGACGCGCTCCTCGAGGCGCTCCGCTGCTGGCCGCGCCACGACGCGGCGCTCGACGCCGTGGAGCCGCTCCTGCGCGCCCAGGGACGTTTTCCGGAGGCCGTGGCGCTGTTTCAGGGACAGGCCATGGCAGAGCGCGACATGGTGCGCGCGCTCGCGTGCGCGGAGATCGCGGTGCGGTGGCTCACGAACGAGCTCGGGCGTACGGACCTCGCCCGCGAATGGGTGGAGCGCATCCGCAAGCTCGACTCCACGCACTGGCTCGTGCACTTGGTGGACGCGGCGGCGGCGCGCGAGCGCGGAGACGCGAAGCGCGAGCTGTCGGCGCTCGACTTCGCGGTGCTGAGCGCGCGGCGCGGCGACGACCGTGCGCGGATCCACCTCATCATGGCGTCTCGGTACCTCGAGGAGCGGACGTACGACCTCGCCGAGGCGAAGAAGCACTATGCGGCAGCGCACAAGCTCGAGCCGCGCCGCATCGACGCGCTCCGTGGGCTCGAGCACGTCGCGACGGTCCAGGGGGACAAGGTCGCGCTCGCCGACGTGCTCCGCCGGGCTTCGGTCGCCGACATCCCGCTCGAGGAACGGATCGAGGTGCTCCTCCGGCTCGCGCGTCTCGAGGAGGAGGAGTTCAAGAAGCCCGAGCTCGCCGCGCGGACGCTCGAGCGTGCCGTCGATCTCGCGCCCGGTCACGTCGAGGCGCTCTCCGCGCTGGAGCGCTGTTACTTCGCGGCGCGCGCGTGGCCCGAGCTCGCGAGCGTCCTCGAACGCGGCGCGACGACGACACGCGATCCCGAGCTCCGTCGCGCGCGCCTCCGGCGCCTCGGCGAGGTGCTCGAGACGAGGCTCGGCGACGCGAAGGCCGCGGTCGCGACCTACGCGCGCCTCGTGACCGCCTTCCCCGACGACGAGACGCTGCTCGGCGAGCTCGCGCGTCTCGCGGAGAAGACCGGCGACGTGACGGCGGCCGCGCGTGCGCGGACGCAGCTCGCGTCGCTCGCGCGCGAGCCGCACGTCCGCGCGCGCCACCACGTCGTCGCCGGGCAGCTCCTCGTCCCGGTCGACCCCGCCGCCGCGCGCGCCGCCTTCGAACGCGCGGTGCAAGCGGACGCGACGAACGCCGCGGCGTGGAACGCGCTCGTCTGGGACGCGCGTGCGGCCGGTGACACGCCGCGCGTGCTCCGCTATCTCGAGCAGCGCGCTCAGGCGACGGAGACGCCGCGCGCACGCGGGATGGCGTGGGTGGAGCTCGCCGAAGCGAGGCACCGCGCCGGCGACGCGCGTGGCGCGCGTGACGCGTGGGAGGCGGCCTGGGGCGCCGATCCGACGAACGAGTCGGCCGCGAACGCGCTCCTCCGCGCTTTCGTCGAGGACGAGCGCTGGGATGAGCTCGACGCGATCATCGCGGTGGCGCTCGCTGGCGCCGATCGCGACAAGGACGACGCGCGGCTCCTCGAGATCCGCCGCGCCGAGGCGAAGCTCGCTGCCGCGATGGGGCGGCCCGGGCAAGCCCTCGCGGCGGCGAAGGCCGCCTACCTACGTGGGCCGGAGGCGGAAGGCACCGGCGAGTCGCTCGCGCGCGCGGCGCATGCGATGCGCGCCGATCCGGCCGTCGTCGCGGCGCGCGAGGCGCTGACGCGGCTTGCGGATGCGCCCGATGCGATCGGTCTCGACGCGCGTGTCATGCTCGCCGAGGTCCTCTCGCTCCTCGGCGAGACGGACCGCGCCTCGGCGCTCTACGATCTCGTCCTCGCGGATGCGCCCGACGACGCGCGTGCGCTCGCCGGCCTCTCGCAGATCCACGGCGCGAGCGGCAACCGCGTCGCGGCGCTCTCGCTGAAGCGCCAGATCGCGCGGAACCTCCGTGACCCGAACGAGCGCTTCGCGCAGCTCGTCGGGATCGCCGAAGGCTTCGCGACGCGCGCGAACGCCCCCGAGCTCGCGGAGGAGGTCTACGAGGAGGCGCGCGCGCTCCGGCCCCACGATCTGCCGGTCCTCCACAAGCTTCTCGCCCTCCGCCAGCAGCTCGGACGCTGGCAGGGCGTCTTCGACGCGCTCTCGGGAATCGCGGACGCCGACCAGGATCCGCACCGGCGCGGCAAGACGCTCTTCACGATGGCGCAGATCGCACTCCGCGAGCTCCAGGACCGACGGACCGCCGTGCAGCTCTTCGAGCGCGTGCTCGACGTCGATCCGAAGAACCTCGAGTCCTTCGAGCGCATCGTGCGGCTTCTCACCGAGGACAAGGCGTGGCTCGCGCTCGACCAGATGTACGAGCGGATGTTGGGGCGCGCATCGCAGGGCGACGTCACGCTCCAGCACGCGCTTCTCAAGCAGCTCGCCGTCCTCCGCCGCGACCGGATCAAGGACGCCGCCGGCGCAGCGCGCGCGCTCCAGGCCGCGATCCAGCTCGTTCCGAAGGACGACGAGGCGCAGGCGATGCTGCGCGAGATCCTCTCGCGCACGGGGCAGGGGACGTCCGCGGTGCAGGTGACGCTCGAGCGCATCCTGCTCGATCCGCTCGATCCGACGCCGTATCCGGCCCTATTCGACCTCGTCGTCACGCAAGGGGCGCGCGATCGCGCGGCGTGCGCGGCTTCGGTGATGCGGTTTCTCGGTGTGCCGCACGCGCCGGCGGAGAACCTCCTCGCGTCGTACCCGCAGCCGCCGCTCGAGGGCATCCTCCAGGAGCTCGGTGAGGACGCCTGGCGCGCGCTCCTCCATCCGGAGCTCGACCCTCATCTCACCACGATCCTCGAGGTCGTCGCAGCGGCGACGGTCGACGTGCTCGTCGCGCGCCTTCCGCTCCGCGAGCGGCTCGGCCACCCCGGGCCGAAGCTCGAAGCCGAGGGCGTCGGCAAGTTGGCCACGCGCGCGGCGCGACTCCTCGGTGTCCCCGTCCCGAAGCTCTACAAGCGACGCTCGCCGGGACCCGCCTTCTCCGCGGGGGCGACACGGCCTCCGTCGCTCGTCGTGTTCCCTCCCGCGCTCGGCGGCATCTCGCGCGAGGTCCTCACGTTCCTGGTCGGCAAGCGCGTCGTCGAGATCACGCCGCCGCTCTTCGCGCGGGCGCTGTGCCCTTCGCTCACGGAGCTGAAAGCGCTCGCCGCCTCGGCGGCACGGATCGCGGCCGGTCAGATCGATCCGCAGGACGCGCCGCTGCGCGAGCGGCTCGATCGCGCCGCTCTCGCTCGCCTCACCGAGGCCGTCGACGCGGCGCTTCGCGCGACGGGGAGGCTCGACGTGCTGCGCTGGGCGCAGCTCGCCGACGTGTCCGCGTCGCGGGCCGGCCTGCTCCTCTCCGGCAGCGTCGAAGCGGCGCGCGCCGCGATCGCGCTCGAGCCGCAGGCTCCAGGCGATCTCACGCCACGCGACAAGCTCGGCGAGCTCGTCGTCTTCCATCTCGGAGACGTGAGCGCCACGCTGAGGAGGAATCTCGGCGTGGCGCTCTGACGAGCTCAGTGCCCCTTGACCTGCTGGCCGCCCTGGACCTGCGAGCGGAGCTTGCCGCCCTGGACGAGCTTCTCGAGCTCGTCGATCAGCTGGGTGACGCACTGGATGTCGGCCTGCGCGAGCTGCTGCCAGATCTGCTGGTTGCCGTCCTTCTGGTACTTCCGGTAGGCCTCGAGACCCTCGAGCTTCGCCTGAAGCGCGGTGATGACGTTGTACGCCTCGTTCGAGATCGGGGAGCCCACGTTCTGCCCCATCCCCATCCCCACGTTGCCACCCTGCTGCATGCCGCGCTGCTCGTTCACGTTCGTCGCCATTTGAGTTCTCCTCGTTGTGGTTGATGAGCTCTCGCACCGTCGCGCGGTGCGGGCGCGTAGGCAGGGGTCGCAAGGCGTGTGCCCGGAAGACGTGGACCGCACGCGGGCGACCTCCAGCGTGATATCCTCGGCATCCCTCGCGTGACGCTGCTCGACCCCATCCTCGGGCCCGGGAGGCCCGACCGTTCGCTGGAGCTCGCCGCGGTGGTCGTCGCGGCGTTCCTGCTCCTCGTCGTGCGTTTCCTGCTCCCCGCGAGCGAGCGGGCGCGGGTGCGCTCGCCGGCAGTGTTCCTCGCGGCGGGCCTCTTCTTCGGCTTGCTCACGTACGCCGTGGGGGATCGCGCCTCGGTCGGGCGCATCCTGCTCTTCCTCTACCTCCTGCTCGTGCTCGCGTCGGCAGGACGGAGCCTCGTCCTCCTCGCCGTCGACGTCGTCGTCAGCCGGCGCACGCACCGCGCGCCGCCACGCATCTTCCGCGATCTCACCCAGGCGATCGTCTACGTCATCGTGCTCCTGATGACGCTGCGAGGCGTCGGGGTCGAGCCGGGGTCGCTCCTCACGACGTCGGCGCTCATCACCGCCGTCATCGGTCTCGCGCTGCAGGACACGCTCGGAAACCTGGTGAGCGGTCTCGCGCTCCAGATGCAGAGCCCCTTCGAGGTCGGTGACTGGATCCAGTTCGACCCGGACGCGCGCCAGATCGGCGAGGTCACGGAAGTGAACTGGCGCGCGATCACGGTCGTCACGAGCGATCACGTCGAGGTGATCGTCCCGAACGCGCTCCTCGCGAAGACGGCGATCCGGAACTACTCGAAGCCGACGCGCGTGCAGCGGCGCCAGGTCATCGTGCAGGGGCCCTACGAGGTGCCGCCCGCCCGCGTGCAGGACGCGATCACCGCAGCGCTCGCAGGCGTCCAGGGCGTCGTCAGCGAACCGGCGCCCTGGGTGCAGACGAAGTCGTTCGCCGACAGCGGCGTCGAGTACGCGGTCTACTTCTTCATCGACGACTTCCCCGCGCGCGAGCGGATCGACGGGCAAGTCCGCGACCGCGTCTGGTACGCGCTCCAGCGCGCGAAGGTGTCGATCCCGTTCCCGATCCGGACCGTGCACATGCACGCGGTCAGCGAAGAGAGCGAGCGGCGCGAGCTCGATCGAGAGCTCGAGCGCCGCGACCGGGTCCTTCGCTGCGTCGACTTTCTCGACGTGCTCCCGCCGGCGACCCATCGTGCGCTCGCCGCCGCTGCGCACGTGAAGCTCTTCGCGGCGGGCGAGCTGATCGTGAAGCAGGGCGATCGCTCGACGGAGCTCTACATCATCGACCGAGGCGAGGTCGCGGTGGAGCTCGTCCGGAGCGACGGCGCGAAGATCGTCGTCGCGCGACTCGGGGCCGGGAAGTTCTTCGGCGAGATGGGCCTCATGACGGGCGAAGAGCGGAAGGCCTCGGTCCGTGCGGCGACCGAGTGCGAGCTCATCGTCATCGATCACGGCGCGTTCCAGACCACGCTCGCCGCCGTCCCCGGCGTCGTCGAGAACATGAGCGACCTCCTCGCGCGGCGCGCCGCCGAGCTCGACGCCGTCGCGTCCCAGCGCCCGGAGTCGATGGCGGTCCAGGACCAGTCGAAGCGCCTCATCAGCCAGATCAAGGACTTCTTCAAGCTCGTGTGAGGGACGCGATGCGAGTACGTGAGGTGGTGGACGTCCTCGAGCGGATCGCGCCGCTCCGGTACGCCGAGAGCTGGGACAACGTCGGGCTCCTCGTCGGGGATCGCGATGCGGAGGTGACGCGCGTGCTCGTCACCGTCGACTACACGGAAGCCGTCGCGGAGGAGACGGCGCGGGCCTCTGCGACGATGGTCGTCGCGTACCATCCGCCGATCTTCGGCGCGGTGAAGCGCGTCCCGCACGCGGCGCCCTGGGCCGAGGCGATCCGTCGCGGAATCGCGCTCTACTCGATGCACACGGCGCTCGACGTCGTGCACGGCGGGACCAACGACGTGCTCGCCGACGCGTGCGGGGTCTCGCCGGAAGAGCGCCGCCCGCTCCGCGTCCACGCCGGGAAGGACGCCGAGCTGAAGCTCGTCACGTTCGTGCCGGAAGCGGACCTCGAGAGGGTGAGCGAAGCCCTCTTCGCCGCCGGAGCAGGCCGGATCGGGGCGTATGCGAAGTGCAGCTTTCGGAGTCCGGGGAAGGGGACGTTCTTCGGCGAGGAGGGGACGAACCCCGCCGTCGGCGAGAGGGGGAAGCTCGAGACGGTCGACGAGATCCGGCTCGAGACCGTCGTCGCGACGAAGCAGCTCTCCGCCGTCGTGAGCGCCCTCCGGGCGGCGCACCCGTACGAGGAGCCCGCGTTCGATCTCGTCCGACTCGCCGCGCCGCCGGAAGGCGTCGGCCTCGGCCGCGTCGGTCGCATCTCCGAAGTGCCCCGCTCCGAGCTGGTCGAACGCGTGAAGAAGGCGTTCGGCCTCGGACACGTGCTCGTCGCAGGTCCGCTCGAGGAGCCTGCGAAGCGTGTCGCGGTCGCGGCCGGTGCCGGCGGCGAGTTGCTCGAGGACGCCGCGAACGCGCGCGCGGACGTGTTCGTGACGGGCGAGGTGAGGCACCACGACGCGATCGCGGCGGTGCGCCGGGGAATGACCGTGATCGCGATGCTCCACTCGAACAGCGAGCGGCATGCCGTGCGCGCATTCGGCGAGAAGCTTCGCGCCGAGCTGACGGGCGCGTCGGTCGTGCTGAGCGAGGCCGACCGCGATCCGTTCGCGATCCTGTGAGCCGTCTCCACTAAGCTCGCCAGGTGCTCTGGCGAAGGCTCCCCTCCCACGTCCTGAACGGGCTCTCCGTCGCCCTCGGGATCGGGATCGTGCAGGTCGTCGTCGAGCTCGCGGCAGGACCGCTCGACGCGCAGCTCGCGAGCATGGGCGCGATCTGCGCGAGCCTCGCCCATCTCGGCGACCGCACCGCGCGCGCTGCACGGCGTGTGTCCGCCGCGGCCCTCCTCGCGTCGGCGGCGTCCGTCGTGGTCCTCGGGCTCGACGGGCGCGTCGTGGCGGTCAGCTTCGCGATCGGGCTCGTCGTCTTCGCCGCCCGGATGCTGATGGCGTGGGGAGCGCGCGCCGCGCAGATCTCGTTCGCGCCGATCCTCGCGATCATCTTCTCGCTCGCCCTCGGCGGCGCCGGGTCCTTTCGCACGGCGTCGTGGGTGGCGCTCGGCGCAGTCGTCTACGTCGTCTGGACGGTCGTCGCGGCGAGAGTCCTCGAGGGGCGCTACCGCGTGCTCGCCGTCGCCGCCGCCGCGTCCGAGATGGCCGCGCTCCTCCGGTCGCGCGCGGCGCACGTCCTCGCCGCGCCGGACGAGGCACCGCAGGCGGCGTGGAGCTGGGTCGACGAGGAGGCCGCGCTCGCGGCGCGCCTCCAGGCCGCGCGGGAGCTCCTCTTCCCGTCGGTGAGGACGGCGCACGACCGAAGGCTCGCTGCCGTGCTCCTCCACACGATCGAGCTCCGCGACGTCCTCCTCGCAAGCCAGCTCGACCTCGAGCTGCTCGGGACGGACACCGTCGGGAGCGATCTGCGACGACGGCTCGCGCGCGGGCTCGTCGCCGTCGCCGAGGGGGTGGAGCGCGCGCGGGACGCCGTTCGGGACGGGACGGTCGGGAGCGACCCGACCGCGGAGCTCGCGCCGTGCGTGAAGGGGATGTTCCACGACCTCGCGATCGACGAGGCCGACCCGCGCACGCGCCTCCTCCCCGTCCTCGTCAACCGCCTCACCCATCTCACCGAGGATCTCGCGCGCATCTTCGCCGTGCTCCGCGGGCAGGACGAGGAGCTGCCCCTGACGTCCGAGGAGCTCGCGTCGTTCGTCGCAGAGGAGGGATGGCCGCTCGCGGCGCTGCGCGCGCACTTGACCCCGGCGTCGCCCGTTCTCCGGCACGCGGTCCGGAGCGGGCTCGCGCTCGGCGGCGTGTACCTCCTCGCGTACGCGCTCCCGTGGGCGCCGCATCCGTACTGGCTCGTGCTCACGGTCGCGGTCGTGCTGCGCGAGACGCTCGACGCCACCCTCGCGCGCCGGAATGCGCGCGTCATCGGCACGGTGATCGGCTGCGTCGTCGTCGTCGTGCTCGTCGCGGTGACGAACGCGGCGGTGCAGCGCGTCGTGTTCCCGCTCGCGGCCGGCGCTGCGCACGCGTTCGTCGCCGTGCAGTACGTGCTGACGGCGATCTCCGCGACCGTGATGGCGCTCCTCCAGGCGCATCTCGTCGCGCCGCACGACGGCATGCCGCTCGTGGAGCGGCTCCTCGACACCGTGCTCGGCGCGCTCCTCGCGTGGGCGTTCAGCTACGTGTGGCCTTCCTGGGAGCGCCGGACGCTGCCGGCGTCGGTGACCAGCGCGCTCGACGCGCTCCGTGCGTACGCGGTGGCGTCGGTCGATCCACGTGCGGACGCGGCCCTGCAGCGGAGGCGCCGGCGCGCGGCCTACGACGCGCTCGCCTCGGTTGCGGCGGCCGTGAAGCGGAGCGGCGTCGAGCCCGCGCGCGTTCGACCGCCGACGCGGGAGCTCTTCACCTTCGTCCAGCGCGGGAATGCGCTGATGGCGCACCTCACGAGCATCCGCCTCCTCCTCTCGCGCCGCCGGGCGCCGACGGGGACGCCGGAGGCGGCGCGCGCGATCGAGGAGACCACGCGGGCGTTCGAGCGCGCGCTCGCGAGCGTGACCGACGGCGGAGCGTCACTCGCGCCGGCGGAGCCCGCGGACCTGCCGGCGGAGCCGCCCGAGCGGCTCGCGCTGCCGTGGCTCCTCCGCCGCATGCAGATCGCGGTGGTCGATGCGACGCGCGCCGGCGATGCGGCGCGCACCGCGCTCGGGAAGCTCGGCGCTACTTGATCTTGCCGATCGCGTCGGTCCAGTGCGCGATCTGCTCCTCCGGCACGTTCCCGAACGGCGCCACGCGGGCATCGGCGTAGCCGCGCTCGCGCAGGTCGACGAGGTACTGCTCGCGCGAGACGAGCGTGCCCTGGCAGAGGCCGGGCGTCTCGGAGAGGTGCTCGCGCGCGATACGCCCCGAGAGCTCCTCGATCACCCAGGCGGGCACCTTGTGGCGGCTCCCCGGGTAGGCGAAGGCGAAGAAGGAGAGGTGACCGAGCAGGACGCGCCAGTGGCCGCCGAAGCGGTCGATCAGGCGCCGCCAATCGATCGTCTCGCCACGCGCCTCGATCAAGTGGCAGATGTCCGCACCGTCGAAGCGCTCGCGCTCCATGACGAAGCACTTCGTCCAGATCACTTCCTCGATCGGGCAGAGGAGGACGGGGGCGTCGAAGAGCGTGCACTTCACCGCGTGCGCGAACCACTCGTCGTCGACCGGGCAGAGACCGTTCGCGGAGCTGAAGATCATGTCGACGAAGTGCTCGCCGCACCATGCCTTCCCGAGCCAGTGTGGGAACGTCAGCTCGGTGCGGAACCCCGCCTTCTCGAGGACCTCGCACGCGTGCGGCACGTCCTTCTCGCGGAGGAAGATGTCGAGGTCCTTCGTGTCGCGATTGATCCCTGCGTAGAACTTCAGCGCGAACGCGCCACCCACGAGGAGCGGCACGCGTTCCCTCACCAGCGCACGGAGCGTCGCTCCGTAGAACTCGCGAGCCGGGGGGCGCACCATCGTGCGGGTGCTGAGAGGCATGCGGCGAGAGCTTTTGGAGGGCTGGAGCATTTGGTACCGGGTTCCCAATGCTTTCAAGCGGCGTTCCAGTCGCACGCTCACCCGCCGCACGGTCGAGCACGCATCTTGAAGCGTCGTTCGTGCCAGCATGCCCGAGCTCACGGAAGACGAGACCGAGCAGCGACCGACGCGGCTCGCTGCGGTAGGTGATCTGCACGTACGAAAAGACTCCGGAGGCGCGCTCCGGCCCGTGTTCCAGGCCGTCGAAGGGCGGGCCGACGTCCTCCTCCTCTGCGGGGATCTGACGGACTACGGGACGGTGGACGAAGCCCACGTCCTCGCGAAGGAGCTCGCGATCGTCAAAGTGCCGATCCTCGCCGTGCTCGGCAACCACGACTACGAATCCGGCCACGCCGAGGACGTCGCGAACATCCTGAAGGAGGCGGGCGTCCGCGTCCTCGAGGGCGACAGCGTCGAGCTCGACGGGCTCGGCTACGCAGGCGTGAAGGGATTCGCGGGCGGCTTCGGCCGAGGCACGCTTGGCCCATGGGGCGAGTCGGCCATCAAGAGCTTCGTCAACGAAGCCCTCGATCAAGCGCTCCAGCTCGAGCGTGCGCTGATGCGTCTACGGACGAGCCGGCGCGTGGCGCTCCTGCACTATGCACCTGTCCGGGACACCGTCCGCGGCGAGCCAGAGGAGATCTTCCCGTTCCTCGGGTGCAGCCGTCTCGAGGAGCCGCTCGAACGCTATCCGGTGTCGGCTGTCTTCCACGGCCACGCGCACCGGGGCAGCCCGGAGGGTCGCACGCGCGCGGGCACGCCCGTCTACAACGTCGCGCTGCCTCTCATGCGGCGGCTCTCCCCCGAGATGCCGCTCCGCATCGTGGAGATCGGGTGACGGATCGCTCGAGCTACGCGGTCGCGCGGCGCCTTTCGCCACGCTGTGGCCGAGGCTTCGAGTCACACGGTCTCATTGACCGCGTACGCGACGAGCGCACGTTGTAGTCCGCATGGGTGACGTCGTCTTGTTGACATACGGCCAGACCGACAAGGGACTGGTCAGGGCCACGAACGAGGATGCTTTCGTCTGCGCCGACCTCACGACCGCGCAGCGCCTATGTGGACAGCCTGCCGAATGGCACACGACGCCGAAGGGCGTGCTGCTCGCCGTCTCCGACGGGATGGGCGGTGCCAAGGCGGGCGAGGTCGCGAGCGCGCTCAGTGTCGAGGGGCTCGTCGAAGGGATGATCCGCACCGCGGAGCAGACCCAGCCCGACGGCTCCACGCTCCGTCGCGTGATCGAAGCATCGAACCGCCGCGTGTTCGTCGAGGGACAGCATCCGGAGCGGCGCGGGATGGGCGCGACGCTGACCGCGGTGCTCGTCTCGGGCAACGACGCGTGTATTGCGCAAATCGGCGACTCGCGTGCCTATCTGCTACGGAACGGCCGGATCGGGCAGGTCACGCACGATCAGAGCTACGTGCAGATGCTCGTCGACGCGGGCGTCCTCACGCCGGAGCAGGCTTCGCTGTCGCCGAAGAAGAACGTGATCCTCCAGGTGATGGGTCAGGAGGCCGTCGACGTGGCCCTCGGGAGGATCCGACTGGAGAAGGGGGATCGAATCCTCCTCTGCTCGGACGGCCTTTCGAACGTGCTCGACGACGACACGATCCGCGCGCTCGCGCAGGCTCCGACGGACCTCGCGCATGCGTGTGACGACCTCGTCGCGTGCACGAAGCACCAAGGCGCGCCCGACAACGTCACGGTGGTGCTCGCCGAAGTGGCGTGACCGCGACCGTTGTCGTGGGCGCCGCGTCGCCGCAGCGGTCGGGCTTCCGTCTTGCAACGTCGTCCGTCGAAGGAGGCAATCTTCGATGTCGGATGGCGAGATGACGAGGTTCGTGAGCGCTGCGGGTGAGCTTGCGGAGCAGCGCGTGCGTGTGGCCGGGATCGGTTTCGACGCGGTGACGATGGAGCAGGCGACGGCGCGCATCGTGGAGATGGCGCGCGCGCGAGACAAGGCGCGCTACGTCTGCACGGGGAACCTCGACCACCTCTACCTCGCCGGGAAGGACGAGGGCTTCCGTCAGGCGTACGCGAATGCCGACCTCGTGGTGGCGGACGGCGCGCCGATCGTGTGGCTGTCGCGCATGGCGCGGTCGTTCGGCGTCCTGCCCGAGCGCGTTGCCGGGAGCGACCTCTTCTGGGAGCTCGCCAAGGCGTCCTCGCAGCACAAGCTCCGCTTGTTCTTCCTCGGCGGCGCGCCTGGCTCTGCCGTTCGCGCGGCGATCGCCGCCGAGCAGCGCCACCCGGGGACGTTCATCGTCGGCACCTACTGCCCGCCGTTCGAGACGTTCGACACGGAAGAGGAGCAGTGGCGGATGACGGGGATCGTGCGGGCTGCGCGCCCGGACATCCTCCTCGTCGGCCTCGGCGCGCCGAAGCAGGAGAAGTGGATCGCGAAGATGAAAGACCAGCTCGGCGTCCCGGTCTCGATCGGTGTCGGCGGCTCGTTCGAGATGGCGGCGGGGATCAAGAAGCGCGCGCCGGTGGCGGTCCAGAAGATGGGGCTCGAGTGGCTCTATCGCTTCGCGCAGGAGCCGCGCCGCCTCTTCCAGCGCTACTTCGTGCAGGACCTCCCGACGTTCGCGTCGCTCGCCGCCGGCGCCGCGCGCGCGCGGCTGCTCGGTCCCGCGCAGCCGGCCTGATCGATCAGCGCGCGAGGTCCGCGCAGCAGCGGAAGCCCGTCGAGTAGTCGTGGTAGTCGTGCGCGTGGGCGACGGTGCGGTAGTGGCAACCGTCGCCGTTCAGCGCCGTGTCGAGGTAGTACCCGCCGGCGAAGGTGCCGTGCGGGAGGGACGCGTCCGTCGCGACCCACTCGTGGAGATTGCCGACCATGTCGAAGGCGCCGAAGCCGTTCACGCATTCGGCATGGTCGCCCGTCTTCGCGAGCGCGCCTTCGACCTGCCCGAGGGCGGGCTCGTTCAGCTTCGCCCACACGCCGGGGTCGACGTTCGAAGGGCGGAGGCTCGCCTTGCCGGCGATCCGCTTCTTCGTCGTCTTCGACATCTTGATCGCCGTCCTCGTCGCCGGTGCCTTCTGTGCCGCCGGGCGGGACTTCACCGTCTTCACCGTCTGCGCGGCGCGGCCACGCGTCGTGTGCGCCGGCTTCTTCCCCGACGCGCCCGCGCCTACGGCGACCGCGACCCGTGGTGCGACCGCGCCCGGCGTGAGCGGCGTGCTCGCGAGCACCGCCTTCGCGCCGAAGACGGCGAGGACCGCGCTCTTGCCCTGGTCGTGACAGGTCCCGGGCCTGCGCGCGTCGCCGTAGGGGAACGCCGTCCCGTTCGGACCCATGCACGCGGTCTTCCACTCGGCGTAGCGACAGAGGTGCTTGCCGGAAGCGCTGCACGCGTCCTCCGCCTGCACCTCGCTGATGAACCCCTGCGGGTAGACGCCTGCGACGCTGACCGCGCGCACGGAGTGGCCGTCGACCGGCTTGTAGTGCGGGTAGGGCTGCTCGGTCCCGTCGGGGAGCACCTCCACGAGCGAGGCCTCGTACCGATCTATGCAGAATGCACGCTCTCCGGTCTCGACCGCGACCATCCCCTCCGGGCAGCGCGGATCGCCGGCGACGACGTCCTCGGCCTCGACGTCGCCGTCGTGGTCCTCGGCCGAGGGCTCCTCCGCGACCGGCTCCGCGGCAGCATGCTTGCCGAGCGGTCCCGCCCCGTGACCGTGGGCCTCGGAGACGGGGCGCGCTCGCGGACCGCACGCCGACGCGCACAAGACGGTCATCAGAACGAGCGCCGCGCCACCCCGGAGCTTCATCGCCGGCTCATCTAGCGGAGCCGCGCGCCGTACGCCAGCAGATCGTCTCAGGGCAGCGAGCGGGCGAGGCAGTCCTCGAGCGGCACCTTCGGCGAGCCGGGGAACGGGGAGTGACCCGCGCCGGCAATCTCGTGGAAGTCGACGGGGTGGCCGGCGTTCTGGAGCGACTGCGCGAGCGATGCGGCATTGTTCCGTGCCGAGTCCATCGACCCGATCTGGATCGAGAAGGGGAGCTTGCGCGCGAACGCGGTCGGGACACCGCCGGCGTCGCCCGCCGCGATCACGGCCGCGCACGACAGCTTCGCGCTCGCTTCGCGCCCGTAGCGGACGGAGAGATAACCGCCCTGCGAGTAGCCGTAGACGACGAGGTGCTTCGGGTCGACGCTCCCCGAGGCGACCACCTCGTCGAGCAGCGCGTCGACGAGCTGCACGTCCGCGTTCTGCGCCCGCGCGTTGTACGCGTCCCACGAGAGCGGCGGCGTCGTCTGGCCGCCGACCGATATCGCGCGCGCGATCCCCTGCGGGGCGATCAGCACGAAGCCGACGCTGTCGGCGAAGCCGAGGAGGCCCGAGGTCGCGACGAAGTTCTGCGCCGTGTCGCCGTTGCCGTGGAGGGCGACGACGACGGGTAGCTTCTTCTGCGTGATCGACGACGGTACGTGGACCCGTGCGGTCCGCGCGAGGCCAGCGACGGTCTTGTTCACCGTCGTGTCCCCCGCTGCGAGCGTGCCGCCGGGGGCAGGCGCCGTCGGCTCGGTCGTGCTCGGCGTCGGCGTGCTGCCTTGCGGCGCCGCCTCCTCGGCGGGAGGGTCCTCGGTGTCCGCGCTCGTCGGATCGGACGTCCCCGGGGTCCCGCGTGGGGTCAGCGTGGTCGTCTCCGTCGAGCACGCGACGAGGAGGAGAGCGAAGGCGGAGAGCGCACGCGGCAGGCCCATACGCGCGTTGTCTAGCGAGCAACGTGCCGAGTCGGTGCTGCCTTCGTTCCGCGCACTTCCGGACGAGGAACGGACTTCATGACTCGTTCCTGGACGACGCGTGATCCACCTCAGTCCCGGTCCGGGCCCTCCGGGGGCGCGAACGAGGTCGCCTCCACCGTCCTCGGCAAGGTGACGCGGAAGGTGGTCCCCGCCTCGGCGGTGCTCTCCACGTCGACGCGGCCGCCGTGAGCATCGACGACGCTCTTCACGATGTAGAGCCCGAGACCCATTCCGGTGCGCCGCTGGCGAGGACCGAACGACTTGAACGGGTCGAAGAGGAAGGGGACCACGTCGGCAGGGATCTCCCCCTCGTTGTGGACCGTCACGGTCACCGCGTCGCCTTCGCTCCGGACGGTGACGTCGACCTCGGTCCCCGCCTTCCCGTGCTTCACCGCATTGCCGACGAGGTTCGAGACGACCTGCTCCATGTGCCGGCGATCCCAGGTGCCCTCGATCGCCTCTTCGCCGTGGACGTGGATCGGCGGTGCGCTCGCAGCGAGCTCGTGCTCCCCGACGACGTCCTTCACGAGCTGCACCATGTCGATCCGCTCGGGCCAGATCTCGACCGCGCCCTGCCGCGACTTCGAGAGCTGCGCGAGGTCCTCGATCATGCGGCTCATCCGGATCGACGAGGAGCGGATCCGGCGCAGGAGCGTGCGCTCCTTGTCGTCGGCGGTCTTGTTCAGGAGCGTCACCGCCATGTCGACCGCGGCGAGCGGGTTCCGCAGATCATGGGTGACGATCGCGAGGAACATCTCGTTCAGGCGCAGCGTCTCGGCGAGGACGGCGCGCTGCCGGTGGAGCTCGAGGAACGTCCGCACCTTGTGGCGGAGGATCCGCTCGTCGATCGGCTTGTGGAGGAAGTCGACCGCACCGGCGTCGTAGCCGCGGAACACGCGCGACTGGTCGTGGATGCCTGCGGTCACGAAGATGATCGGCACCCGCCGCGTGCGCTCGGTGCCACGCATCATCTCCGCGAGCTGGAACCCGTCCATGTCCGGCATCTGGACGTCGACGAGGGCGAGCGCGACGTCGTGGTCGAGCAGCGCTTCGAGCGCCTCGTCACCGGAGGAGACGCAGAGGAGCTCGACGTCGTCCGCTGCGAGCACGGCAGAGACGGCGACCAGGTTCTCCGGCCGGTCGTCCACGATCAGGATCTTCGTCCGCGGCGGCTTCGTCTCGTTCACGGCGGACCTCCGCATTCCTGCGCGAGCGCCGCGCCGAGCGCCCGCGGGTCGACGACCCGCGCGGCGCGGACGGCCGAGAGCGCCGCTCGCGGCATCATGTCGACTTCGGCGGTCTCCGGCGCCTGGACCCAGACGCGTCCTCCGCGCTCCGCGATCGCGCGCGCGCCCGCTGCGCCGTCCGGGCTCGCCCCCGAGAGGACGACACCGAGCGCGGCGTCGCCGAACGCCTCGGCAGCGGACTCGAAGAGGACGTCGATCGAAGGGCGCGAATGGTGCACCGGCTCGTCGACCGAGTAGCCGAACTCGCGCTCGGGCGTCACGAGCAGGTGGTAGCCAGGCGGCGCGATCCACACGCCGGGCGTGATCGGCTGCTTGTCGAGCGGCTCGCCGACCTTCGCCCGACACTCCCGCGCGAGGATCGTGGTGAGTATCGACCTCGCGTCGGGATGGGAATGGACGAGCACGACGACGGCGCAGCACGGCTCCCCCGGGACCGCGGCGAGGGCGTCGCGCACGACCGGCAGCGCGCCGGCCGAGCCGCCGATCACGACGAGGCGGGTCACAGGCGGCGGTACCATCGGTCTCCGGCGTCCACGGGCGTGAACTTGTCGTCGTAGGGGGTGAACTTGAGCGACTCGCGCGCACCGAGACCGAGATAGCCGCGGCGCGCGAGCGCCTCGTGGAAGAGCCCGAGCGCGCGCGTCTGGAGCGGGCGGTCGAAGTAGATGAGCACGTTCCGGCAGGACACGACGTTCACCTCGGCGAAGACGCTGTCGGTCGCGAGGCTGTGGTCGGAGAAGACGACGTGCTCGCGGAGCCCGCTCGCCATCGCGATCCCGTCGTAGGCGGCCGTGTAGTAGTCGGAGAGGGAGCGCGTCCCGCCCGCGGCGGCGTACGCGGCGCTGTACGCCTTCGCGCGATCGAGCGGGTAGACGCCCTGCTTCGCGCGGGCGAGCCCCTCCGGGTTGATGTCGGTCGCGTAGACGAGCGTGCGCGCGAGGAGCCCCTCCTCTTCGAGCACGATCGCGAAGGAGTAGACCTCCTCGCCGCCCGCGCAGCCCGCGATCCAGAGCTTGAGCGAAGGGTAGGTCCGGAGGTCGGGGACGATCTTCTCGCGGAATGTCCGGTAGTAGGACGGGTCGCGGAACATCTCGCTCACCTGCACCGTCATGATCTGGAGCAGGCGATCGAACATGCGCGAGTCGCGGAGGACGCGCTCCTGGAGCTCGGAGATCGACGCGCACCCGAGCCGCTCGAGCGCCGTCCGGAGGCGGCGCTTCATCGAGACCATCGCGTAGCCGCGGAAGTCGAAGTGGTAGCGGACGAAGAGCGCCTCGAGGAGCAGCCGCACCTCGATGTCCTCGACGCTCTCGTGCACGCCGCGCTCGCTCATCGCCGGAGCCAGACGCGCATGAGGGAGAGGAGCATGTCGAGGTCGAGCGGCTTCGGGATGTAGTCGTTCGCGCCGGCGTCGAGACAGGCCTGGCGGTCGTCGGCCATCGCCTTCGCGGTGATCGCGATGACGGGCAGGTCACGGAGTCGCGGTGTCGCGCGGATCCGCCGCGTCGCCTCGAGGCCGTCCATCTCCGGCATCATGACGTCCATCAAGACGAGATCGATGGGACCGGCATCGAGCGCGCGCAAGGCTTCCTTGCCGTTGCGCGCGACCACGACCGTCGCGCCCCGAGGCTCGAGCACGCTCGTGAGTGCGTAGATGTTCCGCACGTCGTCTTCGGCGACGAGGATGCGCTTGCCCTCGAACGCCGTCTCGCGATCGAACGCCTGCCGGAGCATGCGGCGGCGCGCCGGCGGGAGCTCTGCCTCGACCTGGTGGAGGAAGAGCGAGACCTCCGCGAGGAGGCGCTCCGGCGAGCGCGCGCCCTTCAGGATGATCGACGACGAGTACCGCCGGAGCCGCTGCTCTTCTTCCGGCGAGAGCTGGCGGCCCGTGTAGACGATGACGGGCGGGAAGGAGAACGCCGGGTCCTCCGCCATCCGGTCGAGGAGCGCGAAGCCGCTCTCGTCCGGCAGCTCGAGATCGAGCACGACGCAATCGAAGGTCCCGTCAGCGAGCGCTTTCCGTGCCTCGGCCGCGGTCTCGACGGTGACGACCTTGGCGCCTTCGTCCGCGAGGAGCGTGGCGAGCCCCTCGCGCTGCGCCGGATCGTCGTCGACGACGAGCACCGTCCGCATCGTCTGCGAGATGCGCGCTGCGAGCTTCTGGAACGCCTCGACGAGCTGCTCGCGGACGGCAGGCTTGTGGACGTAGCCGACCGCGCCCATCCCGAGGGCCGCCTTCGCGTAGTCGCCTCCCGAGAGGACGTGGACGGGGATGTGCCTCGTGCTCGGGTCGTGCTTCAGCGCGTCGAGCACAGCGAGCCCGGAGCCGTCGGGCAGGTGCACGTCGAGGAGGACCGCGCTCGGGCGGCGTCCGCGCGCCACTTCGAGCGCCTCGCGCGCCGTCGTCGCGCGGAGCGCGTGGAAGTCCTGCTCGCGCGCGAGCTCGACGAGGATCGACGCGAAGGTGTCGTCGTCCTCCACGACGAGCACGACCCGCCCATCACTCTTCGCCGGAGGTGCGGCCTCCTGCGGAACGGCGGGGCGCAGCGGCTCCGGGCGGGGGAGCGGGGCGGGCATGGTGGAAGCCGGACGGCGAGGCCGCTCGTCACGTCGCGGGACGTACGCCTTCGGCAGGACGAGCACGAAGCGGCTGCCCTTTCCGAGCGCGCTCTCGAGCCGGAGCTGCCCACCGAGGAGCTGCGCGAGGTCGCGCGAGATCGAGAGGCCGAGGCCCGTGCCGCCGTACTTGCGGTTCGTCGTCCCGTCGGCCTGCCGGAACGGCTCGAACACGGCCTCGTGCTGCTCCGGTGCGATCCCGATCCCGGTGTCCTCGACGACGAACGCGATCTCCTCGCCGACCGGCTCGATCCGGAGCGAGACGCGGCCCTTCTCGGTGAACTTCACCGCGTTCGAGAGGAGGTTCCGCAGGATCTGCTCGAGGCGCTGGTGGTCGGTCGTGATCGAAGGCGGGGCGCCCTCGGCGATCTCGGCGGAGAGCGTCAGCCGCTTGTCCTTCGCGAGCGGCTCGAACGTCGCGAGCATCGCGTCGCGGAGGGCGTCGAGCGGCACGGTCGAGGGCCGGACCTCCAGCTTCCCCGCCTCGACGCGCGCGAGGTCGAGGACGTCGTTGATCAGCGCGAGGAGGTCCTGCCCGGCCGAGTGGATCGTCTGCGCCCAGCGCACTTGCTCCGGCGTGAGGTTGCCGCCGCGGTTCTCGCCGAGCTGACGCGCGAGGAGCAGCGTGCTGTTGAGCGGAGTCCGGAGCTCGTGGGACATGTTCGCGAGGAACTCGGATTTGTAACGACTCGCGCGCTCGGCCTCGGCGCCCTTCGCGGCGGCGATCCCCTGCATGCGTTCGAGCTCCGCGTTCTGCGCCTCGAGCTCCGCGTTGGTCGCTTCGAGCTCGTGCTGCCGCTCCTCGACCTGCTGCTGCGCGACCTGCAGCTCCTCGTTCGCGACGCGGAGCTCCTCTTGTTGCGTCTGGAGCTCCTCGGCCTGACGCTGCGTCTCCTCGAGCGCCGCCTCGAGCTTCTCGCGGTAGAGGGCGGAGCGGAGCGCGAGGCCGACGGTCGGGAGGAGCCGCCGGAGGAGCTCCTCGTCCGTGTCGTCGAGCGGGCCGCTCGACCCGACCTCCACGACGCCCTGCACGCGCTCCTCGGCGCGCGCCGTCATCGTCGTGACGTACGCGGTGGAGCCGCGGGCGACGCCGGAGGAGATTCCGATCGTCTCCTTCGTGCGGACGCGTCGCGTCTCGTTCGAGCGCGCGACCTCGTGCACCGGAGCCGGCACGTCGGTCGGGACCTCGGTGCCGCTCGCGGCGAGCGGGCGGAGCTCCTGCGGACCGTCCCCGCCGTAGACGACGACGGCCGGCGCCTCGAGGTACTTCGCACACGTCGTCGCGACACGACGGGCGATCTCGTGGCGATTGAGCTCGCCCTGGATCGCGCGCGACACCTCCGCGACGATGCTCTTCACCCAGTCCTCGCGTTCTTGCGTGTTGCGGCCACGCACGAACGAGGAGGTGACGACCGCCATGATCAGCATCGTCACCGATCCGAAGCCGCGGTTCAGGATCGCGATCTTCGGCGAGACCCCGGGCGGCGAGACGAAGAACGCGATCGTGATGAAGACGACGGAGACGATCCCGCACGCGAGCGGGACCGTCGGCCTCCGGGAGCGCAGGCCGACGAGGAACGTGACCGCGTAGAAGACCCAGACGGAGTAGCCGAGCGGCGTCAGGACGTCCCCGGCGAAGAGGAGCGCGAACACGAGGACGATCGCGAGCACGAGCCAGGTCTCGTCCCCGGCTCCCGGTTTTCGCTTCGGACGCGCCTCGTTCAGCGATGTCACGCCCGAGCAGTGACATGCTTGCCTCCCTCGTCGCAAGCGGCGCGGAGAGCGCTGCGGTCGATCGTCGCGGAATCACTGGACGTAGCGGACGTCCGCGCCGTCGGCGGCGCGGACCGCCCAGACCTCCTCGAGCGAGCGGTCCTCGTTCGCGACGCGCGAGATCTCGAGGAGCACACGCCGGGCGGCCTGCGGATCGACGCCGGCGACCGTGCTCACGAGCCGAGGGCGCGCAGCTTCGAGCGCCGCGAGCGTGCGTGGGCTCGCGACGTCATAGGCGCGCCACGTGCGCGACGCGACGTCGGCGGCGAGGACCTCGCGCTCGTCCTCGAGCAGCGCAGCGACACCCTGGCGGACGCGCTTGTCGGGATGGTCGAGGAGCGGGAGGAGCTCGGCTGCGCTCTCGACCTCCTTCGACTGGCGGAACATGTGGAGGAGCGGGCGGTACTCGCCGGACGTGATCCGCGCGACGTTCACGTGCGACGCGACGAGGTGGGTCGGGAAGAGGACGTAGACGACGACACCGATCGCGAAGGCGTCGAGCTGCCGGCGGAGGAGCCACGTCGTCGTGCGCTGATGGTGGAGCTTCCAGACGACGAGGACGAGCCCGCTCGCGACGAGCGTCGTGCCGAGGATGCCGACGATGCGCAGATCGGAGAGGCCGCTCTTCGTGACGTGGATCCCGATCCGGCGGTACGTGCCGATCGCGAGGAGGAGCCCTTGTGCCGCCCACGCGTACGCGAGGGCGCGTGCCTTCGCGGCGCGAGCGTCGTGCGCGAGCGCGCCACGGAAGAGGACGCCGACCACCGCCGTCAGCATCGCGAGGGCTACCGTGAGCCAGAACGCTCCCTGGTGGGCGTAGGCCTGGGTCGTCGTGCCCGGCGGCGGCGAGCCCGCCCAGAGGTACGTCGCGTCGAGTGCATGGTACGCGGCGAAGAGCGCGTTCAGCGCGACGAACGCGTTGCGCGCGACGGCGAGCTGGATCTCGTGCGCGATCGTCGTCGTGTCGGCATGCTCGGTCCCGCGTGGACGAGCGAGCGCTGGGCGGAGGAGCGCGGCGGCCGCCGCCGCGGCGACGAGCCAGGTGAAGACGCGCCCGGGGGAAGGGAACGTGACGAGCCGCGCAAGCGCGTCCCAACCGGTCGCGAGCGCATGTGAAACGACCGGGTTGGCGAGCGCGAAGACGAGGACGAACGCGAGGCAGAGCGCGGTCGGCACGACGACGGGCAGGACGATGCCGCGCCCGACCCGAGCGCCGTCGAGGACGCGAAGCGAGCCACGCAGCAGCGCCGAGACGCGGGAAGGGATCGCGACGACGCCACGGAGCGCGGCGGTGAGCACCTCGGGGACGTGGATGCGCGGCAGGCGCATCAGGACGACGAAGCCGAGCACGAGCCCGAGGCCGGTCGCGAACGATCCGCTCGTCGGCGACCACAGGGAGCGCAGCGCGGTCGCGACGAGGAGCGCCGCGACGAGGGCGAGCCGCAGGGAAGGCCGCCTCCGCTCCGCCGCGGCGTAGGCGACCGCCGGCACGCCGAGGAAGAAGACCGCGAGCCCGAGCCCGCCCGTGTGGACGTGGTCCCCGACGTAGAGGACGAGGTCGGTGAATACGACGAGCGCCACGAGGGCGACGAGCTCGCGCGGACGGAGCGCGCGGGTGAGACGCGCGCGAGGCTTCGGCGCGGGAGGCGTCCAGGCGGGCGCGCCACGATAAGGAGGGGAGGGGGGCCATGGCGACGCGGCATCGGCAGTCGGGGGAGGCGAAGGCGCGAACGGTGAGCTCATGACGATGTGACGCGTGACGCCGGGCGGAACGTCCCCCGGCCGCCCGCGCGGCTCGACCGCTCGCTTGCGGCTCTCGACCGTTCGCGGGCGAGTGGCCGGCACGAAGGATGAATGCGCAGCGCGTGCAAGAGATGGACCACGACATCCTGTAGGGGGCCGAGCCGCCCCCCTCGACCGGCTGCGCATCCATCGGCGAAGCGTGATCGAGGGCCTCTCGGAGCGAACGCGCGAGGGACGTCCGGATCGCGGACTCGCCCGGAATCACACTACGAAATCGGATGCAGGATGCTCGTAACTTGATCGACTTTCCCGATCCGTTGTGATCTAAGTGCCATCGTGCAATCGCTTCACGACGCCGCGGCCTCCAAGGGGTGGGCTGCGTCGGTCCCGAACGCTCCGGTGAGTCAGTCCCGGCCGGTCCAGAAGGGCGGAGAGCCCTTCGTGCCGACGATCCGCCTCTTCGCGGACGAGGTCGTCATCCATCGGACCGAGGGGCTCGGGTCTTCCTACGACACGGAGCGCGTGCCGCTCCTCGAGCTGTCGTTCGACTACGGCGAGGCGGGCGTCGTGCTCGCCTCCGACGACGAGGACGACCTCGAGGGCGTCCGTGATCGCGGCGCCGAGGCGCGCGTCCGTCGCTTCCTCGAGAGCTTCGGCGCGGTGCCGCTCGACTGCCTCGAGGACTGGGCGCCGTCCGTCCACGCCGACTACGCCGTCCGCTGCGAGGGCAACGTCCACGACTTCTGCGCGTTCGGCGCCTACGTCGTGCCCCAGCTCCGGAACCTCGGCTGGGTCATCCACGTCGCGAAGGACTACCCGTTCCGCGTCGTCGAGCGCGAGCCGACCTGGTACGCGGACGTCGAGGCCGACGAGGACCGCCCCGACTGGTTCGGGCTCGAGCTCGGCGTCGATCTGGACGGCCGCCGCGTGAACCTCCTCCCCGCGCTCCTCGAGCTCCTCGAGCGCGCGAACGGCAAGGGCCTCGGCGAGGTCCTCCAGACGACGAAGAAGTGCCTCGCGCTGCCCGTCGGTGACGACCTCTACCTGCCCGTGCCGGCCGACCGCGCGCGCGCGATGCTCCGCGTGCTCGCGGAGCTCTACGACAAGAACGCGCCGAAGGGGAAGATCGAGTTCCCGCAGGTCCGCGCCGCCGCGCTCCTGACGCTCGAGGAAGCGTTCGCGAAGGACGGCGCGGAGCTGTCGGTGGAAGGCGACGACCGCGCGCGGCGCTTCGCCGAGATGCTCGTCTCGCACAAAGAGTTCGACGTCGTGCAGCCGGAGGGGCTCCAGGCGTCGCTCCGCCCGTACCAGATCGAAGGGCTCAAGTGGCTCCAGAACCTGCGCGCGCGACGCGTCGGCGGTGTGCTCGCCGACGACATGGGCCTCGGCAAGACGCTGCAGACGATCGCGCACCTCCTCACCGAGAAGATCGGCGGCCGGCTCACGAAGCCCGCGCTCATCATCGCGCCGACGAGCCTCGTCCCGAACTGGCAGCGCGAGATCGCGAAGTTCGCGCCGCAGCTCTCCGTCCTCGCGATCCACGGCACCGAGCGCCACACGCTCTGGGAGAAGGTGCCGACGTCCGACGTCGTCGTGACGAGCTACCCGATCCTCTGCCGCGACGAGGACAAGTTCACCGACCACGACTTCTACCTCGTCATCCTCGACGAGGCGCAGACGATCAAGAACATGCGGAGCCGCGCGCACCTCTCGGCGCGCGCGGTCGAGGCCGAGCACCGCCTCTGTCTCTCCGGCACGCCTGTCGAGAACCACCTCGGCGAGCTCTGGTCACTGCTCGACTTCGTCAATCCGGGGATGCTCGGCGACGAGCTGCACTTCGGCCGCTTCTACCGCGTGCCGATCGAGAAGCAGAAGAACGAGGAGCGCCTCGCCGCGCTCCGCCAGGTGGTTGCACCCTACATCCTTCGTCGCAACAAGCGCGACGTCGCGAAGGAGCTCCCGCCGAAGACGGAGGTGATGCGTCCGGTCGACCTCCGCGGCGGGCAGCGGGAGCTCTACGAGAGCATCCGCGTCGCCGCCCACGCCGAGGTCCGGAAGCTGATTCGGAAGAAGGGCCTCGCCGCGTCGACGGTGCCGATCCTCGGCGCGCTCACGAAGCTCCGCCAGGTCTGCTGCGACCCGCGCCTCGTGCGGATGGGCAGCGCGGGCACCGTGCGCGAGTCGGCGAAGTACCAGATGTTCATGGACCTCACCGAGAAGCAGCTCGAAGGCGGGCACCGCATGCTGGTGTTCTCGCAGTTCACGAGCATGCTCGCGCTCCTCGCGCGTGGGCTCGACGAGCGGAAGGTGAAGTACTCGCTCCTCACGGGCGACACCGAGGACCGCGCGGCCGCCGTCGACAAGTTCGAGGGTGGGGACGCGAGCGTCTTCCTCATCAGCCTGCGCGCGGGTGGGACCGGGCTCACGCTGACGAGCGCCGACGTCGTCGTCCACTACGACCCGTGGTGGAACCCGGCGATCCAGGCGCAGGCGACCGACCGCGCCTACCGGATCGGGCAGAAGAAGCCCGTCATCTCGTACCACCTGTTCGCGGCGGGCAGCGTCGAGGAGCGGATCCTCGGCCTCCAGCGCAGCAAGCGGCACATGGCCGACGCGATCCTCGGCGAGGGCCAGCAGGGCGCGGTCCTGACCGAGAACGAGATCGACGTGCTGTTCGCGCCGCTCAGCGCGTGAGCGTCAGGCTGCGCCGAGCCGCGCGTAGAGCGCGCGCCGCCGCGCAACCTCGTGCTCCGCTTCCTTCACCAGCTCGGCGAAGCGCTCCGGCTCCTTCCGCGCGAGACGCGCGAACCGGTCCTCGGAGCGGAGGTAGTCCTCGAGCTTCGCCGGATGCGCCGGCGTCTCGAGCTGGAGGGGCGCCGCGCCCGCCTTCGTACGGCGTGGATCGAAGCGGTAGATCGGCCAGACCCCCGACGCGAACGCGAGCTTCTCGTGCTCGGGGCCGTGGCACACGTCGTAGCCGTGCTCGATGCACGGACAGTACGCGATGACGAGCGACGGTCCTTCGTACGACTCGGCCTCGACGAGCGCTCTCACCGCCTGCGCGTCCTTCGCGCCCATCGCGACGCTCGCGACGTAGACCGAGCCGTACGTCATCGCGATGAGGCCGAGGTCCTTCTTCGGCGTCTCCTTCCCGGCCTGCGCGAACTTCGCGATCGCGCCGAGCGGCGTCGCCTTCGACCGCTGGCCGCCCGTGTTCGAGTAGACCTCCGTGTCGAGCACGAGGACGTTCACGTCGGCGCCCGACGCGAGCACGTGGTCGAGGCCGCCGAAGCCGATGTCGTAAGCCCACCCGTCGCCGCCGACGATCCACACCGAGCGGTGGACGAGCGCGTCCGCGAGCGCGTCGAGCCGGTCGGCCCGCCGCTCGGTCGTGCGCACGGCGTGGAGGTAGCCTCGGAGGAG
>JBDHVE010000112.1:0-30035 GCA_039809485.1 Polyangiaceae bacterium | reverse complement strand
ATCGGTTGGTTCGGGGGGGAGGACCCGCCGAAACAACGCCCGCAGCTCGGAAGACCGCGCCCATGCGAGGCGAGCCGAGCCTCCACCCCGGCCCCGGCCCCGCGAGCCCCCATGCCGGAAGTTGAGCGTCCCCGCAACGACGCCTCAGTGCGTACTGCCCGGCAGCCCGTGGAGGCCGTTCGGTGACTCGCCGAGCCACGTCTCGAGCGTCTTCTTCGTCGGCGCGGTCGGCGCGAGAGTGGTGCCGTCGTTGCGGAAGACGAGCCGCGTCTTCTTCGGCGGCGGCGTCAGGCTCTTGCCGTTCGTCCCGGACGGGTCCGTCTTGCACGCGGCGGCGAGGCGCGCGGCGAGGCGAGGCGATGGCGGCGCGTGCGCGCGCACCACGTCGACGACGACGTCGACGAGACCGTCCTTGTCGACGTCGACGGCCGAGACGGTAGGGAAGTCGGCGAACGTCACGCCGTCGGCCGGATCCGACATCCCGCCCTCGATCGCCGGGCACGAGAGCTCGTCGCTGTAGACGACGCTCAGGATCGTCTGCCGTGGTTTGCCACCCTCGAAGTCGAGGACGAAGAGGTTGTGCACCGTGCCGGCGGGCGGCGCGGAGAACGAGTAGGGACACGCGAGGAGGTCGCGGCCGTCCTTCCGCTTCACCCGACTGCACCGGTCCGCATACGCGGACGGATCGGTCGCGACGACGCGGACGCGCCCTTCCTGCTTCTCGACGAGCACGGCGCTGCCCGGATTCGCCATGTCCCAGGCGCTGCCGTCGTCGTTCTGGCAGGCGTCGAAGACGAGGACAGCCTCGTTCGCGCCCGGCCGCGAGAAGGCGCCCTCGAGGACGCGCGCGAGGTGACAGAACTCGAGCGGGTCGCCGGAGAACGGCGGGATCGTGCCGTCCGGTTTCTCCTTCGGGTCGTCGAACGGCGGATGCGAGCGACACCCCACCGCGACCTTGCCCTTGTCGTCCGCGACCGTCGCCGCCGCGCAGATCGACGCCGCGTAGCGCACGAGCTCGGGGTCGGCGCCGGGCGGCGCGGGAGGGATCGGCGGAGGAGCGGCGACGAAAGGCGCCGCGTCGACGACCACGCTCGCCGCCGCGGGCGCCGCGTCCGCCGGGACGCTGTTGGCGGCTGGCGCCTCCGCATGCGGCGGCTCCTTGCGCGTGCACGCGACGAGCACGAGGACGAACGCAACTCTCCTCATCCAGGAGAGGATACGCCCACCCGAGCCGATCTATTCGTGCCGGAGCGCGACGATCGGATCGAGCCCCGCCGCGCGGCGCGCCGGGAAGAACCCGAAGGCGATCCCGGTGAGGGCGCTCGTCGCGACGGCGACTGCGAGCGCGATCGGATCGAGCTTCATCGGCCAGCCGAGCGTGTCGCCGAAGAAGCGGATCGCGCCGAGACCGACGAGCGCACCGGAGACGCCGCCGATGGACGCGAGGACGACGGCCTCGACGAGGAACTGGACGAGGATGTCGTACGCCTGCGCGCCGATCGCCATCCGGATCCCGATCTCGCGCGTCCGCTCCGTCACGCTGACGAGCATGATGTTCATGACACCGATCCCGCCGACGACGAGGCTCACCGCGGCGATGCAGACGAGGAGCACCGTGAGCAGGCCGTAGATCGCGCCCTGCATCTGCTGGAACTCCTTCTGCGAGCGCACCCAGAAGTCGGGCTCGCGCCCGTCCTCGATCCGATGACGCTGCCGCAGGATCGAGTCGACCTGCGCCATCGCGCGGTCGGTCGTCTCCGCGCTCGTCGCCGAGACGAGGAGGACGCCCGCGAAGCCCGGCGCCGTCCGCATCACGCGCCCGCGCATCGTGCTGATCGGCATCACGACCATGTTGTCCTGGTCGCCGCCGAACGGCGCTTCGCCCTTCGAAGCGAGGATGCCCGTCACCCGGTACGAGTGGCGCCCGATCCGTATCGAGCGGCCGATCGGATCCTCGTCTCCGAAGAGCTTCGTCGCGACGGTGGTGCCGAGGACGCAGACCTTCGCCTTCGTCGCCTCGTCGTGCTCGTCCCACGAATCGCCGCGCGCGACCGGCCAGCTCCGGACGAAGAAGAACGAACGCGTCGACCCGATCACCTGCGTCGACCAGTTGCGCTCGCCGGCGATCACCTGTGCGCGCGAGCGGAGCGCCGGCGCGACCGCCGCGACGCTCACCGCCTCGCGCAGGATCGCGCGACCGTCCTCCTCGGTCAGGCGCGCCCCCGCGCCGAGCGCACCGCGCGCGCCGGACGCGGCCGCGCTCTGCGGCGCGATCATGAGCATGTTCGAGCCCATGTTCTGGATCTGGCTCCCGACCTGATCGCGCGCGCCGGCGCCGAGCGCCGTGACGGTGACGACCGCAGCGACGCCGATCAGGATCCCGAGAATCGTGAGGCCCGCGCGGAGCGTGCTGCGCGTGATCGCGTGGAGGGCGAGGCGGAAGCCGACGACGACGGGGCCGAGCATCGCCTTCACTCCGTCCGGAGCGCCTCGATCGGATCGAGGCTCGCCGCGCGACGCGCGGGCAGGAAACCGAAGACGACGCCGATGAACGCGCTCGTCGCGGCCGCGACGCCGATCGCTTCGGCGGTCGGGGTCGTGTTCCAGCCGAGCACCTTGCCGAGGCCGAGCGTGAGCGCGCCGCCGACGACGATCCCGAGGAGGCCGCCGAACATGCTGAGGACGACCGCCTCGACGAGGAACTGGACGAGGATGTCGCTCTCGCGCGCGCCGATCGACATCCGGATCCCGATCTCACGCGTCCGCTCCGCGACGCTGACGAGCATGATGTTCATCACGCCGATCCCGCCGACGACGAGGCTCACCGCCGCGACCGAGAGGAGGAGGCCGGAGAGCACGGCGGAGATCGCCTTCTGCGCCTCGCGGAGCTCGGCCTGGGTGTTGACGGAGAAGTCCGCGTCCTTCCCTTCCGCGATGCGATGACGCTGGCGGAGGATCGACGTGATCTGCTCCTGCGCGCGGGAGGTCGTCTGCTCGGAGGTGGCAGACGCCATCAACGAATCGACGCGCCCGGGCGCCGTCCGCATCACGCGCGCGCGATAGCTGCCGACCGGCATGAGGATCCGGTCGTCCTGATCCTCGCCGAACGGCGAGTTCCCCTTCGGCGTGAGCACGCCGAGGATGCGGTACGGCGAACGGCCGATCCGGATCACGCGGCCGACCGGGTCCTCGGTGCCGAAGAGCTTCTCGGCGACGGTCGCGCCGATGACGCAGACCTTCGTCTTCACCGTCTCGTCGCTCTCCGTCCAGAGCTCGCCCTTCTCGATCGTGTAGCGGCGGATCGGGAAGTACTGGGTGGTCGTGCCGACGAGCAACGTGGAGACGTTCTTGTCGCCGTAGACGACCTGGCCCTGCGTCGAGAGCCACGGCGCGACGTGCTGCACGCTCACGGCCTCGCGGAGGATCGCGCGCCCGTCCGCCTCCGTCAGGCGCACTGCCGTCTTCGCGCGCGCGCCCGACTGCTGGACGGACTCCGGGTTGATGAACAGCGCGTTCGACGCGAAGCTGTCGATCTGGTTGCCGACGCTCTGGGTCGCGCCGCCGGCGAGCGCGGTCACCATCACGACCGCGGTGACGCCGATGAAGATGCCGAGCACGGTGAGCGCGGCGCGGAGCTTGTTCCGCGCGATAGCCGAGAGCGCGAGGCGGATCGCTCCGAGGAGCAGCTTCACGGCGCGCCCCGCGACGTCGCGCGCGGGACGACGAGCGGCGTCACGAGCGCGACGAGGAGGAAGCGCGCGAGCGCCATCGTCGCGACCGCGAGGAGCGCGAGGACGATCGCGCCGACCACGCCCGCGGCGGAGAGCCCTTCGAGCCGCTGGAACACCGTCGCGCTCCACGGCGTGATCCCGACCGCGGTGACGAGGGCGAGCACGACCGAGGCGCCGAGCGTGTAGTGGAGCGCGAGCCGCGCGCGCTGGTCCGTCGTCAGCGGACGACCGAGCGCGCGCACCGACCAGCGCGCCGCCATCGCCGCCTCGAGCGCGAGCGCGAAGGCGATCGCGGGGACGACCGCGCTCGAGAGGAGCGTGAACGACGCGTAGGCGTTCCCGAGCGCGAGGCCGAGGACGCCCGCGATCGCGGTCGCGACGTAGACGCTGGTCGGCACCGGACCCCCGAGCTTCCGGCGGAGGGCGACGACGGGATCGACGGCGGCGTCGTCGCGGTCACCGGCGGACGCGTTCTCGACCGGCAGCTTCGCGAGCTCGGCGGCGGCGTCGACGGGCTGTTCGTTCGTCACGTCGCTCACGATCCGGCCGTCGCGGAACTGCACGACGCGCGACGCGCACGCTGCGATGTCGTGCTCGTGCGTGACGAGGACGATCGTGATCCCGCGCTCGCGGTTGAGCTTCTGGAGGAGCGAGATGACCTCGTGGCTCGTCCGCGTGTCGAGGTTGCCGGTCGGCTCGTCGGCGAGCAGCATCGGCGGCCCCGTGACGAGCGCGCGCGCGATCGCGACGCGCTGCTGCTGGCCGCCGGAGAGCTGATTCGGTGTATGGTGCACGCGATCGGCGAGGCCGACCGACGCGAGCGCGTCCATCGCGAGCTTCCGCCGGTCGCGCGCCGAGACGCCACGATAGACGAGCGGGAGCTCCACGTTCTCGAGCGCCGTCGTGCGCGGGAGGAGGTTGAAGCCCTGGAAGATGAAGCCGATGAGCCGATTGCGGAGGACCGCGCGTGCGTCGCTCGTGCGCGAGCCGACATCGAAGCCGGCGAGCTCGTAGGTTCCGTGGGTCGGGCGGTCGAGGCAGCCGAGGATGTTCATCAGCGTGCTCTTGCCGGAGCCGCTCGTGCCGACGATCGCGACGAACTCGCCCTGCGCGATGTCGAGGTCGACCTCCCGGAGCGCGCGCACGACCCCGGCGCCGGACTCGTAGTCCTTCGCGAGGCGCGAGAGCTTGATGAGGGGCCCGGCGGTGGTCATCGGAAGGTCAGAAGGGCTTGCCCTTCTTCTTCTTGTCGTCGGTGTCGACCTCGTCGGTGACGACCTTCGTGCCGGCGGCGAGCCCGCCGGTGACCTCGGTGTTGATCCCGTCGGTCACGCCGATCTGCACGAGCCGCGGCTCGGCCTTCTCCTCGCCCGGCTTCTCGTTCGTCACGACGAACACGCGGCCGGTGCCTTTCGCGAGCGGCGGCTCGGGCGGTTGCGGGACCGGCTTGCCGTTCGGGCCGAGCGGCGGCGTCGGCTTGTAGCGGAGGGCGGCGTTCGCGACGCGGAGCACGTTCTTCGACTCGCGCGTCTTGATCGTGACGGTGGCGGTCATGCCGGGGCGGAGCTTCTCCTCCGGGTTCTCGACCTCGACGACGGCCGAGTACGTGACGACGCCCTGCACGTTGTTCGGGCTGTAGCGGACCTGCATGACGAGGCCCTTGAAGGACTCGCCGGGGAACGCGTCGACGACCGCCTCCGCCTCCATCCCTTCCTTCAGCTTGCCGACGTCGGCCTCGTCGACGTCCGCCATCACGCGCATGCGCCGGAGGTCCTGGGCGATGACGAAGAGCGTCGGCGTCTGGAAGCTCGCGACGACGGTCGCACCGGGATCGATCGCGCGCGAGACGACGACGCCGTCGACGGGCGAGTAGATCTTCGTCCAGCCCACGTTGGTCTGCGACTGCTGGAGCTGCGCCTGGATCGCGCCGACCTGCGCCTCCGACGCCGAGGCCTGCGCCTTCGCGACCTCGTACTGCCCCTGCGCCGTGTCGAGCTCGCCCTTGCTCGCGAGGTTCTGCTGGTAGAGACGCTGCACGCGCTCGAAGGCGACCTTCGCCGCGGCCGCGTTCGCCTTCGAGCTCTCGACGCTCGCGCGCTGCGCGGCGAGCTGCGCGTTCACCTGGCTGACCTGCGCGCCGTACTGGACCGGATCGATCTCCGCGAGGACGTCGCCCTTCTTCACGATCGAGTTGAAGTCGACGTTCACCTTCGCGACGCGCCCGTTCACCTGCGACCCGACGTTCACCTGGAGGACCGGCTGAACCGCGCCCGTCGCCTGCACCTTCTCCGCGACGTCGCCGGGCGCCGGCGCCGTCGTCACGTACTTCGCCGCCGGCGGCGGTCGGTTCTTGGCGCGGACGACGAGGCCTCCGCCGAGGAGGGCCGCGACGACCGCGAGCAGCAGGGCGCGACGCAGCCAGCGCCGTCCCCCCTCCTCGGCGGCGAGCGCTTTGCGGACGTCCTCGTGGATCTCGGCGCGTTGGGTCATCTGGCGGCTCGGGTTCCGGCGACGGGTTCGATGCTGGCGGCTCCGACGTTGTAGTGGCTCGGGACGCCGAAGGGGAACAACTGGAGCGGGGGGAAGGCCCCCCACCATGAGGTGAGGGAACGGATGAGTCGTGTGGCCCAAGGAAGGCGCGGGACGTTGGTCCCATTCCCGTGGACACGGTATCGTCGTGGCCTCTGGGCGATGGGGATGGGGGAAACCCATCGTCTTCGTCGTGGGGAGGGGAAAGGGCGCCACTCTCTCATGTGCGGCGGATGACGAACCCGAGCCGTAGCTCCGAGTCCCGAAACGTTGCCGCCCCGCCGTCCGACCGCGACCTGGTCGATCGGGCCCGGGCCGGCGACCGGGATGCCTTCGGCATCCTCGTGAAGCGGCACCAGCCCCGCATCCACCGCCTGGCGGTGCACATGCTCCGCGACCGCGCCGAGGCCGAGGACGTCGCGCAGGAGACGTTCATCCGCGCCTACCGCGCCCTCGCGCGGTTCGACGGCCGGAGCGAGCCGTACACCTGGCTGTACCGGATCACGATCAACCTCGCCCTGAACCGCCTCCGCTCGAGGAAGGCCTCGCGGACGACGCACGACACGGAGGATCCGCGTCTCGACGGCCTCCTCCTCGCGGACCGTCGCCCCGAGACCGGCGACCCGGCCGGCAAGGCGCAGCGGCGCGAGCTGTACGCGACGCTCTGCGAAGGGATCGACGGCTTGAGCGACACGCTCCGTACGACCCTGATCCTCGTCTGCATCGACGGCCGCTCGCACGAGGACGCATCCGCGATCCTCGGCGCGCCGGAGGGGACGATCGCGTGGCGTGTCCACGAGGCACGCCGCAAACTGAAGGCGTTCCTCGATGCCCGGGGCTTCGATTCCGAGGGAGATGGGACGTGAGTGAGACGCGAAAGAAAGTGCTCCTCGACGCCGCGCTCCGCGAGTGGCCGGACGCCGAGAAAAGTTCGATGGAATGGGAAGCGAGCGCCCGTTCCGTTCTCGATCGAGTCCGGTCGGATGACGCAGCCCCCGGATCCGAAGGCCTCTCGGACGACGATTTGTTTTCAGCTCCCCTTGGACAATCCGTCGAAGACGGTCATAACTCCGCGTCGCCTTCGACCCCGGTCGTTGGTGATCCACTTTTCCGGGCGGAAGCCCGGGCTCCGCGTGAAGGTGAACGCATGACGATGCCCGTCGACCGTGAGCGTGACCGTCGCAGCCTCCAGGATCTCGCGAAGATGGCCCAGAGCGGCCAGCTGACGCCTCCGCCGCCCTCCGTCTCGCAGCCGAGCGGTGTCCAGCGCGCGGTGGAATCGAGCGAGAAGAAGGACGACTCCGGCATCGTGGACCTGGCGGCCGCTGCCGCTTCGGATCCGCATGCTTCGGAGCGCGCGCAGACGACGCCGCTCGCGAGCGCCGGCCTCTTCGACGACGAGCCGCACTCGGTCCGCCCGGGCCCGGTCGCGCAGCCCGTCCCGACGATCCCGCCGATGCCGGCGTCGATGCCGCCTGCTTCTCAGCCGGTCGCGTCGGCCGCGGCTCCGATCTCGTCGGCCCCCGTGTCGGCGGCGGCTCCCTCGGCGTCCGCGCCGATGGCAGCCCTCGCCTCGCAGAGCGCGCCGACGGCAGCGCAGCCCGAGAAGAAGGGTGGCGGCGGCAAGGTCATCGCCGGCGTCTTCGCCGTCGTCGCCCTCGCGGCGGCCGCGGCGGGCGGCTTCGTGGTCCTGAAGGGCCACCAGGCGAAGACCGCCGCCGAAGCGGTCGCGATGAACGACACCAAGCCGGCGCCGAAGGCGGACACGACGCCCGCGCCGACGCAGACCGCGCCCATCGCCGAGGCGCCCGCGGCCCCCTCGGAGCCCGGCACCGACCTGAACGCGCTGCCGACCGCGGCGGACTCGAAGTCCGCGAAGATCACGCCGCGGGCGACCGGTGGCGCGAGGCCCGCCGCGGCCGCGAAGGCGGAGCCTGCTGCGGCGAAGCCCGACGCTCCGAAGGAGGAGCCGAAGGTCGCGCAGAAGGACATCCCGCAGGCGACCGGCCCGGTCGGCGCGCTCGGCGACGAGATGCGCAAGGCCGTCGGTGCGAACGAGAACCAGACCCCCGCGGCAGGCCCCGCCGGTGGTGGCGGCCCCGCGGCCGGCACCGTTCCGCAGAAGCCCTCGCAGGGCGCGATCACCGGCGCCCTCGGCGCGGTGCTCCCCGAGGCGCGTCGCTGCCTCGGGCCGGATGATCCGATCTCGCGCGCGAGCGTCGTCTTCGGCTCGAACGGCACCGTCCAGAGCGTCAGCGTGAGCGGCGGCGCCGTCGGCAAGCCGGCCGAGGCGTGCATCAAGGGCGCGCTCATGAAGGCGAAGGTCGCTCCGTTCGCCGAGGCGACGTACTCGGCGCCGGTCACGATCCGTCATTAGGCGGCCGTCTCGCGCCCGACGAGCCCGGTCCCTTTCACGAGGGGGCCGGGCTTTTTCATGCCGGAAACACGAGGGCGCGCCTTGACAGAAGAGGCATGATTCGTCATGGTGCGCCCCCTTTCGAGGACATCACCATGGTTTCGTCGACCCAGCAGTTCGAGCGTATCCGGAAGCGGAAGAAGACCACCCAGGGCAAGCGCAACAAGCGCGACCTGCGCCGCAACGGCACCCCCGCGTTCCCGGTTCACCCGGCTGGTTACGACCAGAACGCGGCCGACGCGAAGAAGGCCTGAGGCCCTTCTCCCTCGGCCCTTCTCTCCTTCTCTGGCGAGCAGGGCCGAGGTCGTCGTGCCCCCTCCCGACACGGCCGCGCGCCATGTCGTCGTGACGACGTCCATCCGTCACGCGGCGGCGACGCCGAACGCATAGAGCGCGAGCGCACCGAGCCAGACGAAGGCGAGGCGTCGTCGTCCGCTCTCGAGCCCCCACCAGAACGCGAGCGGCGGAAGCACGAACGCGACGAGCCCGCGCCAGCGCGGCTCCTTCTGGGCGAGCAGGATCGAGAGCGCGACGTGCGCGACGACGTGCACCGCGAGCGCGACCGTGAGCGACCACGCGAGGGCAGCTCTCACGAGGCGAGCGCTTCCTGCGAGCGGGTGGTGCGCGCGAGGCCCCACCAGCGGAACGCGCTGCCGACGATCACCATCGTGACGCAGGCGAGGAGGAGCCCCGTCACGGCGACGTTGACGAGGCCCGTCGTGCGCGTCGCCGGGTTCTGCGTCATGGGCAGGAAGATGTGCCGGATGCTCTCGACGCCTGCCGCGAGCGTCGTCGTCCCGACGAACGCGAGCGGCAGGACCGTGACGAGCGCGTAGGACTTCTTCGGCGCCTCGCGGAGGAGGATCGTCGTGCCGACGCAGAGCGCGGTGCAGGCGAGGAGCTGGTTGGCGATCCCGAACATCGGCCAGATCGTCTGGATGCTGCCCGTCAGGATGAAGTAGGTCCAGCCCGCGACGACGAGGCCGGTCGCGGCGAACGCGCCGGTGCGCGACGTCGACTTGCCGAGCTCGGGCGAGAAGCGGCCCATGAACTCCTGCATGAGGAAGCGCCCGATCCGCGTTCCGGTGTCGATCGTGGTGAGGATGAACAGCGCCTCGAACATGATCGCGAAGTGGTACCAGTACGAGAGCAGGGTCCCCATCCCGGGGAGGCCGCTGAAGACGCGGGCCATCCCGACCGCGAGCGAGACGCCTCCTCCGGTTCGCGCGACGACGACCTCGTCGGCCTTCTGCTGCAGGCCGGGTAGCTCCTTCACCTTCACCCCGAGGCGTGCGAAGTCCGCGTCCTCGAGCATCGTCGCGCGCGGCGCCGCGGCGTCGACGCCGTACTCGAGCGCGGCGAGCGCCTTGTTCGAGAGCGAGAGCGCGGTCGCGAGCGGGATCTTCCGGCTCGCGAGGTCGGAAGCCGACTGGCCCGGACGGAGGCCGAGGAGCGTGCGATCGTGGTCCGAGAACGACGGCGTCGCGCGTTCGAGCTGTTCGACGCTCTTCGCGAGGCCGGTGCCGGCCGGCGCGCTCGCGACGACGGCGACCTGGGGGTTCGTGTTGATCGCGACGTAGTCGTCTTGCGGCATCGCGCAGGCGGCGACGAGGGCGGTGATCCCGACGAGCCCTTCCATCAGCATCGCGCCGTAGGCGATCGATCGGCAGTCCGACTCGCGGCTCACCATCTTCGGCGTCGTGCCGCTCGAGACGAGCGCGTGGAAGCCGCTGATCGCACCGCACGCGATCGTGATGAAGACGAACGGGAAGAGCGGTCCCTTCACGACCGGACCGCCACCGTGGATGAACGGCGTCGTGCCCGGCATCTGGATGATCGGGTTCACGACGACGACGCCGACGACGAGCAGCGCGATCGTGCCGATCTTCATGTAGCTCGACAGATAGTCGCGCGGGCAGAGCAGCATCCAGACCGGCAGGATGCTCGCGATGAAGCCGTAGGCCGCCATCGCGAGCGTGAGCGCCGTCTTCGAGAGCTTGAGGTGCTCGGCGAACGCGGAGTCGCCGACGCTCTTGCCGACGACGAGCGCGACGAGCAGCAGCGTGACGCCGGCGATCGAGGCCTCGCGGATGCCGCGATCGGACCCGCCGCGCACGCGGTAGATGAAGAGACCCATCGCGAGCGCGATCGGAATCGACGCGCCGACGGTGAACACGCCCCACGCGCTCTCGGCGAGGGCGCCGACGACGACGTTGCCGAGGCCGGCGAGCGCGATGACGACGATGAAGAGGATCGCGAGCGCGGTCACGAAGCCGAGCGTGGGGCCGAGCTCGTCGCGCGCGATCTCCGCGAGCGAGCGGCCGTTCCTGCGCGTGCTCGCGACGAGGATGACGAAGTCGTGCACCGCCCCGCCGAGGACGACGCCGAAGAGGATCCAGAGAAAGCCCGGGTAGAAGCCGAACTGCGCCGCGAGGACGGGTCCGATGAGCGGCCCCGCTCCGGTGATCGCAGCGAAGTGGTGACCGAACAACACGAGCTTGTTCGTCGGGTGGAAGTTCTGACCGTCGTTCAGCCGGTGCGCGGGCGTCGTGCGCGTGTCGTCGAGGCAGAGCACGCGCGCAGCGAGGAACGCGGAGTAGTAGCGGTACGCAATCGCGAGCACCGCCAGCGCACCGAGCATCCACCACGCCGCGTGACCGACGGAGCCTGCCGCCGCGTTCGCCTCCGCCGCTTCGGCCTGCCCCAGAACCCCGAGCAACATCCGGCGCTTCTACCGCGACCGCCCGACCGCAGCACGTCCGTCCGCAGGAGCTCCGGCCGAGGACGGACCATGCCTTTCTCGACGCAACGCAGCAGCGCTTCGTCACGGGAATGTTTCGCTTCTGGTTCCATGCACAAGACGCCTTGCGTCATATCCGCCCGACGTTAGACTCACTGCGTCATGAACCTCCCTCCGCTCCTCGTCGACCTCCGCCCGATCCGGCCGGATGACCTTCCGGAGCTCCGCGCCGGGTTCCGCCGTCTGTCGCCGGACACGCGCTTCCAGCGCTTCCACGCAGCGGTCGAGGATCTGAGCCCCGCGCAGTGGACGTACCTCACCGAGGTCGACGGCCACGACCACGTCGCGTTCGTCGCGTGCGTGCGGGAACGCTTCGGTGAGCTGCCGCGCGGCGCGATCGTCGGCGTCGCGCGCTTCATCCGGTCTCCGGAGGACGCGACGAGCGCCGAGATCGCGTTCGTCGTGTGGGACGACGTCCAGGGGCGGGGCGTCGGCGGAGCGCTCCGCGACGCGCTCGTCCGCGAAGCGCGCGCACGCGGGATCACGACGTTCTTCGCACACGTGCTCCCCGGCAACTGTGCGATTCGCCGACTGCTCGAAGGCGGCGAGCTCGTCGCCGTCCGGGAGGACGAAGGCACCCTGCACGTCAGCACGGAGGCCGACCGTGCGTGGCCGACGAGGACCTACGGCGCGGCCACATCCACGCAGCTGAGCGGCTGAGCGGCCACACGGACGCTGGCCATTTTTCCTACCGGGCTGGCGGAGAGGGACCTCTATACTTCGGGCTACGTTGGGCACGGCGCATCCCGCAGCACCGTCCGACGGCGAGCCGCGTCCCGGCGCGCCGATCGGGCCCTACGACCTGCTCACTCTCGTCGGCACGGGAGGCATGGCGCAGGTCTGGGCCGCGCGCGTGCGCGCGACCGGACAAGTGGTCGCGCTCAAGCTCCTCCTCCCGGAGGTTGCGGAGAACGAGTCGTTCCAGCAGATGTTCTTCGACGAGGCGTGCATCGCGTCGCGCGTGCGCCATCGGAACGTCTGCGAGACCTACGAGCTCGCGCACGAGAACGGCTCGCTCTATCTCGCGATGGAGTGGGTCGACGGCCCCTCGCTCATGCGCCTCCTCCGCCCCGCCGGCGAAGAGGAAGGCGACTCGCCGAAGATCCCGATCGACCCGCGGATCGCGGCGAAGATCGTCGCCGACGCGTGCGGAGGCCTTCACGCCGCTCACAACTTGCGCGGCCCCGACGGCCGGCACCTCGAGGTCGTCCATCGCGACGTGTCCCCGCACAACGTGCTCGTCGGCACCGACGGGTCCGTGAAGGTCACCGACTTCGGCGTCGCGAAGGCGCTCGGCAAGTCGCACATGACGCTCGCAGGCCAGATCAAGGGCAAGCTCGCGTACATGTCTCCGGAGCAGCTGATGGGCGGCGGGCTCGATCGCCGGAGCGACGTCTTCGCGCTCGGCACTGTCCTCTACGAGATCACGACCGGCCAGAAGCCGTTCACGGGCGAGCACGATCCGCAGGTGATGGCGGCGATCGTGATGGGCAACTATCAGCTCCCGAGCGAGCTCGTGCCCGGCTACCCCGCGGCGCTCGAGCAGATCGTCGTGCGCGCGCTCGCCAACGAGCCGAGCGACCGCTTCGCGACCGCCCAGGACATGCAGCGCGCGCTCGAGTCGTGGCTGGCCGTGAGCGGCCCGGCGGTCCTCCCGGCGCACGTCGCGATGCTCGTCCGCGAGCGATGCGGAGCCGAGTCCGAAGCGCGCGCGCGCGCACTGAACGACGCGATGCGGTCGGTGCGCAACCTCTCGGCCGTCGACACGGCCGGCGGCGGCGTCGCGGTCGAACGTCGCTCGGGGCCGAAGACGAGCGGCTACGCGGGCGCGATCGCGGCCGTGCTCGTCGGCACCGTGCTCGGTCTCGGCGTCCTCGGTTACGTGTGGACCACGAAACGCGCGAAGGCGACCGTCGCGCGTCCGGACGTCTCGGCGGTCGTCTCCGCCGCTCCGGTCGCGGTCGCGCCGCCCGAGCCGGCTGCCACCGTCGCCGCCGCCGCGACGCAGGCGGCGCTCCCGGGCGGGACGGTCCACGTGAAGGTCGATCCGCCGACGGCGCTCCTCATCGTCGAAGGCACCGTGCTCCCGCGCGGCGTCGACCGGCTCGCCCGCCCGGAGGACGGCGGATCGGTCCAGGTCGTCGTGCGAGCGGAAGGGCACGAGGACACGATCGTCCTCGTCGACGACGCCACGCCGGACGAGGTCGAGGTCGCCCTCCTTCCGATCACACCGCAGCGCGCGGCAGTACGCCCGCGGGCGCGGGATGCGGGCGCCGTCACGGCGGCCGCTTCGGCTGCCCCTCCCGGCGCCCCCGACGAAGCTCCGCCGAACCCGTACTGACGCGCGCTCAGCCGCGTGAAAGCTTGTCGGACCTCGCACACTGCGCAACGATGGTGCGGTGACGAAAGAGCTCCTGCCGCTCGGCGCCGTGGTTGCCGGTCTCCTCGCCGGCCTCGGCTTCACCATCCCGCTCGCACGCGGCGACGCGAAGGCGAAGACGATCTCCGTCGACGAGATCAAGGACGGGATGAAGGGCTACGGCCTCACGGTGTTCAAGGGCACCGAGCCAGAGCGCTTCGACGTCGAGGTCGTCGGCGTGCTCAAGAACTTCCGGCCTTCGCAGGAGCTGATCCTCGTGAAGACGCCGCACCCACGCCTCAACGTCACGAAGAACGTGCGCGGGATGAGCGGCAGCCCGATCTACCTCGATGGACGTCTCGCCGGAGCGTACGCGTACAGCTGGGCGGCGTTCCAGGTCGAGCCCGTCGCCGGCGTCACGCCGATCGCGCCGATGCTCACCGAGATGCGGAGGCCCATTCCGCCCGGCTTCTGGCCGCTCGAAGGCGGAGCGCCGCTCCCGAAGAACAAGGACGCTTCGCAGGGCAGGCGCGCCGAGAACGATCGCCCGACCCCCTCGCCGCTCGGCTTCCAGGGGCCGCCCGGCACCTACGACGTCGAAGCGCACGCCGCGCAGATCGCGACGCGGATGAACGCAGGGACCGACCCGACGCGGCCGGTCGTCCCCGCCGCGACGCCGCTCATGCTCGCGGGCATGAGCGATCGGAGCCTCGCCCTCGTCCGGAAGCTCTTCGCGCCGATGGGCCTCGAGCCGGTGCAGGCCGGCGGCGGCGGCGGCGGCAAGCCCGACCCGAACGCGCCGCTCCACTACGTCGACGGCGGCGGCCTCGGCATCCAGATGGCGCGCGGTGACGTGTCCTTCATGGGCCTCGGCACCGTCACGCACGTCGAAGGCAACGTGCTCTGCGGCTTCGGCCACCCGATGATGGAGGCCGGCGTCATCGCCCTCCCCGCCGCGATCGGCCGCGTTCACTGGATCTTCGCGAGCGATCAGCACAGCTCGAAGATCGGCGAGGCCGCGCGGCCGCTCGGCGCGCTCGTGCAGGACCGACAGAGCTCGGTCATCGTCGACGAGTCGAAGAACGCGCCGATCTTCCCGCTCTCGGTCGAGATCCGCGGAGCTCAGGGGATCCCGAAGAACAAGTGGAACGTCGAGATCGCCGAGGACAAGTTCATGTCGAGCTCGCTCTCGGCGTCGGTCCTCGGCTCCGTCGTCGACGCGTCCGTCAACGAGCGGCGTGACGTCACCTGGCGCCTCACGTCGAAGCTGAAGGTGAAGGGCTACGGCCAGATCGAGCTCGAGGACTTCGGCGTTGCGACCGGCGGGATGCCCGACGCGGGCGACCTCGCGCACTCGAAGATCGCGCGCGCCGTCGGCGAGGTCCTCAACAATCCGTGGGAGAACACCCACGTCGAAGGCGTCGAGTCGGTCCTCACCGTCGACTACGCGCGCGAGCTGTGGCGCCTCCGCGGCGTCGACCTGATCGACCCCGTCGTCGACGTGGGTCAGGCGGTGCGCGTCCGCGTGCACCTCGTCCCGTTCGTCGGGCCCGAGATCACGAAGGTGCTCGAGACGCGCATCCCCGAGGAGCTCGCCGGCAAGGACGTCGACGTCGAGGTCGTGCCCGGTTACCAGGTCGCGCCCGACCTCGCGTCGCCGCAGAGCCTCGGCGAGCTGCTCGCGAACTCGACGCGTCAGACCGTCCTGCCGCGCAGCCTCGTGCTCCAGTTCCGGCTCAAGTCGCAGGGCGTCGCGTACAAGGGCCACGTCGCCGAGCGCCTCCCGCCGTTCGCGCTCGACGCGCTCCGGCCCGTGAGCTCGGACGTCGCGCCGGACGCGTTCGGCGCGTACGCGCGGACGATCGTCCCGATGGAGCGCTACGTCGACGGCAGCGACCGCGTGAAGGTCAAGGTCCGGCCGGTCCTGCGGTGAGATCCTCGGCCGTCCCGCCGCCTACTGACAGCGCGAGCAGGGCCGGAGGGCTGAGCTCTTTCGCGCGTTTTTCCCGGTGTTCGAACCGGCCGTGTAAGATCCGAGTCATGCACTTCTCTCTCGCGAAGCGCGTGCTGCGCGCTGCAGCGATGACCGGCGTTCTCGCCGTCGTCTCGGTCGCCACCACCCACGAAGCGCAGGCGGTCGGCACGCGCACGTTCGTGCTCGACACGCTCGAGAAGCTCTCGGGCGGCGACCTCAAGGGCGTCGCCGTGAGCTCCGACGGCGCAGTCCGCGCAGGCTTCACGCTCGGCAACGCGGCGATCCCCGACGCGACCGCGACGTTCACGGCGGTGACGCTCACCGACGGCACCGTGCTCGTCGGCACGAGCCCCGGCGGCAAGGTCTACAAGATCGCCGGCGATCAGGTCTCCGCCTACGCCGACACGGGCTCGCTCGCGGTCACGTCGTTGGTCCAGGCGAAGAACGGCGCCGTCTACGCGGCGACGATGCCCGACGGGAAGATCTTCCGCCTCGTGCAGGGCCGCGCCGAGCCGTTCGCGACGCTCCCGGACACGAGCCACGTCTGGGCGCTCGTCGTCGACAAGGCGGGCACCGGCCTCTTCGCGGCGACGGGTCCGGAGGGGAAGGTCTTCCGGGTCGAGCCGAACGGCTCGAGCTCGGTCTACTTCCGCTCGACCGAGAACCACGTCGTGTCGCTCGCGCTCGCCGACAACGGCGACCTCTACGCGGGCTCGACCGGCAAGGGCGACATCTTCAAGATCACGGGCCCCGGCCGGGCGACCGTGCTCGCGAATCTCCCCGGCGAGGAGATCAAGTCGATCGCCGTCGCGAAGGACGGGCACGTCTGGGTCGTCGCGAACGAGTACGGCGAGATCCCGGAGCCGCCGCGCCGGTCGCCCGCGGCGGCCCGCGTCGCGCCCGGACCGACGACCGGGCCCCGCGTGAAGGCCGGCAAGGGCTCGCTCTATCGCTTCGATGCGCAGGGTCGGTCCGAGCGCATGATGAAGCACGACGACACGCACTACCTCTCGCTCGCGCTCGACGAGTCGGGTCGTCCCTACGTCGGCACCGGCGCCGAAGGGCGCGTCTACACCGTCGACGACGCGCACGTCGTCACGCTCGTCGCGGACACCGACGAGCGCCAGGTCGGCGCGCTCGCCGTCGCCGGGAACAAGGGCTACGTCGTGACGAGCGACCCGCCCGTGTTCCACCGCATCCTCGGGCGCGGCGGACAGGACGCGGTCTGGACGAGCAAGGTGCTCGATGCGACCCTCCGCGCGCGGTTCGGCACGCTCTCGTGGCGCGCCACCGGCGCCCTCGAGCTCTCGACGCGGTCGGGCAACACGGCGACGCCCGACGCGACGTGGACTGCGTGGAGCAACCCGCTGACGGCGCCCGGCGTGATCGCGTCGACGCCGGCCCGCTACATCCAGGTCCGCGCGCGCTGGGCGCGTGATCCGAATGCGGTGCTCCACGAAGTGACGATCCCGTTCGTCACCGACAACGTCCGGCCCGTCGTCACCGACGTGACCGCGGTCGTGAAGGGTGGCCCGACGAAGGAACCTGCGAGCAGCCTGCCCGCGAGCGGCGGCGACGTCGGCAAGCACGACTCCGTCGTGAAGGTCACCTGGAAGGTCGACAACCCCGACAACGACGCGCTCCGCTACCGCGTGTCGTTCCAGCGCGAGGGCCAGGCGCTCTGGCGTGATGCGCTCAAGGCCGACGAGGTCCTCACCAAGGCCGAGCTCGACTGGGACACGGCGGCCCTGCCCGAAGGCCGCTACCGCGTCCGCGTCGAAGCGAGCGACGAGCTCGCGAACGCCCCCGATCAGGTGCAGAAGCACGTCCTCGTGTCCGAGGTCGTGCTCGTCGACAACACGCCGCCGCGGATCGAAAAGCTCGAGATGGCGGGACGTCGTCTCCGCGTGCGGGTCGTCGACGGGACGTCGCCGATCACGCGCGTCGAGTTCTCCGTCGACGGAAAGCTCGAGTGGAAGCCGCTCGCGCCTGCCGACGGCGTCTTCGACACGACGGACGAGGCAGTCGACAGCGACGTCTCGAGCGTCGTCCTTCCCGGCTCGCACATCGTCATGGTCCGCGCGTACGACACCGCCGGGAACGCGGTCACGCGCGACCTCGAAGCCCGCTGAGCGCGGCCTTCTCGGCACGTCCGAGAAGGGCGATGCGGCCCACCCTGACACCGGCGTCATGGGGGGCCCCGATGGCAGCTGGACCGACCATGGGGTAAGGTCGCGGAAATCACGGTTCGAGCGGCGTGCGCCGAGGCGGCACGACGCGTGTATCTTTCGGGAAGGAGCGAGCCTCCTTCTTCTTTCCGTCCCGATGCGGGACGGCGGCCACTTCGGCGGTATCTTTCTCTTCGTAGGCGGTTGTCTTGCGTATCGACGGTCTTCTCGTCCGGCTGGGCTCTAGCTCCTTCCTGCTCTTCGGTTTGATCCGGGGACCGGGTTGCGGGGGCAGCTTCGAGTCGTCGTCGGACACCGCGACGCGGGCGGGCAGTTCGGACTCGCCGAGCGGCAAGGGCACCGACCCCACCGAGAGCCCCGCCTACGCCGGTGCCGACGCCGGCGCACCTTCGCCGAACCTCTCCTATCGCGGAAACCCGCTGTGCCACGTCACCGACTACGCGTGCCTGCCGGACGAGGACGGCTCGCGCGCCACGACGGGGGCGCAAGCTTGCGCCCAGCCGTACGAGCCCGACGCAGGCGAGAGCGCCGCGTTCGGCTGCCGGCTCGAGCGGACCTCGGCGACCCAGAGCATCTCGCCCGGGTGCAAGGAAGCCGATCGCGGGGGTACCGATGGCGTCGCGTGCCAGACCGGACGCGACTGCGCGCCGGGCTTCGACTGCGTCGAGGGCGAGAAGGGCTCCGTCTGCCGCCACTACTGCTGCGCGGACACGTGCGACGGCAAGACGAGCCAGAGCGGCGGCAAGACCTTCTGCGACGTGCAGAAGCTCGTCGATACGAACGAGAAGGCGCCCGTCTGCATGCCGCTCAAGGCGTGCAAGCTCCTGACCGCGGGCGCCTGCGCCGCGACCGAGACGTGCGCGGTGGTGACCGACACGGGCGAGACCGGCTGCGTCGAGATCGGGCAGGCACAGGTCAACGACTCGTGTGACACCGAGCACTGCGCGGTCGGCCTCACGTGCATCGGCCAGCCCGGCGCGCGCAAGTGCTACCAGCTCTGCAAGGTCGGCTCGAGCTCGAGCTGCGGCTCGTCGCTCGTCTGCAAGACGAGCACGATGTTCAAGGACCCGGCGTACGGCGTCTGCCAGAAGCCGACGAGCGCGTTCTAGCTTCGAGTTTCGCCCTCCGGCGCTTCGCGCCTCCAGGCGAAACTCTCGCTCGAACTCCTTTGTCTTGTGGGGACTTCGTCCCCCTCAGGACCTTCGCTCGCTTCGCTCGCTCTCGGTCCCGAGCCTTGTATGATGGCTTCCGAGTCGTCGCCCTCGTCCCGGAGACGAGGGCGATGCAAGGGGGCACTGAAGACTTGTTCGCCTTGCGGAGGCACCTCGCGTGGCGGCAAAAAGGTCTACAGCACGGCAGACCGACCGAGCCTCGATCCAGCGAGATCGCGGGGGAGCATGGATCGCCGTGCCGTAGGCATTGGAAGAGCCCGGACACCTGCCAGAGCCGAGAGCTCGCATCACAAGGTTGGGCGGAGCCAGTGTCGTTCTCAGAGCGGGGCGACCATGAACATCAACATCGGCATCGACGTCTCGAAGGACCGGCTCGACGTCGCGGTGCGTCCGACCGGAGAGTGCTTCTCGGTTACCAACGATGACGACGGATGCGCGGAGCTTCGCAAGCGCATCGCGAAGCTGAAAAAGCCCGAACGCATCGTTCTCGAGCCGACAGGCGGCTACGAGATGCGCGTCGTGCGGATGCTTGCCTCCGCCAAGTTGCCTGTCGTCGTCGTCAACGCGCGCCAGATCCGTCAGTTTGCACAGGCAACAGGACGGCTCGCGAAGACGGATCGCATCGACGCAGACGTGCTCGCTCACTTCGGGGAGGCCATTCAGCCTGAAGTGAGGCCGATCGCGGACGAGGCGCATCGCAACCTTGAAGCTCTCGTGGTGCGACGTCGGCAGTTGGTCGAGATGCGAGCCGGTGAGCAGAAACGGAAGCAACAGACGGCGGCATCGGCGGTGCACGCCAGTATCGATGCGGTCATCGAGGTCCTGTCGAAGCAGATCGACGACATCGACAGCGACATCGACGGCGTCATCCGCTCGACGCCGGCATGGAAGGCAGCCGACGACCGGAATCAATCGGTCCCGGGGGTGGGGCGGGTCCTTTCTTCTTCGCTGACGGCACTGCTTCCCGAGCTCGGGACGCTCAGCCGCAAGGGAATCGCCTCGCTGGCTGGTCTCGCGCCGATGAACCGCGACAGCGGCAGGACGGAAGGGAAGCGAACGACGTGGGGTGGACGCGCCCCTGTACGAGCCGTCCTCTACATGGCGGCGCTATCGGCCACCCGTTTCAACCCGGCGATCCGCGCGCTGCACACTCGGCTTCTCGACAAGGGAAAGCCGCCGATGGTGGCGCTGGTCGCATGCATGCGGAAGCTCCTCACGATCCTCAATGCGATGGCGCGGGACGCGGTCGTCTGGAAGCCCGAGCTCGCTGCCGCGAAGGGTTGAACATGGCCTTGACCGGGAACACACCTGCTCCCCCTACTCGCCTTCGGCGCACCGCGCTGCCGCGCGGCGAGAGAGAGAGAAACGGGAGGCGACGGGACGGGACATTGCGGGTTGCCGGTTTCCTGTTTCCTGTTCTCTCGGTCGATCCCGGCCTGGCGGTGGCCGAGGCCACCCACCGGCCTGGCCTGGGCCAGGTCGGGGAGCGGGTAACGCTGCGAGATGACTCGCGCGCGACGTTGGCGAGGACGTTGCTCTCGCCGACGGTGTGGACGACCTCACTCTGCTCGCGGAGGTTCTCGGCTCGGCGTCGCGCCTGGCGCTGAAGCGCGCGCTCGCTTCGACCGGCGGTCTCGACGACCTCGCGCGCTGCGCCCCCGAGGAGCTCGAAACGCTGCTCGGGGATCCGCGCCGCGCGCGCCGCCTGCGCGCGGCCTTCCAGCTCGGCGAACGTCGCGCGGAGCTCGCGCGGAGCCTGCCGCCGCAGCTCGCATCGAGCGCGGACGTCGCGGCGTGGGCCGAAGCACGCCTCGTCGCGCTCGAGCACGAGGAGCTGTGGGTCCTCGCCCTCGACGGACGCGGAGGGCTCCGCGGCGCACGCTGCGTCGCGCGCGGCGGGCTCCACGGCGTCGGGGTGCGAGCGCCCGACGTGCTCCGCGTCGCGCTCCGCCTCGGCGCGAGCGCGTTCGTCGTCGTGCACAACCACCCGAGCGGCGATGCGACGCCGAGCACGGAGGACCAGCTCTTCACGCAGAAGCTCGCCGAGGCGGCCGAGACGGTCGGGCTACCGCTCCTCGATCACGTCGTCGTCGCGCGCGGAGGCTTCTCATCGATCGTCGTCGAGCCGAGGTCGGCGTGACAGCGCCCGATGAAGCCGCACGTGATCGCCTCGCAACGGTCGAGCGCGACGCGCGGAAAGCGGTCGTTCCAGCGCGCTTCGACGAGGCGGTCGCCGAGACGCGCGAGACGCGCGCGAATCTCCTCTGCCGTGGGGAGATCGCGCCACACCGGGCGTCCGGCTGCGCCGCCGAGGAAGACGAGGCCGGCGCGGAGGCGGGGCACGTCCGCCCCCGCGCGGGCGGCGAGGGCGTAGACATCGAGCTGGAAGGCATACGGCGCGGTCTCGCCGGAGCGGGCGCTCTTGTAGTCGACGACGTCGACCGAGCCGTCCGGCCACGTGACGACGAGGTCCATGTTGCCGCGGAGGACCACTTCCCGCCCCTCCTCGTCCGGCACCGGAAGGACGAACGGTACCTCCCGCGCGATCTTCGCGCCGGAGGCGGCGACCTCCTTCGCGTACGCGCCGGTCAGGAACTTCGTCACACGCTGGACGATCGCGTCGTGCTGCGCATGGTCGGGCGGAATGCCCTCCGCCGCGAGCGCGCGGCTCGCGAAGGCGGTCGCCTCCTCCGACCCGAACGCTTCGAGCGGCACGCGCTCGAGCACCGCGTGCGCGAGAGTACCCTGCGCCCGCGCGTCGAGGCCGACGGCCGCGCGCGAGGGCTCCTCGGCGCGAACGCGCTGGTGCTCGGGAAAGCCGAGGAGGTGCACGAGCTCGAAGCGGCGCGCGCAGTGGTCGAAGTCCGCGAGCGCCGTCGGCGCGATCGGGAGCGACCGCCACCGCGGGCGGACCTCGGGAGCGGGCGGAGGAGCGGCATCGTTCGCGCCGTCCTCGTTGGCGAGGTCCGCCTCGAACCGCTGGATCGAAGCCTCCGGGACCCGGACGTCCTCGACCGCGAGGCACGCTTCGGCGAGCGTCGCCTCCGAGGAGGCGAGGTCCTCGAGGACGGCGAGGCTCGAGGCACCGGGATCGAGCGCCGTGTCGCGCGAGCGACCGCCGACGAGGAACATCGCGTCCGCCGCGCGCGTGATCGCGACGTAGGCGAGACGTTGCCGTTCGGCGCGCTCGCGCCGCTTCGCGGTCGCGTACGCACGCGCGTACGACGGCGGATCGAGGATGGTCCCGCCCGCATCGACGACGCGGACGCAGAGCTGGTTCGGCTCGTCGCCGGCGCCGAGGTCGACGCGCACGGCGCCCTTGTCCGTTCGAGCGGCGGCGGAGCCGACCTCGGGGACGAACACGATCGGGAAGTCGAGGCCCTTGCTCGCGTGGACGGTCAGGAGGCGCACGGCGTCGTCCTCCTCGGAGAACGTGGCGGCCTCGGACTCGGCGAGCTCCTGCTCCGTCGCCTGATCGAGCCACGCGCGGAACGCCCGCGCGTCCTCGTGCCGGTCGGCGATCGCGAGGAGCTTGCGGACGTTCGCGACGCGCTGCTCGCCGCGCGGCATGAGGAAGAGGACGTCCTCGAGGGCTCGGGCGCGGACCGCTTCGCGCAGGATCGTGCCGGGACCGAGCCTTCCGGCGGCGCGGGAGAGCGCAGTGACGAGCTCCTCGATCGCGTCGAGCGCGACGCGATCCTCGGGCCGGACGAGAGACGGCGTGGGAGGAGACTTCCACTGTGCGAGCGGAACGAGGCCGGCGCCGGGCGCGGCCAGGGCGAGCAACGTCTCGTCGTGCACGCCGCCCCACGGACCGCGGAGGACCTCGAGCATCGCGAGGCGGTCGCTCGGGTCGAGGACGAAGCCGAGCATCGCCGCGAGGTCACGCACCTCGCGGGTGCGGAAGAAGCTCTTGCCCGCGACGACGTAGGGGATGTCGGCCTGCGCGAGCGCGAACGCGACCGCGTCGAGCATCGCATTCGAGGTCGCGAGGACGGCGATGTCCCGATACGAGGGCGCCCGCGCCTCCTTTCCGACCGTGGGCTCCCCGCGATCGACGAGGAGGCGCACGCGCTCGGCGATGACGAGCGCCTCCTCGAGGCGCGAGGACGAGCTCCCCTTCGGCGCGACGCGAAGCCATGTCGTCCGCGGCGTGCGCGTGGCCTCGCCAGCAGCGCGGACCTCGGCTTCGCGCTCCGGCGGGACGAGGAGGTCCTCCGTCTCGCGGACGTACTCGATCTCGAAGAGCTCCGGCGGCGGATCGCCGGGACGGAAGCGGCGCGCGCTGAATGCGTTGGCGAACGCGAGTACGGGCGCGACGCTCCGGCGGTTGTGCCTCAGCGCGCGGAAGTCCGCGAGCGGGTGCTCGGGCTCCCAGGTGACGCCTTCCGGGATCCCGAGGGCTTCCCGCGCCGGCTGTCCCGCGAGGCCGACGGCGAGCTCGGCGAAGACGCCCACGTCCGCGCCGCGGAAACCGTAGATCGACTGCTTGCGGTCGCCGACGACGAGGAGGCCCGAAGCACGCATCCTTGCGAGCTCGGGGACCGTTCCACGCGCACGCGCCCCGGGCACTGCCCAGAGCAGCTGCAGGAGATCGCGCTGGACACGCGACGTGTCCTGGAACTCGTCGACGAGGAGCGCGTCTAGACCGAGCGAGACCTCCTCCGCGACGTCGGGTCGCTCGAGGAGCAGCTCGCGCGCAGCGCGGAGGATCTCGCCGAACCCGAGCTGCGCACGGGCACGACCGACTCGACGCACGTCCTCCTCTGCCTCCGCGAGGACGTCCCGCGCGAGGACCCCGAGCTCGGAGAACCGACGCCGCGCGCGGTAGGCGCGGACGAGGTTCCGCCCGCGCAGCGCGTTGCGTGCGCCGGGCAGCTCGCGCCGGAAGATGCCGAACGCTTCGACCTCGGGCGACTTCTTCCCGCGCGCATCGATGTCGAAGAGCGCCGTCACCGTCTCCTCGAGTCGGTCCTCGTCGCCGGAGCGATGCGCGTCGAGCACCTCGCGCGCGGCGAGCTCGAAGCGCGGCGCCGAGACGAGGTCGCGCGCGTGGACGAGGAGCGCATCGAGCTGCGCTTCCATCGCGCGCGCGTCGCCGTCCGGGATGACGAGGTCACGCGCCGCGCGGCCGTCTTCTTCGAGCCGCCCGAGCGTGCGCCGGAGCTGGACGACGAGCCGATCGATCCCGCCCGCGGCCTCGGCGAGCGCGCGGACCGCGTCGGGCGCCGAGGTGAAGCGCGTCTCGAGCGCACGCGCGATCGCGTCGTCGCAGCGCGCGTTCGCGTCGGCCTCGGTCGCGAGATCGAATCCCGGACCGAGCCCGAGCTCGACGGCATAGGAGCGGACGATCGACGTCGCGAAGCCATGGAGCGTCCCGAAGCGCGCGGCGGGCAGACGTGCGAGCGCGTGCCGAGCGCGCCGCGCGATCGCGTCGTCCGTGAGGCGCGCGCCCGTCTCCTCGCCGCGGAGCGCAGGGGCGTAGGGCGACGTCGCCGGCGCAGCGGCGAGCCGTTCGAGCTCCGACGTGACGCGCTCTCGGATCTCGGCGGCTGCCTTGCGGCTGAACGTGGTCGCGACGACGCGCGCGGGGTCGATCGGCTTTTCGCCGCCTCCTGCGCCCCGGACGAACGCATGGACGACGACGCCGACGAGCGCGAACGTCTTGCCGGTCCCCGCGCTCGCGGCGAGGACGAGGTTCTTCGGCATCGCGTAGAGGCTCGCGCTCACGACGCGCCCTCCTCTTCGTCCTCGGCCGGCGTCATCGCGAAGCGCGGCTTCCGGCAGGCGCCGCTCACGGCGCACCGCTGGCACTCGGAGTCGTCGTGAGGAAGCGGGACGAGGTCCCCCCCACGTGCGCGGCGGAGGAGCACGAGCACGCGCTTCTCGATCTCGGCAAGTCCGCTCTCGTCACGGGCGACGAGCTCTTCGATCCGTTCGCGCGCACGGGCGCTGCCACGGCCGCTCGCTTCGTCGGCGAGATCGCGAGGCTGCGTCGGCATGTACGCGCCCGTCGTGTGAAGGCCCGTTCGCCGCGCGACTACACACGCATAGAGAGGGATCTGGAGCGCCGTCTCGCCGAGCGATGCGGTCGAGGACGTGACCGTGCTCTTGCTCCGCTTGTAGTCGACGACGCGCGCGCCCTTCTTGTCGTGCGTCAGGTCGATCCGATCGATCCCGCCCCGGAGCGTCACGCGCGTCGCGCCGTCGTCGAGCACGAGCGGCGGCCACGGCTCCTCCGCCGTGCGCTCGGCCTCGCCCGGCCGCCGACGGGCGCCGCCGAACGACCGCTCCGCGAAGGCGAAGTCCCACGTCTCGTCGGCGATCGCGGCGTCGAGGACGGCGCGGACGGCATCGCGCACGCGCAGGCGCGTCACGGCGCGAAGCGGCGCGTGCCCGGTCTCGCGCGCGAGGACCGCGTCGGCTGCCGCGACCGCGCGCTCGCGGATGCCGGCGCCATCGCGCGGCCGCGCCGGCCACTCGGCGGCCGTCGCGGAGAACGCGGCGGCGAGGGCGTCGTGCACGAGGTTCCCCTCCTCACGCGCGTCCGGGCGCTCCTCGCGTCGCTCGAGCTCGCGCGCCGCGAGCACGGCATAGGCGTAACCCTGGAACGCGCAGCGGGCGAAGCGCTCGAGCGCCGTGACCGCGAGCGCGCGCGCACCGCCGCCCGTCTCGCGCGTCAGGATCTCGGCGATCGAGGGCGACCCAGCCAGCGCGGCGACGAGGTCCGAGCGCGGGCGCTCCGGATCGAGGAAGAACGCTTCGCGTGCGCGCTCGCGCCGCGCGCGGAGGCGCGCGGAAGGAGCGGCACGCATCGGATCGGAAGGCGGCGGCGCGGAGACGACGGCGCCGGCGCGCTCGAGGAAGTCGACGACCGGAGAGGGGGCGAGCGGCGCCCCCGCGGCGTCCTCGCGCGTGAAGCACAACGTGACGACCGAGGACTCCGCCGCGCCGGCCGCCAGCGCCGCGAGCTGCCGTGCGCGTGTGACGGTCGTGTCACGCGGCTTGTAGCGGCCCTGCGAGACGCGCTCGAGCGCTTCGGCGAGGCCTTCCGAGACGAGGGCGTCTTGCGAGAGGTCGCGGGGGAGCACGCCCTCGTTCACGTCGATCACGACGAGCAGGTCGAGCTCCTCGCCGGGCACGTCCGCGAGCCGCGCGATCCGGAGCGCCCCTGCCCTGCCTGCCCCCGGCACGCCCGTCGCGTCGTCGAGCAGCGCCTTGATCTCGAGGCGGAACACTTCGGCGGAGACGACCTGGTCGAGACCGCTCATCGCCTGGGCCGCGGCTTCGTAGGCGTCGAGCGCCGTCGCGAGCGCGTCCCACGCCCGCGTGTCACGCGCGATTGCGAGTCGCTCGGCGCGGGCGACGCCGCGCGGCGCCTCGTCACGCGTGAACGAGGCGAGACCGCCTCGCCCGGCGCGAAGGCCGATCCCGAGCGACGCCCAGAGCGCGCGCGCCGCGCGGACGCGCTCGCCTCGCGTGCTCGCCGGGGCAGCAGCCGCAAGGCGCTCGGCGAGCGCGATGACGAGCTCCGCTTCGAGGCTGGGCTCGGTCGAGACCGTCCGCGCGAGGCGCTTCACGGCGTCGGCGCCTTCCGCCGTCGGCGAGGCCTCGAGCTTCTGGGCCGCGCGCGCGAGCGCACGATGCGCTTCGCGGCGCTCCGCTCGCCCGGGCGCGAGCCGCTCGGGATCGACGTAGCCGGAGGCGGCGAGCCGCGCGACGCCGATGCGGTCGAGCGTCGTCGCGGTCTCGAGCGCACCGAGGGCGGCCGCGACCGCCGGCGACGACGACATCGGGGCGCCGCGCGCTTCGAAGGTCACGATGCCCGCATCGGCGAGCGCGCGTCGGAGCGGGACGAGCGTGCGCTCGTCGTTCACCGGCACGGCGACGGCGATCTTCTCGAGGACGACGCCGGCGAGCAGCGCTTCACGGACGACCTGGACGACACCGCGCGCTTGCGCGGTCGCGTCCGAAGCGCCGAGCAGCCTCACGCGCGAGAGGTCGACCGGCGGTGCGGTCCCGCTCGTCACGTCGCCGAGGACGGCCGGCACGATCTCGGGCTCCGGTGCAGCATCGAGCGCGCGCGCGACGTCGTCGGCGAGGACCTCGAATGCGTCACGCTCGCGCGTTCCTTCGAGCGGTCGATCGACGGCAGGCAGCACGATCCGCGCGTCGCCGCCTGCGCGCGCGAGCGCGTCGTCGAGCGCACGGAACCACGCGAGGTCGGCGGGCTCCCAGGCGAGGACCCAGCGCGCGCGCACGCGGCGCGCCGCGAGCAGATCGAGGAGCGGCGCCACCTCGCCCAGCTTGCCGAGCCGCGCGATCGCGCGCGCGAGGAGCCAGGGTCCGGTCCGGGCATCGCAGAGCGAAGCGGCGGTGAGCCTCGCGTCGAGCGCACGCATCGCGAGCGCGAGGACGCGCGCGCGCGAGGCGACGACACCCTTCGTGCGCGACGCGACCGCCTCGAGCAGGGTCGCGTCCGCGCCGCGCGCACGGAGGTCTGCGAGCGCTCGATCGAGGGCGTCGACGGTGCGAACCCACGAGGCGCCAGCCCCGGCGCGGAGCGCGGCAAGGAGGGGGTCGTCGCTCACGCCTGCAGCCGCGGCTGCAGCGAACAGGTCGAGCTGCGCACGCGCCGGAGCCGCATCGGTGGGAGGTCGCGTCGAGCCGCGCTTCTTCGGAGTGCGCGCCGGCGACGGAGGCGGAGGCGCAGCCGCCGGAGCCGGCCGAGCCGGGGCGTCCCCCGGCGACGCGAGCGCCATCGCCAGCGCGAGCCGGCACTGGCGCGCATCCGCGAGCGCGACGTCCGGCAACAACGCCGCGAGCAGACGCGACCGGAGCGACGTCCTCGTCTCCGCGCGGACGCCCTCGCGAGCGAGTCGCTCGACGTGTCGCTCCGAAGGAACGACGACGAGCTCCGTCAACGCGAGAACCCGAGCGGCAGCCCGAGGGGCTCGGCGAGCGCGCTCGGGTCGTACAGATACGCGTAGGCCGCCTGAGTCGAGAGCACGCGCTTCACGTAGTTGCGCGTCTCCTCGTAGGGTACGAGCTCGACGAACAGATCGAGCTCCTCGTTCGCGCGCGCCGCGACCCAGCGGTCGACCGCGCCCGATCCGCCGTTGTAGGCGCCGATCGCGAGCGCCGGATGACCGTGCCGCGAACGGAGCGCGGCGAGCAGCTTCACTCCGAGCTCGATCGAGACCTCCGGCTTCTTCAGCTGGAGCTCGTCGACCGTGAACGGCGTCCCCTTCGCGACGCCGACCGCGGTCGGGATGATGAGCTGCATGAGGCCGTACGCGTTGGACGGGCTCTTCGCCTCCGGGAAGAAGCTCGACTCCTCGCGCATGATCGCCCAGGCCACCGTCGTCGGCAGGCCGCGGTCGCCGCACGCCTTCACGACGAGCGACTGGAACGCGCGCGGGTACGCCGTCTCCCACGCCGGGCGCCAGCGCCCTTCGGGGTAGTGCTGGAACATCTCGTGCTGCCGGCGCGAGAACGCGTGGCCGAGATCGAAGAGGCCCGCCTGGTTGTAGATCGCGCCGATCTCCCACGCGACGTCGGGATCCGCGCCTTCCGCGAGGGCACCGGATGCGGAGATCTCTTTCTTCGCGGCGTCGATCTCGCCGACCTCGAGCAGACGCGCCGCACGGAGCACCGCCGGCGACGCGAGGACGGGAGGAGGAGGACGCGGCGCGCCGTCGTCACTGTCCTTCGCGGCCGCCTCCTGGAGCGTCTTCTTCGCGAGCGCCGGATCCTCCGTCGCGAGCCGCGCGTGGGAGAGGAGCATGTAGAACGCGAGCGGGTACTTCTGGAGGATCTCGACGTAGCGCGTGCGGGCGCGCGTCGTCTCGCCCGCCTTCGCATCGGCGCGCGCGAGGAAGTAGGCGGCCCGCCCCGCCGTCGCCCAATGGCGATCGTCGGGCGCGAGGGCGAGGATGCGCTCGAGGTGGGGGCGCGCGCCTTCCCAGTCGCTCTTCTTCATGCGGTCGAGCGCGACGCGGAAGAGCGCTTCGGTGCGCATGTCGCCGGCCGGATAGACGTCCGGCAGCGTCTTCATCATCTCCTCCGCGCGGGCTTCGGCGCCTTCTTCCCCGCTGCCGGCGACGAGGAGCGCACCACGCAGACGCGCGTCGTCCGCGAGCCGGTGCTTCGGGAAGAGCTGCTCGAGCCGCGCGAACCAGCCGATCGCCGTCTTCGGGTCCTTCCCCGCGCGCGCCTTCGCGCCGGAATAGAGCGCCTGCGCGAGCTGCTCGTCCTTCTCGCACGCGGCAACGGCCTCCGACCACGGGTCGCCGGCCGTCTTCTTCGCCTTCGCCGCCGCGTTGGCGCGCACCATCGCGGCCTTGCACGTCGCAGGACCGGGCTTGCCTCCGCCCTGGCTCACGACCTGGGTCGCGAGGTCCCACGCCTTGAGCGGCTCGTTCGCGTCGAGCCATCCCTGCGCCTGCCGCGCGCGCTCGAGATCCGAGAGCGCGTCGGTGACCGCTCCGTCCTTCGCGCGGAGCAGCGCGACGGCGCGCGAGCGCGCGGCCGGCGCGCCGACCGCCTCGGCGACCTTCGGCGCCTCGACGACGACACGCGACGCGAGGTCGTACGCTTCGCGCGCGTGCGTCTCCGGCGCCCCGTCGACGCCGTCGAGCCACGCCGTCGCGATCCGGACCGCGGTATCGACCCAGCGCGAGCCGCGGGGATTCGCGGCGAGCCAGGTCCGCCACATCGGCAGCGCCGATGCGCGGTCGCCCTTCGCGCCGAGCGCCTCGGCGACCAGGAGCTGCACTTCTTCGCGTGCCGCCGTGACGTCCTCCGGCACCGAGCGGGCGCGCTTGATCGCCTCGTCCGCGTTGCCGGCACGGCCGAGCGCCTG
>JBDHVE010000111.1:0-30090 GCA_039809485.1 Polyangiaceae bacterium | reverse complement strand
CAGATGCGCTTCAACGACCAGACCCGCCAGCTCCTCAAGACGCTCACGCCGCGCGAGGAGAAGATCCTCCGCATGCGGTTCGGCATCGACGAGCCGCGCGACCACACCCTCGAGGAGGTCGGCGAGAGCTTCTCGCTCACCCGCGAGCGCATCCGGCAGATCGAGACGAAGGCGCTCCGCAAGCTGCGCCTCCCGTCGCAGCACCGCAAGCTCCGCACGTACATCGGCGGCTGAGCCGCTAGACTGCCGCCATGACCATGAGCATGGCCGAGCGCATCGAAGGCAAGCTGCGGGACGCCCTTCTCCCCGAGCACCTCGAGGTCATCAACGAGAGCCACATGCACAACGTGCCGAAGGGCTCGCAGACGCACTTCAAGGTCGTCGTCGTCTCGTCGAAGTTCGAGGGGCTCTCGGCCGTGCGCCGGCACCAGCTCGTCTACGGCGTCCTCGACGAGGAGATGAAGAAGAAGCCGGGCGTCCACGCGCTCGCCATCACGTCGCGAACGCCTTCGGAGTGGGCACAGAGCCCGGAGGCGAACAAATCGCCGCTGTGCATGGGCGGAAGCGGAAAGTGAACGATGTCGACGATGTGTGCCTGTTCGGCAGCCTCTCCTGCATTTTAGAGCAATGACTCTAACGGGGACGCTCCTGAGATGCGTTCCCGCGGGAGACCGGGGGTAGACCTTCGCCCCATGAGAGCAGTCCTCGCGTCCGGTTTCCTTGCTGTCGCGTGCATCATCGCGTGTGGGTCCACCACGCGGAGCGGCTTCGAGGACGGCCAGGCGGGGGACGGCGCGAACACCGGACCGGGCGCGCTCGGGAGCGACGCAGGCGTCCCCGACGCTTCGCTGCCGCCGCCGATCGGAAACCTCACCGGCAAGGTCGTTCTCCCCGAAGGCACGATCCCGCTCTCGGACGCCGTCGTCTACCTGACGAGCACGGCGCCCGCGCCGATCCCGAGCGGCGCCTACTGCGACAAGTGCATCGCGCTCGACTCGCGCGCGTTCACGTACACGAAGCCGGACGGGACCTTCGATCTTCCCGCCTACGAGACCGGCCCGCAGTACATCGTCGTCCAGAAGGGACAGTTCCGCCGCGTGCGGCAGGTCGACGTGAAGCCGGGCGCGCAAGCGGTCGATCCCGCGTTCACGCGGATGCCGGGCCGCACGAACGAGGCCGCCGGCGACAACACGCCTCGCATGCTGATCTGGCCGGGCCAGTGGGATCACGTCGAGATGTCGCTCAAGAAGATCGGCGTCGAGGACTTCGAGAAGTTCGATCCCGGTCTCGACTTCGCCGCCTACGGCGCGAAGCTGAAGCAGCTCGGCAACTATCACATCGTCTTCCTCCCCTGCTCCGGCACGGTGAAGGAGTCCGGCTCGCCCGTGTGCAGCCTCTCCGTCGACACGAACCTGCAGAACGCGGCGAAGGCGTTCGTCGCGCAGGGCGGCAAGCTCTACGTCTCCGACTGGAGCTACGAGTACGTGCGCCAGGGCTGGCCCGGCGCGATCTCGTGGGTCGGGGAGACCTCGCAGATCGGCTCCGCGTGCGCGGGCGGCGGCGCGGACCTCCCCGCGCAGTTCGACGATCCTTCGCTCGACGCCTGGATGACGGCGATCGGCGAGAACAACGCGATGCTGAAGAGCGCGTGGAGCAGCATCGCGAAGGTGAACCCGATCACGTCCGTCGACGAGAACGGCAACCCCTTCCAGCAGACGCCGAAGGTCTGGGCTTCGGTGAAGGTCGGCGGGAGCACGCGCCCGGCGACGGTGTCCTTCCAGGACCGCTGCGGCCGCGTCCTCTACAGCACCTACCACGCCGAGGGCAGCGACTCCGCCTTCGGCCAGAAGGACTTCCTCGCGCAGGAGAAGGCGCTCATGCACATCCTGCTCGAAGTCGGCGTCTGCGTCGGCGTGAAGCCGACGCCGCCCGTGCGCTGACCTACTCGCTGCGGTAGCCGAACGACACCGGCAGGATCAGCGCGGTGTTGTCGGCGCGGAGCTCCGTCTGGAGGAACGCCGGCTGGAGGCCGACCATCCAGGCGCCGTGACGCTTCTGGGCGAGCACGTACGCGAGCTCGCCCATCGCGCCGAACACGAGATCGGTGCCGTAGCGCGCGTTGTGCGCACGACTCTCGAGCTGCCCCCCGATGAACGACGCGCCGAACGTGAACGAGCCGACGCGGAGGGAGAGGCCCGGCCCGCCCATGTACGCGTACGTCGGCTTCGCGTCGGGGCCGAGCGCGACGAACCCGCGGAAGAGGAGCGAGAGCTCGTGGGTGACGCCGAGCCCGAGCTCCACCATTGGTCCGGCGATCACCGAGCGCGCATCGCGCGCGTTGTCGGTCGGCGGATCGTTGTTCGTGCCGATCAAGTAGTACGGCGCGAACGCGAACGCCGCGCCCCAGCGAAAGTCGATCGTGTCGCGATCCTCTTCGATCTTCGGCGGCGCTGCGGTGGGCGGCGGTGGAGTGCTCGTCGCGGGCGGCGCGCCCGCGTCGGGCGGAGCCGGCGCGGCGGTCTCACGGCGCTCGAGGACGACGGGGAGGACGTCCCCCGCCCCCTTCGCCTCGACGTCGACCTCGGAGCGCCACTCCGCGCCCTGCGCGACCACGACGTGGTGACCCGCGCCGACGAGGATCGTCGCGGGCGCGGGCTCAGCCAGCGGCGCGCCGTCGACGAAGATGCGAGCGCCCGGCGGGCGCGAGTCGATCCGGAGCCGCGTCGCCCGCGCCTTCAGCTGCGCGAGTGCCACCGCCGCCGCCGAGCTCAGCTCCGCGGCATCACCGACCTCCGCGAGATAGGCCTCGTAGGCGTCGACGTCGGCCTGCACGTGCCCGAGCTTCTCCTCGGCGAGACCGAGGTTGTAGACGATCGCCGGTGCGTGGTGCTCCGCGTCCGCTTGCTTGAACAGACGCCGCGCGCCCTCGTAGTCGCCGCGCTGGTAGAGGCGCACGCCTTCGCCGAACGTCTTCCGCGCTTCCTCGACGTCGGCCGACGCGGAGCCGGCAAGGACCACGAGGCCGGCGAGGAGCGACGCGAACAGCGCAGTCGCACGCATTCGCCGGGGCATGACGTGGAGATTACTTCAGAACGTCGTCGCGAGGGGGCGCTCGCAGTGGCCTGCTTGCCAGACCGTGCCGCGCGGGCAGCAGTGGCCTTCGGAGAGGAGCTCGCCGGGGGCGCAGGTCGGGGGCTTCGCGGAGGCGGGGGCGCGGGGGGCGGCTGAGGTGGACGCGTTCGCGTTCGCGTGCGCGATCGCGCTCGCGTCGGTTTTCGCGTTCGCGGTTTCGGGTGCGGGTGCGGGTGCGGGTGGAGACGCAGACGCGGAGGCGGACGCGGTCGGGGGCGCTTTCGCGGGTGCGGGTGGAGAGGCGGACGCAGAGACGTTCGTTGCTTCGCGCGGCGGGGTGCGCTTTTCGGCACGCCACTCCGGGACCAGCCACGGGACCAGCGCGGCGCCCGCGAGGAGCGCGGCGGCGGCGACGGCGAGCGTCTTGCGGCGCGTGCGGACGATCGTCGATTCGCCTGCGTCACGAGCGGCCGAGAGTGCGGCGGAGAGCGGCGGTTCGACGGACGAGGCGCCGGTGCCCGCCGTCGAGGTCGCCGAGATGGCCGTCGATCCGGATCCGCTCGCGTCCGCGTGGCGGCGCACGACCGTGGCTCCGCGCGGCGGCAGCTCGGGGAACGTCGGGACCTCGGAGCTCGCGCGGAAGGCCGCGAGCGCTTCGCGCATCTCCTTCGCCGACGCGTAGCGCTCCTCGCGCGGGATCGAGAGCGCCTTCAGCACGATCGTGTCGAGCGCAGGCGGCAGGTCGGCGCGGCGCGAGCTCGGCGGCGGTGCGCGCTCGGTCAGGATCCGCGCGAGGACGCCGACGGCCGACGTGGCTTCGTGCGCCGCACGGCCGGTGAGCATCTGGAAGAGGACCGCGCCGACGGACCACACGTCGGCACGCGCGTCGATCGCGGTCTCGCCGAGCGCCTGCTCCGGCGCCATGTAGAGCGGCGAGCCGATGATCTCGCCGGAGCGCGTGATCGACGCGCCGTCGCCCTCGAGGAACTTCGCGATCCCGAAGTCGAGCAGCTTCACGACGCGCGGCCCCTTGCTCCTTCCGACGAGGAAGACGTTCTGGGGCTTCACGTCGCGATGGATGACGCCGGCGCCGTGCGCGGCCTCGAGCGCGTCGAGGAGCTTCTCGGCGATCCAGCATGCGGTGTCGACGTCGAGCGGACCGCGCGCGACGTGCTCCGCGAGCGACTCGCCCTCGAGCAGCTCCATGACCATGAACGGCCGCCCGTTCTGATCCTCGCCGACGTCGAACACCTCGAGGATCGCCGGATGGCCGATCCGGCCCGCCGCCTGCGCCTCGCGGAGGAAGCGCTCGGCGATGGCCTTCCGCTCCGCGAGCTCGACGTTCAGGACCTTCACCGCGAACGTGCGGTGCACGCCGACGTGGAAGGCGCGATAGACCGCGCCCATGCCGCCACGTCCGAGCTCCTCCTCGAGCCGGTACTTGCCCGCGAGCACTTCGCCGACGCGGTCGTCCTTGCTCTCGCGGCCGCCGGAGCTCTCCCCCATCGAGCTCCCCAGCCTAGTTCGGTTTGCCCGGCGTGGGGCTCGTCGCGACCTCGAAGTCGGCGGCGTTGTCGTTCGTGTCGACCCCGTCGGTCTTGCGCGCGAGCGAGTCGCCTGCCGCAGGCGCCGGCGCGCGGGCCCCTTCGAGGTAGCCCGCCGTCGCGACGCCCCACGCAACGGCGTCGATGACCTTCTTCGAGCCGTCCATCAGCGCGATCGACGCCCCGTCGGAGGCCATCCCGGCCGCCATCGTGACCTGCTTCGTGCCGGTGAACTCGCTCGTGCCGGCGACGAAGAAGGACGCCGCTGCGATCTTCGCGCCGTTCGCGAACGCGACGATCTGCGGTCCGGAGTTGCCGGACTTCGACTTGTACTCGAGCGTCCAGCCGGCGAGCGAGACCTCGCAGGCGTTCGGGTTGTAGAGCTCGACGAACTCTTCGTTCGCGTTGCTCGCGCCCCCGACGAGGACCTCGTTGATCGCGATCCGTCCGTCGCAGCCCACGCCGCCGCTCGTCGACCCGCCGTCGCCGCTCGAGCCGCTCGAGCTCCCGGACGCGCCGCTCGACGACCCTCCCTCCGGCAGCGACGCGCTCGCGTCACCGCCGTCGGCCGTCTCCGGACCGAGACCGTAGTCGTTCTCGTCCGCACCCTTGGCACACGCCAGCCCCGTCGCGACGAACGCGACGAGCCACCCGCCCCACTGGAAGAGGCGCCTCACGACGGCGCCGACTCAGGAAACCGAAGCGACGTCGCGCACGCTCGTATCGGCGGCGACGTGCAGAGCGCGCTCGCTCGCGCGCTCCCACTTCAAGATGTCCTCGAGCGCATCGACCATCGAGGCGGCGACGCCTCCCTGCTCGACACGGCTGCCTGCCCGGACGACACCCGACTTACGATCGTCGGGCGCGTGGGCTGCGCTCTTCCGGCGTTCCGTCCCGTCCTGCTTCATCGCGCTGCTCATGGAACGTCGCATCCTCCCAACTGTGCGTGATCCCCGCCTACGAGGCTAATTTCTTGTGACTCTGGTTCCAAGCGCAGCAGAGCCTGATTCGAGGCTCGGCCGCGCGGTCGAATCTCTACAGGAAGTAGTCCGGCAGAAGGTCCTCGTCCTTCATCCCCGGCGTCATCGCGTAGTGCGAGAAGTCCGTCGTTCCCGCCTCTCGGAGCACATCCTCGTCGATCGCGAAGCGACCCGTGAACGACGAGCTCGGCTTCACCAGGATCGCGTGTGCGGCGTCGGCCATGATGTCCGGCTTGCGGCTCTTCTGCGTGGTGACGTCGCCGCCGAGCAGGTTCTGCACGGCCGCGGTCGCGATGACCGTCTTCGGCCAGAGCGCGTTCACGGCGATCCGCTTGCCCTTCAGCTCCTCGGCCATCCCGAGGACGCACATGCTCATCCCGTACTTCGCCATCGTGTAGGCCACGTGGTTGGCGAACCAGCGGGGTTCCATGTTCAGGGGTGGCGAGATGTTCAGGATGTGGCCGTTGCTCGACTTCGCGAGGTGCGGGATGCACGCCTGCGAGCACGCGTAGGTCCCGCGCGCGTTGATCCCGTTCATCAGGTCGTAGCGCTTCATCGGGGTCTCGAGCGTCCCCGTGAGGCTGATCGCGCTCGCGTTGTTCACGAGGATGTCGATCCCGCCGAACGTCTCGACCGTCTTCTGCACGGCCTCGGCGATCTGATCCTCGAAGCGGATGTCGACGGCGAGAGCGAGTGCACGACCGCCCGCAGCCTCGACCTCCTCCTTCGCCGTGTAGATGGTCCCAGGCAGCTTCGGATGCGGCTCGGTCGTCTTCGCGGCGATGACGACGTTCGCACCGTCGCGGGCCGCTCGGAGGGCGATCGCCTTCCCGATCCCGCGGCTCGCACCCGTGATGAAGAGGGTCTTGCCCTTGAGTGTCGTCATGGAAGCGACACGCGGACTACGAGATGGAAGGCGCGCAGTCAACCCGCGATTTCAGTGATGGAATCGATCTTGCCGATGTCCTACCTATCTCGATTCCCGATGCACGAAACCACGTGCGTGCTGGAAGACGCGTGCTAACCACTGCCCCCTCGCGGGGCCGTTGACACACTGCGCCGTGTAAGGTCCGGGACCGCGAGGACGTTGCTCGCGGGGGTGAGGACCACGTCCCGCGCTCCACGGGAAAGCGGCGTCCGTTCGATGGCTTGGAGCATCGCTCCGCAGATCGTTTCGCGCTTCGCCCCGTACGAGCCTGCACCCGCTCGAAAGGAACACCGGCCCATGAAGCGTCTGCTCGTCCTCGGTCCCTCCGCCCTCGCCCTCCTCCTCGGATGCGCCCCTCGCGATCGCATCGTCGTCGTGAAGGAGCCGGCGACGACCTCCGCGACGTCCGCGAAGGCGACAGAGGAGAGCTCCCCCGTCGCGACGAACGAGCCCTCGTCGGAGGACGACGCGTCGTGGGGGATCCGCGAGCCGAGCGCCGCGCGCGAGTACCAGCGCGTCGTCTCGAAGGTCGTGGGGATGGTCTCCGATCCGGACCTCGCGAGCCGCGTGTCGCGCCGCCAGCTCTCGCTCGTGAACGTGGCGTGGGAGGACACGGGCCGCTCGATCGGCTCGGCGGTCGGCCCGAACATCTCGGACCTCTCGCTCCAGGTCCGTCACCGCGACGAGAGCGGCAACTTCCAGTCCGCGATCATGCCGGTCATCCGGCCGCCGAACTTCAGCGACCGCACCGGCGACGTTCCGGCCGATCGCTTCTTCATCCGCGTCGGCAACGAGCGCGCGGGCAACCTCCGCACCGTGCCGCTCACCGACGTGCTCCGGGACGTGAAGGCGTTCGCGTCGGCGCCGGAGTCGATCCTCGGGAGCGGCAACCTCCTCGCGCCGCGCGACTCGCACTTCCTCGTGAGCGCGCAGGCCGTCTTCCTCCCGATCCCGAAGACCGGCAAGGCGCAGTTCAACCCCGTGCTCTTCAACTATCAGTCGTCGCCGGGCGCGCCCGCCGTCCTCTCGATCCTCGTCACCCGGCAGGGGACGAGCATGCAGGTCATCGAGAACCGCAGCGAGGACGCGACGAGCGCGGGCTGGGGACAGGAGCTCTACTTCGACAACAAGGGCCAGCGCGCCGCGTTCACCGCCGAGCGGAAGAGCGACGTCGAGCAGCGGATCGCCGCGCAGGGCGGCCCGAAGACGGAAGACGATCGGAGCGCGCTCGCGAAGGGCGCGGACGTCCTCTTCCTCGTCCAGGTTCCGCTCCTTCGGCCCCGCGTCCGCCGCGCGCCGCCGATGCCGGCAGCCGCTCCGATGGACTTCGGCGGCGCCCCCGCGAAATCCTCTGCCGCGCCCGCGCCAGCCGCGGCGGCACCCGGCGGACGCGCCGCCGAGAAGAGCGATGTCGAGCAGGCGGTGCTCGGGCACGGCCCGAATCTCGGCAAGTACGACGAAGGGCATCACCTTCCGATCGAGCGAGACCCGCAGTTCCCGATCCGCATCACGGTGCAGTTCTACAAGGCGACCAGCAACGGGATCGTGAGCGACATCGATCTCGACAGCATCTCGCGCTCGCTGGGTAGCGTGTACGAGCACGCCGAGTTCGTCGGCTCTCTCGTCCTGCCCGAGAACGACAGCCGGCGGCCCACGGCCTGGCAGAAGATGCCGCGCGAGTGGTTCCCCTGGTGAGCCCGCATTCGTGACGCGATGCCATGGACGAGCTGACGACGCTGTGCACATGACGCTCGGCCGAGGCGACAACGGGTCGCGTGCATGGTGAACGCATCGATCGCGATGCGAGCCTAAAAGTCGAGGGTGTCTCGCATCTCGCGTGTGCTCGCGCTTCGTCGCGGGCCCACGTGGCTCCCCCCTTGCACCAGCTACCGGGCGGAGGTGAATGAGATGAACCGTGTCCGTCATGTGGTCCCCGTGCTCTGTGTCCTCGGCCTTTTCGCGTGCTCGCGCGATCGGAGCCACACCACGGATGTCGACCGTGACCGCACCGGCCGCGTCGATCTGCCGGCCGCCCCGCTCGACCGTGAGCACACGACCGCGTCGGATCGTGACCGCGTCAACGACGGCGTCGGCACGACGACGGTGACCGGCGCGAACGTCGGCGCCGTCCAGAACTCGAACGCGATCGAGCGCATCGTCCAGGCGCGCTGCGCGCGTGAGATGGCGTGCAAGAACGTCGGCGTCGACAAGCGCTTCACGTCGAACGACGTCTGCAACAAGGAGATCCGCAACGACATGCGCGACGACCTGAACGCCAAGGACTGCCCCTACGGCGTCGACTCGAAGGAGCTCAACGAGTGCCTCGAGTCGATCCAGAAGGAGAGCTGCGGCAACCCGCTCGAGAGCATCGCGCGTCTCGCCGCGTGCCGCACGGGCGACATGTGCCTGAAGTCCGGCGCGCCGAATCACTGACGCGCGCGAGCGTCGCTCAACAGGGCGAGCTTCGACCGAACTGCACGCAGCGAAGGCTGACCGTCGCGTGGGCGAACCCGCGGACGGGGAAGCCCACCGCGTGCTCGTAGAGGCTCGCCGCGCCGGCGACGACGAACAGCGGATCGAGGTGCTCGCTCGACGGATTCGCGAGCCGCGCCTCGGGCGCCTCGGCGCGCCACCGGAGGAGCGGATCCATCTCCGCGTCGGAGAGCGCGTTACCGGCCCAGGCGTCGAACGCGCGCGCGAACGGCGCCGGCTCCGCGTCCTCGGGCTCCGCGAGCTGCTCGACGTTGCACGTCACGGCGCCCATCCCGACGATCGCGTAGCCGAGACGCGCGAGCGGTCCGATCCGCCGCCCGAGGCCGTAGAGCTTCTGTGGCGTCGCCCCGGTGACGAGCGAGAGCTGGAGCACCGGCACGTCGGCGGAGGGGACCATCGCGCGGAGCGGCCCCCACACGCCCTCGTCCCATCCGCGCTCCGGCGCGCGCTCGATCGTCGCGAGGCCGTGGAGCTCGTGCGCGAGCTCGGATGCGCCGGGCGCACGCCAGCCCGCGGCGGGAGCGGTCGACCCGCGCGTCGGCGTCCGTTCACGCCACTGCGCGCTGAGGACGAGGATGCCGCGCGGACGCGGCAGCGACTGCATCCAGGCGCCGAGCTCGGCGACGTAGCCGGCGGGCAGCGGCCGCCCCGCTGCACCGTACGAGACGAACAGGGGCGGGAACGGCGGCGCCTCCGCCATCAACGGCGGGGGCGACGGCCGCGGAGCGAGATGACGCCGCCCATCGGCTGCGGCTCGGGATCGAGCGGCGGCAGCGCCTCGACGAGACGCTCGACACGCGGCAGCGCGTCGTGCGCGGCGCGTTCGGCGCGGAGCTCGTCGAACGGTCCGTCGAACACCATGCAGAGGACATAGATGCCCGAGAAGGACATCGCGAGGTAGTACGAGTCGGCTTCGCGCTCGACGTGGCGGAGGTGCCGGCCCTTGTGGAGCCCGGCGAGATCGGGATTCTTCCGGAGCGCCTCGACGGCGCGGCGGGTGACCTCCGGATCGGCGTCGGTGACGCCCGCTTCTTCCGGCGTGCCGGCGAGGGCGGGCGACGACTCGTCGGGCGCGACGACGTCCTGGAGCGGCCCGGACTCGCCGTCCGGCACCGAGACGAGCTCGCGCTGGGAGAGCTCGCGGAGGATCAGATCGTTGCGCGCACGCGGGCGCGCCGGCACGGTCGCGGAGCCCCAGACGACGGGCGAGTCGGCATCGATCACGACGACATCGACGGCGCGCGCACGGAAGGCGAGCGCCTTCAGCTCCTCGTGGAGCGACGACCCGATCGGCTGCCGCGCCCGATGGCGCTCCGAAGGCGGGCTCGCGAGCGCGCCGGCGAAGGTCCCGGCGAGGATGCCGAGGCGGCGGGAGAGGACCTCGGGGTCCTTCGGCGCTTCCGCGAAGCTCGCGACGACATGGCGGCCGTCGGGAAGACGGGAGAGCACCACGTTCGACGCCTCGGGAGGCGCTTCGCCCGCGCCGAGGATCTGGACGTCCTCCGCTGCGAGCTCACGCTTCGCGAGCGCCACAAAGCGGTCGAAAACGGTGACGTCGTCCGACATCCGAACTCCGATTTCCTTATCACGACGGCGCCTCCGCGTCTGCTCCCCACTTCCCCCGGCGCCGCAGCGGCTCTACATGGCGGTCTCTTCCATGCGCGACAGCTCCCGCCCCGCTCGCCCTGTTCCCGGTAGCCGGCTCGGCCGTGTCGCACGCCTGGCGGGCCTCGGCCTCCGGACGGGTGCGGATCTCGTGCTCGGCCGTTCCGAGCAAGCTGCGGCAGACAAAGCGGCCGAGGTGCTCGGCAACCTGCGGGGCCTCGCCGCGAAGGTCGGGCAGATGGCGAGCTACGTCGACGGGATCGTCCCCGAGGACAAGCGCGACGCCTTCGAAGCCTCGCTGAAGGTGCTGCGGGCGCAAGCGCCGCGCTCGAGCTCGGCCGAGATCGCGTCCGTCGTCGAGGAGGATCTCGGCGGTCCGCTCGATCGCCTCTTCGTCGAGTTCGAGCACGAGCCGATGGCGAGCGCGTCGATCGGCCAGGTGCATCGCGCGCGCCTCCCGGAGGAGCTCGGCGCGCACGAGGTCGCCGTCAAGGTGCAGCACCCCGGGATCCGGAAGGCGGTCGAAAGCGACCTCGCAAACGCCGGCATCCTCGAGAGCCTCGCCGCGGTGGGCGGCGCGCGGAAGTTCGACTCGAAGGGCCACCTCGACGTCCTGAAGGCGCGCTTCCGCGAGGAGCTCGACTACGCGCTCGAGGGCGAGCGGATCGAAGCGTTCACCGCCGTGCACGCGGGCGATCCGACGATCCGGATCCCGCGCTTCTTCCGCGAGCGCTCGTCGTCACGCGTGCTCACGACCGAGCTCGCGCGCGGCGGCTCTCTCGAGGACGCCGGCGCGGAGGACGAGAAGGCGCGTCGTGCGTGGGCGGAGACGCTCTGGCGCTACGTGTTCAAGGGCAACCTGATCGGCGGCATGTTCAACGCCGACCCGCACCCCGGCAACTACCTCTTCGCCGAAGACGGCCGGATCACGTTCCTCGACTACGGCTGCGTGCAGGTGATCCCGGACTGGCAACGTCCGCATGCGCGCAACATCCATCGCTCCGCGGTCGCGCGTGACGAACGCGCGTTCGCCGAGCACGTGCGTCACTTCGTGCGCTCGAAGCCGGGCCGCCTCGAAGAGCTCGCGATCGGCTTCTCGCGCAAGTGCTTCGAGCCCCTCTTCGCGTCCCCCTTCCTCGTCACGCGCCCGTACGCCGCGAACCTCCTCGAGACGATGCGCGAGATGGCGATGGCGGCACGGAAGCTCCCGGACGCGGAAGTGTTCGTCCTCCCCGCCGAGATGCTGTTCCTGAACCGCCTCCAGTTCGGCTTCTACTCGGTGCTGGCGCGCCTCGACGTGGAAGTCGACTACGCGAAGGTGGAGACGGCGTTCCTGCCGCCGGGGGAGTAGCGCATCGCTACTTCAGCTTCTCGACGGCGATCGACTTCACCTTCGCCTCGAGCTCCTTCGCCGCGAGCTTCTCGACCTCGTACTTCTCGACCTTGCCCTTCGTCTTGACCTGTTGCTCGTTCTTCGCGGCGAGCGTGTAGCTCCCGCGGAGCTCGCCGCTCTTCAGGTGGAACACGAGCAGGTCGCCCCGGAGCTCGCCCGGCGTGTAGACCGCGTCCCCGGCCTTCGGCGGGAGATACGTGCCCTTCCGGATCACGGCGGCGTACTCGAGGCGCGCGCACGCCTCGAGGCTCGCGAGGTCCTCCGGCTTCGGCTCGACGGCGTCGACCGCCCACTTGCAGAGCGACACGCGGGCGTCGCTGAAGTCGAGCTCGCGGCCGGTCGCCTTCGGGTCTGCGAGGTAGTCCTCGCCGATCAGCGCGTACGTCCCCGGCGGGACCTTCGGGCTCACCGGCTGGTCCACGGACGTGGAGAAGCGGCCCTTCACCTTCGGCGCGAGACCCGCGATCTGCGCGAGGCGCTCGACCGCCTGCGGCTTGACCTGGGCGACACGAGCCTTCTCCGCCGGTCAACTCGGGCGTCTTGTTCTTCTTCTTGCATCCGAGCGTCCCGCTCGACAAGACCGCACCCGCGCAAATGAGCGTGACGAGAAGCCCACCCCGAACCGTCGAGAAGGTCATGACCTGATGGTACAGGCAAAGCGGTCGCTCCTCGCGCGAAGCGCCTCCAGCGCTCGTATCGGTCCCGACGAGAGCGAGGCGCCATATCGCCTAGCGGGCGCTTCCCAGACTCAACACGGATCACCGTGTCAGCGCCCAGCGAGCTGCAAGCGAAGCGAGCAGCGGAGACCGTGACCGGTTGCATGGCTCCCGGAGCGGTGCGCTCTACGGGTTCGTGAAGCCCCTTACGACGAAGGCGCTTTTGCTGCGGAGCGAGCGAAGCGAGCCAGCAGCCACCATCTCCGAAGCTGCGAAGCGAGCAAGCAGCCACCACTTCCGAGCTGCGGGGCGAGCGAAGCGAGCAAGCAGCGACCACCATCTCCGAGCCGCGGAGCGAGCGAAGCGAGCAAGCTGCCACCATCTCCGAGCCGCGGAGCGAGCGAAGCGAGCAGCATGCGCGAAGCGAGCTGCGAGCGAAGCGAGCTGCGAGCGAAGCGAGCTGCCACCATCCTCCGAGCTGCGGGGCGAGCGAAGCGAGCAAGCAGCGACCACCATCTCCGAGCTGCGGAGCGAGCGAAGCGAGCAAGCAGCGACCACCATCTCCGAGCTGCGGAGCGAGCGAAGCGAGCCAGCAGCTGCCGTGCGCCAGCACGGCGGCGCCGAAGGCGCATGGGGGAGGATCGCGAGCGGAGCGAGCGAGGGGGCCGTCAGGCCCCACCAGGACGAAAGCCTTTCTGATGCAATTCCCATGACGGCGCGCAGCGCCGGCGGGGGATTTGCGATCAGAAAGGCGGAGGGAACTGCCTGTTATGTCTCTCCATCGAGTCGATGCACATCTTGTCGTCCAAGATCGTGCACGCCCGCAGGCACAGCGTCCGCTCGCACGAAGGCTTGTCCGGCTCGTTCCAGCAGGTCTGCAGCTTGATGTTCTTCGCCTGATCGTGGCCGGGCGCCTTGTCGAGGCCGAGCAAGAAGCTCAGGTGATCGCACTTCGACTGCGCGCTCCGGCGACGCGCTTCGAGCTCTTCGGCGGGGGTCGGCCCCGCCGGCTTCGGTGCGCCGGCGTCCTTCGTGACCGGCGCGACCGGCGTGGAAGCGCCGGCGTCCTTCTTCGCGACCGGCACGACGACGCCCGGCTTCGGTCCCGTCGTGGGCGTCGACGTCGTCGTCGCGGTCGCGCCCGCGCCGGCGACCGCCGCGAGCGCTCCGCTGTCGACGACCGTGTTCTTCGCGGCGACCCCACCTGCATCGGTCGCGGCCGAAGCCTCCGGCCCACGCTGGCCGAACAGGATGTACGCACCGACGACGAGCACGGCGAGGAGCACGACACCGGTGAGGACGCCGAGCAGGGCGACGACCGCGGCGCTCATCCCGCGCCGCTCGCCGGTCTGCGTGAGATTGCCGGTGTGCGTGTGTTGCCACGTCGACTGGGTCGGCGGCGGCGCGTTCGGGAGCCCCGTGCTCCCGCCCATCATCGGCGCGGGCAGCGCGGAGCCGGCATTCGCGGGCGGCATCGAGCCGTACGGCGGCGCGACCGAGCCCCCCTGCGGTGCCCACGCCGGTGGCGCGGCGCCGAGGAGCTGCTGCGGCGCGTACGACGGACGGCCGAGCGCGTCGACGGTCGGGTTCGAGCCGGGCGCGCCCGGCGCTCCGAGATGCGGGATCCCGGTCGCGCCCGGCGTCATCGCGACGCCCGCGCCTCCGGCGCTGCCGCCGGTCGAGCGCACGACGCGCGAGACGCGCGTCGCGGACGCGCGACCACGTTCGGTCGCGAAGGGCGCGAGCGCTTCGGCGAGCTGCGCGACGTCCTGGAAGCGGCCGGCGGGATCCTTGTGGAGGGAGCGGAGGATCACCGCCTCGAGCTCCGCGGGCGCCTGAGGCAACCGCGCGCGGAGCGGGATCGGAGGGTCCATCGCGATCATCGCGCAGAGCGCGCTCGCGCTCGGCGCCTCGAAGATCGGGCGCCCTGTCACGAGCTCGAAGAGGATCGAGCCGAGCGCCCAGATGTCCGAGCGATGGTCGACGTTCTTGAGGCTCCGCACCTGCTCGGGCGACATGTAGAGCGGCGTGCCCATGACCTGGTCGGTCGAGGTCAGGTTCGGCGCGCCCTCTTCGATCGCCTTCGAGATGCCGAAGTCGAGGATCTTCACGCACGGCGAGCCGTCGGGCCGTGCCGTCACGAAAAGGTTCTGGGGCTTGAGGTCCCGGTGCACGATCCCGCGCGCGTGCGCTTCGCCGAGCGCTTCGCACGCCTGGAGCAGGTGGTCGACGGCGAGCGGGATCGGCAGCGGCCCCGTCCGCTGCAGCTGCTGCGCGAGGTCGTTGCCGCGCAGCTGCTCCATCACGATGTAGGGCGCGCCGTTCGGCGCGGTGCCGATCTCGAAGACGCGGACGACGTGCTCGCTCTGGATGGCCGCGGCGGCGCGCGCCTCGCGGAGGAAGCGCGCGACGGCTCCTTCGCGCCTCGCCTTGTGGGGCGAGAGGAACTTGATCGCGACCGGGCGCCCGAGCGACGTGTCGACGGCGCCGAGCACGACGCCCATGCCGCCGCTGCCGATCACCCCCTCGACACGGTACTTTCCGGCGATGACCTGCCCCGGCTGGGGGAGGTCCATGTCGGCGGATCGAATCGTCGGGTCCATTCTCGGCTGGAGAGCGTATCACCGGCGCCGTGACGCAGAGCTCCAGGCTTACTAGGTTCTACGCCTTCCCCTGGCCGACGCTTCCCCTTTTTTTTCGTTCGCATGAACGCCGACCGACGCGCCGAGCAACCGCTCTTGCGTGACGCCGAGTCGGTCGAGCCACGCGGCCACACCTTCCCCACGCCGGCGTGCGCTCGACCGACGAGCTCTCCTGCTCACTCCGCCGCCGCGATCCCGCTCGTCGTGCTGGTGTCGGGCTTCGAGGCGACGGGCAGCGCTGAATACGAGTAGGTGATCTCGGTGAGGCCCTTGCTCTCGACGGTCATCTGCTGCTGGTTCGGTCCGAGGACCGTGACGCTGCCGATCTCCGCGATCGACGCGCCGTGGCTCAGCATGGTCGACGGCTCGGTGAGCATCGCTCCGCTCAGGCCGTAGCTCGCGCTCTGCACGGTGATCTTCGTCGGGTCCCCGCCGATGTCCCGCACGCGCGACGCGACGAGGGCCACTGCCGCCTCCGCGAGCACGCGCGTGTCGACCTTCGCGTCCACACGCAGGCGCGCGCACGTCCGGCCGCCGCACGGCTCCGTCTGCTCGACGGTGACCTTCCTCGACGCGATGAACGAGCCGGGCGGGTTCGTGACGGTCCACGACGACCCCGGAGCCGCCTGACGTCCGATCGTCTCGCCGAACAGCACGCGATAGCGGTTCGCGACCACGTCCGCGAGGTACTGCGGGGTAATCACCTTCTCGAGCGTGGGCCTCATGCCCGGCGACGCGAGCTCCTTCAGGCGGTCCGCCGTCTTGTCGAGCCCGCGCACCTCGACGAGGTTGCCGTCGCGGTCGATGACGAGCTCCGCCTGGATGCCGTCCTTCACGTCGCCGTCGGCGAGGGTCTGACCGTCCTTCTTGAACGTCGCGTGCTTCAGCTCCTGCTTCACGCGGTACTGGTCCCCCTTCTTCCTGACGTCGACCTTCCACTCCAGCTCGTGCTCATCGACCGTCCGCGCGGGGATCCCGACGATCGCGCGCTCCTCCCTGTGCTTGTCGTGGCGCATGAAGCTCGTTCCGTCCGGCGGCGCAAAGCGGAACGTCTGGTTCGTCGCCGCCGTGCCCGACGTGAGCGCGGGCGACTGCGCGGGGGCGGATGACTTCTTTTCGCAACCGACCGACGAGACGCCGACCGCCGCCGTGACGACGAGCCCGAGTCGTGCGAGTTGACTGACCTGCCGGATGATCATGGCTCTCTCCTGTTGGGGAACGAAGGGCCGAGCCAACGGCCCGGGACCCGCCGCCCCGGCGGAAGCTCGAAACAGACCAGCGCTCGTCCTTCTCGTTCCTTCTCGGAACGGGCCTCGATCGTCGCGAGACGATCACGCGTGCCTCTGTGCGAAAGTCCCCAGCGCGCGATCCTGCCTCCACGGCCTCGTCGCGCGATCGCGCGGGTGCCGACCGGACGAGAAGGATCGCGAGGGCGTACGGCGATGACGCTCTGCGGTCGGTCAGCGCGCGTGCACGCCGCCGGCGACGTCACCGTCTCGAGACGCTCGAGGACGACTTCTTCTCGCCGCCGAGCGCGATGTCGACGCGCCCCTGCAGCCCTGCGAAGCGGAACGTGCTCGAGCGCGGCTCTTCGAAGAACGTCGCGGTGCGCGTGTAGTCCTGGAACATGAACGTCGTCGCGTCGGCGCCGACCATCGCGCCCATCGCGACGTGGTCGTCCGCCCGGAAGTCAATCGCGACGCGCAGGCGGATGAACTGCGGACCGTGGGTCACGAAGGTCGAGCCGAACGTGGGCTCCTCCCACAGGAAGCGGTAGCCGCCCCCGGCCTCGACCCACGGATCGAGCTGCTTCGCGGTGCGAGGTGGAGCTGCGCGGCGGCTGCCGAAGCCCTTGGTGTATCCGCTCGCGAACGGGAGCTCGATCGCGTTCCGCGGACCGGGCTCGCGCATCGTCCGCGGTGGAGCCTCGGCGGTCGTCACGAAGATCGGCGCGGCGGAGGTGGAGGCGGCGCGGGTCTGCGCGTGAGCGATGCGGAGCATCGTCGACGCGACGAGCGCCGCCGACGTGAAGGTCAGGGCCAACGCGGACGCCGTGAGGGTGAGCTTCATCTCGACGCGGCTTGCACCGCGTGTCCCCTCACGCGCGCGCCGACGCGCATCGCCGCTCTGACCGCGTGTAGGGGATCGATGGCCGACCAGAAAGGGCGACCACGCGCAGCAGTCGACGAACCAGACCGAGGCTCGACACGGTACGTTCCGGCGATGACCTGCCCCGGCTGGGGGGTCATCGTCGAACGTCGGGCCCATGCTCGTCTGGACGGGATCACCGGCGCCCGTGACGCAGAGCCCCTGGCTTACTAGGTTCTGCGCCTTCCCCTGGCCGACGCTTCCCTCTCCGCATGAACGCCGAACGACACCCCGAACGACGCTTTGGCCCTCCGGCCCTCGCTCCTGCCGTTGCCCTCGTCCTCGCCTCGTACGCGTTCCGTCTCCCGCCGCTCCTCAACGCGCGCTCGACGAATTCGGATGCCGCGGTCGTCGGTCTCCAGGCCCTCCACGTCCTCCGAGGCGAGTGGTCGCCGTTCTTGTGGGGGAGCGGCTACCAGACGTCGGCCGATGCCGTCGTCGCGGCGGCCTTCTTCGCCGTGCTCGGGACGACGCCGTTCGTCCTCATGGTCTCCGCGCTGACGCTGCACGTCCTCTCGACGCTGCTCGTCTGGGACACGCTCCGCCGCCACGTGACGAGCGCCACCGCGGCGCTCCTCACGCTGCCGATGGTGCTCACGACGAGCTCGGTGCACTCCTATGCGCTGTACCCGCCGCGGCAGACGTCGCTCACGCTCGCGGTCGCGGCGTTCTGGGCCATCGGTCGAGCGACCGCCGCCGCGCGCCCCGGGGCCTGGCTCGCGGCGGGAGGAGCGCTCGCCACGCTCGCCGTCGCGGCCGACCCCTACCCGATGCTGCTCGTGCCGCTCGCCGGGTTCTTCGCGCTGCTCGTCGCGTGGGACGGCGGCACCGTCCGCACTCGCGGCGCACGGCTCGGCGCGTTCGCGAGCGGTCTCGTCGTCGGCGCGGTCCCGTTCGTGCTGCTGCGTCACGTCCCGGGCGCGAACCCCGGCCCGCTCGGTCTCACGACGTCGATGCTCGGTCACCACGCGGACCTCCTCGTACGCGAGTGCCTCCCGTGGGCGATCGGGACCAAGGTGTACTTTGCACGCAACGTGATGGACTACCATCCGTGGGACGCGCCGCTCGCGATCCGGATCGTGCAGGTCCTCGGCGCGGTGTCGCTCGCCGTCGTCGTCGGCTTCGCGCTCTTCGTCGCGCCGCCCTGGAAGCGGCTTCCGTGGCCGACGCGCCGCCTCGGTCTCGTCGGGGCGCTCGTCTATCCCCTCGCGACGAACGCGTTCCTCGTCTCCGTGATGGTGATGGACCACTTCTCGATGCGGTACCTCGCGGTGCTCGCGCTCTTGACGCCGTTCGCGGCGCTGCCGCTCTGCACGTGGCTCGGTCCGCGGAGGTTCGCGCTCGTCTTCACGCCGCACCTCGCGGCGGCGGCGATCGGCGGCTGGGTCGGCTACGGACCGTTCGTGCACGGCGTCGTGCCGGTGCGCGAGACACCAGAGCTCGCCGACGACTACGCGCTCGAGGCGCTCCTCGCTTCACACGATGTCCACTACGCAACGGCCGACTACTGGGCGTCGTATCGACTCACGCTCCTCTGGCAGGAGCGCATCGTCGTCGTGCCGAAGAATCCGGCGGAGGACCGCTACCGGCCGTATCGAGAAGCCTTCGAGAAGGAGCCCCTCTTCGCCTACGTCCACGACCGAGGGCGCTCGCGCGAGGACCTCGGCGAGGCTGAACGCGAGCTGCGTGCCCGATTCGCGGACGTCGACACGGCGCAAACGGGCAGCCACACCGTCTTCTTCGTCCGGCGGACGTCGATTCGATGACGGATCGGATTGAATGCGGCCATCGGTGGGCGGGTCGAACCCCCGACTCTCCTTCCCCTTCCCGACCGAACCGAGGAAACGGCATGAAATTCTTCTCTTCCGCGGCTGCGGGCCTCCTCAGCCTGTCGTTCGTCGTCGCCTCCGCGAGCTGCGGTGGCGCGACCGACGCCGACATCGGACCTGGCGACCGCGACTCCGGCACGACCTCACCCGATGCCGGTCCCGAGACGGACGTCCCGTTCGTCCCTGCATCGAAGGTCGACCTCCTGCTCGTCGTCGACAACTCCGCGTCGATGGGCGACAAGGCGAAGGTCCTCGCGAGCTCGCTGAAGGGCCTCGTCTCGGCCGTCGCGCGCACGAACGACGTCCACCTCGGCGTCATCTCGACCTCGCTCGGGTCGATGGGCGGCGACGTGTGCCCGAACGACAGCGAGCGCAACGGCCGCGCGCACCTCCGCACCACCGGTCCCGGCGGAACGCAGGTCGCGACCGCCGCGCGCGGGTTCCTCTCGTTCGGCGGCGGTGCGGGTGCGATCGCGGACGTCGACACGTTCGCGAAGGACGCCGAGCAGCTCGTGCTCGGCGTCGGCGAAAACGGCTGCGGGCTCGAAGCGCAGCTCGAGAGCGCCTACCGCTTCCTCGTCCAGCCCGACCCGTGGACGGCGGTGACGATCGATCCCATGAACCAGGCCGACCTCGGCCGCGACGTCGACGTGCAGCTCCTCCAGCAGCGCGCCGACTTCCTCCGCCCCGACTCGCTCGTGATCGTTCTCGTGCTGACGGACGAAGACGACTCGAACGTGGACCCGCTCAGCGTCGGCGGTCAGGGCTGGGCGTTCGCGGCGACCCAGTTCCCCGGCTCGACCGTCTTCCGCGCCGACGGCAGGACGACGACGGCGCCGCGCGGGACGTCGGTCTGCAAGACGAACCCCGCCTCCGCCGACTGCACGTCGTGCGGCTTCGGCCTGTCCTGCGATCCGTCGACGGCGGCGTGTCAGGCGATCAAGAACGATCCCGAGTGCCAGAAGAACGGCGGCTACTACGGGCCGACCGAGGACCCGCTCAACGTGCGCTTTCACCGAATGAAGGAGCGCTACGGGATCGATCCCCAGTACCCGATCTCCCGTTACGTGACGGGCTTCTCGAGCTCGCGCGTCCCCGATCGCTCGACGGAGCACGTCGTGACGAGCAGCGGCGGCCGTCGTGTGGTCGGTCCGTACGAAGGGACGCCGAGCTGCACGAATCCGCTCTTCGCGGCGCAGCTCCCGCGCGCGCCCGGCGACGAGCTCTGCAAGCTTCCGCGTGGTCCGCGCTCGCGCGAGCTCGTCGTCTTCGCCGTCCTCGGCGGCGTTCCGACGAACCTCGTCTCCGGCTCGACGCCGAGCTGGAACGCGATCCTCGGCGCGAACCCCGACGCGTTCGATTACAGCGGGATCGACCCGCACATGATCCCGTCGACCTCCCCGCGCGCCTCGCTCCCGCCGCCGAGCACGACGCGCGGCGACAACGGCCCCGATCCGATCCACGGCCGTGAATGGGACACCGGCAACGAGGACCTCCAGTACGCCTGCACGTTCGATCTCCCCGAGGCGCGGACGTGCACGCTCCAGGATCCCTCGTGCGACTGCGCCGGGTCGAAGAACCCGCCGCTCTGCGGTCAGGCGGCGGGGCAGCAGGTGAGGGCGAAGGCTTACCCGACGCTGCGGCCGCTCCGCGTCGCGCAGGCCCTCGGCGACCGCGGCGTCGTCGGGTCGATCTGCCCGTCGCGGACCGACCAGGGCTACGAGGCGACGCTCACCGCGCTCACCGCACGGCTCACCTCGCGTATCACGCAGTGACGATCAATCGGTGCAGGGGACGTCGGCGTACTCGTCGCCGTCCTCCTGCTCGCGCTCGGCGACGACGGCCGCCTGGAGGCGCATCTCCGAGGAGCGGCGCGCATCCTGTGCGGCCCGCGCGCGCGCGGCGGAGATGCTGAGGTCTCGGCCGACGACGAAGTCGTTCTGACGCGGCGCGGCTTCTTTCTTGGCGAGCACGTTCATGGCGACGTGGAAGAGGAGCAATCCACATGCCCCGTCGAGGCGCGCACGACACATCCCGGAAACGCGGGAGAACACAGGACGGCGCAGTGCGCGATGCGCAAGGCTGTTCGCAGCGAGCGTGAAGGAACGGCCGCAAGCGTGAGTGCGGGACGACACAGCAGTCTCGTCGTTCTCACTTCGATATGACGCAGCGCTCGGTCGGACGGGCGCCCACGTCTCCCTTCGCAGGTAGACTCGACCGCAGGCTCGCGTCCGCATCCACGCGGAGGAGCCGCCTGGATGGCGAAGCTCGACGCGTACCGGAAGAAGCGCCGCGAAGGGGCGACGAACGAGCCGTTCGGCGACGACGCGCTGGCGAGCTCGTCGGGCACGCTCGCCGGCGCGTTCGTCGTTCACCTCCACGACGCGACCAGGCGTCACTTCGATCTGAGGCTCGAGGTCGACGGCGTGCTCGCGAGCTTTGCCGTACCGCGCGGCATCTCGCTCGATCCCGACGCGAAGCACCTCGCAGTGAGGACCGAGGATCACCCGCTCGAGTACCTCGACTTCGAGGACGTGATCCCCGACGGCCAGTACGGCGCAGGCGCGATGATCGCGTGGGACCGCGGCTGGGCCGAATGGCTCGAGGGCCCGGCGCACGAGGAGATCGCGAACGACAAGATCCACGTGCGCCTCCACGGTCACAAGCTCCGAGGCGCGTTCGCGCTCGTGAAGCTGAAGAAGAGCGCGAAAGGCGACGAGTGGCTCCTCTTCAAGAAGGCCGACGAGCACGCGGACGCGAAGCGTGACCTCACGACGGAGCTCCCGTGCTCGATCCTCTCCGGTCTGACCGTCGAGGAGCTCGGCCGGCGCGCAGCGATCGGTACGTCGTTCGAGAAGCGTGCAACGAAGCTCGGCGGCAAGAAACGCGGAGACGCGCCCTTCGCGCTCGGAGCGGCGAAGCCCGGGACCGCGCGCCCGCGCTCGCGCTACGACGCAGAGCTCGACGGCCTCCGCGTGCTCGCGACGCGGGACGGCGACGTCGTCACGCTCCACGCCGAACGCGCGCGCGGGAAGGCGGACGCCGTCGAGGCATTCTACCCCGACGTGGTGCGTGCGCTCCGCGCGCTCCCTCCATCGCGCATCGCGTTGGACGCGATGCTCGTCGCCTTCGATGCGAGCGGAAGGCCGAGCTGGGCACGCCTCGCCGAACGCGCCGCGCGCGTCGGCCGCGGGGAAGAAGGTGCGCACGCCGTGAACGCGATGCCGGTCGTCCTCGTCGTGAGCGACGTGCTCGCCGTCGGAGACGTCGACGTCCGGAGCTGCCCACTCGAAGGACGACGCGAGCTGCTCGAAGCGCTCCTTCCCTCCGTCGGCATCGTCCGCGCGGCGCCCGCGCTCGCGGGGGAGCTCGACGCGGTGCGCGCGTCGTGCGCGGCGCTAGGGGTCGGAGCGCTCGTCGCGAAGCCCCCCGGCTCGGCCTACGGCACCGGCTGGACGCGGCACCCGACCGGCGTCTCGCTCCGGCCGCGCGTCGCGATCGACCACGGCGCGAGCGACGCGCGCGCCGCGCTCCGCAAGGTGGAGGTCTCGAATCGCAAGAAGCCGTTCTGGCCCGACGAAGGCATCACGAAGGGCGACCTCTGCGACTACTACAGCGCGATCGGCGAGACGATCCTCCCCTACCTCCACGCGCGCCCGATCATCCTCGTGCGCTACCCCGACGGCATCACCGGCAAGAGTTTCTTCCAGTGGAACGTGCCGCCGGGGATGCCGCCCTGGGTGCGGACGCTCGAGCTCGCGACCGACGAGGGCACGCGGCGCGGCTTCTTCGTCGACGACCCGACGACGCTCCTCTACGTCACGAACCTCGGGAACATCCCGATCCACATCCTCGCGTGCCGTGCGCCCGACGTGACCTTCGCCGACTTCTTCACGATCGACTTCGACGTGAAGCAGTCGGAGCTGCGCCATGCCGTGACGCTCGCGCGCACGCTCCGCGAGCTGCTCGATGCCGTGGGGCTGCCCGGCTTCCCCAAGACGTCGGGTCAGAGCGGGCTCCACGTGCTCTGCCCGCTCGGTCCCGGACACGGGTTCGACACGGCGCGCGCGCTCGCGGAGCTCCTCGGGCGTCTGCTCGTCGAACGTCACCCGGACATCGCGACGATGGAGCGCGCCGTCGGCAAGCGCGGCGCGCGCGTCTACGTCGACACGGGACAGACCGGCGCGAGCCGCGCGATCGTCGCTCCCTACTCCGTGCGCGCGGTGCCCGGCGCGACCGTGTCGACGCCACTCGTGTGGGACGAGGTCGAGCGTGGCCTCGACCCGCGCGCGTTCACGCTGCGGACCGTGCCGGAGCGGATCGCCCGCATCGGGGATCCGATGCGCGACCTGCTCCGGGTCCGTCCCGACGTCGCCGCCGCCGTCACGAAGCTCGCCGCCCTCGTAGGACGCGCGTAAGCTCGACGCGTGCGCATCACACCCGTCGTCGCCCTCCTCTCGTTCGGGCTCTCGAGCCTCGTCCTCGCGATAGCCTGCTCCGACCAGACCACCGACACGATCGAGAGCACATCGCCCGACGGCGGCACGACGGACGATCGTGACGGAGGAGGCCCGAGCGCCGAAGAGGACTCGGGCGGTCCCGCGAAGAACGATGGCGGCGCCGAGGGCCCGTGCACGTACGTCCCCGCCCCGCCGATCGCAGACGGCGGTCTCGCGTGCGGCACGCTCGAGTTCGGCAAGGCCGCCGCGCCGTTCGGCCCCGTCGATGCGGGCGACCCGGGCCCCTACCGCGGCGGTGTCATCCCGCCCGGCATCTACGATGCGGTCATCGCGGAGCGCAACTCGGGCGCCGGCGGCTCGTTCCGCGAGACGCTCGTCGTGCTCCCGAACGGACGCTTCACGCGCACGCGGCAGCTCGACACCAGCTCCGGTGGCGGCGCCGGTCCGCTCTCGCGCCGCTCCGGCACGTACAAGTACAGCGATGCGGGCGTGACCTTCACGTACGAGTGCGCGACGAACAACGACGCGTACATCGATGCGGGCTCCGACACGTTCCCGTACGAGTTCGTCGGCGACAGCTGCGGAAAGGGCGTCTACCGCTTCGGGCTCGCGAACCTCCGCTTCACGCTCGAGCGCCGCTAGCGCGAGCGTGGCGCGGATCGATCCTGATCCACTACCGCGTTCGGCGAGGGCCGCTACAACCAAGGGGATGCGTTCGCTCTCGATGGTCGCTCTCCTCGTCGTCCTCGGCGCCCTCGCCACGGCGTGCACCCACGTCCCGCCGTACGAACGCGCGAAGCTCGCGCACCCGACGATGTCGTCCGAGGAGATCTCCTACGGGCTCGACGGGCACGTGCGCGCCGTCTCCGAAGGCGCCGCGGGCGGCCTCGGCGGTGGCGGCGGCGGCTGCGGCTGCAACTGAGCGCTACTGGTTCTCGTACGCGCCGACGTCGGCCTTCGGCGGCGCGCCGCTCGGGCCGGCCGGGCGCGGACAGCCCTGGACGTCGTCGGCCGGGATCGGCGTGCCGTTCGGGACCGCGTCGACGACGGGTGAGCCGGCAGAAGGACGGAGATCGCCGTTCGCGGCGTCGACGAACAGCGGGTCACCCGTCGCGAACGTCCCTGCGTTCGGGGGCGTGCCGGCCGGCGTCGTGACGTTCCACGCGAACGAATAGGCGACCTCGTACGGCGAGCCCTTGATCGCAGACGTGCCCTTCACGAAGAGATTGCCGCTCGTCTTCGTCACGCGCGACACGTCGTAGAGCCGGATCGCGTCGCCGAAGTCGTAGAACGTGTTGTGCTCGAGCTTCGCGTCGATGACGCCGACGAGCCCGCCTTCGCTGACGATGATCGGGCTCTCGACGGCGCGGAAGACGTTGTTGCGCGCCGTGATCGTGACCGAGCGCGTGCCCGTGTCGTACGACGTCGCGGCCACGATCCCTCGCGGCCGGACCTCGAAGACGTTCGCTTCGACGACGGCGGTGACCTGCGCCGACACGAGCCCGTCGATCGACTCGGCCGAGACGCCCGCGGTGTTCCCTTCCGCCGGGCCGACGAAACGGTTCTGCCGGATGACGTAGCTGCCCGTCGCGTTCGCGACGATGCCGCCCGTGTTCGTCACCGTGAAGCCCTCGACGATCCCGCCGCTCCCCTGAAACCAGATCTCGCCGGTGATCATCGCGCCCGCGCAGCCGCGGAACGTGACGTACGAAGGGATCTTCCAGCCCGCCCCGACCTTGAGCGCTCCCTTGATCTGGACGACGTCGTTCGCCTTCGCGGCCGCGAAGGCCTGCTGGAGCGTGCCCTCGGTCGGGACCTCGAACACGTTTGCCGCGGTGGCGTCGAGGCAATCGAGCACGAGCGGGCGACAGGCCGCGCTCGGGCCGGCATCGCCCGACGCGGCCGCGTCGCGCGAGGTCGTGCCGCCGTCGGGGGTCGCCCCGGGGACGGGGTCTTCCCCCGACGACCCGCCGTCACGTTCTCCCGGAATCTCGGTGGGTCCGCCGTCCGCCGACGTCCCGTCGGCCGACCGGAGCTCGCCGCACGCGACCGTCACCGCGCACGCGAGCGCGAGGGCAATCGTGGACGACAGACGCGCGCGCGGCACGACGGAGGCGTAGCACGTGCCCCGCGTCGTGCACGCCGCCGTCAGTGCTTCCTGCCCCGGCGCGCCCGGAGGAGCGCGGCGAGCCCGAAGAGGGCCGACGCGCCGAACGCGGACGAATGCGTCGCGGCTCCGACCGTCCGGCACCCGCAGCTGCTCCCGTCCGCTGCGCCTGGGTCGGACGGGAGGACCGTGACGTCGACGCGCGACGCGGGGCTCACGAGCTTTCCGTCGTTCGCGCGCAGGACGAACGTGAGCACCGTCGGCGTCGCGACCTCGGGCGCCTCGAAGCCGGGCGTTGCGGTGTCGGCGCCGCGGAGCGCGACGACCGGTCCAGCAGCCTGCGTCCAGACGTACGAGAGGGCCGCGTCGGCCGGGTGCGTGGCCGAGCCCGCGAGCGAGACCGGAGCGAGCGCGCGCACGGTCTGCGGGAGGCCCGCGTCGGCCGTCGGTCCGTTCGGGTCACATGCGTCCGCATGCGGGACGAAGCCGTAGAACGGCTTCGAGGTCGCGCCGCCGATCTCGATGTCGTCGACGAACCAGCCGTCGGCGCCGGTGAAGCCCGCTCCGGTGCCGACGCGGAAGCGGACCATCACGCTCTCGGGCGGCGCCGGGAGCGAGACGTCGATCTTCGACGTCACCCACTCCGTCGGGTAGCCCGCGCTCGTCATGCCGTAGGCGTTCCGCGTCTTCAGCGGGTTGTCGCCCCGTCCGGTGTCGAGGGTCGCGTTGTAGTCGACCTTGCCGAGCTTCTCGACGTCGGTCCAGGTGTTCCCGCCGTCGGTGCTCACCTCGACGACGCCGCCGTCGATCGCCGTGCCGCGACGACGCGAGACGCGGAACGACCACTTGTGACGGAACGACAAGCTGAAGGTCGTCCCTTCGATCGTGAACGGCGCCGACTGGAGGCGTAGATCGGAAGCCTCGATCGCGTCGGGCACGGTCCAGAAGCCGTTGTCGCCTTCCTTCTTCCGGTCCCAGGCGATCGGGCCGAAGTCGCCCTTCGTCTTCGTCTTCCAGGACGTCTTGGCGGTGTCGACGTGATCGACGGTGGCCGACTCGGGCGCCTCGTCGGTGTCGTAGCGCGCCGTCACCGTCACCTTCACGGGCTCGGCGAGCGCGGGATCACCGAGCGTCGCGACGAAGTCGACCGGCACGGTCGGCGGAGCGCCGGTCACGCGCGTCTTCAGCGTGAGCTTCGTGCTCTGGAACGGCGCGAGCGCCGGCACCTTCGCGAGCGTCTCGTCCATCAGCGAGATGCCGTCGCTCTTCGGCGCGAGCTGCACGGTGGCGCCCTCGAGCATCTTCGAACCGACGTTCTTCAACGTGACGGTCAGGCTCCCGACCTCGCCTTCGTCGAGGATGCCGTCGTGATCGCACGTGAGGACGTCGTCGGTGAGCGTGGCGGAGACGACCTCGAGCGCCGCGCCCGAAGCGAAGCTCTCGACCACCGTCGCGTTGTTCGCGCTCTGCTTCGGCGGCCCCTTCGCCCCCGCGCCGGCGCCGCGGCGCGCGAACGCGTCGAAGAAGGTCTGGAAGTCCTTCGCGTCGGTCGCGTACGCCGCGGCGAGGAGGGCGTCACGCGCTTCGAGGAGCGTGGGATCGACCGGCGTCGCGGCGAGCGAGGCGACGAGGTAGCGGCGCATCTTCGCGTGCGCCTCCTCGAAGGAATATCGTCCGTCGCGCACGAGGCCGACGAAGCACTCCCAGAGCATCGTCGCCCAGATCTCGCCCGTGTTGTGGACCTCGGAGTTGAAGCTGCCGTCCTCGCCGAAGCTGATCGGCGCCGTCGTCGGGAGGACGACGCCGTTCTGGATGTGCTTGAACGTGAGCGGGTTCTTCGTGAAGTCGATCGAGTACGGGACGCGGCGCGTGCCGAAGTAGATGTCGTCGCCGCTGCCGCTCGTGGCGTATGCGCCGTTCGTGTAGACGCCGCCGAGCGGGCTCGCGCCGGGCGTCGGGCGCGCCATCGTGAGGAGCGCGGTGAAGTCGCCCCAGCCTTCGCCGAGGCCGCCGGCCTGGTTCGTCGTGAGGCCGTTGCCGTCGCCGACGAGGCGGCCCGAGAGGACGTGGCCCCACTCGTGCGCGACGATCGACGTGTCGAGCGCGCCGTCGAGATCGGCGCCGAGCGTCCGCCTCATCGTGACGGACGCGCCGCCGGCCGCGGCCGCGTTCTCGAGCGCCTGCCCTTCCGCGAGCGCGAGCGAGAGCACCGGAATCGTGATGCCGTTCGCGGTCCCGCCCATGTACGGGGGCACCGTCGGCGACGTCGACGTCGCGACGTTCGCGATGACGAGGCCGATCGCGCCTGCCGCCTCGGCGTTCTGCGCCTTCTGTGCGAACGAGCACAGACCGCGGTGCGCGAGGACGATCTTGCCGGTCATGTCGCTCTCGAGCGGCTCGCAGGCGTCGGCGAGGTCGGCGCCCTGCCCGTCGGCTGCGACCGCGACCGGGCCGCTCAGCTCGAACACGTCGTCGCCGAAGGCCGGCGCGATGCCGACCGGCTTCGTGCCGGCGATGTCGGCCGGCGCGTCGACGACGAGCGCCGCGCTGCTCGGCCCCGAGAAGACGAACATCTGGATGCGGGGCGAGGACCCGTCCGGCGGCACGGCGGCGTTCGCGTTGTTGCGGCCGCTGAAGTCCTGCGCCTCGGCGATGAGGCGATCGTTGCCCTTTCCGCCGCGGCCGAAGTTCTGCGCCTGGTGATTGCCCGCCTTCTCGTCGAAGCCCGCGTCGTAGAACCAGTCGTGGAGGAAGTTCGTGACGTAGAAGAGGTGCGTGACGGACGCCTGCTTCGACTCCGGCGTCGCGGCGGGCGACTGGGCGGTGTCGTAGGCGTGATCGAACGTGGCTTCGCTCGTCGCGACCGAGCGCACGTCGGGGTCGCCCGAGAAGCCGTCGCCGCTGACGAGGTCGGCGTACGCGTCGACGTTGTTGCCGGTCGTCGTCGTCGCGCCCGGCGGGAGCCACGGATCCTTCTTCGAGAACGGAAGGCTCTCGAGCGTGACGAGCTGGCTCGGGACGTACGCGAGCTTGATGTGATCCGGCTTGCCGCTGGGGTGCGGGGTGAACCCGTTTCCCTGCGGGCCGTCGAGCGGGACGAGCGTCTCCGGATCCGCCCACACGCGGTACGTGAACGCGTCGTATTTCACGAGGTCGTTCTCGAACAGGACGCGCCCGTCGACGGCCGAGACGACGTACGAGCGCGCGGGCCCGTTCGCGATCTGCACCTCGACGTAGTGCGCGGGGACCGTCTCCGCCCCGCGCGGGAAGAGCACGCGCTTCGTGCGCACGGGCGCAGCGAGGCCTTGCCCCGCGAACAGCGTGTAGCCGTCGCGCTCACCTTGCTCGCGGAGGCCGCTCCGGCCCCCGAGCGACGCGAAGCGCTGCTCGGCGACGTCCTTCGCCGTGAGGACGAACGGCTGTTCGGCGCCTTCGCGCGTCGCGACGACGAAGCCGCTCGCGGCGACCGGGACGAGGTCACGCGAGAGGACGACGTTCGCTCCGCCGCGGAACACGTCGAGCCCGCCGATTCGCTGCTCGTACCGGAGGACGACCGGGCCGTGGCCGGGGTCGTCGATCGCGCGGAGGTGGAGGCTGTCCGCGAGCGGCGACGCGACCTCGAACGCGCGGACCAGGTGCGGGACGATCTCGCGCGCGGCCGCATCCCTCGTCGCGAACCGGATCGGCTTCGCCTGCGCGCTCGCGAGCGGCGCGTCGAACCACACGAACGAGGGCTTCCCGGTCCGCGCATCGCGGTGCATCACGGACGCCGACGGAGCCGGGACGGAAGCGGCGTCGGGCGCCGAGCCGGCGGACCCGGAGACGACGCTGCAACCGGCGACGAGGAGCGAGAGGAGGGAGGCGGAGCCGAGACGGGAGCGCAGCATGACGGGGCGCGCCTTCTGGCACCGCGAGCGTCATGCGTAAAGTCTCCGAAGAACTACCTTTGACCGCCCGCTTGACAGGCCCTCGCCTCCGCGCAAGAAAGACGCCGCTTTGGCAGCCAGCTACTTCGACGTCGACGGCACCCTCGTCCGGACGAACCTCGTCCACCCGACGCTCTGGTACCTGCTCCATCAGCGGAGCCCGTTCCGGAGCCTCCAGAAGGTCGCGCGCGCCGCGCTGCGGGCGCCCCAGCTCGCCATCGCCGAGATCCAGGACCGCCGCATCTTCAACGAGATGCTGTTCGCGTCCTACGAGGGCATCTCGCAGGACCGCCTCCTCGTCCTCGCG
>JBDHVE010000110.1:0-30356 GCA_039809485.1 Polyangiaceae bacterium | reverse complement strand
CGCCCGCGCCTCGGCGCCGCCCACTCGTCCTCGCGGCCGTGCTCCTCGTGTTGCTCGTCCTCGGCGCCGCGGCCGCGTTCACCGCGAATCGCACGGCGCCGGCCGCCGTCGGTCCTTCGACGGTCGTCGCGGCGGTGCCGCCTCCGTCGGTCGCGCCCGCGCCTGTGAGCGCCCTCCCTTCGTCGTCGGCACCGCCGAGCCCGCCTTCCCCCTCCGCGATCGCCGCTCCGTCCGCGAACCCCTCCAGCGTTCCCGCGGCGGGTGGCAGCGCTGCCGCGAAGACCGGCGTGCTGCTCGTGCCGCCGCGTGCGGTCGGGCGGCGCGTGGCGCTCGACGGCAAGCTGATCGGCGATGCGAGGTCGCGGATGACGGTCCCGTGTGGCCGTCACACCGTCCGTCTCGGGAAGAACGGCACGGACGCGACCGTCGACGTTCCGTGCGGCGGCGAGATCGCCGTCAGCCCGTGAACGTCGAGGCGAGCGCGCCGCCCTGCCGGAGCGCTTCGAAGAGGCCGATCCCGACCGCGTTGGCGAGGTTCAGCGAGCGCACCGCGCCGAGGGTCGGGATCCCGACGAGGCGATCGGGGTAGCGCGCGACGAGCTCGTCGGAGAGACCGACGCTCTCCTTGCCGAAGACGAGCGCGTCGCCCGGCCGGAAGCCGGCATCGAGGTAGCTCCTCTCGGCCGTGGTCGCGAAGAGGAACAGGCGTCCGGGCTCCCCGCCTGCGTTCTCGTTCTCCTTCGCGAACGCGTGGACGAAGTGCTCGAAGTCGAGGTGCCTCCGCATGTCGACGAGGTGCCAGTAGTCGAGCCCCGCGCGGCGAACCGCCTTCTCGTCGATCCGGAAGCCGAGGGGGCCGACGAGGTGGAGCGGCGAGCCGGTCGCGGCACACATCCGCCCCACATTGCCGGTGTTCGGCGGGATCTCGGGCTCCACGAGGACGACGTGGAACGGGCGCGCGAGCTTCGGGGCACGGAGTCGAGGTGTGTCGTTGGACGTCTTGGCCATCTTTTGCCGCCGGGTCGCGGTCGGGATAGCGTTTGTAGTCGGACTCTGCGCAGGAGGCGACCCATGCGTGGCGCGGCGATCTTGGCTTCTTGGGTGTTCACGGGCGCGTGCATCTTCACCGCGTGCGGTGGCGCGAGCGACACGGACCTCTTCGGCGCGGCCGGGGACGCCGGCTCGTCGGGCACGAGCGGCACGTCCGGTACGAGCAGCACCTCCGGCGCGTCTGGGTCGAGCGGGACCACCAGCACGTCGAGCAGCACGAGTAGCTCGTCGAGCACGAGCGGGGCCCCGGACGGGAGCGCGGGCGGCTGCAATTCGAATGCAGACTGCAATAATACGCAGTACTGCTTGTTCCCCGTCGGCGCGAACGGCTGCGCGAAGGTCGGAAAGTGCGTCGCGAAGCCGACCAACGTGACCTCGACGCAGCAGGCGGCGGTCTGCGGCTGCGACGGCGTCACGTACTGGAACGCGCAGCTCGCGGCGTTCCGTGGCGTCACCGTTCTCGCGCCGGAGGCGTGCGCCGTCGCCTCGGCCGGCACCGAGCTGTGCGGCGGCAACACGAAATGCCCGAACGACACGCGCTGCGCGATGGCGCGCGGGAGCATCGGGCAGTGCCAGAACAACCAGATCCCGGGCACCTGCTGGGCGCTCCCCGACACCTGCCCCGACGCCAACGGGGGCAAGTTCCGGCAGTGCGGCACGGTCACGTGCACGAACCTCTGTCAGGCGATCAAGGCCGAGAAGCCGTTCTACCAGGACGGCACCTGCCTCTGACCGAGCCGAGCGAAGCGTCCTTGACGCGATGGACGCGGGGCTTCTAGCCTCGGACGCCGGAGAACGTCTTGCGGACGCGTCGCGCCACCTTCGCTGCTCTCGCCGTGCTCGCGGCCCAGTTCGCCGTCTCGTCGGAAGCCCGCGCAGGTGGCATGGACCCGACGCCGGAGCGCCTGGTCCTCCAGCCGCCCAACCTGCCGCCGGGCCAGAGCTGCCAGTCCGTCGCGGCCAATCCCGCCGGCGCGGTGGGCGCCGGGCTCCGCCCGCAGGACTACCTCTGCCGGCCGAACAACGCCGCGTTCCAGAACATGCTCGCGGACATCGGGTTCGCGATCGCGCCGAGCGCGTCGTACCCGGCGCGGACGACCGGTATCGGCGGCTTCCAGGTCAGCTTCGAGGCGAGCTTCACGCGCATCAACTCGTCGCACAACGTCGACAACCCCGACGGGTCGCAGACGAACTACTGGCAGCTCGGCTCGCGCGGCGGCCAGGACCCGAGCTCGAAGCAGTACTCGGCCCTCAACAACAGCCCCGACTCGCTCCTCCAGATCTATTCGATCAAGGCGCGGAAGGGCCTCCCCTTCGGCTTCGAGATCGCGGGCAGCCTCGGCACGATCGCGAACACGTCGCTGTGGGTCGGCGGCGGCGACATCCGCTGGTCGGTGCTCGAGGGCTTCCGCACCGGCGCCCTCGGCTTGCTCCCCGACGTCTCCGTCGGCGGCGGCGTCCGCACGGTGACCGGCTCGTCGCGGTTCTACCTCACGACGGTCGGCATCGACGTGAAGGCGTCGAAGACGATCCCGCTCGCCGACAGCGCACAGCTCATCCCGTCGCTCGGTTACCAGCGCGTCATCATCTTCGGTGACTCGAACGTGATCGACTCGACGCCGAACACGGACGCGCTCGCGCAGTGCGGCTACGACGGTCCCGATCCGCAGACCGGAACGCCGCGCTGCCGGAACAAGCTGCCGAACGGCGCCGACGCGAACACCGACTTCGGCAACACGTTCACCTTCGAGCGTCTCCGCGCGCACCGGAACCGGGGCCTCGTCGGGCTCGCCTATCGCTACGAGCTCATCTGGCTCGGGTCGCAGTTCGCGTTCGACATCAACGATCCGAAGGACGAGAACCCGGGTCTCGTCGGGAGCCGGCAGTGGACGCTCTCGTTCGAAGGCGGCGTCTACTTCTGATCGGCACTGCGTTCGCCTGGCCCGTCGTCGTCGCCGCGTGCGCCGGCGGCTCGGGTCAGGGCGCGGTCGGCGTGAGCGACAAGCCACGGCAGGCGACGGGCGCGTCCGCCGCGCTCGACGGCGGCGCACGCGACGGCGCGGCGGCGCTCCCGCCGGGCTACCGCGAGTCGTTCACGAAGGTGACGAAGGCACGCGTCATGTCGCAGGGCCACGCGACGGGCCGCTGGGACGTCGACGTCTTCGCGAACGAAGCTGCTGCGAAAGCGCTCGCGTCGCGTGCGCGCGAAGCGCCGGTCGGCGCCACGATCGTCGCCGAGCACTACGAGCGCAACGGTGCGAAGGGCGCCGGGCCCGTGATGGTGATGGAGAAGCGCGAGCGCGGCTACGCGCCGGACCACGGCGACTGGCGCTACGTCGTCGTCGGCTCCGCGGGCCAGCTCGTGAACGAGGGCGTGATCGCGTCGTGCGCGGGCTGCCACGACGATGCGCCGATGGATGGACTCTTTCCGATCACGGAGTGAGTCACACCAACAGCAGCGCCACGATCGCGGCCAGCACCGTCAGCGCGCCCAGGACCGTCGCGACCGCCGCGCCGAGATACGACGTGCCGAGCGCGCGCCTCGCCTCCTCGCCGTGGAGGCGATAGCAGCCGCGGAGGAACGCGCTCGTCGCGCGCGTCGGGAGGCCCGCGCCGAGCGACGTCACGGAGAGCGCTGCGCGCGCGCCCTCGGTCACGGCGAGCACGATGGCACCGAGCGGCCCGATCACGAGGTCCCAGCCGCACGCGTAGAGCCCGAACCGGAGCGCGCGAACCGTCGCACGCCGCGCGCCCTGCTTCCGCGCGCCCACGTCGATCGAGAGACCGTGCGCGACGTGCGCGACGACGAGGAGCGCCGCGAACGCAGGGAGGCCGAGCAGGAGCACCCGCCCGGCGAGGCTCCGCGCCGACGGATCGAGGAGAACGTGCTTCACCCAGCTCGGCGCCGCGAGCACCGCGACCGGCAGGAGCGCGAGGAACATCGCGGTCGCGGCGAGCAGCTCGCACGTCGCCGCGAAGCGGAACGCCGGCATCAGCGGGCCGTCGGGCAACCCTTCGAAGAACGTGTCCGCGTCGCGCGTGGACGCGCGCGCCGTCGTCCAGAGGCGGAGAAGGACGGGCACCGCCGGGCGCTCCCACGCGACGACCGACACGATCCCCGACTTCGCCTCGAGCCCCTGACACCCGAGGCACTCGGCATCTCCGCACCGCGCACACACGACGGCGGCCGGAACGTCGAACAGCTCGTTGCCCTCGCGATCGAGGCGGTCTTCGAGCGGCTCGAGCTCCGGGCGCGATCCCGTGTGCTTGCGGAGCGGCGCCATGCGTGGAGCATGCCTCCATCCCGGAGGCCGCGCCATGACGCGCCGGCGCTGGGCCAACCGGACTAGTGGACGACCTGCCCCTTCGAGCTGCCCTTGCGGACCTGGATGTCGTCGACCCGTCCGCCGAGCCGGCACGCCGCGTAGACCGCGAGCACCGAGAGCACGAGGACGCCGTAGATCGGCCACTCCCAGGTGTAGCGGACCGGGACGATCCCGCCGCGCGGAGGCTTCGCGAGGAGGATCCCGACCGCCACGCCCGGGATCGCCGCGAGGAAGGCGGCCGCGACGCGCGCGCCGCGGAGCTGCACGATCGTCCTCCGGCTCGCGACGGTCGGCACGAGCACGACCCACGCCGCGCAGCAGGCCCACAGCCACCCGATCCGCTCGTGCGCGAGGTCGAAGCCCGACTTGGAGGCGATGTAGGGCATCGTCAGGTGGACCCAGGGCAGGAAGAACAGCGCGAGGCCGACGAGGCCGAACGCGACCGTGATCCCCTTCCACCGGCGGAAGTCGTGCCAGGCCAGCGGCTCGAGCTCCGGGATCGTGGGCACCCCGGCTTCGTCGTGGAGCGCATCGTGCGAGGGCGGCAGCTTCTCGAAGGCGGTGAGGGCCATGCCGCACACCGGACAGGACTTCTCCTCGCCCTCCTCGAACATCTCCCGACAGAACGGACAGGCCAGAAGACCCACGCGACGAGCATAGCCAAGGTGCATGGTCATGGTCGCTCCTACGGACAGGGCGTGCCGATGGAGGTTCCGCGGCTCGAGATTCGATTGCGAAAACGCGGTCCTCGTGTGCACACTTCACACATGACGCGACCCGGGAGGCTCGAGCCGGCCGTCGTCGAGACCTGGCTCGCCGGACACGCCTCGTGGCGGCAGGAGGGCTCTGCGCTCGTGAAGAGCTTCCGCTTCTGCGACTTCAAGGAAGCGCTCGCCTTCACGGTGGAGCTCGGGATGGTCGCCGAGAAGCGTGACCACCACCCCGACGTGACGGTCGGGTGGGGCAAGGCGCTCGTGTGCTGGACCACCCACGACGCGGGCGGCATCACGCGGCTCGACCTCGAGCTCGCCGAGGCGACGGACGCGATCGCATCCGCGCGGACCCATGACCGCGCGTGAGGAGGCGCTCGCCCGCGCGCGGCAGCGGATCCGCGAGCACGTCGTCGGGATCGTCGGGCCCGGCGAGCTCGCCCGCTTCGACGAAGCACTGACGCATCCGAGCTTCGCGAACGAGTCGAGCGCCGCGGACAACCAGCGCCTCGAGTTCCTCGGGGACGCCGTGCTCGGCCTCTGCGTGAGCGAGCTCCTCGCGCGCGAGAACCCCGACGCGGACGAAGGCACGCTGACGCGCATGCGGAGCGCGCTCGTGAACGCCGAGGCGCTCGCGCGCTGGGCGCGCGAAGTGTCGCTCGGCGAAGCGCTCGCCCTCGGCAAGGGCGCGCACGCCGGCAGCGAACGCCAGCAGACGAACGTGCTCGCCGACGCGGTCGAGGCCCTCGTCGCCTGCGTCTACGAGGCCCACGGGCTCGGGGGCGCGCGCAAGCTCGTCGAGCAGGTCGTGCGCGAGTCGATGCGCGAGGCGCCGGCGCTCGGGTCGCGCGATCCGAAGAGCCTCCTCCAGGAGCGCGTCCAGGCGTCGAAGCTGCCCGCGCCCGTCTACCGCGTCCGGAACGTCCGCGGCCCGCAGCACGATCCGACGTTCGAGGTCGAAGCCCTCGTCGGCGACAACGTCGTCGGGGTCGGCGAAGGACGCAGCAAGCGGCTCGCGGAGCGCGCGGCAGCCCTCGCGGCGCTGACGACCGACGTCAGCGCGGCGAAGGGGCCGCCGGAGGGCGCCCCACCACCCGCGGAGCCATGAGCCCCGCGTCCATCGCGCCGAGCTCGACCGTCCCGAGCAGATCGATGTTCACGTCGCGCACGTGCGCAGCGCGCAGCTCGGCGACGAGGTTCTTCTCGGCCGACTCGGTGCGCTCGCGATAGAGCGTCGTCCGGATCTGAGCCGTGGCTTCCTCGAGCGTGCGACGGTTCGCCGGCACCGTCCCGCGGCGCCACACGACGGCGAAGTGCTCGCCCTCGGCGACCGGCTGCGCGACGAATTCGCCGTCCTTCACGCTGCTCGCCGCTTTCACGAGCACGGGATCGACGACGAGCCCGGCTTCGTTGCTCGCGCCGTCGGGGCCGATGAACCCGAGATTGCCGCCTCGCATGTTCGTCGCCTTGTCGAGACTGTGCTCGCGCGCGAGCTCGTTCCACTTCTGCGTGGTCGGCTCCTTCTTCGCCGCGGCGAGGACGGTCTCGGCCTCCTCGCGCGTCTTCGCGAGGACACGCCAGATGTGGATCCGCTCCGGCGAGTCGAACCGCGAGCGGTTCTCGTCGTAGAAGCGCTTCACGTCGGCCTCCGGGATCGCAGCCGGCGACGAGAGCTGACGGCGGAGCGCGCGCAGCGTCGCGGACGAGAGGGCGCGGCGGACGTGCTGCGCGGTCGGGAGCGACGAGGCGAGGTCCCTCTGCTTCGCGCCCTCGGCGAGGAGCAGATCGCGGACGAGGTACTGCTCGACGAACGTCTTCACCTGCGCGTCCTGCGTCGCGCCGAACGTGCGTCGCTGGAACGGCGGGATCTCGGCGAGGCGGTCTTCGATCTCCCCGACCGTGACGCTCAGGTCGCCCACGCGCACCGCGACCTTCGCGCGGCGCGGATCCGTCGTGCCCGTCATCGGCGAGCCGCCGTCCGCGCTCGACCGTGCCGGCGCGATCACGGCGGTGAGGCCGAGCACGACGGCGAGCGCCGTCACGAGGTTCGCGGGAGACCGCTTCACGCGGTCCTCGATAGCAGAAAACCGCGCGCCGATCAGGACTTCGCGCGGAGGCGACCACGCTTCGCGGCGCCCTCGAGCACGCCGGCGAGACGGAGCACGTCCTCGCCGATCCCGACGAACCGATAGACCTCCGGCCGGAAGCTGTACGCCTTCTGCAGGCGCTCGATCAGGTCGACGAGGTTCTCGGGCGGGACGGGGCTCTTCCGCACCTTCGTGACCTTCCGGATCGAGCTGAGGGGCTCGCCGAGATCCATCAGCTCCTGCACGCGCTGGAGGATGTCGAGCGGCTTCAGCTCGCGCGTGCCACGCGCCTTCCCCGCCTCGAGCTCCTTCAAGAGACGCTGGCGCCGCTTCTCGGTCCGTCCGTCGAGCTTCGCCGACGCGACGCGGCCGCCGAGCACGTCGTTGAACACGCGTGCGACCCGGCGCTTCTCGATCGCCTCCGGGCTTCCACGACGGTTCTTCGGCCTGGGCTTGGTGGCCATCGGCTTGGAAGCTAGGGCGATCAAAAAAACATGTCAAATCCGTGAATCAAACGCACCATCGTGCGCTGCTTTCTCCACGGAATCACGGTTCGCGCGTCGCGAGCATGGTCGCGAGCGCGATCGCGAGGAGCACGAAGAGAGGCCACGTGCGGCGCGCGAAGTCGGCGAGGCTCTCGCCGAATCCGCCGATCGCGCGTCGGTTCGCCTCGCGCCGCCCGACGAGACGGAGACCTTCCTCGCGGATCACGGCGCGCTCCTCGTCGTCCATCGGGTCCTCGCCGCGGAGGAAGTACTCGTGGTGCTCGAGCTCGTGCTCGATCGTCTCCTCGAGCTCGGCCTGCCAGTCGTACGGGCCTTCCTCGGTCCACATCGCGCGGAACGTCCGGTGATAGACCGTCACGGTCGGCGCGCGCGACGGAGACGTCATGTCGCCGGGATGCGGCGGCACGTAGGAGCCGAGGAGCGGCTCACCTCCGTCGTCGACCGCGGGGGTGCCTCCTTCGACGACGAGCTCGACGGGGTCGCCGGGGATCTCCGCGAGGAGCGGAGCGGCGATCTCCTTCGCGCGCGCGGCGAACGTGTCGAGATCGGGAAACGCTTCGTCGTGCTCTGCCGGCGCCGCGTGCTCGCGGACGGGAGCTTCGCCGGGGAGGAGCTCGCGCTCGTACGGCGCGTCGACGTCGTTGCGCGCGCCGCAGGCTTCGCAGAAGGCGGCCGCGCCGAGGCGGAGCGGGTAGTGCGAAGCGAGGAAGGCGTCCGTCACGGCGGTGAACGCGTCGTCGTCGCACGTCGCGAGCGCCTCCGCGATCCGCTCCGGATCGCGCTCCGGACCGAGCGCCACGAGCCCGAGACCCTTCACGAAAGCGACATCGACGTCGAGCGGGTCGCGCCCGAGCGCCGCGAAGAGGGGCAGCGCCTCCGCCACCGTCCGCGGCTCGAACGTGACCGTCTTCGCCGTGCGGACGCGCCCGAGCGGCACCGGGCGGACGTCGTGCGCCTCTCCGAACGGGAGCGTCGTGTCGAGCTCCTCGTCGCCGAGCTCGCCGTCGATCCACGGCCCTGGCTCGAGACCCGCGCACGGACGCACGTGCATCTCGGCATCGCAGTTCCGACAGCGGAGCGTGACCTCCTCCTCACGCGCGAACCCGGAGCGGAGGAGCAGCGCGCGGAGGACGTGGAAGTCCGCGAGGGCGAGCGTGCGCACGTCGGTGTCGAGCTCCACGTCGCCTTCGTCGAGCACGGCGAGCACCTCGCCGAACAGCGGTGCGCCCTTCGCTCGCTCGCGCGCTGCCGGCTCGCGGCGCGCGCGGAGCGTCACGACCGTGCTGCTCGGCAGCGTCAGGCGTGACGGGAGCTTCGGGCGCGGCATGTCACGCCGCCTTCTTCGACTCGTGCTTCTCGGGCTCGATCCGGAGCACGCGGACGATGAAGCCGTGGATCGCGTAGACGGCGGGGGTGAGAAGGATCGCGACGAGGAGCTTGATGAAGTACTCGCGGCCGATCTTCTGGAAGATCCAGGTCCAGCGCTCGTTCGCCGACATCCGTGCGAGGAACGAAGTCGGATCGGAGGCGGCGGTCCACGACCAGAACACGACATTGATCGTGACCGTGTCCACGACCTGACTGAGCAGCGTCGATCCCGTCGCACGGAGCCACAAGTGTCGTGACTGGGTGAGCGCTTTCCAGAACTGGAAGACCTGGATGTCGAGCAGCTGGCCGATCAGATACGCGATCATCGACGCGATGAAGAGCTGCGCGCTTCCGCCGAAGATCTTCGCGAACTCCGCCTGCGTGAAGTAGGTCGACTCGTGCACCGGCAGGAGCGTGCCGAGCTGGAGGACCGCGTAGGCGAGCACCGCCATCCCGAACCCGACGAAGGTGAGGAAGCGCGCGCCGCGACGGCCGTAGAAGTCGTTCACGACGTCGGTGAGGAGGAACGTCACCGGGAACGGGATGATCCCGACCGAGATCGGGCCGAGCCCGAGCGGCGTCGGGATCGTCTTGCCGCCGATCACGTCACCGAGGAGCAGACACGAGACGAACACGCACGCGAGGCAGACGTAGAGCTTCTCGGAGGCCGTCATCCGCGAGAACGGCGCGAGCGCCTCTTCCGTCTTCTCGGCGGCGGTGCTCATCGGACCCACGCGAGTAGCACGGGCGTCCCGGCCTTGCATCACCCGTCCGACGACGGCGGGACCTCGCTCATCGGCGGCGGCCCCTCGATCGGCAGGAGGAGACGGAAGACCGCGCCGCGGCCGCTCGCGCTCTTGCCGAGGTAGGAGAGGTCGCCGTTGTGCTCGATCGCGATCCGCTGCGCGATCGCGAGGCCGAGCCCGGTGCCGGTCGGCTTCGTCGTCGCATACGGCTCGAAGAGGCGTGCCGCGATCTCCGGCGCGATGCCCGGGCCGTCGTCGGTGACGACGAACGAGACGTAGTGGCCGTCCGTGTCGGTCGTGAGCGTGACCGATCCGTTCGGGACCTCGCGCACGGCATCGAGCGCGTTCTGCACGAGGTTCGTGAGGACCTGGATGATCTGGTCGCGGTCGGCGCGGAGCACCGGTGCCCGGCGCTGCGTGACGTGGGTGAGCGGCGTCGACCCTGCCGCCGCGCGATGGACCTGCACGACGTGGCGGGCGAGCTCCTCGGCGTCGAGCTCCTGCGGTCGCGGCGGCGGAAGGCGCGCGAAGCGGGTGAACTCGGTGACGATGTTCGCGATCCGGTGCACTTCGTCGAGCACCGTCCGGGTCGCCTCGTCGAAGTACTCGTCGAAGCGCGGATCCTCGCGGGCGCGGAGCCGCCGGAGCGTCTCGACCGCGGCGCGGATCGGCGCGAGCGGGTTCTTGACCTCGTGTGCCACGCGCCGCGCGACCTCGCGCCAGGCCGCGACGCGGCTCGCGGCGGCGAGGCGACGCCGCGTGACGGCGAGATCGCCGAGCATGCGATCGAAGGCGTTCGCGAGCTCCTGGATCTCACGCGAGCCCTTCTTCACGCCGAGAGGATGCGCTTCGCCGCCGGCGACCTTGCCGGCCTCGGTCGCGAGGATGGCGAGCGGCCGGCTCAGGCTGCGGGCGAGCACCGTCGCGAGGAGGAACGCGACCGCGAGCGAGACGGCGACGGAGAGGAGGATCGCGCGATCGACGTCGTGGAGCTTCTCCTCGAGGTCGCGCGTCGACTTCAGGATGTCGAAGGAGAGCGACTGTCCCTCGCCGTGCTGGAAGCGGCACGTCGTCCGCGCGCGGCTCTCGAGCGCGGGACGAGGGAAGGGGAGCGCGAACGGGACGGAGCTCGAGGACGCGACCGGCGCGGTAGACGCCGAGGGTGCGGGCACCGGCTTCTTCGCCGTCGCGCCACGCGGCGCCTTCGCCGACGACGGCGGCGCCGCGCTCGCGACGGGGGCCGCGGGAGCCCAGCTCGGCACGACCTCGACGTCGAGCGTGCGTCCGAGCCGGACGAGGAGCGGATCGAGATGGCGCGCGCCGACGACGCCGACGAGCCATCCGCGCATCGACCGCTTCGTGCAGCGCGAGAGGAGCGCGGGCGGCGCGGTGGTGCGGATCTCGAACGTCTTGGTCTGGCCCGCGAGGAGCGCATCGACCTCGCGCGTCGGCATCGTGAGGAGCGACGTCGGCGACGCGGCGAGGAACTGCCCGCGATCGGCGGCGAGGACGAGCTCGTCGAGGTCGAAGGCCTCCTGGTGACGAGGGACGCGCTGCGCGAGGCCGGTCGCGCGGACGTCGAGCTCCGAGGCGTCGAGCGCGATCGCGAGGCTGTCGGCGAGCTCGCCGTCCTGACACGCGGCCGCGACGAGCGCGCGGTCGCGCTCGCCCTGGCGCTCGAGCTCACCGACCGCGCGCTTGCAGACGTCCTCGACCTCGCTCTGGAAGCGGGCCGTCTCGTTCGACGCGAGACGCTGGCGGACGGCGACGCCGAGCCCGACCGTGGAGAGCGCGGCGAGGAGACCGAAGCCGAGGGCGAGGCGGGAGGCGAGGCGCACGGGCGGTCTCAGGGTAGACCGAAAACGCCCGGGGACGGCGGGTCCTTCCGGCGGGCCTCGTCGTGAGGAAACGAAGAAACAGGGAACGGGGAACAGGCAACCGGCAACAGGGAAGGATCGCGGCCCCATTGCCAGTTGCCAGTTGCCAGTTCCCTGTTCCCCGTTCTCTCTCTTCTATCGCCGAGAACGAGACCGGGGCCTCAGCGGAGACGCGCGCGCGCCTTTTCGTGGATCGCCGTCCGCTCCGCGTTCCGCGCCTCGATCACCTTCACGAGGCCGTCCTCGATCGCCTTCTTCGCCGGTGCGCACTTCTTCGGCGCGTCCTGCTCGGCGGCGGCGGCGATGCCGCTCGCCTTGCCGTACTTGTCCTTCATCGAGGCCTGCGTGCGCTCGACGCTCTTGATGTCGGCGTCGGCCTTCTTCCAGACCTCGTTGATGCACGACCACCACCCGTCGTCGAGCGCGTCGAGCTCCTTCGCGGTCTGCGCCGGGATCGCGGAGACCTTCGCCATGTCGTGTGTATCCTGCACGGAGAGGAGCGAGTGCTGGAGCGGCGGCGGCCAGCTCGCGGGGGACCCCGCGCCGTCCTCGAAGGCAGGCTTGTCCCCCTCGGGCAGCCAGAACACGTAGCGGCCGCCGTCGAGCGTGACGAACGTGACGAGGCTGCCGTCGACGGTCCAGACGAGACCCGGCGTGCCGGGCGCAGGAGACGTCGGGAACTCGCGCATCGTCTCGGTGTGGAGCCGGTTCGGCGCGCCGAGCTGGATCGTGGTCCCGACGAGGCGACCGCCGTACTTCGCGTAACCCGTCTTCGTCTTGTCCCACGTGCTCTCGCCGTACGACGACGTGCTGTAGCTGTGCGTGCCGTTCGGGGTCCACTTCGCGGAGCTCGCGCCCTCCGGCGTCAGACGGACGAAGAGCTCCTTCGGCGCGGAGGCGATCGCGGAGCCGACCTTCGCGAGGTTCTCGGAGTCCTCCGGCTTCATCGAGAGCTTCGTGACGACGCTCTTCTGCGCGACCGCCTCGGTCGCGCTTTGCTTCGCCGTCTTCTTCGCGACGTACTGCCCGGCGACGGTGGCGTTGCCGAGCGGCTCGGCCTTCTTGTCGCTGTTCACCCAGAACGAGTCGCGTCCGGTGAAGACCTGGATGTCGCCGCCGACGGAGATGAAGAGCATCTTCGTCCCGTCCGGAGCGAGGTAGTCGAAGCCCTTCCGGTAGTTCGGATCGCGCTGCTCCACCTTCGTGAGCTCGATGACGTCCTTCTCGCCGTCCATCCGGATCCGCGCGGGCTCGCGCGTGCGGTCGAGGACGAAGCCGACGTTGCCGTCGCCCGTCGCGTAGTGCGCGACCGGTAGCTGCGCCTGCGTGACGGGGCGGATCACGCCTTCGTCCGCGTCCTTCTTCCCCGACGACTTCGCGGGCGGCGTGCTCGACGAGCCTCCACACGCGACGAGCCCGACAGCGGCGACGAGAGCCCACGTTTCGATGCGAGCGACGATCTTCATCCGACCTCCTGCTTCGATCCTACGATGGGAGCGGAGGTGACTTTCCTTCGAAGTGTCGCCTATTTGGGCGCAGAGTCGACTCCGCGCCGAGGTTCACTTCGTGCGCATCCGCGTGATGGCTCCGAAGTCGAAGCCCGGAGCCGCGCTCGACGCGGGAAGCACGAGGTCCGCGACGGCGCCGCCCTTCACCCGCACGTCGCCGACGACGCCGCACCGGAGCGTGCGCGTCAGCGTCCGTGCGGAGGCCTCGCCGAGCTTCGGTGGATGCTGCACCACATCGCTTGCGCGGGCGCCGCCGTCGGCCGTCGCGAGGCCGACGAGCTGGCCGATCGCGGTCCGATCGAGAGGACGAACGACGTCGAGCGCGAGCGCGAACGTCCGGCTCGCACGCCGCTGGACGAGCTCCGCGGGAGGAACCGGCCGCGCGGTGACCTCGCCCCCCGGTCGCGAGAGCGACGCGGCGACGGCTTTCGCGAGCTCGACGAGCCAGGGCGCGTCCTCGCGGACGAGGAGAGCGGCGGGAGCGCCGCCCCACGTCTGTTGCGTGTCGACCGCCCACGAAGGACCGAGCGCGAACGGGACGAGCTTCGAGGGCGGGATCCCGTCGCAGAGTCGTTGTGCGACGCCGGGCGCATCCCACGTTCCCGCGTCGCGTCCGGTGAAGAGGACGGCGAAGGCGACGGTGCCGAGATCGAACGGACGCGAACCGGCACGTGGCTGGATGATCCCGCTCCCGAGCCATCCGAGGTCGTCGATCCCGCTCTCGAACGAGCGGAGCGAGGCCGCGAGGTCGGCGGCGCTCCGGATCTCGATCTCGTCGAGGAACGAGGGCCCACGCGCCGCGAGCGTGTTGCGGGCGAGGAAGATGGCGCCGTCCTTCGCGACCCACTTGAACGGTCCGGTGCCCTCCGGGGCCTCCGGAGCGAAACCCGCCGGCACCATCGCGACGAGCGGCGAGGCGAGCGCCCGGACGAGGCGCGCAGCGTCCTTCGTCGTGAAGAAGAGCGACCGCCCGTCGACGCGCGGCGCGGGGATGTCGGTGAGCCACGCACGCGCGCCGGAGGAGCGAGCACGCGCGATCGCGTCGCGCGCATCGCGGGGCTCGAACGGCCGTCCGCGCGAGGTGCGAAGCCCGGCTCGGAGCTTCACACGCAAGCCGTTGCCCTCCGGCTCGGGCTCCGTCTCGGCGAGGACCGGCACGAACGCGCCCCCTTCGTCGCGCGCGTAGAGCGTGTCGAAGAGCGCGTCTCCGAGGATCGCGGCGAGGCCGTCGTCGAGACGATGCGGATCGACCGACCCGAGCGGCCACGGGAGCCGGAACGAGCAGCGGCCGCCGATGGCGATCCGTCCCTTCGCGAGCGCGATCTCCGGCGCGAGGCCGAGCGCGGTGAGACCCGCGAGGAACGCGCGACGTCGGAGGATCACGAGCGCGAGGGTAGCACCGCCCCTGCTAGCCTGGGCAGGTCCACACCTGCGCGCACGTGGCCTCGGCGAACGTGCGTGCAGTCTTCGCCGGCAAGAGGAACGCGTACGTCGCTGGCACCGGCATCGGCGGCCGCTCCCCCGGACACGCGCTCCGCTGCCGCGACACGAAGACGACGCTCTTGCCGTCGTCGTACGCGTCGGTGCCGACCGTCGCCGGTGACGAGATCCGGCTCGTCACGACGAGCGTGACCTTCTCGAAGTCGATGTCGCTCGTCCGCGGGCTCTTGCACCCGAGGATCGCGACGAGCTGCGCTTCGGAGCGCACGAGCGTCGAGGTGCCGGCATCCGTCGTCCACTTGCACCCGGCCGGCGGGGTCCACGGCGCGAGGCGGGCGTCTTCGCCCAGCTCTGGAGGACGGCACGCCGGCGCGGTCGCCGCTGCCGTCGCCGCTGCGGTCGTCGTCGCCGTGGCGGTCGCGCCGCTGTCGCCGCTCGACGGAGCTCCCTTCGGCGTGCAGGCGGCGACGACGAGGAGGACGATCCACGAACGGTGCATGCCGCCGAGCGTACCAGCGAGCGCTCGGCGGCGTGTCCTTCGGTCACCCTCCGCCCTTCGTGCCGGTGTCGCCTCCGCCCTTCGTGCCGGTGTCGCCGCCGCTCTTCGTGCCGGTGTCGCCGCCTCCGCCGCTGCCCGTGTCGGGGTTCGCGCTCTTCGTGCCGGTGTCTTTCTCGCCGCTCCCGCCCGCGTTCACCGCATCACCGCTGCTCCCAGGGGACACGGAGTCTCCCGAGCCCGACGGTCTGCTCGCGGATCGCGCGATCGGCCTCGGGACGCTCGGCGGCGCCGCAGAACGGGCCGCAGCGCGCATCGAGGTCGTCGTAGGTCGACTGGCTGCGGAGGCCGAAGAACGTGAACGTGCCGGCGCCCGCGACGGCGATGCCGGTCGAGATCCAGGCGGCGGGACGCATCCAGGTGCCGCTCGGCTCAGGCGGTGGAGGCGCGACGACGACGGCCTTCGGCGCCGGGGGCTCGGCGGCGCGGCGCGCCGCTCCGCCGAACTCCATGCGGACGGACTGGCCCGGCACGACGGAGACGACCTGCCGCTGCTCGCCGGCGGGAGAGCGGACGACGACCTCGATGCGCCCCGGCTCGTGCACGATCGAAGTGTCGCCGCTCTTCGCGAGCGCGAGCGGCAGGCCGTCGACGAGGAGCGATGCGCCCTCGGCCTCCTCGAGATGGATCGTGAGGACGCCGAGCTGGGCGCGGAGCGACTCGCCCTCCGCGCGCGCCGCCGACGCGGTCTGCGCGTACTTCGACTCGCCCGCCGCCGCCCGCCGGTTCGCCTCGGCCGCAGCATGGTCGAGGTGCGCGAGGCCTTCCACGCGGCGCCCGACGTCGCGGAGCGCGCGCCCGAGGAGGAGCTCGGTGTTCGGGCTCGGGACGAGGCTCAGCGACCGCTCGAGCATCGGAATCGCGTCGGCGGCGCGGCCGACCTGCAGCTTCGCGCTCGCGGCGCCGAAGAGGAACCGCGCTTCGTCGACCTCGGCGGCGGTCGGCGCTTCCTGCGCATGCGCCGCGCCCGGCGTGAGGAGCGCGCAGGCGAGCGCCGTCACGCAGAGTGCATGTGCCGGGATCCACGGCCTCACGGCCGGCAGCATACCGACAACGCAGAGCGCTCGCGAAAGGAACCGCGACGCGCATGCTATCGTCTCGACGATGCGCGCCTCCGGACGACGTCGCATGTCGATCGGGCTCGTCGTCTCGACGACGAGCGCCGCCGCGGCGTTCGCGGCGATCGGCGCGTGCGCGAACGACTTCGACGCGCTGTTCGGCGAGCGCGCCGGAGGAGAGGCGGGCGTCGACGCGACGGCGGCGCCGGACGCCGCGACGACACCGGTGGACGCCGGCGCGGAGACCGGCCCCGGCGGCTGCACGCCGGGTGGCATCTGCGGCGCGACCGACGCCTGCGACGGCGGGCTCTGCACGTTCGCGTGCACCGGCTGCGCCTGTCAGTGTGCACAATACAAGTGTCCGAAGACGGACGGCATCTCGCGCTGCGAGACCGAATGCACCGAGGGCACGAGCTGCGACGTGCTCTGCAACACCGCCGGCGCGTGCGTCCACACCTGCGAGGCCTGCACGCGCGGTGTCTTCGCGTGCGCAAGCGGCGCGAAGTCGTGCACCGTCTCGTGCACCGGGGCATCGAATTGCACGACGACGTGCGCGCCCGCCGCCCCCTGCAGCGTCACGTGCGCGCCCGGCGCGGCGTGCCTCGTGACGTGCAACGGCGCGACCTCGTGCGACGTCCTCGGCTGTCCGTCGGGCGTGACCGACTGCGGGAACGGAGTGAAAGCGTGCAACCGCGCGTGCCCCTGAGGCTCGGCGCGCGCTACCGGATCGTGGGCGCGCTCGCCTCCGGCGGGATGGGCGCGGTGCAGCTCGCGCTGCGGCTCGACCCCGAGGGTCGGCGGACGCCGGTCGCGATCAAGCAGCTCCACGCGCACCTCGCCGACGACGCCGAAGTGGTCTCGATGTTCCTCGACGAGGCCCGGATCGCCTCGCGGATCGCACATCCGAACGTCGTTCGAGTCCACGACGTCGAGATGCTCGGCGAGGACGTCGTGCTCGTGATGGAGTTCGTCGAGGGCGTGCCGCTCTCGACGTTGCTCCGTCGGCTCCGGGAGGAGAAGCGCGCGGTCCCGGTCGCGGTCGTCCGGCGCATCGTCCACGACGTGCTCACCGGGCTCCACGCGGCCCACGAGCTCCGCGATCCGAGCGGCGCGCCGTACGGCGTCGTGCATCGCGACGTGTCCCCGCACAACGTGCTCGTCGGCACCGACGGCGTCGCGCGGATCGGGGACTTCGGCGTCGCGAAGGCGACCGGGCGACTCGCCTCGACGCGACCGGACGGAGCGGTGAAGGGGAAGCTCCAGTACCTCGCGCCGGAGCAGGTGTTCCGCCGAGCGGTCGATCGCAGGACCGATCTCTTCGCCACCGGCGCCGTGCTCTGGGAGTGCCTCACCGGCAAGAAGCTGTTCTCCGGCGAGAGCGAGGGCGAGACGCTCGCGAGCGTGCTCTCGGCGCCGATCGCGCCGCCGAGCGTGGACCGGTTCGACGTGCCGCTCGACCTCGACGAGACGTGCCTCCGTGCGCTCGAGCGTGATCCCGCGCGGCGCTTCCAGACCGCGGCGGACTTCGCGAAGGCGCTCGAGTCCGGGCCGCTCGCGACGCGCGAAGAGGTGGCGACGGTCGTTGCGGCGGTCGCGGCCGAGTCGATCGCGGCACACCGCGCCCTCCTCGCCGACGCGGAGCGGAAGACGACGCGGAGCGATCCCGCGCTGGAGGAAGCTACCGAGATCGACGCGTTGCGGCCGGGCGCCGTCGAGTCGCCACGCGTGGCGGCCTCGGCGCCGTCTCCGAAGCGGCGGCTGACGGTGCCGGCGATCGTGGTGGTGGCGCTCGTCGCGGGCACGGCGTTGGGCGTGAGCCTGTCGCGAACGGCGGCGTCGAAAGCGCCCGCGAGCCCGAACGCGCCCGCGCGCGCGAGCGCCAACGCGGACGCGAGCGCCAACACGAACGCGGACGCGAGCGCCAGCGCGAGCGCCAGCGCGAGCGCGACCGCCGACGCGCCCGCGGTCGCCCCCGTACCCGATCGCGCGTCTGCCGTGCGCCCGTCCTCCCAACCCGCGCGCTCCGTCGCTCGTCCGCGTACCGGTCCGCGGGACGCCGGCGCCGTCGCGCGTCCGTTCATGCCCGACGATCTCTAGCCGGGCGCCCTCCTCCCACACGGATCGACTCGATCCGCGTCGCCGACCACGGATCGAACCGATCCGCGTGAACCGCGCGGAAAAGCGCGCCTCTCCGCGTGGCACGACGGCTGCTCGTGCTCCTCCGCGCCAGACGGAGAACGACCAGCGCAGGGAGGCACGGCATGAACGATCGACCCACGTCGCGAAGGACGCCCGCGAGCACCGCGCTCGCGCTCGTCCTCGCGGTCTCCGCCGCGGGCGCCGCCTGCGCGGACGAAGACCCCAGCGCGCTCCGCGCACGCGAAGCCGAGGCGAGCACGCCGACCGAGGTCGTCCCGGAGGCCGCCGCGCTGCTCGCGCCGACCGCGTTCGGATCGACGCCGATGCGGAGGCAGACCCGCGCCGAGCTACGTGCATCCTGCACGGATGTCTTCGGTGTCGATCCCGGCGCGCTCGCCGACATCCTCCCCGCCGACGTCACCGGGTCGGAGGTCGTGAACCCGTTCGACAACGACGCCGATCTGCAGGACGTCTCGACCGATCTCGTCGTCCGGCTCGGCACGTTCGCGAAGGACTATGCCGCGCTCGTCGTGAAGTCCCCCGCGCGGATCCTTGCGACGGCGGGCTGCACACCGTCGGGTCCCGCCGACGCGGCCTGCTTCGAGAAGATCGTCCGCAGCGTCGGGCGCCTCGCGTTCCGCCGTCCGGTCACGGACGACGAGGTGACGCGTTTTCGAGAGCTCCTCGCGTACGCGGCAGAGGAGAGGGACTTCGGCTCCGCCGTCGACGGGTTCGTGCGCATCGTCGTCCAGCATCCCGAGGTCCTCTACCGGATCGAGATCGGCCGTCCGACCGCGACGCCGGGCGTGTTCGAGCTCGACGATCACGCCATCGCGAGCCGCATCTCGTTCCTCCTCTGGGGCCGCGGCCCCGACGCGCCGCTCCTCGACGCAGCGGACGCCGGCAAGCTGAAGCTCCCCGGCGAACGCCGCCTCCAGGCGGCGCGAATGCTCGCCGACCCGCGGGCGCGCACGCACTGGGCACGCTTCCACGGCCAGTGGCTCGGCTACGCGAACGTCACACCGCCCGCCGCGCTCGCGGCCGACATGGAGCGCGAGACCGCGTCGCTCGTCGAGCGCGTCGTCTTCGACGAGAAGCGTCCATGGCTCGACCTGTTCCGCGCCGACGAGACGTTCGTGTCGCCGGCGCTCGCCGTGCACTACGGGATGCCGGCCCCTGCCGCCCCGTCGTGGCTCCCCTACGACGGCGCGCGCGGAGGCGGCGTGCTCTCGCACGGCGCGTTCCTCCTCCAGGGCGCGAAGTTCGGCGACACGAGCCCGACGCTCCGCGGCTACCGGATCCTGAAGCGTGTGCTCTGCAGAGATCTCGGCGCGATCCCACCCGGTATCGACACCGACAATCCGCCCACCGCGTCCTCGCCCACCGCCTGCAAGAGCGAGCGCTACGCGATGCGCGAGCAGGCCGCCTGCGCGAGCTGCCACACCCAGACCGACGACATCGGGTTCGGGCTCGAGAACTTCGGTCCCTCCGGCCAGTGGCGCGCGACGGAGCCGAACCTCCCGGCGTGCTCGATCTCCGGAGAGGGCGCCGTCGCCGGCAAGCCCTTCACCGGACCGCGCGGACTCGGCGCCGCGCTCGCGAGCGCGCAGGAGACGCTCTCCTGCGCCGACAAGCAGCTCCTCCGCTTCGCGTTCGGCCGGCGGGACACCGCCGAAGACGCCGAGACCCTCCGCGCGCTCGACGCGCAGCTGGAGGCGACGAAAGACCTCCAGTCCCTCCTCCGGGCGCTCGTCGACACGCCCGCCATCGGTTTCCGCGTCGAAAGGAGCACGCCATGAAGCGAATCGTGATGGACCGTCGGACCCTCCTCCGCGGCGCCGGCGGTGTCCTCCTCGGTCTCCCGATGCTCGAGGCGATGCTTCCGCGTGTCGCGCGCGCGGCGCCGTCGCCGCTCCCGAAGCGGATCATCGTCTCCTACGCCGGTACGACGCACGGTCCCTCGCGCGCGATGAACCCGCCCGTCGGCGCGCTCCCGGCCACGCTCCCTGCGCCGTGCGCGGCGCTCACGCCGGTCCGCCAGCTCGTCACGATGGTGAGCGGCCTCGCCGTCCCGCGCTGGACCGGCACGACGCCCGTCCCCGGGGCCGCGTACCAGCAGCAGCACGGAATGGTGATGGCACCGATGCTGGCCGGGATGCACTCGAACGAGACGATGCCGGTGATGCCGGGCGGGCACACCGTCGACCAGGTCGTCGCCGACGCGTTCGGGAAGACGACGCGCCTCGCGTCGGTGCAGGCGTGCATCCAGGCGGCAGGCTACGGCGGCGGTGGGAGCAAGGGGATCCAGTCCGCGCGGCTCGAGAACGGCCGCGTCCGTGCGCTCGCGCCTATCGCGAGCCCGGCGCTCCTCTTCTCGACCCTGTTCGGCGGCGCGCCGATCCCCACCGCGGGGAGCACCTCCGGTCCGACCGTCGCGACGCGGAAGGACAAGAGCATCCTCGACTTCGTCCTCGCCGACGCGAAGCGGCTCGAGGGAAGCGTCGGCGCGCGCGATCGCGTGCGCCTCGAGCAGCACTTCACGGAGCTCCGTGAGCTCGAGAAGCGGCTCTCGACGGTGCCGGCCGTGAGCGCGTCGTGCACCTCGCCCGGGGCCGCGCCGACCGATCCCGCCGTCGTGGGCCCCGGCACCTTCGGGAGCTGGTCGAACGAAACGCTCCGCGGCGATCTGCTCGCCGACATGATCGGCCTCGCGCTCGCGTGCGACCTCACGCGCGCCGTGTCGCTGATGATCAGCTACGACCAGAGCTTCCTCCGGACGCAGGACCCGCTCGCGACGTACGCCGACATGCACGCGACGGGGCACAGCGGGACCGCCACGCAGATCGCCGACAACGCGAACTGGCACGTCGGCCGCTTCGCGAAGGTGGTGAAGCGCCTCTCCGAGATCCCGGAGGGCGCCGGGACCGTGCTCGACTCGACCTTCGTCGCGATGGTGTTCGCCGAAGGGAACAACTCGCACAACACGCAGGACATGACCGCGTTCGTCGCGGGCGTGCCCTCGGCGCTCCGGATGGGGCAGCACATCGCGAGCGGCGGTGCGCATCCGGCGCAGCTCATGATCGCGGGAATGAAGGCGCTCGGCCTCCCCGGGAGCACGCTCGGCGAGGTCTCGGGACCGTTCTCTCCTCTCCTCCTCTGACGGTTCCGCGGGCGGCGCATCGTGCGCCGCGACGAAGCGCGAGTCGCGCACGGGCGAGGGCCGCTCCGTGCGCGACTCGCGCACGCGTCACGAGCCTTCGCGCAGTTGCGGCGTGGCGTTCGCCTTGCACCTCCGTGTCCCATGCCGGGCCGTCTCCGCGCCGTTCGTGGTGCCATGCTCGTCGAGTACCTGATGGTCGTCGGCGCGGTCGCCCTCGTGTCGGTCGGGATGGTCGTGAAGCTCAACGGCAACCTGAAGGACCAGTTCCGCCGCGAGGTGCAGTCCGTCGGGCGCCGGAGTGGCGGCGGCGGTCTCGCCGGCGGCGGCACCGCGCTCGCGCGGAACCAGGCGACCGTCGATCAGGCCGTCCGCGATCTGCAAGCCGGCAAGCGCCTCACGCCCGATCAGAAGAAGGCGCTCCAGGACGTCGGCGCGACGTCCGACAAGGGGCTCGTCACGCTGAGCGCCGGCGGCGCGGTGACGTTCACGCGCGCTTCCGACGGTCGCACCGCGAAGCTCTACGCGGAGGCGAATTCGGACAAGGGACCGACCGCGGGCGGCAAGACCGGGATCCAGAAGAAGTTCGGCAACACGAAGGTGGAGGTCAACGGCGACGCTTCGACCTCCGGCACCAAGGCCGGCGGCAGCGTCGAGCAGACCGTGCTCCAGCGCGGTCCCGGGAAGCTCGCCGTCGGGGCCGAGACGGACTCGAACGGCAGCTCCGCCGTCTACGGCAAGGCCGCTCTCGAGGCCGGAGTGAAGGTCCCCGGCGTCGGCGAGGGCAAGGCGGAGCTCTACGCGAAGGCGGCCTTGAACCGACTGACGCCTTCCGAGAAGGTCGCGCTCGAAGCGCGTCTCGCTGCGCGCGCCGCGCAGCTCGGCGAGACGCACGAGGACCGGATGCGCCTCTTGAAGATCAATCGCGAGCGCGTCTTCAGCGGTCAGACGCCGCTCGATCGTCTCCCGGACTGAATCAGCGTACGATCCACAGCTCGCTGCCGACGACGGCGAGCACCGCCGGCACGCCGCGCTCCTCGGGCGGGCACACCGCGACGGCGCGGACGCCTTCCTTCGCCGGGAAGCGGAGGCGCGGCTCGAGGCCGGTCGGCCTCCACGAGGCGACGACGAGCTGATCTTCGCCCGTCTCGGTGCTCGCCACGATCTCGGGGATCCCGTCGAGATCGAGATCCGCGATCGCGACCTGCGCGCCGACGTTCTCGAGCGTCGCCTCGGCGGGAGCACCACCTCCCGTGCGACGGAGCCGGAGCTTGCCGCCGGGCTCGCGCGCGCCGGTGATCTGCGCGACCTGTCCGTCGCGTCCGACGAGCGAGAGCACCGCGAGCGCGTCCGTCCGCGGCGTCGGCGCGACGAACGCGGTCGGCGGCTCGCCCTTCGGAGGCGGCGTGCAGACGACGGCGTTGCCGTCGAGCGTGCTCGCCTCCGGGATCGGCATCGCGCACGCGTCGCCTTCGGCGCCGGGGACGGGGAGGCCGGTGAGAGGGCGTCGCGGCGAGAGCATCGCATCGACGGCGACGCCGCCGCGGTCCGTCGACCCGAGCCACAGCTCGCCGGGGCGCCTCCGCGGCGACACGACGACGGTGCCGATCGGCTCGCGCATCGGCACCGGTGCGCGCGGCGCGATCTGCGCCCAGGGCGCGCTCCGGACCGGCACGACCCGGCCAGCCCGCACCTTGCCGATCGTCACCTTCGCACGGGAGACGAGGACCACTTCGTGGCCGCCGTCGGCGTCGAGGTCACCGCATCCGAGCGCGACGACGTCGCCCTCGTCGTGCTTCGCCTTGTGGAGCTTCGCTTGCTCGAGGAGCACCGGCGCGAGGAAGCTCCGGACCTCGGCGTCGAGGAGCGAGGCGGCATACGCGTGCGCACGTGGACCGGGGGCAGGGTTCCGGAGCCGCTCCCAGCCGTTCGAGACGACCGGGTAGAGATCGGCCGTCGCGCGCAGCTCGCCGCGGACGATCTCGAGCTGCACGTAGACGAGCGAAGCCGCGCGCCCCGAGAGCCCTCGTGCGACGGCGAGCGTCGCGGGCTTCTCGTGCGCGCGTGCACCCTGGAGCTTGCCCGCGATCTGCGTCGCGATCCGCACGGCGAGCTCGTCGGCCTTCGGCGCCGCCTGATCACTCGTCACCGTCGACGCGACCACGATCGCGCCGCGCGGTACGGCGCCGAGGCCCTGCGCGACGCTCTCGGCGAGCTGGGCGATCCCGCTCGCCTTCGGCGGCTCGGGCGCGGGCGTCGCGGCGGGCGGCGGCGACGCCGGCTTCGTCTGCGCGAGCGAGCTCGTGCAGAATACAATCGTCAGCACGAACGGCGCCACTCTCGCGGAGAGCGACGCGACCCGCTTCACGGTGCGGCCCCGCCGTCTTCGTCCGCGCGCGGGAGCGGCGCGAGATTCGCGCCCGGGAGCGTCGGGGAGGGCGCGCCGGCGTCGACGGCCTCGGGCTCTGCCTCGGTCGGCTCGGTCCCCTCGAGGAAGACCTCGTCCATCACGTCCTCGGCGCCGTCTCTCGCGCGCTTGCCGGTCTTCGGGTCGATCGGGACGACCACGACGCCGGGCGGCCGCGGGAACTCGGCGCGCGGCTTGTTCTCGTGAGCGGCCTTCATCAGCTGGATCCAGGCGGGCAACGCGGTCTGACCGCCGGACTCACCGGCGCCGAGCGGCTTGTTGTCGTCGTAGCCGACCCATACCACTGCTGCGAGCTCGGTGGAGTACCCGGCGAACCACGTGTCGCGGGTGCCGTGATCGCGGTCGTTCGTCGTGCCGGTCTTTCCAGCGACGGGCCGGCCGAGCACCTTCGCGCCCGTCGCGGTCCCGCGGTCGACGACGCTCTGGAGCATGCTCGTCGTGAGGTACGCCTCGGCGGGATCGAGCACGCGGCGCGCAGGCACGGGCTCTTTCAACGCGACGTCCTTCCCGTCGGCGTCGACGATGCGCGTGACGAGCCGCGGCTCGTCGTACATCCCTCCCGCGGCGAACGTCGCGTAGGCGCCGAGCAGCTCGATCGGCTTCAGCTCGTAGGCTCCGAGACCGAGCGACGGCGTCGGCGCGAGCTTCGACTCGATCCCGAGCGCCTTCCCCCAGTCGACGACGTTCGCGGCGCCGACGTCGAGGAGCACGCGCACCGCGCCGATGTTCACCGACTTCGCGAGCACCTCGCGGAGGCGCAGCGGATCCGTCGACGTCCAGCCTTCGTAGTTCGTCGGTGCGTACCCGTCCGGGAGCGTGAGGGGCTGCACGTCGACGAGCGTGGCCGGCGTGTAGCGACGCGAGTGGAGCGCGTACGAGTAGACGAGCGGCTTGAAGGTGGAGCCGGGCTGGCGCTTCGTCTGGGTCGCGCGATCGAGGCTGCCGGCGACCGCCTCGTAGCTGCCGGCGAGGGCGAGGATCTGCCGCGAGCGCACGTCGAGCGTCACGATCGCCGACTCGGGCCCCGCCTCGAGCCGGAGCGGCACCTTGGCGACCGCCGTCCCGCCCTCCTCTGCGCCGACGTGGGTCGTCACGTTCGGTACCGGCGCGAGGAGGCTCACGCGAAGGCGCGCGCCGACCTCGGCGAACTGACTCGCCGGGAGGTTCTTCGGGTTGTACCGCTTGTAGTCGGCGATCTTGATCGAGCCGATCGCGGTGCCGACGCGCACGTCGACCGTCCCTGTCGCGTCGTCGGCAGAGACGACGACGCCGGTGAGCACGTCGTGCTGCTTGAAGTTGGGGGTCCCTTCGAAGACGGGCGGCTCCTTCGGAGGCGTCTTCCCCTTCGCCTTCGACGCGACCGCCGCTGCCTTGAAGGGTGCGAGGAGCCCGTGACGCTGGTCGTAGGCGTGGAGGTTGTCCCGGAGCGCTTTCCGGGCCGCCGCCTGGAGGCGCGGGTCGATCGTCGTGTGGATCGTGAAGCCGCCGCGCGGACCGCGCTCGGGCTCGAGCTCGAGGAGCATCTTGCGCGCGAGCTGCACTGCCTCCGACGCGAGCTCGCTCTCGACCTCCTGGTTCGGGGCGAGCCGGACCGCCTCGTCCTTCGCCGCGTCGTACTGCGCGTCGTTCAGGAACCCCTTCTCGTGCATCTGCTGGAGCACGAACGCGCGGCGCGTGAGCGCCTTCTTCAGGTCGCGCTTCGGGTTGAAGCTCTCCGGACCGGCCGGGACGCCGGCGAGCATCGCCGCTTCCGCGATCGTGAGCTCGCGCGCCGCCTTCCCGAAGTTGTCGCGCGCGGCCTCTTCGATCCCGTAGCGGCCGTGCCCGAAGTAGATGTGGTTCAGGTAGAGCTCGAGGATCTTGTCCTTCCGCTGGCGCGAGTCGCACGTGCTGCAGATGTCCTGCTCGAGGCGGCGCGCGAGGAGCGCCTCGCGCATCTTCCGCTTGTAGGTGCGCTCCTGCGTCTCGAGCAGGATGTTCTTCACGACCTGCTGCGTGATCGTGGAGCCGCCCTGCCGCGTGCGGCCGGCGCGGAGGTTCACGACGAACGCGCGCGCGATGCCGAGGTAGTTGATGCCCTCGTGGTTGTAGAAGTTCGCGTCCTCGGCGGCGAGGAACGCGAGCTTCACGTGCGCGGGCAGGTCGTCGATCTTCACGATCGTGCGTCGCTCGGTGAAGAGCTCGGCGAGGAGGGTCCCGTCGCGCGCGAGCACGCGCGTGACCTGGGACGGGCGATAGCCGCGCTCGAGCTCGGCCACGCTCGGGAGGTCCTTCTCGTAGTGACGCACGAGGAAGATCCCGGTGATCGCCGCCGCGAGCACGAGGACGAGGCCCGCGATGCCGAGCCGGACGACCCAGCGGAGGATGCGCTTGCCCGCGGGCGCTCGGGTCGCGCGGGGCGGCGGCTGCACCTGCGCGAGGAGACCTCCAGGCGGATGGCTCGGGTGCGGGCCCGGCGCACCTGGGACGGGATGGTTCGAGCGCCTCACGTTCCTGGGAACGCCCGGCGGGGTCGAGCTCGTCCGTCGATGGTCACTGGACACGGCGCGGGAGGATAGCGCGCCCCGGGCCCGGTGAGAAAAAGCCGCGGAATGTCGCGGCGAGCGTGCCGTTCGTCTAGAAAGCAGGGGCACGGATGTTCCGTCACCAGGGCACCTCCCGCTCCGACCGGCAGAACAGGCTCCTCGCCGGGTACCTCGCGTTCGTGGGTGGGTTCGTGAACTCCGTCGGCTTCGTCCTCATCGGCTCGTTCACGTCGCACGTGACCGGGCTCGTCGGGCGCGCGACGAACAACTTCGCGAACCTCCAGGTCGGCGCCGGTGCGGCGGCCCTCACGATGGTGATCGCGTTCTACACGGGCGCGTTCCTCGCGAGCGTCATCGTCGAGAGCAACGTCCTCGGCGCGCCGGGGCGTTCGTACGGGCTCGCGCTGTTCGTCGAAGGTGCTCTCCTCTCGATCTTCGCGGCGTGGTCGTGGGGCACGGCGTGGGTCGCGGCCCATCCTCGGCTCGCCGACGCGCAGGGCATCCTCCTCTGCATGGCAATGGGGATGCAGAACAGCCTCGTCACGCGCCTCTCCGGCGCGGTCGTCCGCACGACCCACCTCACCGGTGTCTTCACGGATCTCGGGATCGAGTCGGCGCGCTGGTTCCGGTGGTGGCGCAAGACGGCGGAGGAGAAGCTCCGGATCCGTCTCGTCGTCGGCCCGAATGCGCCGGAGCTCCCGCACAAGCCGAAGCTGCTGCTCCTCCTCACGATCGCGAGCTCGTTCGTCACGGGCGCGCTCGTGGGCGCGCTCGTCGTCGGCAAGCTCGCGCACGCGTCGATGGTGATCGCGGCGGGCGCGGTCTTCGCGTTCGCCATCTTCGCGGTGATCGATCCGCAGGCGAAGGAAGAGAGCCCGATCAACTCGCGGCGCTGACTACTCGAGCCCGTGCTCCTTCAGCTTGTTGTAGAGCGTGCGCCGGCTCACATCGAGGAGGCGCGCCGCGCGGGTGCGGTTGTTCCCCGCCTGCGCGAGCGCGCGGACGAGCGCCTCCTTCTCCGTCTCGCGGCGCTGCGCCTCGAGCGTCGACGCGTTCCCCTCCACGCGCGGCGGTGTGCTCGCGCGCGTGTCGCTCACCGGCCGCGCGCGTGAGAGCTCGCGCTCGACGTCGGCGAGCGTGACGGTGGGCCCGTCGGCGAGGACGACGAGCCGCTCGACCATGTTCTGGAGCTGTCGCACGTTCCCGGGCCATGGCTGCGCGGCGAGCTTCGCGATCGCCGCTTCGTCGATCTTCGCGCCGCCGAACGACGCTGCGAAGTGGCGGATGAGACGCTCCTGGTCGCCCGGCCGCTCGCGGAGCGGCGGGATCACGATCGGGACGACCGCGAGACGGTAGAAGAGGTCCTCGCGGAAGGTGCCGGCTGCGATCATCCCCTCGAGGTCGCGATGCGTCGCCGCGACGATCCGCACGTCGACACGGACGGTCTGCGTGCCGCCGACGCGCTCGAGCTCGCGCTCCTGCAGCACGCGGAGCAGCTTCACCTGGACGGCCGGTGAGATGTCGCCGATCTCGTCGAGGAAGAGCGTGCCCTTGTGCGCGAGCTCGATCCTCCCTGGTTTGCGCTGCGTCGCGCCGGTGAAGGCGCCCTTCTCGTAGCCGAAGAGCTCGCTCTCGAGGAGCGACTCCGGCAGCGCCGCGCAGTGGACCCTCACGAAAGGCTCGTCCTTGCGCGGGCTCGCCTCGTGGAGGGCGCGGGCGACGAGCTCCTTGCCGGTGCCGGTCTCGCCGCGGACGAGGACGGTGCTCGTCGTCGGCGCGACCTTCCGGATCGTCGCGAAGACGTCGCGCATGGCGGGCGAGTCGCCGATCATGCCGTTCGAAGCCGCGGGCGGCGGCGCCGCGGCGCGTGACGTCCGCGAGCGCGAGAGCGCGCGGTCGACGGCGTAGAGGACCTCTTCGCGCTCGAACGGCTTCTGGACGAAGTCGGCGGCGCCTCGCTTCATCGCATCGACCGCGAGCGCGACGGAGCCGTGCGCCGTGAGCAGCACGACCGGCACCTCCGGGTGGCGCGCCGAGACTTCGTCGAGGAGCGCGAGACCGTCCATTCCGGGCATCCGCACGTCGGACAGCACGACGTCCCACGGACGTTCTTCGAGCTCGCCGAGCCCTTCTTCGGCCGAGCCGACCCACGACGCCTCGAAGCCCTTCTGCCGGAGCAGCGCGACGAGGACCTTTCCGATCGCGGCGTCGTCGTCGATGACGAGGATCGATTCGCCTCCGGCCATGGGGCCGAGCATATCGGACGCGCGGCTCCCCCTGATACCCTCGCGGAGCCTCCGATGGACTCTCGCGCCTGGGTGTCGCTGCTCGCTGCTGCGCTCCAGCTCTCGCTGGCGGCGACGGCGATCGTCGCGGGTGGTCGGAGCGCGGTGGCACGGCCGCTCGCCGCGTTCGGCTTCTGCATGTTCGGTTGGAACTTCGCCGTCTTCGCGCGGCATGCGTTCGAGGCCCCCGAGCTCACCGTGCTCGACGCGGCGTTCACCGCGATCTCTCCGGCGCTCGTCTTCGAGGTGGTCCTCGCGTTCACCGGGACGGCGCGCTCGTTCCGCGCGCCGCGGATCGCGCTCTGGCTCGTGCTCGGTGCGCTCTCCGGCACGTCGCTCCTCGGCTTCGTCTCGCCTGCGGTCCTCCGCTTCCTCGACGAGCCGAGCTGGGCGATCGCGTTTCTCGTCGGCTGGCTGCCTTCGCTCGCGTTCGAGGTGTGGCTCCTCGCGCGTCACCTCCGGACGTCGAACGATCCGCGCGAGAAGGCGCGGGCGCGAACGGTGCTCTCGGCGCTCGCGATCGGCGCCACGTTCGCGATGAGCGACGTCGCGCGGACGCTCGGGCTGCCGACGCCGTGGCTCGGCGCGATCGGCACCGTCGCGTCGGGCGCGCTCCTGACGACGCTCGCCGTGCGGATGGAGCTCTTCGACCGGAACGTGTCGACGCGCACCGCCGTCTACGTCCTCGCGATGACGACCGCGTTCGTCGTCGCGTACCTCGTCGTGCTCCGCTCGTTCGCGGGGAGCCTCGCGGCGCAGACCTTCGGCACGCTCGTCGTCACCCTCTTCGTCGTCGCGGTCGCGCGCGAGCTCGTCGCCGCGCGCACCGAGGCGCGCGAGCGGATGCAGCGCCTCACCGTACTCGGCCGCTTCTCTGCGCAGATGGCGCACGATCTCAAGAGCCCGCTCTCCGCGCTGCTCGGCGCGGTGCAGGTGCTCGAGGGGCTCGAGGACGACGGGCCGGAGGCGAAGGAGACGCGCTCCGAGTTCCTCGCCCTCGTCGCGGAGCAGGCGAAGCGCGTGACGGGGATCGTCGACCGCTACGACAGGATGGGGCGGGTCGAGCCGCGGAAGACGCTCGTTCGGATCAACGACGTCGCGCGCGCGGCCGCGCGGGCGAACGGCCTACCTCCTTCGAGCCTCGTCCTCACCGAAGGCGAGCCGGAGTGCGAGGCCGACGCCGATCTCCTCGAGAGCGCCGTCGAGAACGTCGTCCGGAACGCGCTCGAGGCGTGTCGCGAGCGCGGCGAGCTCGCGGAAGGCGACGTGCGCGTCGAGACCGCGCAGGATGCCGCGCGCGGACTGCTCCTCTTCCGCGTCGTCGACCGCGGACCGGGGATGGACGCACGCCAGCGGGCACGGGTCTTCGACGATTTCTTCACGACGAAGGCGAGCGGCAGCGGCCTCGGTCTCTCGTTCGCGCGGCGCGTGATGGTCGCGCACGGCGGTGACGTGCGGCTCGAGAGCGAGCGCGGACGCGGAACGACCGTCGAGCTGTCGTTGCCGATCTAGGGCGTGTCCCTGAACTCTCTCGGTCTCTCCCACGTGCCCGTGCCCGTGCCCGTGCCCGTGCCCGATGGAGGCAACGAG
>JBDHVE010000109.1:0-30469 GCA_039809485.1 Polyangiaceae bacterium | reverse complement strand
GCTGACCTACCCGGCGATGATCGTCGCTCCCTTCGTCCACATCGCCAGGGTCTCGGTGGGGACGAAGGGTGTCTCGGACGACGCCATCATGGAAGGCGCCTTCTCCCTCGGAGGCGCCGTCGTCTGCTCACTCGTACCTCTCGTGCTCTACAGGCGAGGCGCCATCGGCGGCGGGGACATCAAGCTCCTCGCCGCCGTCGGTGCTCTCCTCCAGACCTCGATGGGTGTCGAAGCGCAGATGTACACGTTCTTCGCGGCGACCCTCGTGGCACCCGCGAAGCTCGCGTACGAGGGGAAGCTGATGACGACCCTCAAGAACACCTTCGCGCTCGGCGCGAACGTGTTCCTCCCGAAGGCGAAACAGAAGAGCGTCGACGAGGCCGTCTTCTCCTGGTTCCGCCTGGGCCCCGCCGTCCTGTTCGGGGTCCTCTTCACTGCCTACATGCACTGGTAGTCACCCCGGTGAACGCGCGCGGAGGATCCGCGTGCTCCCAGGAAGCTCCCAGGAGCCGTGAAAATCCGGCTCGAAACATGCACGGACAGGACACCGTGCACCGCAACCCAGAAGCGCCTGCAACGCGACGAGGGGTCGAGGGAATGAAGGTCCGACCGAAAGCGAAGACGAAGCGACGCGCGGCCGTCATGGTCGAGTACGCGTTCTTGCTGCTCACGGTCGCCATTCCCACGGTCGCCGGCCTGACCGCCACCGGAAGGGTGATGCTGCGTCAGTACAAGCTGGCCCGCGACACGATCCTGAGCCCGTTCCCCTGAGCCGCGAGGCTCTCTCGGGACACGGGCCGTCTGCATTCGCGAGGAGAGGTTTCGGGGAATGAGCGAGGAGCGAATCAAATCCAAGCCGGCGAAGCGCGGGCTCCACGAAGACCGGCGCGGCGCCGTGCTCGTGGAGTTCATGGTCGCCCTCTTCCCGTTGCTCGCGACGTTCTTCGTCTCGCTGCAGGTCATCCAGCTCGCCACCGTGCGGCTCGTCGTGAAGCACTCGACGATCCTCGGCGCTCGAGCGGCGGCCGTGTTCGCGAACCAGAACAACGTGACGCCGGATCAGCCGCAGGGGCTGAACCAGGACAAGATCGAGAACGCCGTGAAGGGCGGCATCGGTCCGTTCGATCGCTCGGTGCAGGTCGAGGTCCAGGTGACGGACAACTCGTCGTGCGAGGACCCGTACGGCCCCGTGAAGACCCACGTGAAGGCGACCGTGAAGTGCGTCGTCCCCCTCGGTCAGATCATCTGCAAGACGGGCGGCTTCACGCCCGGTCAGGGAGTGTCGGTGGTCTTCGAGGACGAAGTGACGATGCCTCACCAGGGCGCGAAGTACAAAGGCAAGGAGTCCGGGGGAGGGTGCGGAGAATGAGTGCGATCGCTCTCGCTGCTCCCCGCCTGAAGGCCGCGCACGAAGACCAGCGCGGCGCCGTCATGGTGATGGGCCTCATGATGTCGTGCTTCCTGATCGGAGCCCTCTGGTTCTTGATCGGGATCGGCGACGCCATCGTCTTCCGCACGAAGATGCAGGAAGCGCCCGACCACGCCGGCTTCGCCTCCGCCGTCATCCACGCGAAGGGCATGAACTTCATCGCGCTCCTCAACGCGGTGATGCTCGTCCTCACGATCGTCTACATCCTCATGGGGATCGTGCACGACATCCTCGCGCTGTTGTGCGTCATGACCGGGTACGCCTGCGTACCGTTCAAGGCATGGCAACAGGCGTGGCACGCGTACTTCAACGCGATGAAGCCGATTTGCCAGGCGATCCACACGGCCGAGCAGGCGATCGCGTACGCCGCGCCCTGGATCGGCACCGGCGTCGCCGCCAAGATCGGCTACGACTACGGACAGAAGACGCCACGGAAACCAAACGTCGCCGTCGTCGCGGCCAGCCTCTCGAACCTGCCGGGCAACCTCGGCACGCAGTTCGGCACGGGAGGCATCCTCTCGGACGGCGTCGGCAAGTACGGCCTCCCCGTCGAGGACAAGCCGTTCAGCGCCCTCTGCGACAAGGTCGGTCGGCTCGGTGGTGACCTCCTCTCGATGACCGGCGTGAGCGCCGGCGCCGCGGGCGGCGTCATCAGCAGCCTGATCCAGAACGGCGTGAAGTACCGTTACTGCAGCGGCTTCGACATCAACGGGTTCATCCAGGGCAACGACACGAAGACGAAGAGCATCACCGGCGTCTTCGGGCAGGTCCTCTCCTTCGGAAGGCGCCTCGTCTCGCGCTTCGTCGCCTCGGGCATCGGTGCGCTCCTCGGCAACGACCCGAGCTTCGACTCCTTCTGGAAGGAGGACGGTCCGCTCTACGTGCTCGGCAAGGCCGAGAACGGGAACACGTTCTTCCAGGTGTGGTCGTTCAACTTGTTCCCCCGCTACGAAGAGAAGCGGATGCGGAAGGTCAGCCTCGCCGCCAAGAAGTGGGACAACCCGTACAGCGTCGCGGCGATCCCGCGCACGTACTTCTCGCAGTCGGAGTTCTATTACGACTGCACGAAGGAGTGGAAGGACGACGCCTGCCACGGCGACCCCGCGCTCGACGCGAACGCGTCGTACAACATGCGCTGGACCGTGCGCATGCACGCCTTCGAGGGCCAGTTCGGCGCCCAGCTCGGCGGCGCGATCTCCACCCTCGTCGCGAACGGCATCGAGAAGGCCGCGCAGCAGGCGCTCGGCAAGGTCACGATTCGCGGCGTACAGCTCCCGCGTCAGATCACCGACCGCATCGGCGGCGAGATCGGCGGGATGATTTCCGAGAACCTCGGCCTCGGCGAGAACGGCGCGACGCGCGAAGCGATCCAGGAAGGCCTCGGCTTCCTCAACGTCCAGACGACCCCGTATCACTGATGGCCACCACCATGATGCAGCAGCGTACGAGCAAGAAGCGGGGCCGCCGGCGCGGCGCCGCCATGGTGGAGGCGGTCCCCGTCCTCACGGTCATGATCGTCTTCATGGGCGTGACGATGTTCATGTACCGGGCGTACAAGCAGAAGCTCGTCGAGGAGACGAAGACGCGCACCGACTCGCTGACCGTCGCGTCGCACGCATGCGAAGGCGGCGGTGGCGGGAGCGAGGAGCCGACCGGCGCGGGTGTCGACGGCCAGGCGGCAGGCATCGCCGACCGCGTGAGCGGCGGCCGCACCGGCGGCTCGATGATGATGCAGAGCGTGACGAAGACGGGCTCTGCTACCGTGAACGGCAGCGCCGTGGTGAGCTTGAAGAGGACGCCGCTCCAGGGTCAGGTCTCGGCGTGGTCGACGATCGTGTGCCGCCCGAAGCCGGAGAGCTGGGGCGACATGTTCATGGGCGGCCTCAGCAGCCTCCGCGGCGTGGTCGGACTGTAGGAGCCGGAACATGGCGATGAACCTCCTCAAGTACTGGCGGACCGATCCGACGAAGAAGGCGCAGATCCGTGGTCTCGTGCGCGTCGCCTGCTACTTCGGCGTGCTCGGGATCGGCTCGGCGTTCTTCACCGTGCGCTCGGCGCGCGCGCAGGTCGCGCAGGAGGGCCTCGAGCTCGGTCGACAGCTCAGCCAGCGCATGCAGTCGCTGGCCGGCCCCGGGCAGCACGAGGTCAACAAGCTCCGCGTGAACGGCCAGCCGATCTACGTCGCGAGCACCACGACGAAGGACGCACCGAAGGACGTCCTCGAGCGCTTCGCGGGCTACTGCGCCCAGAACCTCGCCCAGTCGCCGCAGGAGTGGAACGGCCTCGCCGACGAGCCCGGAGCCATGAAGGACGCGAAGGTGAGCGGCGAGGCGGGGATCATCCGCGCGGGCAGCGACACCGATGGCATGGTCATGTGCTTCGCGAAGGGCAAGGAAGCGAAGGCGAAGCTCAGCGACGCCGTGCAGGCCTTCGCCGAGACGGGCGACCTCTCCGCGCTCGGCGAGCTCCGTTACGCGTACGTGCACAGCGCCGCGAACGGCAAGACGTCGGTGCTCACCGCCTGGACCCACGAGCGCTTCAGCGTGAAGGAGCTCGTCGCACAGGAAGGCGTCGACGCGCCGGGTCAGGACTTCACCGGCCTCCCGCGTCCGCAGGGCTCGTGGCGCATGTTCTCGGCGACGAGCGAGGGCACCGGCTACGCCGTCAACGTCTATCGCACCGATGCCTCCGGCGAGAGCGTGGCTGAGCTCTACGACAAGGAGATGCTGAAGCTCGGGTGGACGGGCGGCGAGGTCACGTTCGACCCGAACGAGCCGAACGCCGCGCAGAAGAAGGGCCTCGCCTACGGCAAGGAAGGCGCGCTCCTCACGGTCGGTATCAGATCGGAGGATGGGAAGACGTACGTGGCCGTCGGCTACGCCGGCGCGAGCTCGGGAATGCGCGCGACTGCGCCCTGACTGCAGTCGTCCGCACATATCGAAGTGCGAGGTGCTGCGCACTGTGCTTCGCGGGCATCCGGTGAGCGCCGGCGTCGTCGGCTTCACGCGCCGAGCGCCGGCGTGTAGCATTCAGCTCGGATGAATCGACGCGCCCTGGTCATCTCGCTCGTCGTCGGCATCCTCGGGCTCTGCCTCATGCTGCTCTACCAGCACAGGTTCGAGCTCGAGGCGTCGGGCGGCGAGAAAGTGAAGCTTCTCGTCGTGGTGAAGCGCGTCGATCGCGGCAAGCCGATCACCGACGAGGCGCTCGCGACGCGCGAGGTCCCGATGGCCTACGTCGACGAGCGCTCGATTCGCGAGGGCGACAAGGCGAAGGTGCTCGGGCTCCGGGTCGGGAACACCGTCCGCGAGCAGCAGCTGCTGATGTGGACGGATCTCGCGACGGGCAGCGACGACCGCAAGGATCTCTCGTCCCTCGTCCTCCCCGGCTATCGCGCGATCTCGATCCGCGTCGGCGCGAACGACGGCAGCTTGGCGCTCGTCCGCCCCGGCGACTACGTCGACGTCATCGGCATCCTCGGCGCGGGCGCCGAGCAGCGCAGCGCGGTCGTCCTCCTCCAGCGCGTGCTCGTCCTCGCCTCCGGCAGTGACACGTCTCCCGACGCGGTCGACACGCGCACCCAGCGCATCTCCGAGCTCACGCTGACGCTGAGCCTGACGTTGCCGGAAGCGCAGCTCCTCGCCCTCGCCGCCGAGAAGGGTCGCCTCGCCGTCGCGGTCCGTCACCCCGACGACCAGCAGCGCTCTGCGAAGGCGCCGGACATCAGCTCCGATGCGCTCCTCAAGCCCGAAGCGCGTACGGGCATCGTGCGCGGCGGGCCTTCCGTCCCGGTCAACGTCACGGGCGGCGGTGGCGGTGCACCCCAATGAGCATGATCCGCGTTCGAGCCGTCACGCTGTCCACCCGCATCGTCCTCGGCCTCGCTGCCGCCGGCTCGGTCCTCGTCCTCGGCGAAACGGCAGCCCACGCGCAGCGCGGCGCCGCGAAGGAGGGCGAGCCGATCCTCCTCATCATGGGGGAGACGAAGTCGATCCCCACGGGGGGCACCGTCACGCAGTTCGCGCAGGGCGACAAGGGCGCGATCGTCGAGGTCGTCGCGACCGCCGACAAGCTGATCCTCCGCCCGCAGCGTCCCGGCCAGACCACCCTCACGCTCTTCAAGACCGACGGTTCGTCGGTGAAGTACGAGATCACCGTCGCCCAGCGTGACCCGCAGGCGGTGCTGAAGGACTGGGAGGAGCGGACGAAGGGCTTCCCCGGCTCGATCAAGTCCGAGATCGTGGGCCCGAACGTGCGCGTGATGGGCAACGTCCCGAGCGAGAACGACTTGAAGCGTCTCTCGCAGCTCGCGGCGCCCTACAACGGGCAAGTCGACATCGCGCTCGTGACGAGCGGTGTCGCGAGCAAGATCCTCGTCCGCCTCGACTTCTTCTTCGTCCAGTACGAGAAGACCTCCGGGTACAACGTCGGCCTCGCGTGGCCGGCGTCGATCGGCGCGGACACGGCGGGCCGCAGCGTCTTCCAGTCGAACTACACGTACGACTTCATCTCGCGGACCTCGACGACGGCGACCGCATCGGTCGTCAACCAGCCGCTCCCGCGCATCGACATCGCCTCGCGGTACGGCTGGGCGAAGATCATGAAGCAGTCGAGCGTCATCACGGCGAACGGCAGCGAGGCGACCTTCCAGAACGGCGGCGAGCAGAACTTCCTCCAGAGCGTCGGCCTCGCCGTCGGCCTCGTGAACGTGAAGTTCGGCACGAACGTCACGGTGCTCCCGCGCTTCGACTCGTCGTCGCGTGACGTCGAGATCCGCCTCTCGGCGGACGTCGCCGACCTCACCGCGCCGACGATCGCGAACGGTCCCCCGGGCCGCACGACGACGAAGCTCGACACGCAGGTCACGCTGAAGCTCGGTCAGGCTCTCGTGCTCTCCGGGATCAAGACGGCCAGCCAGCGTCGCGCCCACAGCGGCATCCCCGGCCTCAGCGACGTGCCCGTCCTCGGCGTGCTCTTCGGAACGCACTCGCAAGAGCGCACCGACGTCGAAGGCGCGGTCTTCATCGTCCCGAGCATCGTCGACACGGTCCCGAAGAGCGCGCTCGAGCTCATCAACAACGCGATGGCGACGTACAAGGAGTACACCGGCGAGATCGAGTACGTGGACACGTATCCCAAGCAGCCGCCTTCGGCGAAGTAGCCGAAGGCTTGACGGCGGAGTCGCTCGATGAACTTGCAGGTCGTCGTTCAGTCTGACGATGGAATGCAGAGGACCGAGCTCTACCCTGCGAACGGTCCGCTCACGATTGGTCGCCATCCGGGGTGCTCGCTGCGTCTCGACAGCGACCTCGTCTCGCGCCAGCACGCCGTCGTCCAGGCGGGCTCGGGGACGTTGCGCGTGGAGGACGTCTCGACGAACGGCACGATCGCGGGAGACCTCCTCCTCCGTCGCGATGCCGTCGAGGTCCCGTACGGGACGCCGATCGTGGTCGGCGACTTCACGGTCTTCATCTATCCGGCGGACCACAGCGGACAGCGCCAGCACGCGCAGGTTCCGCCGACGCCGCAGATGCCGGCGCAGCACGCGCCGACTCCGCACGTCCCGTACGGGCCGAACGGCGCGAACGGGTCCGGCGACTTCCACGCCTACAACCAATCGGGCTCGAACCCGATGATGCGCCCGACGAACGTCCCGCAGACCGGGCCGAGCGGCGTCGCGCTCCACTCGAGCGGGACGGGACCGAGCGTGATCCCGGGGACCAACCTCGTTCCGCCCACCGGCGCCGTCGCGATCACGGGGATGAACCCGGTGATCGCGCACGTCGGGACGACGCCGCCGGCGAAGGGCGTCCACCTCCCGAGCCGCGCGGAGAGCGAGCGCGAACGCGCCGACGTCGCGCTCCGCCGCGAGATCCACAAGCTCCTCCTCGAGCATCTCGACCTCGCGACGATCGACGCGAAGAAGCTCGACGACCCGTCGATGCGACCGAAGGTGCTGAACGCCCTCCGCCGCATCGTCGCGAACCTCGAGAGCCGCATCCCGCGCGAGATCGACCGCGACACGCTGATCGGCGAGCTCGCGGACGAAGCGCTCGGCCTCGGCCCGCTCGAGCGCTTCCTCGCGGACCCGACCATCAGCGAAATCATGGTCGTCGATCCGAACAGCATCTACATCGAGCAGCACGGCAAGATCATCCTGTCGAGCGCACGGTTCACCGACGACGAGCGCGTGCGCGCCGTCATCGAGCGCATCGTCACGCCCCTCGGCCGCCGCATCGACGAGTCGTCACCGCTCGTCGACGCGCGCCTCAAGGACGGCTCCCGTGTGAACGCGGTCATCCGTCCGATCGCGCTCCGCGGGTCGTGCATCACGATCCGAAAGTTCGCGAAGATCCCGCTCACGCTCCAGAAGCTCGAGAGCTTCGGCTCGATCACCGAGCGCATGGGCCGCTTCCTCACGCGTTGCGTGCACGCGAAGAAGAACATCGTCATCTCCGGCGGTACCGGCTCCGGCAAGACGACGCTCCTCAACGTGCTCTCGGGCGCGATCCCGGCCGACGAGCGCATCGTCACGATCGAGGACGCCGCCGAGCTCCAGCTGAAGCAGCCGCACGTCGTCTCGATGGAAACGCGTCCGGCCAACCTCGAAGGGCGCGGCGAGTACACGATCCGCGACCTCGTGAAGAACGCGCTCCGTATGCGCCCCGACCGCATCGTCGTCGGCGAGTGTCGTGGCGGTGAAGCGCTCGACATGCTCCAGGCGATGAACACGGGCCACGACGGCTCGCTCACGACGACGCACGCCAACTCGCCGGAAGAAGCGATCACCCGTCTCGAGACGCTGGTGCTCATGGCCGGCGTCGACCTGCCCGTCCGCGCGATCCGCGAGCAGATCGCGTCGTCGATCCACGTCATCGTCCAGCAGAGCCGCCTCTCGGACGGCTCCCGCAAGGTGACCGCCATCAGCGAGGTCATCGGCCTCGAGCGCGACACCGGCGAGATCGAGCTCCGCCCGATCTTCGAGTTCGTGCGGACCGGCACCGGGCCGAAGGGCCAGGTCATCGGCGACTTCCGGGCGACGGGTTACCTGCCGTCGTTCCTCCAGACCTTCATCGTCATGGGTCTCGTGAAGCGCGGGGAGCCGTACCTTTGAAGGGCCTCGATCCGAAGTTGATCGCGCAGCTCACCTCGACGCAGGGCATGCGTTGGGGCTCGACCGCGCTGCTCACGTTCGCGCTGATCCTGTGGACCTGGTCGCAGGCCTCGGACGAGACGAGCTTCTTCTACCGGCAGTACTTCCGGTACGTCTCGTACCTGGAGCGGAAGCTCCGGGCGATGTTCATCTTCTCGCCGCCGCAGATGATCCCGGTCGGTCAGGTCGCGGCGGCCTACATGCTCACGCTCGTCGTGATGCTGCTCGAGATCCCGGCCGTCGCGCTCGGCTACGTGCTCATTGCGATCGCGCCGGTCGTGTGGCTCGAGAAGATGCGCCGCGAGCGCCTCGAAGCGATCGACGATCAGCTCGACACGTTCATCCTCGCGCTCGCGAACGCGCTCAAGTCGACGCCGAGCATCGGCGCGGCGCTCGACTCCGTCGTCGCCGTCATCGACGAGCCGATGCGGAGCGAGGTCGACCTCGCCGTGAAGGAGATGAAGGTCGGCTCGACGCTCGAGCAGTCGCTCCTCCACATGGCCGCGCGGATCGGGAGCCGGAGCGTCGACTCGTCGCTCTCCGCCGTCCTCATCGGACGGCAGGTCGGCGGTAACCTCCCCAAGATCCTGGAGACGACGGCGATGACGCTCCGCGAGATGCGGCGCCTCGACGGCGTCATCAAGTCGAAGACGGCCGAAGGGCGCATGCAGCTCTGGGTCATCGGCTTCATGCCGTTCGTCTTCATGGTCATGCTGAACTTCTTCTGGCCCGGGTACTTCGACATCCTCACGAAGTCGTTCTCCGGCTACGTCGTCATCGCGTTCGTCTGCATCCTCTGGGTCGCCTCGCTCGTCACGGCGCGCAAGGTCCTCGCGGTGGACTTCTGACCATGGCCGCTCCCCACTTCACCTGGCAGCTCCTCGCGTTCCGCTATGCCGCGGCCGGATGCATCGCGTTCGCCGCGACGTCACTCGTCTACGGCGTCGCGAGCGCGCCGACGCGCGAAGCGAGCCGCCTCGGTCTCCGTGGTCTCAAGCGTCAGAAGGCGCTCCAGTCGAACGAGACCTGGGCCGCGATCGAGCCGCTCGTCCGCTGGCTCGGGCTCCGCGTGAGCGGCATCCCGAACGACGATCAGCGCGCAGCGCTCGATCGGCAGATCTGTCTCGCCGGCGACTACCTCGGGCTCACCCCGGACGAGTACCTCGCGCTCTGCATCCTGTCGGCGTTCGGCTGCGCCCTGCTCGGTGTGGTCGGCGGCTTCTTCATCGACATGGCGTCGCTGATGGGTGTCATGGGCTTCCTCTTCGGCCCCGCCGTGCCGTACCTCATCGTGAGCGGCGAAGCGACGGAGCGGATGAAGAACGTGAGCCGCGGCCTGCCGTACGTCATCGACCTGATGGCGCTCTCGATGGGCGCCGGACAGGACTTCCCCGGCTCGATCCGTCAGGTCGTCGAGAAGTCCTCGAACCCCGACGACCCGATCGTCGAGGAGTTCACGCTCGTCCTCCAGACGCTTAACCTCGGGCGCACCCGGAAGGACGCGATGAGCGTCTTCGCGTGGCGCGTCCCCGCCGTCTCCGTGACCGAGTTCGTCAACTCGCTCATCCAGGCCGAAGAGCGCGGCAACCCGGTCGCGGAAGTGCTCTCGATCCAGGCGGCCACTTCGCGCCTCCGCCGGTCCGTTCGCGCCGAAGAGCTCGCTGCCAAGGCAGGCGTGAAGATCGTCGGCCCGCTCATGCTCGTCTTCCTCGCGTGCGTCGCGCTCGTCCTCGGGCCGACCATGCTCACCATCGCGGACAACCTCTGATGCGCGTCCTACGCTTCCAGATCCGGCACCACACCGGCCAGGTCGAGCAGATCAACGTCGAGGCCGAGCGCGCCCTGATCGGCAGCGGAGCCCACTGCGAGATCCGGCTCCCGCTCGATCAGGCGCGCGTCGAGCACGTCCTCGTCGAGGCGGCACCGGCCGGCGTCTTCGTGCGCGCGCTCTCGTTCGAGCCGCCGCCCACGATCAACAACATCCCGTTCCAGCAGTCGCCGCTCCCGCCGGGTGCGGTCCTCGGCGTGACGGGGTGCCAGATCTACATCGAGCTCGCCGAAGCCGCCGGCGACGGCAAGAACGTCAAGGCGAAGAGCAAGACGAGCCCGATCACGTTCGTCGCCGCCGCGCTCCTCCTCCCCGCCGCCTACTTCCTCCTCGCCGACGAAGAGGTCGCGAAGGAGAAGCCGCCGCCGCAGAGCTCGCCGGAGCTCTGGGCCGCGCCCGTCAACGCGTGCCCCTACGCCGGGCCGCAGGCGCTCGCCTTCGCACGCGAACGGATGGCCGTCGCGGACGCGAAGCGCGAACGCCGTCCGTTCCACGTCCAGGACGGCGTCCAGGCGGTGCCGGTGTACGAGGTCGCCGCCGTCTGCTTCCGGGCAGGCGGGGACTCGGCGTCGGGCGGCCTGGCCGACGAGTCGGCCAAGTTCCTGCGCCGCGAAATGAATGACGAATTCCGCACCCGGCGCGTCAGGCTCGAGCATGCGCTCTCGGTGCAGGACACTCTAAGTGCTCAAAAAGAGGTCCGGGTTCTCCTACAATTGACGGAGGGGAAGTCGGGCGAATACGTCGAATGGCTTGCGCGACTGAATCGAAACCTGCGCATGAAGGCCGGGGCCGGGAAGAAGTCCTGAGCCCGCGCGCATGCACGTTCGCCGTCGTCGTGGGCGCCGTCGCGTTCGCGTCGGCGGGCTGTTCGGCGACGCCCGCGGAGAAGACGCAGGCGAATCTCCAGACCATGCGTGACGAGCAGACGCCCGACAAGCTGCTCGATCGCGGTCGAGCGTTCGCCGCCGTCGGGGACTCGACGCGCGCGGAGGACTACCTCGCGGCCGCGCTCGACGCGGGCGCCGACGCGCGGGCGGTGATGCCGCTCCTCATGGACGTCTGCGTGCGGAACGGGCGTTATCGCTCCGCGATCCAGCACGCCGAGAACCACCTCCGCAAGCACCCGAACGACGTCGGGACGCGCCTCGTGCTCGGCAGCCTCTACGTCGCCGTCGGCGAGGTCGGTGACGGCCGGACCGCGCTCGAGCAGGTCGTCGCCGCGCGTCCGGACGAGGCCCAAGCGCACTACGCGCTGGCCGTGCTCGCGCGTGATCACGACAACGATCCCGGTCGCGCCGATCATCACTTCCGCGAATACCTGCGCATCCGCCCCTCCGGCGAGCACGCCGAGGAGGCACGCGCCTCTCTGCTCCAGAAGGTGCCCCAGTGAGCGCCCACGACTCGATCCCCAAGGAAGTCTTCGAGGAGACCCTCCTCCAGTTCTTCGCGCCGATCCGCCCGTTTCTCGACGACCCGGCGGTCAGCGACATCATGATCAACGGGCCGAACCAGATCTACGTCGAGAAGAAGGGCATGCTCCACCTCACGAACGCCAAGTTCGAGAACCGTGAAGCGCTCGTCTCGGCCCTCCGCAACGCGGCGCAGTTCGTCGGCAAGCACATCGACGAGCTCAAGCCCATCCTCGAAGGACGCCTGCCCGACGGCTCGCGTATCGAGGCGATCCTCCCGCCCGCGGCCCCCGACGGACCCCACGTCTCGATCCGTCGCTTCTTCAAGGAGACGCTCACCGTCCAGAAGCTGATCGGCTTCGGCGCGATGACGGACGAAGTCTCCCTCGCGCTGAAGGCGCTCGTCGCCTCGAAGCTGAACGTGCTCGTCGCCGGCGGCACCGGCTCGGGCAAGACCTCGATGCTGAACGCCCTCTCGTCCTTCATCCCCGAAGGCGAGCGCGTCGTCGTGATCGAGGACTCGCGCGAGCTCCAGCTCCAGCGCGAGCACGTCTGCCAGCTCGAAGCGCGCCCGCCGGATCCGCGCGGGCGCGGCGAGGTCAGCATCCGCGATCTGTTCCGCGCGACGCTCCGTATGCGGCCGGACCGCATCGTCGTCGGCGAGATCCGAAGCGGCGAAGCGCTCGACCTGATCCAGGCGATGACCTCGGGTCACGGCGGCTGCATGTCGACGCTCCACGCGACGTACCCGCGCGACACGACCTCGCGCCTCGAGACGATGGCGATGATGAGCGACGTCGAGATGCCGCTCACGGCGCTCCGCATCCAGCTCGCCAGCGCCGTGAACATCATCGTCCAGGTCTCGCGCCTCCAGGACGGCAGCCGCAAGATCACGCACGTCACCGAGGTCCTCGGCTACGACATCAACGCGAACGCGTACGAGATGCAGGACATCTTCGTGCGGCAGTACCACGGCTTCGACGAGCGCGGCGTCATCCAGAGCGACATCGTCGCGACGGGCATCCTCCCACGGTGCCTCCCCCAGCTCCACGAGCACGGGGTCGATCTCCCCCCCGGCGTCTACGAAGCAGCCAAGCGGCTCGAGCGCGAAGGCCACCGTCCGCTCGGCGGCGAGACGGGCCATTATGGCTAGGTCGGAGACCACCCACGTCCTCGAGATCGAATCGGGGATCGGCGAGCCTGCCTTCATCCCGCTCACGCTGGGACAGGAGCTCTCGCCGATCAGCGTGGGCAAGAAGGGAATGTGGAGGATCGAGTCGCCGCGCGTGCTCGACGTGCACGCGTTCGTGTACTTCGACGGCGCTGCGCTCTTCATCCAGAGCGCGGACGAGCAGTCGGCCGCGATGGTGGACGGACAGCCGGTCGGCAAGGCATGGACCGAGCTCGCCGCGCCGTGCCGGATCGAGATCGGGCAGGCGCGTCTCCGCTTCCGCTCGCTCATGCCCGCGCCGCTGGAGGAGCAGGAGGAGCGGACCGTCGCCTTCGAAGTGCCGGTTCAGAAGCACGGCACGCTGCAGATGACGCCGTCGGCGGTCGGGCTCCAGCCCGCGTCGCCGAGCGCCGCGCGAGGGATCCCGGCGAAACCGGAGCGTCCGTTCGCGCCCGGCGAGTTCTCGCACCGCTCCGACGACGCGACCCGCGTGGCGCCACTCGAGACCTCGAAGGCGGGACGAAGGCCGGGCGGTGACGAGAGCATGCGCGCGGCGGTGCGGCCGGCCGCGGGCATGCCTCCGTCCAACATGTCCGCGAGCGGCGGCTACGCCGTACCGCACACGTCGCCCTCGGGGCAGCCCTTGATCATGCACACGCCGAACGGCATGCCCGGGATGCCACACGGCGCGATGCAGCCGAGCATGAGTCACTCCGGCGGCGTGCCGGTGCCGATGACGCCCGTGCACAATGGCCCGATGTCGGGCGGGATGCCGTCCGCCTACGGATCCGGCCCCTACCCTGCCCCGCCGAACGGCTATCCCGCGCCGCCTCCGTCCGGTCAGCTCCCGCAGGGTCCCTACGGCCCGCCGCTGCCGCCCGGGATGAGCATGCCGCCCGGCAGCATGCAGCCGCTCTCACACGGCGGCGCGGCAGTGCCGACCGAGTCGAAGAAGAAAGACGATTTCGCGACGCGCTGGAAGGAGATGTCGGCGGTGCGCCGGCTCCTCATCCTCATGTCGCCGCTCATCCTCGCGTCCGCCTACTACGCGGTCGTGGTCGACGACCCGCCGCCGACGACGAAGGGCAACAAGGGGACGAAGACCGCCTCGTCCGGCAGCGGGGCCGTCGCGAGCACGGCGCGCGATGCGGGCTCGGTCGCCACCACGACGGCGGCGCCCGGCGTCTCGGGGACGGCGCCGCCTCCGGTCGATCCGGGGGCTCAGGTCGGCGGTCCGCCGGTCGGCTCCGCGCCGACCGCGGTCGGCTCCGCACCGACCTCACCCGCGCCGGCCGGCAGCGCGCCGCCGCCTGGCTCCGCGACGGGTCGGACCGTCACACCGCCGCCGGGCCCGAGCGCCGTTGCCGGAGCGCCGCTCGTCGACGGCAAGCGCACGCTCGAGCGCATCGCGATCGACGCGTATCTCGCCGGCGACTATCCGCTCGCCGCGCGCAGCTACGAGCAGCTCGCCGAGATGACGCCCGCTCCGAGCAACATCGTCTACCTGGAAGCTGCACGTATCATCAAGGCGAAGGTCGAGACGCGCCAGCGCTGACGCTTCAGCGCGCCAGCGCGTGCTCCGGGAATCGCGCGCGGAGACGGAGCTCCACGGCAGCAGCGTCGTCGGTCCGGCCGAGCGCACGCAGCGCGCGCGCCTCGATCCCCATCTGCTCGGGCTGGAGGGCGCGGAGCGGCAGGCGCTTCACCTCCTCGACCAGCGACAGCGCCTGCGCGGGCTCGCCACGGACGAGGGACTTGCGCGCTTCGGTGAGGAGACGCGCTTCCTCGGCGAGCGCACTCTCCGCGTTCGTCGATTCCTGCGCAGTGTCGGCCGCGACGGGAGCGTGCGCCTTCGGTGCGCCCAGCTCCGGCTTCTCGCTCACTTCCGCGGGCGAGACCTTCGCACGCACTTCGGTCGTCGCGAGACGCGCTCCGGACGCGCGGCCCGTGTCGGCGCCGACGCTCACGCGCTCGTGCGGGACGCGCGGGACGACGTGCACGACCGGACCGTCCGAAGCGGACTGCACGGCGACGACGCCGAGCGCCGTGCTCAGCGCGCCGACCGCGACGCCGGCGACGACGAGCTTCACGGCGCCGGCGGTGGTCGCGACCGTCGCGGCAGCGGGTGCCGCCTGTCCGGCAGCCCCCGTCGCCGCCTTCGCGACCTGCACCTTCGCGGCCGTGCCCTCGCCGACACCTGCCGCGCCCGATCCGATGCCGGTCGTCGCGGCGAGCCGATCCCAGAGCGCGTCGCGGGCGGCGGCATCGGGCCCGTCGGCACGTGCGGCCGCGAAGAGATCGCGCGCTTGCTTGCTGGCGCCGGGGGTCATCGCGCGCCCTCCTTCGTGAGCCGCGCGAGCTCGGTCTCGAGCTCGACGCGCGCGACGCGCAGTCGCGAGTAGACCGTGTTGAGCGGGATCTCGAGCGTCCTCGCGATCTCGGGTGCCGTCATCTGCTCGATCTCGTGGAGCACGAGCACGGCGCGACGACCGACCTCGATCGCTTCGAGGGCCTGGTCGAGGAGGTCGAGCGCCTGGCGCTGTGCGACCGCACGCGCCTGCGGGGCCTCGACGAACTGACGGTCCTGCGCGAGGCCGCCGTCGGGGTCGACCGGATGCCTCCGCCGGTGACGGCGTGCATCCGAGGCGACGCGGAGGAGGATCTGGAAGAGCCACGCGCGGGGCCCGTGCCCGCGATCCTCGAACTGCTCCCAGCGTCGGTGCGCGACGACGAAGACCTCCTGCACCTTGTCCTCGACGTCACGGTCGGCGACACCGAGTCGACGGAGGTTCCGCCACACGAACGCGACGTGCGTCTCGTAGAGCAGACGGAACGCCTTCTCGCGCGCAGCCCGCTCCTCCGCGGTCCGCGCGCGCGGCACGACGATCGATTTGACGCCGCTCGAAGGCGGCGGCGGCGGCGTCGCCACCGGTGCGTCGTCGTCGACGAGCAGATCCTCGTCGAGGATCTCGTCGGCGCGCAGGCGGGAGAGCGTGTCGTACGCTGCAGTCATGGCCACCTCGTCGAGATGCCTACTTCGCCGGCCGCGACGAGGAGCGGAGCGCGCTCTTCTTCGCCGATCGGCGCCCGAGTGAGATTCGCGCCGAGGCCGCCGCGCAGCTCGAGCGCGATGCCCGCGCCGAGCTCGCCGCGGAGGACGGCGGCGGGACCGAAGCTCGCGCGCATCGTGCCGAGCGAGGTGTCGGTCAGCACGTACACGAGATCGGCGCCCGCACAGAGGTCGAGCTGGATCCCGCGCCGATCGATGTAGTTCCCCGGAACGCGACGGCACGCGTCGACGCGACCGCCGTACGTCTTGTAGCGAGCCGATGTCTTGCCGATCGGCGCCTTGTCCGTCGCCCACCCGAGAGCGAGCGACGGCCTCAGGAAGATCGTGCGCGTGAGCTGCACGTTGACGTACGGCGTGACGCCCGCCGTGCTGCTCGCGCCGACGAGCCCGGAACGGAGGAAGCCGGCGCCGCCGACCTCGATGATCCGGGCGCTGCTCTCGGCGGCGACGGCGCGGTCCGGTTCGGCCGTCGGGAGGAGGAAGCCGACGCCGCCGTACGGCGCCGGCGCGTCGGGCGTCGCTGCGGCCGTCTTCGCGTCCTCGTCCTCCGCGCGCGCGACCTCTTGATCGAGGACGAGCGCGGCCCACGCACCGAGGGCGCGCGTCAGAGGAGAGCAGCTCCTGCCGCGCTCGGTCACCGACCGGCGAGCGACCTCGCGTCCCTCGTCGTCACGGATGACGGCCTCGGCCTTCCCCAAGTCGACGTCGCGCTCGACCCGAACCGCGACGATCCACCGGGGGCGCTCGCCCACGGCACCGCTCGCACGTGCCGCGCTCCGCCGGGGACCGCGCGCAGCGGAGAGCGCCTCCTCGAGAGCGGCGCGCGCCTTGGTCGCGTCCGCACAGGGCGAACGGGTCTCGACCGTGACCTCGACGGGGGCGGCGTCCATCGGATGCACTCTTGAGGAGGATGGCCGGCCGCTCACGTCTCCGTCACGAAACGGCGGAAAGATCGTACGTGGACGGAAGTCGATCCGCAGGAGGCCTCGAAGCCGCGGAAATCGGCTGCCTACATGTGCTCGCGCGGCCGGACGATGGGTCGATCCCTCAGCCGCCGATGTGGGCATGGACAAAGGGTGGCGAGGGGGGCCCGGCCCCTACGCGCGTAGGCATTCACCCCCAAGGGGTCTCGTCGATCCAGAGACGCGCTGTTCGGTCGCCACCTCCCCATGGACGTTCGAGTGACCGGCGAGAAATGCGGCCTGTTGCTCGACGGACAACAACCGCTCGCGTGAAGGTGGAACATTCCGCGAAACCCCCGGTCCGTCGGCGGTCCATGTTCCTGGTTCGATACGATCCAGCCCTCCCGAGGCCCACATGTAGGCAGAGAAAATTCCTCGTGATTTTCGTATCGCCCTGAGTTGGCCCCTCTCGTGCTTTCTTCCCTGGTCGAACGAGGCTTTGGAATGTCGATGAACCGCTCCACGCTGATGCTCGGTCTGGCCCTCGCGCTCGTGGGCGCTGCTGCCGCCTGCTCGGACGACGCGGGAGATGCGCTGCGTCCGCGCGGTCCCGGCGTTCCGGGATCGAGCTCCAGCTCCGGTAGCAGCGGCACCGATCCGAACAACCCGAACGGGACGTCCTCGACCATCGCGCGTGAAGAGGAGCTGTTCAACGCGCTCGAGGCGGAGTTCTCGACCAAGTGCGGTAACGCCTGCCACACCGAGGGCAGCTACAAGCCCTCGCCTCCGAAGTTCCTCGAAGGCGCGAACACCGCGGAACGCTACAAGACGATCAAGGCGTACCCCGGCATCGTCGTCGCCGACATCTACACGAGCGCGATCCTCACGAAGGGCGCGCACGCGGGTCCCGCGATCGGCACGGACCCGACCTTCGAGAAGAAGATCATCGAGTGGCTCACCGCCGAGTCGCTCGCGATGACCGCGGTCGGCAACCCCTCGACGGATCCCGTCGCGGTCACGCAGGGCCCGAACGAGATCGACCTCTCCAAGGCCGCGACCGGCATCACCGGCGTGAAGCTGAAGTTCGACGCTTCGGTGTTGAGCGGCATGCTCTCGCTCTCGAACATCAAGCTCGTCGCGCCCGCCGGCACCGACACGCACATCGTCCGGCCGACGTTCGTTCGCGTGCTCGACGCGCCCGTCAACGGAAAATCCCAGATCCGCGACCCGCAGGACAGCTTCTCGAACGTCGACCAGACGATCGCCGGCGGCACCGAGGCCACCCTCGGCCCGGGCTCGGCGCTCTTCTCCGGGGACGGCTGGAAGCCCTTCGACATCGCGAAGGACAAGATCCGCGTCGAAGTGTCGAAGCTCGAGAAGGGCACCGTGCAGGTCGTCGTCGGTCCGCAGACCTGCAAGAACGTGCAGATGTTCCAGACGAACGTGCTCCCCGCGCTCCGCGGCACCGGCTTCACGCCGAACTGCTCCGGCTGCCACGGCAACGGCCTCGCGGGCATGACGCTCAACTCGAACGACGCTGCGCTCGTGTGCCTGCAGGTCCTCGGGAAGCTCAATCAGGCGAACATCGCCCAGAGCCTCATCGTCACGAAGGTCACGACGGGTCCGCACAACGGCGGCACCGTCAACGACGCGAACGGCTGGCGAACGTTGTTCATGAACAACCAGGCAGCCTTCTTCTGAACTCGTCGAGCCAGCATCGCGCCCCTCGCTCCGCTGGCTCAGCTGTTGCAACCCTCTCCGTCAGACTCGAGACAAGAAAGGTAGGGAGCCGATGCGACGTGGCCTACTGAAGAACACCACGTGGACGCTTCTCGCGTTCGGCATCGCGATCGCCGTCCCCGCGTGCGGAAGCTCGGAATCCGGCACGCTGGGCGGCCCCGGGGGCCCCGGTGGCACCAACAACGGTGCTTCGTCTGGACAGCCCGGTAGCGAGACGCCGAAGACTCCGGAGGAGCAGGTCAAGGAGATCCTCGACCAGCGCAAGGTGGACTACGGCGAGGCGGCGCGCACCGCGAAGCTGAAGCTGACGGACGAGCTCCCGACGCTCGACGAAATCAAGCAGATCGAGAGCGCCTCGGGCGACGCCGCCAAGAAGGCCGCCTACGAGAAGCTCGTCGACTCGTGGATCGACAGCCCGAAGTTCGCCTCGACGATGGTGAAGTTCTGGAAGGACACGTTCCGCACCGCGCAGGTCGGGCAGGTCCAGATGAACCAGCCCGATCGCGACAAGGCGGCCCTCTTCGCGGCGCAGGTCACGGTCGAGAACAAGCCCTACACGGACCTGTTCACGGCGACGACGGCGACCTGCCCGACGTTCGACCCGGCGACGGGCGCGTTCACGGCGGGCAACTGCAACACGACGCCGACGGTGGGTGTCCTCACCGACCCGGGCATCCTCGCGAACTACTTCTCCAACATGGCGTTCCGCCGCGTGCGGTTCGTCCAGGAGACGTTCGTGTGCTCGAAGGCTCCTGCCGAGTTCTCGGACGCGCCGACGCCGATGGGTGCGGGTGTCTACACCGGCAAGTTCCCCTTCAACAGCATCCAGGGCAAGACGGTGAACGCCCAGGCGCGCGTCGACTTCCACGACACGTCGGCGGTCATCTGCGCGAACTGCCACTCGACGATGAACCACCACGCGTCGCTGTTCATCAACTACGACCAGAACGGCGCGCTCCAGACGACGCCGCAGGTCGAGGTCCCGATCCAGGGCAACCCGAAGGCGCGCGCCGACGACTACCTCCCCGCGGGTGAGGGCCTCGCCTGGCGCTTCGGCAAGCCGATCACCGACATGGCTTCGCTCGGTCAGGCGATCGCCGCCGACCCGGACGTCGCGACCTGCGCGGTCAACCGCGTCTGGAACTACGCCTTCTCGCGCGGCGACATCGTGAACGACCTCGCGACGATTCCGAAGCCGGTCACGGAGGCGTACGCGACGCAGTTCGTCTCGAGCGGCTACAAGTTGAAGGACGTCATCCGCGCTGTCTTCAAGGCTGAAGACTTCGTGAAGTTCTGAGGCAGGAAAGGGAGAACAAGGTCATGAAGCGAATTGCTCTCACCCTGATCAGCCTCGCCGCATTCGCCCTCGTGGGCTGCGACGACGGAGCCTCGGACTCGCTCACCAACGGCGGCGGCGGGGTCAACGATCCCAACGCGACCGCGGGCGGCGAGGACACGACGTTCAACCACAACAACGATCCCGGCGCTGCGGATCCGGCGGCGAACAACAGCTCGCCCGAACCGCAGCAGGTCCGCCTCGTCGGCTCGCCCGAAGTCACCTCGCGCCTCCATGCGTGCGGGAAGATGTCGGTCCTCTCGATCGGGTCGATCCTCGCCTCGCGCGGCCTCACCGGCGGCGGGACGCGTCCGCAGGGCGCGCAGAGCGGCATGGCGATCTACGGCAACTTCAACACGACGACGATGGTCGCGACGCCTTCCGCGAACACCGCGTCCGCGCTCGGCGGCGCGAACTACAACGGCCGCGTCCCGGAGGCGCCCTTCGGGTCCGCCTCGGCGATGTCGAAGCTCTTCGACATCTTCACGATGGCGTCCTACGACGCCGTCGGCGCGAACTGGGCTGCTCCGGCGTGCGCCAACGTGAAGGTCCTCGGCGCGGACGGCAAGTTCACCAAGGACGGCATCTCGTGCCTCATCGGCAAGCCGGCGACCGACGAGCACGTCGCCATCGCGAACGACGCGATCACCAAGAACCCCACCGACGGCGCGAAGATCGCCGTCGCGGCGCTGCTCTCTGCCGCGCACACCTGCCAGTGAAGGAGCTCTGTCATGGCTGACCAGCGTCTGAAGGATCTCCGTGGAACGGGCCGGCGTGATTTCCTCCGGTGGAGTGCGACGGTTGCCGCGTGCCTCGGTCTCGAGCGCGCGCGCTTCCTGAACGTCCTCAACGACAGCGCAGGCAGCGCCGCGGCGGATACCGCGGCGTGCGCCAAGGTGAAGCGCCTCATCCACGTCGTGGACGGCAACGGTGGTCTCGCCAACTGGACGCAGATCTTCCCGTTCCCCGACGTCATCTCGTCGACCAACGCGCAGTACTCGCACTACGCGCTCGGCAAGGCGGTCCCCAGCACGGGCTTCGACAACCCGTGGATGTTCTCGCCCGACTCGCCGTGGAAGACGAACCCGAAGTGGAAGATGACGGCGTTCGTCGCCGGCAACAACGAGACGCACACCGCGAACCCTGCCTCGACGCAGGTCGCGGGTGCGAACAGTTACCTCGCGTCGGCCGCCGCCATCCAGCAGGCGAACCCGACCCTCCTCCCGGTGCTCTCCGTCGGCGGCCGTACCTTCGGCGCCGCTCCGGGTGCGCCGGCGGTCGCGAACGTCGGCGCCGCCGCGAACCTCATCGACCTCTTCAACAGCGCCGCGTCCCGCGCGCTGATGCAGGCGCCGGAGAACGGCGCGCTCGGCGAGGCCTACTACAAGGCGTTCCTCGGCCTGAACGCCGCTGCGGGGCGCACGACCGTCGCCAAACAGTACGGCGTCGGCAAGGTCTCGATGAACCTGCTCTCGAAGAACCTCTCGCTGCAGCTCACGCCGACGGCAGCGGACGAGGCCCTCTTCGGCATCACCGGCACCACGCCGGGCGCGGTCACGCAGATGTCCCGCGCGATGATCACGACGATCAAGGCCTTCGGCCTCGGTCTCACGTCGATGCTCATGATGCCGGGCTTCAACAACGACCCGCACGGCCTCTTCGCCGGCGGCGACGCGCAGGCGACGACGGTGGCCCAGGCGATGGGCAAGATGCTCGACGGTCTCTACGAGCTCGCGAAGTCGCGGCCCGACCCGTCGTGCTCGACGAAGTCCCTCGCGGACCAGCTCATCTTCAGCGTCACGGGCGACACCTACAAGCAGCCGTTCAACCGCGACGGCTGGGGCGACGGCACCCCGAACAACAGCAACCTGTTCCTCATCATGGGCAACGGCCTCCTGAAGACAGGTTGGATCGGTAAGGTCGCTCCGGGCGCGGTCACCGGCTGGACGCCGTCCACCGGCGTGACGGAAGGCGCGTACCAGGGGCGCGGCCCGATGCTCGGTCAGGCCGCGATGGCCGCGGGCCTCTACGCCGTCTCCGGCGGCGACATGGCAGCTGTTCGCGACAAGATCAACGCGGGCTCGATCGATGGCGTCATCAACAACGTCGTTCTGACGGGCTGATCGACGAGCATCGAATGGGGGGCGACGGAGCCCCGTACCTCGACGAGAGGTGCGGGGCCTCGTTGTTTTGTGCGCCTGGGGTGCGCGTTCGCGTGCGCGTGCGCGTGCGCGTGCGCGTGCGCGTGCGCGTGCGCGTTCGCGGTCGCGTGCGCGGGCGCGGTCGCTTCCTTCACCCACCGTTGCGCATTCCGCGAGGAGGCTCTCGTCCTCTCGCGCGGCGCGAGCACGGTCCGCACCTTCTTGTTGGCGCGATGCTGCAGGGGGACGCTGCACAGACCGTCGCTCGGCGCGACTCGGTGACGTTCGCTGACGGACGACGCTCTCGACGCCGGCCTGCTTCGGCCCCACTGGCCGAGCGTTTCCTGGCGCACGACGGTGTCGAATCCACACGTCGCGGGCGCGGGCGCGGGCGCGGACAAGGTTGCGGAATCAAGATGCGCCGACCTCGCGGCGGCGCCTCTTTCTCCGGCGACACTCGTGACGGCCGGCCGGCGCGCCGCCTCGATTGCACTATGCACATATATGGAGCACCCTCGAAGCAAAGCGGCTCTTCACGTCGACCGGGCGACAGAGAGAAGCAGAGAGGGAGAGAGAGAGAGAGAGAGAGAGAGAGAGAGACAGAGAGGGAGACAGAGAGGGAGACAGAGAGGGAGACAGAGAGGGAGACAGAGAGGAAGACAGAGAGAGAGACAGAGAGGGAGACAGAGACAGAGAGCGGACTGCACTCCGCAGCGATCGCGGCAGGCGCGAAGCGGAAGACTTCGCTGGCCGCCGCCTACGCGCGACGCGACCGAGAGGAGCGGGCGAACGCGCCGCGCTCGTTCCACGCGGCTGTGACGCGACGTTCACGCGTGGGCTGACGCACGCGTCCCGGGCGAGCTCGGCGCGGACGGCATCGACACACGCGATCTCACGAGAAAAGCGCCGTGGAATGCGGGTTGCTCTGCGCGGCGCGTTCTTGGAGGAGACACCATGCACATCTCGACTTCCTTCGTTCTCACGTGCTCGCTTCTCGTCGGCGTCGTCCACTGCGGCGGTGCGAGCGACGCTGTCCCCGAGGCTGCGGCGACGAGCTCGCCGACGACGCCCGCTCCGAGCGGCAGCGCCACCGCGGAAGCTCCCGCGGCGATCGACGCCGGCACCGTCGCGCCCACCACCACGGCGGACGCGAGCACGTCGTCGGGCACGTGCGAGGCGATGACGAACGACGCGACGCCGATCACCGCCGTCGACATGATCGCGTCGGCAGCTCCCGCTCCGACGGGAGGAACGATCCAGGACGGCACCTATCACCTCACCGGTCTGACGCTCTTCGTCGGCACCACCGGGACCGCCGGACAGATCCCGCTCACCCTCGCCGGCACCGCGCGGGTCCAGGGCAACGTCGTCGATCAAGCGCTCGACGGGACCGGCTTCGACGGCAAAGCCATCTCGGAACGGACCCGCGAGACGATCGCGACCACCGGCACGTCGGTCACGTACACGATGACGTGCCCCGCCTCGAAGACGAGGTCCGGCACCTACTCGGCCACGAGCACGTCGATGACGCTCTTCCTCGTGAACGACCTCGGTCAGACCGTCGGGTACACGTACACGCGCTGAGCGTCGCGCGCGCGTCGCGCAGTGCACCCTCTGCGCCGGCATCCGCACGCGATGCGCTCGACGGAGGACGCCGGACGCGTTTCTCCGCGAGAACCCCGCGAGCCGCGCGGGGGCACGGCCGCTGCACCGGCCCACGCGCGGAGGTGGAAACCATGAAGCGTGTCTCGGGGCTCCTGCTCGTCGCTCTCGTCGCGTCGAGCGCGGGGATCGCGGACGCCCAGCCCGCGGTGCAGGGCAACGTCCTCGTGACGTTCGCGACCGGCCGCACCCCGGAGACCTTCAAGGAGGTCACCGGCGGCGGCCTGAAGCTCGTTCACACGGGAACGCCGGGCCGTGTCGGAACCGTCTACACGATGTCGGCCGTCGAGCCGGCACCGATCACGGTGAAGGGGATCGCCGGCGCGGCATCGACCTTCGACACAGACCTCGGCCCGAACGTGAAGCGCATCGCGATCGAGCCGGTCGTCATGCGGGCGGCGAAGACGACGAGCGGCTTCCTGGCCGGACCGCCAACCTTCGGCACCGCGACGTTCACGTTCGCGGGCACGACGAACGCCGCCCAGCCCTGGGTCGCGCAGTACGCCGCCGGCCAGACGTCCCGCCGGACGATCACCGTCAACCTCAAGGCCCTCGGCAAGACCGTTCGTTCGTACGTCCTCCGCGACTGCGTGCCGGTGGCGTACGCGACGACGGGCAGCGCAGTTCTCGTCGTGCAACCGGCGACGATCGAGGTGTCCGCACCGACCGGCGACCGTCGCGGCCTGTTCGAGTGGTACTCCGAGGTCGCGCGAGGAACGCCCGGCACGCGTGACATCGCCGTCACCGCCACGGAGGTCCGCTCGGGCACCGAGCTCGCCCGTTACTCCACCCGGCGCTCCATCATGACGGAGATGACCTTCCCGCTCCTCGACGCCGCGTCCGCCGACAACGCCATCGAGAGCTTCACCTTCCAACCCAGCCAACTCGAGAAGTACCCGTAAAGCGCAAGGCGCGAAGCGCCGAGCGCGAGCCGCGCGCAAGGCGCGAAGCGCCGAGCGCCCGCGCGAAGCGCGGTTCGCCGAAGGCGAGGCGGGGGAGGCTCGTCGGCTCCGCCGACGAGGGGGCGCGCAGCGCCCCACGAGACAGGAGTAGAAGGGACGCAAGACCCATGACGGCGCGCAGCGCCGGCGGGGGTCTTGCCTCCCCTTCTACGGAAAGCTTTCCGCCTGCTGGCAGTTCGCGATCGCGAGCGGCGACATCTTCTGCCGCTGATCCGGCGGGATCGGGCTGCCGTCCGGGCGCACCGTCGGGATCGCGAGCCACGCGCGGACGCAGCGGTAGCCGGGATCGTCCTCCGCCATCGCGGGGCCGCCCTTGTGGCGCTCGAGGCGGAGCGGCTTGCGGATGAAGATGAGGCGCTTCAGGCCCTCGGCCTCCTGGAGGTCGGGGTCGTTCGCGAGCGCCATCGTGCGGCTCATCTCTTCGGGCTCGAGCCCGACGATGGCCTGGAAGTTCGCGAGCGTCTCTTCCGGCGTCGACGGCTGGACGCCCGAGATGAGACCGCCGTCGGCGACCGTGTACAGGCGGAAGCCTTCGCGCCCGTACATGCGGTACGCGCGGCCGGGCTGACCGTGGCAGTCGAGCGTTCCACATCGGCGGTTCAGATAGCGATCGACGTGGAGCCGGTACGACTCGTAGTCGGGCTGGATGACGGCCGTGATGCGATCGGTGTCGGGCGACGACGCGCACGACGTCGTGCTCGCCGTCAGCGCGACGACCCCGGAGGCGACGAACGCCGTGACGGCGAGAGCAGCCCCAACGCGAACGGCGAGCTTCGTGGCGCTCACAGGCGGTCCTCCGGGCAGCGAACGATCGTCGGCTTGTCGGGATTGGGGCACGGCACGGTGACGGGCACCTTCGCCTGGTCGACCTGCGCTTCGTCGGCGAAGAGGTAGATCTGACCGGGGGAGCCGAAGTCCTTGAGGCCGAGGATGTGACACGTCGCGCACGACGCCTCACGGCCGATGTGACCGCCCATCTCCTTGAACGCGAGGCGCGGCGAATTCGAGTTGTAGGGATCCTGCGTGCGCTCGACGGACACGAGGAGCGGGAACGTGAGCTTCTCGAACTCCTCGGGTCGGACGAAGAAGTTGCCGTTGCAGTTCGTGACGAAGCACTTCGTCGTCTTGCGCGCGTCCTTGATGCGCACGTAGGCGCCGTCGACGCGGCGGTCGTAGTTGCGCGGTCCCCAGAAGATCGTGCCGCCGAGGACGAACTGGCTGTCGGCAGGGCCGGCGCTCGAGTGACAGGTCGCGCACGGCTCGCCGGGGCGGTGGAACTCGCTCTCCGGGAGATAGAGGTCGTCACGCTCCGGGCCGAGCGCATTCACCGCGGCGCGGTTCACCGGGTCGAGGTTGCACGAGCTCCCGACGAGCGCGAGCCCGACGACGACGAGGGCGCCCGTCGCGAACGGGAGCTTGGCCGAGAGCCACGAGCGGGGGGTGTTCCGGGGATGCTGCATCTCAGAACTCCACGTCGAAGCCGAGCGAGCCGTACACCGCCGTGCGGGCCGTCACGTAGAGGGCCTTCAGATAGCGCGTGTACATGACGTCGCCGACGAAGGTGAGGCCGAACTTCACCTCGCCCTCCGGGTTGCCGAGGCCGAGACGGAGGCCGCCGCCCGCCGTCGCGGTGATGAGCGGCGAGAGCTCGCGGTCGCCCGTACGGAACGTCGGGAGCACCACGCCACCGGGAGTGAGGGCTGCGGAGTAGGCAAGTTGGTAGAAGTTCGCGCCGCTCTGCGCATGGAACCGCAGGTGCGGCCACACACGGAGGTGCCTCGAGAGATCGACCATGTACCTGGTGTCGGTCGAGGAGGCCTTCAAGGCCCACGTATCGTAGTAGAAGCGCTGCTCGAGCCTCAGCGTCGCGTTGCCGAGACGCTTGTTGTAGCGAGCGCCGAGCGCGAAGCGGTCGCGCTCGGTCGGGAGCTGCTCGAGCGGCTTCACCGGCAGGCGCGTGCGGTTGACGAGATCGACCGTCGCGCCCTTCGGGATGTACGGCGAGACGAGCTCGGGGTCGAACATCGCGACGTAGCGGTACGGCTGGGATTGGTCGCCTCGCTCGAACGACATCGTGCCGCCGACGAGCAAAATCGACGTCGGCGAGAGCACGAAGGTGACGCCGGCCTCGACCTCGTGCGTCTGCAGCTTGCCCTTGAGCGGGTTGAAGTCGTTCTGCCAGTTGTTCGGGCCACGACCGATCCGGTCGGTGCTGTAGGTGTACCCGAGGCTCGGCGTGATGAGCTTCTCGTTGAGGTCCGCCGTGAGTCGCAGCCCTGCCGTGTACGAGACGTAGTCCGGCGACGACGACGTGCTCGCCGTCGCCTGTGCGCCGTAGAGGCCGGGCTTGTACCCGCCGGTGAGGCCGCCGCCGTAGCGGTACTCGCGGAAGGGCGGCGACGCGGACGCGACGATGTCGGGCGACGCGGCGCTGACGGCGTCGACGAGGAAGTTGCCGCCGACGTTCCAGCCCGCCGTCGGCGAGACGATCGCGGCGTTGAGCGCCGGCGTGTAGACCGCGACCGAGTTCGTGTCGGTGTAGCCGGAGAGGTCGCCCGCGACGCGGATGACGAGGCTCTTCCGGTTCTGGGGGAGGCACTTCTCGACCTCCTCCTGGCTCTTCGCCGCGAGCATGCACTTGATCTGCCCCGGCGTGATGAAGTCGTTCGCCGGCGGCTTGAGCGTGATGCGGACGGTGACGGTCTCCTTCTCCTTGACGTCGTACTCCTCGCGGAAGTCGGCGGGGAAGCCGTTGACCGTGCCTTCGGCGACCACGGTGTGCTTGCCGGGATCGACCGAGAACTTCTTCGTGAGCGCGTCGGTCGGGACCGGGCGGTCGTCGAACTTCACCTGCAGGTCCGACACGCCCGGAGGCGGGACGAAGGTGACGTGCGGGATGCGGTCGAGCAGCTCCTTCACGCGCGTGCGCGCGACCTTCATCACGCCGGCGTCCTTCTTCTGGATGCCGATCTCGAGCGCCTTCTGCGCGTTCTTGAGCGCGTCGACGAGCTTGCCCGCGCGGCTCTCGCACGACGCGAGGTGGAGACGCGTGCGCGGCATTTCCTCGATCTTGAGCGCCGCCTTGTCCTTCTCGATGCACTCCTCGAGGCGACCTTCCTGGTCGGCCGCGAGCGCTTCCTTGATCAACTTGATCGCGGCGGGCAGACCGCCGGTGGGAGCTTCCTCGGCGCCCTCGCCGCCCCCCTCGGGAGCCGCCGCCGCCTTCCCCGCCCCGGCCACGTCGTCGAACTGCGCGCGGATGGTCGGCGTCACGCCCGACGACGGCAACTTCGCGTTGGCGTCGGCCGCGAGCGCGCTCTTGAAGGCGGCCTTCGCGTCCTCGGCCTGCCCGAGCTGCGACGAGACCATGCCGAGGGCGACGTAGATCTCGGCTTTCAGCGACGCGCTGCACGTCTTGCGCGCACAGGTCGCGAGCTGCTCCTGCAGCTTCTTCTTCGCGGGACCGAGGCTACCCGGGTAGTCCTCGGTCATGGTCTGCTGCACGGCCTCGCGAATGGCTGCGTCGTCACCAGCGGCGTGCGCGGAGCGCGGGACCGCGAGAAGCAGAGTGACGACACAGACGAGGAGAGCGAGACGACGTGCGCGCTCGGTCAGGCGCGTGAGCACGCGACCACGGTACCAATGATCGGACGAACGCGCGCGGAATTCTCGCCGGTCCGTCCCCGCCCGCGCCGCGCGCGAGCTCAGTTGCAGCCGCAGCCGCCGCCACCGCCGCCGAGGCCGCCCGCAGCGCCTTCGGAGACAGCCCGAACGTGGCCGTCGAGGCCGATCGCGATCTCGTCGGCCGTCATGGTCGGATGCGCGAGCATCCCACGCTCGTACGGAGCGACCTTCACGCACGCCGAGGAGGCGAGCGCGAGCAGACCAACGACGATCACGAGCACGTTCGGGCAACGCTTCATTAGTGGCCTCCGCGCGACGGAACGATCCGCGAACCGATCTGAAGTATAGCGACGCGCATCTCGTGCTCCAGCACGAAGTGCGAGAGGTGGATCGCGCGCGATCCGTACGCGAGAACCTCGATGGCGACCGCCATCGATCGCGGCCGCGGCGTCCCGAAAAATCTGCGCAACGGAGGCCTTGAGCGTTTCCCTCCGCGCGTTCAAGATCAGCGCATGAACAAGCGCCTGCTCGGGAGCGTCGGCCTTTCGTGCGTCGCCTCCGCGGCCGTCGTGCTCGGGTTCGTGACGGCATGCACGACGGACTACCAGAAGGGCCTCGACGACCCTCTCTACGGTCCGCCCAATGCGCTCGCCGGGACGCAGACGCCCGGCGGCACGAACGACTTCGTGACCGGCGGGACGGCAGACGGCGGGACGCCCGGCGCGAGCAGCGGCGGGGCGAACATCCTCTGCGTGAAGAACGGCGGCACCGTCATCGACGGCGGCACGTGCGCGGTCAGCTTCAAGAACGACATCCTCGCGATCTTCGGGACGAACAACTGCGCCGCGAGCAGCGACTGCCACGGCGGCGTGAGCCCGAAGTACAAGCCGGCGATCGAGCCCTCCGACGGCCCCGGCACGTGGGCGACCTTCGCTGCGTTCCAGGTCGGCGCGACGCCGTACATCAACCCGTGCTCGACCGACAAGGCGCAGTCCGCGATCGCGTGCAACGTGGCCGCGACCGGGACGTGTGGAACGAAGATGCCGTATCTGTCCGGGCAGGTCGCGCCGGCGGACGTCACGAAGATCGAGACGTGGCTCGCGTGCGGCAGCCCGAACAACTGAGCTAGCCCAGCCGGCTCGGCCCGCTCCACGGCGCTTTTGCGCTAAGGTCGCGGCCATGGACCGCGTCCTCGACAGGCTCGAGCGCATCTTCGGACGGCTCGCAATCGAGCGTCTCGCGGCGATCCTCGTCGCGGGGATGGGCACGGTGTTCGTGATGCGTTTCGTGCGCCCGGAGTGGGCGGCGAAGGTCCCGCTCGTCCCGCAGCTCGCGGTCCACGGCGAGCCGTGGCGGTTCTTGAGCTTCGTCTTCTATCCGCCGGAGACGTCGCCCATCTTCATCATCTTCACGCTGCTCTTCGTCTACTGGGTCGGGTCGAGCCTCGAAGCGACGTGGGGCGCGTTCAAGCTGAACGTCTACTACCTCGTCGGCATGCTCGGGACGATCGCCGCGGCGTTCCTCACCGGCCAGCCGCAGACGAACCAGTTCCTGAACGAGTCGATGTTCTTCGCGCTCGCGACGCTCGCGCCCGAGGTAGAGATCCTCCTCTTCGTCATTCCGGTGAAGATGAAGTGGCTCGCGCTCTTCGCGCTGGCGCTGATCGGGATGCAGTTCCTCGACGGCAGCAGCGCCGAGCGGATCGGCATCGCGGTCTCGTTCGTGAACTACGGGCTCTTCTTCGCGGGCCACCTCGTACGAGCGCTCGGTGGGCGGAGGCTCGCGGTGAGGCAGGCGGCGCGTCGCTCGTCGATGACGCAGGCGAGCGCGAAGAAGGCGGCCGGGCGCGCGTGCGCGATCTGCGGAGCGCGCCAGGAGGACGGCGCCGACATCCGCGTCTGCTCGTGCGAGAAGTGCGGGGGCAAGGCGCGCGACCTCTGTCTGAAGCACGCGCGCGATCACTGACTAGGGCGTGTCCCTGAACTCTCTCGGTCTCTCCCACGTGCCCGTGCCCGTGCCCGTGCCCGATGGAGGCAACGAGG
>JBDHVE010000108.1:0-31027 GCA_039809485.1 Polyangiaceae bacterium | reverse complement strand
CGGGCCCCCCGCCCGCCGCGCCCGCTCCCACGCGCACCGCGGCGCAGCCTCCGCCGCCGGCGCAGAGCGCGCCCGCGCCGAGCGCGCCGAAGCCGGCGACGTCGTCCGCGCCTTCGACGCCGCCTCCTGCGCCGAAGCCCGCGACGACGCCGGCGCCCGCGAAGAAGCCGGCGCCGGCCCCCGCGAAGGGCGCGACGAAGACGGCGAGCACGCCGAACGCGAAGAACGCGCAGCGCGCGCAGAAGGCGGACACGAACGTCCGTCGCAGCGTCGCGGGCGGTCCGGCCGTCGACGACACGGCGGCCGGCGCCGACACGCCGGAGCTCCGCGCGCTGCACGCGGCCGAGCGCGAGCTGTTCCCGCCCGCGTCGTCGTCCGGCTTCGCGCCGTGGCCTTCGGAGCTGCCGTTCCCCGTCGGGGCGGGCGAGGACCGGCCTCGCGTCCACGCCTCGGGCCTTCCGCCCGCGCCGGTGTCGAGCGCGCCTCCTTCGACGGAGAACGGTAAGGACACGACGTGGCTCGCGAAGCTCGACATGCCGGACATCCCGGTGCGCTGGGATCCGCGCGTCGTCCGCTATCTCGAGTTCTTCAAGGACGATCCGCGCGGGCGCGCGACCTTCACGCTCTGGCTCCGTCGCTCGGGGCGCTACCGCGACACGATCCGGAAGGTGTTCCGCAAGAAGGGGCTCCCGGAGGACCTCGCGTGGCTCTCGATGATCGAGAGCGGCTTCGAGCCGAGCGCGCGCTCCCCTGTCGGCGCGCTCGGCCTCTGGCAGTTCATGCCCGAGACCGGGAAGATCTACGGCCTCTCGCAGGACCGCTGGTGCGATCAGCGGATGAGCCTCGTCGCCGCGACCGAGGCGGCCGCCGACTTCCTCGCCGATCTGAACCGGCGCTTCGGCAGCTGGGATCTCGCGATGGCCGCGTACAACCTCGGCTACGGCGGGATGCTCTCGGTCGTACGTCGCTTCAACACGAACGACTTCTGGGCGCTCTCGCGGCTCGAGGGCTCGCTCCCGTGGGAGACGACGCTCTACGTGCCGAAGATCATCGCCGCGGCGATCGTCACGAAGAACCTCACCACCTTCGGGTTCCAGGACGTCTCGGTCGAGCCCGCGCTCGAAGGCGAAGAAGTCCCCGTCGCGCCCGGCACCGCGCTCGCGACCGTCGCGCAGGCGTGCGGCGTCGGGACGAAGGACGTCGAGATGCTGAACCCGGAGCTCCGCGCGTCGCGCACGCCGCCGGGCTCCGAGGACTGGAAGGTCCTCGTCCCGTCGGGGAAGGCCTCCGGTTGCTCGCAGAACCTCGCGCGCGTGCGGAAGGATTCGGCGGCGACCGAGCGCTACGTCGTGCGCTTCGGCGAGTCGCTCGAGCAGATCGCGCAGGCGCGCAAGGTCTCGGTCGCGAAGCTCGTCGAGCTGAACGCGATCGCGCCTGGCGAGGTCGTGCGTGGAGGCACCGTGCTGCTCGTCCCGAAGGGCGAGGCGAGCGCCGAGACGAAGCCGGCGCCGCCGCCGGCGCCGCCCGGCAAGACCGCATCGCTCGACGGCGATCGTCCGGTGGTCGTCGTTCCGCCGGATCTGTTCGTCTACCCAGACCGCCGCCGCGTGTTCTATCGCGTGCAGCTCGGCGACACGCTCCGTGAGGTCGCGACGGCGTTCAAGGTGTCGCTCGACGATCTCCGGCGCTGGAACGAGATCGACCCTGCGGCGCGCCTTGTCGAGGGGATGACGCTCCAGGTCTTCGTCCCGCGCGATGCCGATCTCTCGAACGCGGTCGTCCTCGAGGAGCGCGACGTGCGCGTCGTCGTCGCGGGGAGCGAGGACTTCTTCTCGCACTTCGACGAGAAGGGGCGTCGCCGCGTCGTCGTGACGGCGAAGGCGGGCGACACGCTCGAGAGCGTCGGACGCAAGCACGGGTGCACGCCCGGCTTGATGGAGCGCATCAACCGACGCGGCCGGAACGACGTGCTCGCCGAGGGCGAGAGCGTCGTGGTCTGGACGCCGGGCTCCGGCGTCCTCGCGAAGAGCTCGGCGGTCGCAAGCGCTGCTTCGTCCGAGCAGGGCGCGGTCGTGTCGCGGAACGAGCCGGCACCGACGCCTCCGCTCTCGCCGCCGCCGGCGCCGGACCGACTGCCCGCGCTGCCTTAGCGCGGTTTGTGGACTCGGACGCGATCGACGACGCTCACGACGCCACGGACCGACTCCGCGATCGCGACGACGCGCTTTCGTTGCTCCGCGTCGGGTACGGTTCCGCCGAGGGTGACCTCGAAGTGGTGGACGATGACGTCCAGCTCGCCGGTGTCGAGCGACGGGTCGGAGCTGAGCCGGCCGCAGATGCGCTGACGGAGTCGCTCGTCGTGCGTCTCCTGAGGCGACGACGACGGTGAAGCCTCCTCGCCGAGGTCGTCGCCGAGCCGGACGCCGTCGACGCCGCGGCCCCACCCGTCCTCCACATGATCTTGAGCGGCTTCGTGCCCTGGGACCACATACGTCGCGAGCGCGACACCCTGCTGCCCGAAGCTCTCGTAGCGTCGGTCGCGGACCGTGAGATCGTCCTCGTCGGGGTCGACCCGACCACCCGTGCGCGGCATGCGAGCTCCTCCGGGAGCGCAAGGCGAGCCGCTCCCCGCGCAACAGCGTGCACGGTCCGTTCCGGGACCGACCGGTCACGACCGCGCGTGAGCGCGCCGCGCGTTCGAGCTCCGTGCGTGTGCTCGCGCTCGGGCGGCGGGGCGTTTCGAGACCGCCGTGCGCACGTGTCTCGTCGCACGCTTGCTCGGCCGTGCGTGAGGGATCCTGCGCCGTGCTTCGGCAGCGCGGCGCTCGGCGGCGCCGGCCTGGCGGACGAGCCTCTGCGCTTCGCGCGCAGCGTCCTTCGCCGCCGCGGCCGCGCGCTCGGCGGCCTCGGCAAGAGCGCGAGCGTCCTCCTCGGCGCGCGTCGCTTCCGCACGGAGGCGGCCTGCCTCGTCCGCGGCGTCGCGTGCGTGTGCCTCGGCCTCGGCGCGCGCGCGCGCCGCCGCCTCGGCCTTCTCGCGTTCACGCGCCTCCGCCTCGTCGCGTGCACGAGCTTCGGCATCGAGCTTCTCACGACGCCGTGCCTTGGCCTCGCGGCGCGCCTCGTCCTCACGTGCTCGAGCCTGCTCCTCACGTGCGCGCTTCGCGGGGACGCGCTTCGCCGCCGGCGCGATCGGCGTGACGCTCGCGAGCAGCTCGCCGCTCGGGAGACCGACCGCGATCTCCGGCGCCTTCGCGAGCCGGCCTTCCTCGAGCTCTGCGCCGAAGCCCGGATCGGTCATCGCGGTGCGGAGCGCGCTCGCCACCTCGTCGAGCAGCGGGCGCGCGTCGATCTCGATCTCGTCGCCGACCTCGGCTGCGCGCTTCACGAGCGCGGAGACCATCTCGCGCTGCCGTGCGATGGCTTCTCGCAGCTCGCCGCCGTCCGCCTGTCCGCGGATCGCGCGACGCTGCACACGGGCGAGCTCGCGACCGAGGTCGACGAGGGCGGCGACCTCGTCCGGCGCGCGCCGGGCGACCTGGTTCAGGAGGTGCGCGACCTTCGTCGGGCGCCGTTGCGCGCGGAGGTCGTTCGCGCCCTCGACGTCGCCCGCTTCCTTCAGCTCTTTCGCGAGCGCATCGCGACGCTCCGTGAATCGCTCGGGCGGCGTGCCGTAGAGCTCGTCGATCGCTCTCGCGCGGAGGTCGGGCGTCGCGGCCTTCATCGTCACCTCGGCGCGCAGCGCGCGCTCGCGCGGCACGCCTGGATGTCGTCGAGCGCGAGAGGACGGGAGCGACAATCGGCCTGGCGGATCGCGGTGAGGCAGATCCCGAGCTGGACGCCGTCGACCCCGTTCGTGCAGCCCGCGTCGGCGATGTCCTGCTGCGCACGCGGCGGCTCGTGCGTCATGCACGCTTCCTGGCTGGCGTGCGTCGGCGCCTCGCGGGTCGGCCCCGCGCTCGGCGGCGCCTTCGCGCCGCCTTCGGCGCTGCTCGCGACGTGGCCGCATGCCGTCGCCTGGTCGCACCGCGCGCGGGCGATGCGTGCGACGGCGCTCTCCTCCGGCGCGCCGCTCGGCGTGATCTCGCGCGGGCCGCGCACGGTGCTCGCTGCGCCGGCGCCTTCGCCCTGGGTGACGCCCGCGCCGGGGCCGTTCGGGTCGATCGGCGGCACCATCGCGCCGGAGGCGGGCGTCCCGGTCGGGCGTTCGCTGCCGAGCTCGGATGCGCGCATCCCGGACATCTCCGTCCGCGCCGTCTCGGTGCTCGTGCGTCCGGCGTTGTCGACGAAGCCTGCGTTGTCGATCGTCCTCGAAGCGGCGGGCCTCCCGCGCCCTTCTTCACTGGACGAGGTGGTCGTGACGCGAGCCACGTCGCGCGCACCGCCGCCACAGCCGGATGCGAGCACGAGCGCACCGAGACCGAGAGAAGCGACGAGGCGGGGCACGAGACGGCGCATGGATCCAGCGATGGATGCGACGGTCGTGCCCGCGTTTCGTCGAACGCTCGCGCTCAGCGCCGGCGGCGACGCAGGACGCGCGACACCGCGAAGACCGTCAAGGCGACGGTCGCGTACGTGCCGTAGCGTCGCGTGGGCCCGCGCGGCGCGATCCGCGCGCTGCTGATCGTTCCGACGTCGGTCGCGGTGTGGATGTTGTCGAAGCGGACCTGCTGCGGGTTCGGTTCGAGCACCAGCGTGTCCGCGAGCGCCGCGAACGGCAGGTTCGCGCGCATCCGCGTGACCCACACTTGATCGCGCCGCACCATCCCGGCGAGCGCAGTCTCGAGGTCGTCGCAGCTTCGGGGCGGCCTGCTCGTCCCGGGACTCTCGCCCGAGCCGGCGTCGTTCGCGGCGCCGCCGGCGTCCGCGTCGAGGGTGCCGCCATCGGTGTCTCCTCCGTCGGGGGCGTCCTGCGCCGGTGCGCCGGCGTCCGGCTCGGCGTCGTCGGTCGAGCGTTGCACGTCCTCCGACGCGCAGGCCGTCTGGTACGCGTCCTCGAGCAGCGGGTTGCCGGTCATGCCGGACGACGCTGCTGCCGATGCGGTCGAGTCGATTCGATCCGCGTACTCCGTCAGGAAGCTCCGGCCCTGGTTCGTCGCCATCGCGGCGAGCGAGAGCTCCTGGTAGTTCGTCCGCGACTGGGACGTGTCCCAGATCAGCTTCGTGAAGTCGATCTCGGCCGTCGGGAACGATTTGGTCCGGTAGCGGCCCTCGGAAATCACGAAGAGCGTGATCCCGAGGCTCGACGCGGCGCCGATCTGCATCATCCGGAGCGGGAGGGTGAGGTCCGCGCCCGGCGAGACGATCCGGATCGGCTTCATCGCACGCGCGTCCTTCCCCGGACGGAGCCGGAGCGCGATGAAGTCGAACTTCGCCGCGACGTACTCGGCGATGATCGGCGTGGAGGTCTCCGGAACCGCGAATTCGTGCGCGACGAGCCACTTCTGGAGCGCTTCGGGGTCCTCGCTCCGGAGCGTCACCGTCTCGTAGGGGCCGACGACGGACTGCGCGACGACCTGCACGGGCGGCGGTCCTGCGTTGCTCGAGCCGGCGCTGTCGTACAGCGCCATCGAGCTGTCCGAGCAGCCCGGGCTGCACCCGTCGCCGTCCCCACCACCGCCCGAGTAGTTGGAGAGGCTCGGCGGCGCCATCAGGATCGGCCGCGTCGAGGCGTCGAGGGCCGCGAACCAGCTCTCGCGCGACGCTTCGACGCGCGCGCCGGCGCGGACCGGCACGACGTAGGCGAACTCCTTCGGATTGCCCGAATACGTGATCTGGTCCCACAGGATCGTGGAGTTCGGCGAGATGGCGAGCGCCATCTTGTGGTCGTTCACGACCGTCGACTCGCTCAGGCTCGCGTAGCAGGCTCCGCACGCGTCGGCGTGCTCCTCGTTCGCGAGCGTGGCGCCGACGAGCACCGTCGCGGCGAGCGCGAGGCGCAAGATCCCCTTCGTCATGTGTCCTCCTGACGGACGCTCCTAGGAGCAACGCGTGTGCCGTCGTCGTTCACGCGGGATTTCCAGCGTCCGCGTTCACACGGAGCCCGACATCCTTGTCAGGGTGCCGCTCGCGCTCCGCGGGTCAGAACTTGTACTGCGCCCCGACGCCGAGGACGAGGGCCCGGGCGGCATACGTTCCGCCGTTGATCGACTCGGTCGCGGTGGGATTGCCCTTCACCGGGTTCACGCGCGGCACCTTCGCCTCGGCAGGAGAGACGTCGAGCCCTTCGAGGAGGACGAGCGCACCCATCGCGTCCATGCGCCAGTGATCGCCGATGTGGAGGCCACCGCCGAGGCTGCCGACGACCTTGTTCGAGTCGTAGGTGAGCGGGCTCACCCACTCCTTCGGGATCGCGCTCGTCTCGTACGAGAAGCCGGCGCGGAGGTCGATCCAGTAGTCCTTGATCAGGTTCCGGAGCGAGTACTCGGTGCCGATCCGGAACGAGTTCGAGTCCTGGAAGTTGCGCGGGAGCGAGATCGGCGCGACGCCGAACGGGCTCGGGAACCCGGAGATGTCGTAGAGCCGGATGTTCTCCGACCTGATGTCGATCGAGTCGTGGAGGCTCCAGAACTCGCGCACGTAGGCGGCCTCGATCCGGATCTTCGAGTCGGGCGTCGTCTCGGTCCGGTACTCGACGCCGGCGCGGAGCACGGGCGGGAGCCGGAACTTCACGTTCGCGTCCTTGCCGTCCTGGTAGGCCTTGTCGAACGGCGCGGCGGTGGGGAGGCGCACGTCGATCGTCGCGGGCGCGTTCACCCAGAACGGGAGCTGGCCGGAGAGGCCGATCCGGAAGCTCGGATGCGGGACCGCGACGACGCCGAGGTTGCCGCTCGGCGCGATGATCGGCCCGACGTCGAGCTGGCTCAGCGTGTCGTACTGCGGGTCTTCCGGCGCGGAGATGAGGCGGTCGGCCGGGCTCGCGCTGAACACGACGCGCGAGGCGAACTTGCCGACCATCGCCTGGAGCCCGCCGCCGATCCGGAACTGCTCGACCGGCTTCCACGCGAAGTATCCGCCGGCGACGACGAGCGCGGAGCCGTCGAGGCTGACGAGCGAGTAGCGGGACGGCGAGGGCTGCCCGTTGTCGAGCGTGAGCGGATAGCTCGCGATCGCGGTGTAGGGTGCGAGGATGCCGAAGGCGGCCGTGAACTGCTTCTTGTCGCCGAAGTTGTAGGTTCCCGCGATCGTCGGGATCGGCAGGAACGGCGTCGTGCCGCTCACCTTCGGCGACTCGAACACGTTCACCGCGCCGGAGCCGGCGGTGACCTGCGTGCGCCGCGTGAACTCCGACGAGAAGTTCAGCCACGAGAAGTCCGCCATCAGCGTCGTTCCCGCGTCGGCGAGGCCGGCCGGGTTGTACCAGATGGCTCCCGCGTCGTCGGCGCCGGCGACGAACGCGCCTCCGCGCGCGAGCGGGCGGACGCCGCGATCGGACGTGAACAAGCCACCGGCGTGCGCGTCCTGCGTGCCCGCGAGGGCAGCGAGGACGGCAGCGCCGGAGAGGACTCTCGTGGCGAACGCGCGACGCCTCATCGAAGCGGCGCCGAGCCTACACCAGGACGCAGGCGTGTTGTTCAGAAGGTCGTCCCCTGGCGCACGACTTCGTAGAACTGCTCGAGCCCGCGCTCCTTGTTGGTCAAGAAGTCGAGGACCTGCTCACTGACGTTCGCGTAGTCGCTCTTGGCGAGCGTGCCCTCGTAGGGCTGGGTCGGGTCCGCGCGGTTCACGTCCGCGATGACGTCGAGGATGACCTCCACCGGGGTCTGACCCTTGAAGTCGCCGTCCTTGATCGGGGTCACCGCGTTGGCGAGGACCTTCGAGAGGATCTGGTTCGGGTCGACCTCGCGGCTGCAGATCTCCTTCGCGTTCTCGTCGAACGCGCGGCCGCTCACGCGGGCGAGGAGCGCCATCTGCGCGTCGACGAGGCTCTTCTCGGTGACCCGGCCCTGCGCGTCCTTCTTCGACGCGTCCATCGCCGCGGCGAGGACCTTGTAGAAGGGCACGAGGTTGTCGTCGTCGCGCAGGATCTGCACGACGTCGTTCATCGAGGCGAGCATGCTCGCGAGCGCGTCGTTCGACGACCCCGCGTCGGTCATGTACTGGACCATCTTCGCCATCTGCTGGCGACCCTCCGGGTCCTTGCGGATGGCCTCCATCATCTCGAGCCCGGCAGAGGCGAGCGGACCCGCGAGCGAGTCCGACGCCTTCTTCGTGAGCTCGTCGCGCGCCCACGCGCAGCGCTCGTAGGGCGCGTTGAAGGACTTCGGGCACTGCGCGAGGAGCTGCGCCCGGAGCACGTCGATCAGCACGGGGCCCATCTTCGTGACGGTGGGGTTCTTGAACGTCGCGGTCGAGCGCGCGCCGTCGACGCCGAAGAACTGGTCGATCATCGCCGACCGCGCGCGGCGCCACGAGAGGCGCCGCTCCTTGTCGCCGGTCTGCTGCTCGTACTGGTCGAACGCGTCGTCGATCGCGGAGAGCGCGCTCGTGATGAGGTAGACCGGCGTGACCTGCGGGTTCGTCGTCCCGTCGTTCCGCTTCGCGGTGGCCTGACCGCGGCGGTCGACGAGCTTCAGCGTCGTCTTGGCATAGTCGGGATCGAGCGCAGCGCGGGCGGCGGCAGCAGCCACGTCGATCCCGCTGATCGTCGTCGCCTTCGTGCAGGTGCCCTTCGCGTCGGCCTCGTCGCACCGCTTGATCGCCATCGTGTCGAGGACCTTCGACAGCTCGGAGAGGCCTCCGATCACGTCGGTCGCGAGCACGTCGCCCATCAGCGGCTCGTAGGCGAGGAGGCCCGTCTTGGGGCACGGCTTGTTGCCGATCGTCACGCACTCGGCCGGCGTAGACTCCTCGCCGGGGTAGTGCTTGTAGATGATCGACGACAGCTCGAGGAAGATGTCCTCGCGCTTGTGCGTGGCGAAGGCGGCCGCGAGCGGCTTCATCGCCTGGTAGAAGCCGAAGTTCTCCCAGGTGAAGATCGTCGTCTTGTGGCGCTGTTCGAGCCAGGCGCCCTCGGGGCAGTTGCGGAGGCCCCGGACCTTGCCGTCCTGCGCCGCGTCGGGCGCGCTCGGCACCGGATCGTCGATCACGCGCTCGGGGCAGATCGAGGACCCGATGTGCTCGCCGTTCAGGTCGAGGAGGAAGCGCTTCGTGATGTCGTTCTTCTTGTCGTTCTGGAAGTCGAAGAAGACGAGGCGGTTCAGCCACTGCGGCTTCGGGCGGAGGTCGGAGCCCCAGAAGCCGAGGATGCCGCTCGACTCCTCCATCGTCTCCGCGTTCGCCGCGCCGATCCCGCCGATGCCGGAGCGCATGAAGTCGTCACGGATGTAGAGCGTGCCGCGGCTCGGGACGCCGGCGATCGCGTCGAGGTAGAAGGCGCCGAGGTTCTCGATCTTGAAGACCTCGCACTCCTTGAACGGCCGCCCGCCGATGCCGCAGCCGCCGTAGATCGACCCCGGGATGCCACCCTTGCAGATGTCGGCGGTGCCGAGCACCGCGACGCCACGCGCGTGCACGATCGCGTCGGGCTTGTTGCACGCCGTGACGCCGACCGTGTCGCTGATCGCGCCGAGGAAGCGGTAGAGCGCGCTCCGGTTCTTGCCGATCTGCGGCTGCCCGCGATCGACCGGCGTCTTCATCTCGCCCTTGCCGTTCGTCGTGACGTTGAAGGTCGGTCCGTTCAGGTCGTCGAAGTCGTAGCGGATCTCGTCCTTCAGCTTCGAGTACTGCGAGAACACGCTGCCGAGCGCCTGGCTCTCCGGCGCCGCCATCGCGCGGAGGACGTCCTCGAGGAGCCCCGGCTCCTTCACGAGCTTCACCATCGTGTCGAGGCTCTCGTCCCAGAACGTCGCGCTCTTCGAGATCTTCGCCTCGTCGTGCGTCTTCGCCGCGTCCTGCGCGGCGAGGAGCGCGCCCGTGAGGCGCGCGAGCTCGCGCGGATTCTTCACGACGAGCTCCCGCGCCATCGCGAGCGTCGTGTCCATGCTCTTGTCGCCGAGCAGCTGGGACATCGCGTAGACGAGGTCGAGCATCGGCGACGTCGCGACGTCGTAGCCCTGGTACTCGAGCGTCGTGCGCGCGTACGCTTTCGTCGCCGGCCCCTTCGTGCCCATCGCGACGTAGGCGCCGCCCATCACGCCCATCAGCGCCTCCTTGGCGGGATCGGGATCGGCGAGCGGCCGGAGGTCCTTCGTGACCTGCGCGGCGAACGTGCTGCTCGTGTCGACGTAGTCGTAGAGGAGGCGCGTGCCGGCGAGCGCGCGGCCGAACTCGTCGCGCGGAGCTTCGGGCCCGTTCGGGTAGGGGAACGGCGAGGGCGCGAGCGAGCCGTTCGTCGTCTTGAAGCGACCGAGGTCGTCGACGTCGGGGAGACCGTCCTTGTCGGCGTCGACGAACGGGGTCGGCACCTGACCGCCCGCGATCGCGGCGTAGCCGCGCGGGTCGCGCTTCACGATCCAGCGCGGCGCACCGACGGAGAACGCCGGGTCCGTCGTGAAGAGAAGCGTCTCCATCACCTCGAGGTTGTCGCGTGGCCGCGAGAGGACGACGCGCCCGGAGGTGGGGTCCGCCGTGATCGTGAGCGGGCCCGGCTTCGGATCCTTCTTCGCGTCGAGGAGCTCCTCGTGCGCGGCGGCGAGCATCGCGTTCAGCGCGGCGTTGCCGGGCCCGGGGACCGGGATCCGTTTGCCTGCTTCGTCCCGCTTCGGATCGAGCTGGTAGGGGAGCGAGTCCGCCGAGAGGAGGCTCAGGCTCGCGTTCGCGAGGTCGCGGAGGTTCGGGTACGCGACGGCCGGGCGTGCGACGCCGAGCGCGGTGTCGATCGGGCGGTATCCCTCGCGCGACGCGATCCGCGCCCACGCGGCCTGCGCCTCGTCGTCGTCCTTGAACGCCGCGACGACGCGGCCGAGGGACTGCGTCGACTGGGGGAGCGTCCCGTCGTGATAGAGCTCCGTCATCCGGCCGAGCATGTCGGCGAGCGCGGTCGTGAGCTTCGCCTCGCTGCCCTTCTTCGGCGCCTCGCACGACTTCGTCGGATCCTCGTTGTCGAGGTCCTTCACGCCCACGCGCTGGTCCTCGGGGAAGATCGCGTCGAAGGCGCGGACGAGGTCCACGCGCCGGCGCGCGAGCGCTTCGATCCGACCGATCGCCTTCTCGCGCGCGTCGCGCTGCACCTCGAGGCCGACGACCTTCCCGTTCACGTCGGTCGCGGCGGGGTCGAGGGTCGGCAGCTTCGCGGTGTCGACCTTCTCGTCGAACTCGCCGTTCGTCTTCGGGTGACAGACGTACCGGAACGAGGCGCCGGTCAGGTCTTCACGGAGCGCCTGGGCCGAGAGCCGGTCGCACAGGACGCCGTACATCTCCTGCCCGACCGAGCCGCGCTTGGGAAGCGTGCGCTCCGTGTCGAGCGGCGGCGCGCAGCTCGAAAGCGTCGGCGCGAGCGCGACGGCCGCCGCGAGGCCAAAGGCACCGAGCAAGGCGCGCTGCGTTGATCTAGACTCGCGCGTCCTCAGGCGACCAAGCATCCCGATCTCTCCACCGTATCGAAGGACATGTCATGCTCGAGAAGACGACCGCGGTGATCCTGGCGGCCGGGCAGGGAACCCGGATGAAGAGCTCCCTGCCGAAGGTGCTTCATGCCATCGCGGGCCGACCGCTCGTCCACTACCCCGTTCGGGCCGCCCTGGAGGCCGGCTGCGGTGAGGTCGTGGTCGTGGTCGGACACGGGAAGGACAAGGTCGAAGCGTATCTGTCCGAGGCGTTCGGCGCCAGGGCCGAGGACCTTCCCGCAGAGCGCCGCGGGCGCGTCCGAACCGCCGTCCAGAAGGAGCAGCGCGGGACGGGTGACGCGGCGCGTTCCGGCCTCGAGGCCGTCCGCCCGGAAGCCGAGCGCGTGCTCGTCTTCTACGGCGACGTCCCGATGCTGACGGCCGACGACGTCGCGGCCGTCGCGAAGGCGCTCGACGAGGATCCGGTCGCTGCAGTGGCCATGGCGACGTGCACGACCGAGGACCCCTTCGGCTACGGCCGCGTGATGCGCGACGAGCTCGGTCAGATCGTCGAGATCCGCGAGCAGAAGGATCTCCGCTCCGACGCCGAGCGGGCGATCAAGGAGTGGAACCCCGGCATCTACGCCGCGAGCGTCTCGTTCCTCCGCGAAGCGCTCGCCTCGCTGACCCCGAACAACGCGCAGGGCGAGTACTACCTCACCGACATCGTCTCGTTCGCGACGAAGCGCGGGCAGCGTGTGATCGGCGTCCCGTCGAACCCGGCCGTGATGGACGGCGTCAACGATCGCGCGCAGCTCGCGCTCGCCGACCGCGCGATGGTCGAGCGGATCCTGAAGATGCACCGCGTCGCCGGGGTCACGATCCGGGACGGTGCGCGGATCGAGGACGGCGTCGCGATCGGCCGCGACGCGATCGTCGAGAGCTTCGCGGTCCTCCGCGGGCGCACGAAGGTCGGCGAGGGCGCCACCGTCGATGTCGGCTGCGTGCTCACGAACGCGGTCGTCGGCGAAGGTGTCGCGCTGAAGCCGTACAGCGTCGTGAGCGACTCGATCGTCCGCGCCCGCGCGCAGATCGGGCCGTTCTCGCACGTCCGACCCGACAGCGACATCGGCGAGGAAGCCCACCTCGGCAACTTCGTCGAGACGAAGAAGACGAAGCTCGAGAAGGGCGCGAAGGCGAACCACCTCGCGTATCTCGGCGACGGCATCGTCGGCGAGGGCGCGAACGTCGGCGCCGGAACCATCTTCTGCAACTACGACGGCTTCTCGAAGCACACGACGCGCATCGGCAAGGGCGCGTTCATCGGGAGCGACTCGCAGCTCGTCGCGCCGGTCACGATCGGCGACGGCGCGTACGTCGGCACCGGCACGACGGTGACGAAGGACGTGCCGGCGGACGCGCTCGCGATCGGCCGCGCGAAGCAGGAGAACAAGGAGGGCTATGCCTCTCGCCTCCGTTCGCGGCTGAAGGCCCAGAAGGACGCCGCCGCGAAGAAGTGACGCGCGGCACGTGAGCCGCGCGGCACGCTCCCTGCTTTCCCGCGCCCGATGATCCTTCCTCTCGGGCGCACGCCGACCCTGGAGCTCGGGGCACGCCTCGTCGACGGCGGTGCTCGCTTCCGCGCGTTCACGACGACCGCGAAGTCCTGCGGCCTGCGTCTCTTCGACGGGGAGGGGCACGCGATCGCCACGCATGCGATGCAGCCGGCCCCGGACCTCGGTCCGGGGATGTTCGAGGCCTTCGTTCCCGGCGCCTTGGAGGGTGCGCTCTACAAGCTCGTGCTCGACGACCGCGAGCTGCCCGACCCGTACGCTCGGTTCCTCCCCGACGGGGTGCACGGTCCCGCGCGGATCGAACGCGCACGCCACACGTGGCGCTTCGAGGCTCCGGTGCGGCCGCTCGCGGAGATGGTCGTCTACGAGCTGCACGTCGGAACGTTCACCGAGGAAGGCACCTACGCCGCAGCCACCGAGCGTCTCCGCGACCTCGTCGATCTCGGTGTCACCGCCGTCGAGCTGATGCCGCTCGCGGCGGCGGCCGGGCACCGAGGATGGGGCTACGACGGCGTCGCGGCGTTCGCGCCCTTCGCGCCGTACGGATCGCGCGACGACCTCGCGCGCTTCGTCGACGAAGCCCACGGCCTCGGTCTCTCCGTCCTGCTCGACGTCGTCTACAACCACTTCGGGCCGAGCGGGAACTATCTCTCCGCCTACAGCCCCGACTACTTCCACCACGATCGGAAGAACGCGTGGGGCGACGCGCCGGACTACGCGCACCCGGCGATGCGGGCGCTCGTCCTCGAGAGCGCGCGGATGTGGCTCGAGGAGATGCGCTTCGACGGGCTCCGGCTCGACGCGACCCACGCGATCGTGGACACGTCGGAGGTCCACATCCTCGCGGAGCTCGCCGAGACCGTGAAGTCGCTCACGCCGCCGCGCATCCTCGTCGCCGAGGACGATCGCAACGAGCCCGCGCTCGTGACGAAGCTCGGGCTCGACGCGATCTGGGCGGACGACTTCCACCACGAGGTGCACGTCACGCTGACCGGCGAGCGCGACGGCTACTACGGTGCGTACGAGGGCGGCGCGGCGGGCATCGCGCGCGCGATCGACCGCGGCTGGGTGTTCGAGGGACAGCCCTACGCCGCGCACGACGACGCGCCGCGCGGGAAGCCGGCCGACGACCTCGCCGCGCCGAGCTTCGTCTATTGCGTGCAGAACCACGATCAGGTCGGCAATCGCGCCTTCGGCGAGCGGATCACCGCCGGGACCTCGATCGACCGCTACTGCGCGGCGTCCGTCCTCCTCCTCTCGCTGCCGATGACCCCGCTCCTCTTCATGGGTCAGGAGTGGGCCGCGAGCACCCCGTTCCTCTACTTCACCGATCACGACGAAGAGCTCGGCAAGCTCGTCTCCGCCGGTCGCCGCGAGGAGTTCAAGCGCTTCGCCGCGTTCACGGACCCCGCCGTGCGCGAGCGCATTCCCGACCCGCAGGCGGAGGAGACGTTCCTCCGCTCGAAGCTCGACTGGGCCGAGCGCGAGACCGGCGACCACGCGCGCGTCCTCGCGCTCTACCGCGCGATGCTGCGGCTCCGGAAGACCGACCCGGTGCTCCGCTCGGACGGCCGCGAGGGCCTCCGCGCGACCGCGCAGGGAAACGTCCTGATCGTCGAGCGCTCGGTCGCGAGCGACATGCGGGTCGTCCTCGTGAACTTCGGCGACGAGGCCGTCGACCTGCCCTCGTTGCCGTTGCCGGCCACCGACGTCCGGCTCCTGTTCGCGAGCGGCCGCGCCTCGACGACCTCTGTGCTCCCGCCGGAGACCGCCCTCGTCCTCGCGCTGCGCGCGTTCTGAGAGCGGGACCGCTCGCGACGTCAGCTCAGCTCAGCTCCTCGCGCGATCGCGATCGCTTGCTCGCGCGCGCGCGCGTCGCGGAGGCGATCGCCCCAGAACACGACGGTCCGATCGGGACGGCGGCGGCCGATCTCGAATCCGAGCTCGCCGTCCTCGGTCTCGAACAAGACGAACCAGCCGTCGGCCGTCTCGTCCATGAGGCCGTGCATGCGGACGCTGCCGTCGGGCAGCAGCTCCGTCGCGCCCCACGCCTTCACGTACGAGCGCCCTTCGATCACCTGCTGCCGGTCGCTCGCCTGCGCGCCGGGCCGATCGGCGTAGAGCGCGAGCTCGACCCCTTCGGGGCCGAAGATCGACCCGTCCTCCGTCACGTCGGTCCCTTCCGGAACGTCCACCGTCACACCGAGCCCCCGGAGTGTCTTTCGCATGCGCCAGGCTACGACGTCGTCCGAGCGGATCTCCCCAGTGCGGTGTCGAAGCCAAGACGAGCGCGACCGCTCGCGAAATGTCCGGCGACGCTGCGGTCCCGCTCGCGGATCCTTGGCCGAAACGCCAGTTTTCTGGCAATGCTCTTCCTCGATGGACGCTCTCCGAGTCCGAGGCACGGGCAAGCCGCTGGTCGGCAAGGTGCGGATCAGCGGCGCGAAGAACGCAGCCCTGCCGATCCTCTGCGCGACGCTGCTCAGCGACGGCGCGAGCAAGCTCCGGAACGTGCCACGCCTCCGTGACATGGAGACCACGTCGGCGCTCCTCCGCTTCCTCGGCCGCGAGGTGAGCTTCGACGCGCCCGAGATCCACGTCGCCGCAGGCTCGCAGGTCCGCCCCGAAGCGCCCTACGAGCTCGTGAAGCAGATGCGCGCGAGCGTGCTCGTCCTCGGTCCGCTCGTCGCGCGGTTCGGTCGCGCGAAGGTGTCGCTCCCCGGCGGATGCGCGATCGGCGCGCGCCCGGTCGACCAGCACCTGAAGGGCCTCGAGGCGATGGGCTGCACGATCAAGCTCGAGCGCGGCTACGTCCTCGCGGAAGGGCCGGGCGGCGGCGGTCGGCTGAAGGGCGCCGAGATCTACTTCGACCTCCCGACCGTCGGCGGCACCGAGAACCTCATGATGGCGGCCGCGCTCGCGAAGGGCCGCTCGACGCTCGTGAACTGCGCGCGTGAGCCGGAGATCGAGGAGCTCGGTCGCATCCTCAACAAGATGGGCGCCGAGGTGAACGGCGCCGGCACGGACGTGATCCACATCGTCGGCGCGGAGCCGGGCAAGCTCGCTCCCTTCGACCACGCGATCATCCCGGACCGCATCGAGGCCGGCACCTACATGATCGCCGCGGCGATGGTCGACGGCGGCGACGTCGTCATCGAGGGCGCGGAGATGGCCGACCTCGAGGCGCTCGTCCTGAAGCTCCGCGCCGCCGGCGTCGAGATCACGAGCGAGGGCCAGAACATCCGCGTCCGGCGCAAGGGGCCGCTCCGTGGCGTCAACGTGACGACCGCTCCGCATCCCGGCTTCCCGACCGACATGCAGGCGCAGTTCCTCGCGCTCATGTGCCTCGCCCGCGGCGAGAGCGTCATCAGCGAGACGATCTTCGAGAACCGCTTCATGCACGTCCCCGAGCTCCAGCGCATGGGCGCGAGCGTCGCGCTCCGCGGCAACACCGCCGTCGTCCAGGGCGTCTCGAAGCTGTACGGCGCCTCGGTCATGGCGACCGACCTCCGCGCGAGCGCCTCGCTCGTCCTCGCCGGGCTCGCGTCCGACGAAGAGACCGAGATCCGCCGCGTCTACCATCTCGACCGCGGGTACGAGCGGATCGAGGAGAAGCTCGCCGGTCTCGGCGCCCACGTCGAGCGCGTGAAGGGCGCCGAGGCGTGACCGAAGCGCGCCCCGTCACGATCGCGCTGCCGAAGGGGCGCACGTCGAAGCCCGTCGCCTCGTTGCTCTCGCGTGCGGGCGTCTCCGGCGTGTCGAGCGCGGGGGCGTCGTGCTCTCTCGACGACGCGCTCCTCGAGGAGACCCGCGCGCTCGTCCGGCGGGGAACGTTCCGCGGCCACCCCGTGCACTTCCTCCTCCTCAAACCCGACGACGTGCCCACCTACGTCGACTACGGCACCGCGGACCTCGGCGTCTGCGGACGTGACGTGCTGCTCGAGCGCGACGTCGACGTCTACCACCCCGCCGACCTCGGGCTCGGGCGCTGCCGGATGGTCGTCGCCGGCCAGGTCGGTGCGAGCCTCGTGACCGCCGGGCACATGCCGCGCGTCGCGACCAAGTACCCGCGCACGGCCGCCGCGCACTTCGCGCGTCGCGGCGTCCAGGTCGAGGTCGTGAACGTGCAGAGCTCGGTCGAGCTCGCGCCCTTGACCGGCCTCTCCGACCTCATCGTGGACCTCGTCGAGACCGGGGCGACGCTCGTCCAGAACGGCCTCGAGGTGAAGGAGACGATCGCCGACGTCTCGACGCTGCTCATCGCGAACCGCGCCTCCTACAAGCTCCGCGCCGACGTGCTCACGCCGCTCGTCGCCGAGATCCGGAAGGCGGTCGCCGGGGCGAGCGCCGCCACGGCGGCACCGCCCGGGTGACCCCCTTCGCCCTGGCCCGTCACCCGAGCGGGTGACATCCTTTCGTGTGACGTTCCACGGAGCTCGGGCGTACGTCCAACGGAGCAGCCGATGAAGACCCCCTCGATTGTCCTCGCGTTCGTCGTCCTCGCCCTCGCTGCCGGTTGTGACAAGAAGGCCGATCCGGCCGCGGAAGGCGCCGTCCCCGGCCTGAAGAACGAGCTCCGCGCACCCGGGCCGCTCGTCGGCAAGACGGGCATTCCGGACGACAGCATCAAGCCGGTCGCGCGGACCGGCGTTCCCGATGACAGCGTCAAGCCGGTCGCGAAGGGCGGCATCCCCGACGACAGCGTGAAGCCGCTCCCGATCGCGCCACGTCCGGCGCCCGCTCCGGTTCCGCCGCCGCGCTGACCGGCGCTCGATCGTCACGACGGACCTCCCGCATCCACCGGCGGCCGATCGAGCTTCACCAGCGGCCGCCACTTCTTCAGCGTCCCGCGACCGACGCCCTTCACGCGCAGGAGCTCCTCCACCCGCGAGAAGCGTCCGAGCTTCGCGCGGAGCGCGAGGATCGCCTGCGCGCGCTTCGCGCCGACGCCGGGGAGGCGTCGGAGCTCGGCCTCGTCGGCCTGGTTCAGATGAACCGGAGCGGCGGCTGTTGCGCGCCCTGGCGGAGGGGCCGGCGCCGGCGTGGGCTCCACCGCAAGAACCGGCGCGACACTCGTGACGCTCGGCGCGCCACCGCCTTCCGGCTCGACCCGATCCGCCGCGCGCGCTGTCGGCGCGTCGCCCGCGGCGTGACCGATCCACGCGAGCAACACGAGCGCGCCCGCCGCCGCCGCGACGCGCGCGACGACGCCCTTCCACGTCGAGCCCCGGAGCCCACCTTCGTCCGTCTTCATCGCGGGCGCGCTTCAGCGAACGGCGCGCCAAGACGCGGCGCGTGTCCTCTCGCGAGGTTGGCGACGAGCGAGTGTGGCCTCGGCCAGGCCGTGCTCTGGCCGCGGCCAGGGTCGCGCTTCGGGTGACGTCGCCGGTGCGAGGGCCTGCCACAGTCGGGCTTCCGAAGCTCTCTTGCCCTCGCTGCTGAGGGGCGTAAGGTACCGGTATCTCGGAGGAACGCCCATGACCGATCGTGACGAGCAGCTGCACCTCGCCCGCATCGACCGCGAGCTGTCGCCGGACAGCGGGCTGTCGCGTCGTGCGTTCCTCGGGACCGCCGCCGCGACCGCGGCAACGCTCGCGACCGCGAAGGAGGCCCTCGCGGCCGGCGCGGAGGCGAAGGCGGGCAAGAGCTACGCGGCGAAGCCGCCGGAGGGGTTCACGCCGTTCTCCGCGCCGGGCCGCGTCGTGAAGGTCACGAAGAAGGACAGCCTCCAGGCGAACCAGCTCTATCCGAAGCCGGAGGACGCGAAGGCGATGCTCACGCGCGCCCTCACCGAGCTGACGGGCGCGAGCGATCTCCCCACCGCCGTCGGCAAGTTCGTCCACAAGGACGACATCGTCGTCGTGAAGGTCAACGGCATCGCGCTCAAGAACATGGGCACGAACAAGGAGCTCGTGCTCCCGTTCCTCGAGGCGATGATCGAGTACGGCATCCCCGCCGACCACATCACCGTCCTCGAGCAGTACGGCGGCTTCCTCGACGGCACGCGGATCAACGCGTCGAACGTGCCGAAGGGGGTGAAGATCGCGACCCACGGCAACGGCAACGCCACGATGGACGACCGCCTGATCCCGGGGACCGGGACGCGGACGAAGTTCGTGCGCTACCTCACCGAGGCCACGGCCGCGATCAACTTCGCGCTCGTGAAGGACCACTCGATCTGCGGCTACACCGGCGCGCTCAAGAACATGACGCACGGCTGCAGCATCAACCCGCACGACTTCCACGTGCACCACGCGAGCCCGCAGATCGCGCTCATGTACGCGCAGGACGTCATCAAGAGCCGCGTCCGCCTCTGCATCGCCGACGCGTTCAAGATCATGGCGGACGGCGGCCCGCTCTGGAAGCGTCCGGAGTTCGTGAAGCCGCACGACTCGATCTTCGTCTCGACCGACCCCGTCGCGATCGACGTCGTCGGCTGGGAGGCGCTCGACAAGCTCCGCACCGAGCTGAAGCTGAAGCCGCTCGTCGATGCGGGCCGCGAGCCGGCCTACATCAAGGCGGCCGGCGACCTCGGGCTCGGCGTCTTCGAGCGCAACAAGATCCAGCTCAAGGAAGTCGCGATCTGAGCCCCGTGGACCCGAAGGACCCGCGGTACCCCAAGGTCGAGATCGTCGAGAAGCCGCGCGGCCCGTTCGACCCGGTCGAGCGCGTCACGGCGCTCGACCTCGAGTCGTTCAGTCAGCCCGCGACGACGACCGATCGCGCCTGCATCGTCGTCATCTACGGACCCGAGCTCGGCAAGCGTGCTGCGCTCGGTCCGGCGACGTTCGAGATCGGCCGCTCGTCACGCTCGGACCTGCCCATCGACCAGGAGAGCATCAGCCGTCATCACGCGCGCATCACGTGGGACGGCCAGCGGCACTACATCGAGGATCTCGGGTCCACGAACGGCACGTTCGTCGACGACCAGAACGTGAAGCGGCAGGCCTTGAGGGACGGCGATCAGATCAAGATCGGCCGCTCGATCCTCAAGTACATGTCGGGCGACAACATCGAGGCGAACTACCACGAAGAAATCTATCGCCTGATGACGATGGATGCGCTCACGCAGACGCACAATCGTCGGTACTTCAACGAGGCGCTCGAGCGTGAGTACAACCGGAGCCTCCGTTACCGGCGCGCACTGTCGCTCATCCTCTTCGACATCGATCACTTCAAGAAGATCAACGACACCTACGGCCACGTCGCCGGCGACAGCGTCCTCCGGCAGCTCTCGCTCGTCGTGAAGCCGCGCCTCCGTCAGCAGGACGTGCTCGCGCGCGTCGGCGGCGAAGAGTTCGCCGTCCTGCTTCCGGAAGTGGATGCGCAAGGGGCGCGGGTCGCGGCCGAGAAGATCCGCAAGCTCGTCGAAGCGGCGCGCTTCCTGGTCGAGGGCAAGGAGTTCGGCTGCACCGTCAGCGTCGGCGTGACGACGTTCGATGCGCGCGTGACCTCGCCGGCGATGCTCTACGAGATGGCGGACCAGAACCTCTACACCGCCAAGAACGGCGGGCGGAATCGCGTCGTCGGCTGAGGCTCACGGGGCCCGCGTGCACGCCCCGCACGCGGGGAGCGCCTGCCCGGGCGGCAGCTGCGCGATCCACGACCGGACGATCTCGCGCTCCGCGAACGTGAGCGGAGCGCTCGCGTAGGTCTGCGGCCCCGGCCCGCTCGGATACGGCATCTCGCGGCCGGTCACGAGGTCCGAGAGGATCGCGCGCTCGATCGGATCGGCCGTACGCGGGACGGAGAGCTGCGGGACGTACGGCGCCGCGCGAGGCGGGGTCTCCTGTCCGGGCGGGCTCGCGCAACGGAACGGCGGGTCTTCGCTCCGCGCGGGAAGGGGCGCGAGGTCCACCTTGTAGAGCAGCCAGCTGTTCGCCGGGCTCCCGGGCTGGACGACGGGCATCCCGACGCCGAAGACGGGGCCCTCGGACTCCGGATCGCCCGTTCGTCCCGTCGTGTCCGCCCCGCGCGCGACGCGGCCGACCGCGGTCGAGGCGACGCCGGCGGGCGTCGTGAGGACGAGGCCCATCGCGGCCTGTCCGCCGTCGCCGTGGCACGTCGACGTCCCGCACTTCGAGCGGAAGATCGGGAGCACGTCGGCGCAGAAGTCGACGCGCGTCTCGACGTACGGCTTGCCGCGTGGGGCGGAGACGAAGAACTCGAAGCGGCGCCGCTGTCCGGGAGCGAGCGTCGCGCCGTCGATTGCGAGCAGGCCGCCGCCGACCTGGCTCTCCCCCGGGACGACCACGCGCAGCTTGTAGAGCTTCCCGACCTCGAGCCAGGGCTCCCGCGGACCGCGCAGAGTCACCGTGCGCGCGATCGGGTCGTAGGTGACGACGGCCGCCTGCGCCTCCGACACGGCCTCGTTCTCCGCCGTCGAGAGGACGAACGACTGCCGGGTCACCGTCGACGGCAGGAGGTAGCGATCGAACGCGATCTCGATCGCACCGTCGGCAGGCAGCGGCGTGTCGATTCCGACGTTCGCGCCGAGGATCGTGATGGCCGGGCCGCGCGTGTCCTGGTCATCGCGCGGCCCTGCGTCGCAGCCGCCGAGGGAGACCGCTGCGAACGCGAGCAGAGAACCGACGAGGGCGGCTCTCAGCTGTCCGAGTACATGGACAGCTGCTCCTTCATCACCTGCTCGTTGATGCCCGTGCGGATGTGATCCTTCAGCACGTCGGCGAGGGTGATGAGGAGGTCGTCGACGCCCTTGTCCTCGATCAGCTTCTGGAGGAGCGCCTTCGCTTCGCGGCTGTCGTCGCCACGAAGGAACTGCCTCACCTGGTCGAGCGAGATCTCCCCCTGGAAGTCCACGTACATGTTTTCCAAGAGGTACCGCACGAGCTCTTTCACAGGAGGCCTCCTTGGGACCGACGGGGTCGGGCGAAGACAAGGCGGTATACTCGTCCGCCACGTCGCATGGCAACCCCGAAACGCGGGGATCGACAGCAAGATTCCTGACCATCGGCCGGAAGGCGTCGCGGTTCCGTCCGCGTTCTTCGCGTTTTCCGGTCGGGCGCTTCATCGGCACCTCGCGATTTCCGCCGAACCCGGGTCGTGACAGACGAGGCAGGGGCGCGGGTTACGCCTCAGCTGGCTCGAGCAGCCCGAGAGGAACCCGGTCGGGTGGGGGTCGAACCCGGCACCGACGCCGCGGCCGCCGTGGCAGACGACGCAGTCCCGCTCGATGTGGCAGCTCACGCAGGCGTTCAGGTTCCGCATCGCCTCGAACGCGTGATGCCCCGCCTTCCGCGGCGCGTCCGACCAGATCGCCTGCGGCGGGTGGAAGCGGCCGCTCTCGCGGGCACCCGACGGGCCGCTCATCGTCACCCCGAGCCGCTGGTGGCACGTGAGGCAGAAGCTCTGCTCCCGGTGGCAGCTCGTGCACTTGCCGGCCGAGGACGTCGCGAGCCGTGCCTCCGCCGCGTGCATGCTCAGATAGTCGTTCGGGTGGATGCTCCGCGGCCGGACCCGGCCGTCGTGGCACGCCGTGCACGAGTCCTCCTTGTGGCAGCTCGCGCAGAACTGCGAGTCGTTCGCGGCGACGTACTTGTGGCGAGCGATGAAGTCGGGCCCGTGCGCCGCGTTCCGGAGCCAGGACGGCGGCGTCAGCGTTCCGCTCGCGAAGACGGTGCGGATCCGTCCGCCCTCGGCCGCGCCGCCCGAGAGGTGACACGTCTCGCAGTCGCCCTTCGCGCTGCCGCGCGCGGCGGCGTCGGGGTGCTGGTGGCACGAGATGCAGCCGCGCATGCGCGGGAGCTGATCGCGCGTCGCGAGCGCGAGCTCCTGCACCTCGCCGTGGCACTGGCGGCAGCCGATGTTGCGCGCGGCGTGCTTCTGGTGATCGAAGCGCAGGTTCGGCGTCGGGATCTCGAAGCGCGCGACGCGGTTGCCGTCGCCTTCGCGGTACCCGAGATGGCAGGTGTCGCACTTGCCGTCGTCGTTCGTGCCCGGCATCACGTTGTTCGGATCGGCGTGGCGCGACCCGTGGCACCCGTCGCACGTCGTGCCGCGCGGGGTGAGCACGTCGGAAGCGGCGCGGCTCGTCTTCGCGGCCGCGTGACACGACGTGCAGGTCGCGCCGAGCTTGCCGACGTGGAGCTTGTGGTCGAACCGGATCGTGAGCTTCTGGGGAGGAAAGACCGCGGGGCTCGGGCCGCGGTCGTCCGCGAAGGCGCCCGGCGGGAGGAACGCGAGCGGCACGCGTGCATCGCCCGGCATCGGCGCGAGCCCTTCGCCCTGGAGCGGCGTGCGGCGAGCGAACGTCGTCACGCTGGAGCCCGCCTCCTCGGTGACGCCCGCATCGGCCGGCACGTCCTCGACAGGCGGCGGCGCGTCCTCCGTGGGCAGCGGCGGCTCCTGCGCGAGCGCGATTCCGATCGAGACGAGCAACGTCGCGACGAGGACGGCGAGGCGGGTGCTCCAGGTGGCGCTCACTTGTTCACCGCCAGGGTCAGGTAGAGCATCACGCGATAGCGCTGGCCGACGAGCCTGTTCACGTCGTGCTGGAACTCCGCGAGCGCGTTCGAGCGCGTCGCGAGCTTGTAGCCGGCGCCGAGGACGTAGCCGAAGCTCGTCGCTTCGCGCCCTTCGCGCAGGTCGTCCTCCCAGCTCCACATGCCCGTGCGCGCGCGGACGATGTAGCGGTTGTCGAGCACGCGCTCGCCGTAGACGTCGGCGCCGAGCCGGCGTCCGCTCCCGGCGACGTCGACGACGCCGCGCGCGCCGAGCGAGCCCGCGCCGAAGCGGTAGCGCGCCCAGAGGTCGCCGCCGCCGAGCGGCGTGAACGCGCTCGAAGGGACGTGATTGTCGGCCGAGAGGCCGTTCGCCGACCGTTCCACGTTCGGATCGGGCGCCGCCGTGTCGACCTGGAAGAGCCGCCCGCGGACGGCGGCGGCGGTCGTCACGTGATCGCTCACGTCCCAGCTAGCGCGGAGCGCGAGATCGTTCATCGGCATCGCGAGAAAGAAGTTCCAGATCGAGTCGCCGTCGAACGTCGGCACGTAGTAGTCCCAGTCGGCGCTCACGGTGAGCCGCTTCGTCACGTAGCCGTCGACGGACGCGAACGCGTTGCCGAGGCGCCCCGCGTAGAGGTCGTAGGCGAAGCCGGCCTTCGCGCCCGCGATCGTGCCGAGCGTCCCGTCGAGCGCGTAGCCGATGCGCTCCTGGGAGATGCGCGTCTCGTCGACGACGACGGGCGGCGCCGTGCTCGCGAACTGCGTCACGTTCGAGGCGCCCGTGTTCCACACGCGGCGATACGTGAGCCGCCCGTGGATCCACGAGACGCCCGCCGACTCGATCGCGGCGCCGATCGCCGGCGCGACCCCGTTCGGCTGGAACGAGGGCCACAAGCTCTGGTCGTAGGCGGTACGGTCGCCCCGCCAGATCCCGTCGCGCTCCCAGCGCGGCGTCGAGAGCGGCATGCCCCCGCGCTGCTCGAGGCCGCCGAAGATCTCGGCCTTCACGAAGTACGGCGTCGTCACGGAGACGAGGCCTCCGTCGAACGACCACCACCCGAGCGCGTCGACGACGTACTGGCGCCCGACCCGGAACCCGACCCAGCCGCGGAGGAAGCGGCGGCCCTCGACGTAGCCGTACATCAGGTCGACCGGCCCGCGGTCGAAGCCGGGGACGAGGCGCCCGAAGCTGCTCACCGCGGTCTCGAGCGCGTCGCCGCCGTAGTCCGAGTCGTAGCGCAGCCGTGCGCGGAACGTGATCTGCGGTGCCTTCGGGTCGCCGCCGTCCTCGAGGAGGTCGTATCCCGAGACGCCGAGCGTGGACGTGAGGCGCCGCCGGGAGATCACGGTCTCGCCGGAGGGGCTCCGGAGCTCGTAGAACTGCGCGGCCGTGTCCGACGTCAGCTCGGGCTCAGCCGCACGCGCCGTGGCCGAGCCGAGGGCGAGGAGGGCCACGAGACCGGCGGACGCGCGTGTGGAGCGGTGGCGAAGCATGCGCGCGAGCTCGTTTCCCCGTTCGTGACGCGGAGCATCGAGAACCCCGCCGCGGCTGTCAACGACGTCCCCGCCCTCCGCGAAAGAGTTGCCGTTCTTGACGCATCGCGCCTCCGGGTGGCACCCTCCATCTACGGCCATCCGATGACCGAAGCCCAGCAGCGATACCGTGTCGTCGAGAAGCTCGAATCGGGCGGCATGGCGGAAGTGTTCCGCGCGGAGAGCGAAGGCCTTCAGGGCTTCCGCAAGCAGGTCGCGATCAAGCGCGTCCTCCCGCACCTGAGCGAGAAGAAGAAGTTCATCGCGATGTTCCTGGACGAGGCGCGCCTGTCGGCGCAGCTCTCGCACTCGAACTGCGTCCAGGTCTTCGACATCGGCGTCGGCGACAACGCGTACTTCATCGTCATGGAGTTCGTCGACGGCGCGAACCTGAAGTCGATCGCCGAGTCGGTGAAGAAGCAGGGCAAGGACTTCCCGGTCCCCGCCGCCGCGTTCATCGCCCACGAGATCTGCAAGGGCCTCTCCTACGCCCACGAGCTCGTCGATCAGACCGGCATGCCGATGCACCTGGTCCATCGCGACATGTCCCCGCCGAACGTCCTCGTGACGAAGTTCGGCGAGGTGAAGATCGTGGACTTCGGTCTCGCGAAGGCGAGCTCGCAGCTCGAGAAGAGCGAGCCCGGCATCATCAAGGGCAAGTTCTCCTATCTCTCGCCCGAAGCGGCGATGGGCCAGGAGGTCGACGCACGGACCGACATCTTCGCCGTCGGCATCATCCTCTGGGAGCTGCTCGCGGGGCAGCGCCTCTTCCTCGGCGACACCGACTTCCAGACGGTGAAGAAGGTGCAGCAGGCGGTCGTCCCGCCGATCTCGCAGATCAACAAGAAGGTGCCGCCGGAGCTCGAACGCATCGTCAACCGTGCGCTCGCGAAGGACATGCTCCAGCGCTACGGCACCGCCCGCGAGCTCGGACAGGATCTCGTCCGCTTCCTCTTCTCGTACGGCCAGCCGATCAGCACGTTCGACATCGCGACGATCGTGCAGGGCACGATGCGCGAGAAGCAGCGCGTGCGTCAGCCGCAGGGCTCGATCATCGACAAGCTGATCGAGGAGGCCCTCTTCGAGTTCACCTCCCTCAAGGAGGACGGCGCGCCGGCGTCGACGAACATGAAGGTCGCGGCCGGTGCGCCGCTCAACACGGACTCTTTCGTCGACCCGACGAACTGGGCGAACGAGATCGCGATCGGGGAGAAGAAGATCCCCGGCTTCGATCCGGTGCGCGCGTCGCTCCCCGCCGAGCTCGGCGAAGGCAACCTCTCCGCGCTCGAAGAGCACGAGATGCCGCCGAACGCGCCGGTGTCCTCGCCGGCGCCGCTCAGCAGCGCGGGCGCGACCGGACAGCAGCAGGCGCTCGGCCCGGCGACGAAGACGGGGCCGATGCCCGCCGCGACCGCGACGGCGAAGCTCCCGGCCGCGGGCGGCAAGACCGGCGGCGCCGCGTTGGGCGTCCTCTTGCTCCTCGTCGCCGCGGCGGCGGCCGGCGCCGCGTGGTTCACGGGCATCATCCCGCACCACTGAGCGCGGTTGCCCGAGGGCGCGATGCGTGACAAGCCTCTTCGGTGGGGGCGCACGCTCGATCGAACGACTTCCACGGAAGGTTGATCGGCCGCGACCGCGATCTCGCGCTGCTCGAGGAGCTCGTCGCCGAGGACGGCCGCGTCGTCACGATCGTCGGCCCCGGCGGCGTCGGGAAAACACGAATTCTCCGTCGTCTCGTCGAGACCACGGCGGCGCGCGGGACGAAGACGTGGGTGTGCGAGCTCGCTTCCGTCTAGACCAAGGTCGAAGTCATCGGCCGAATCGCAGCGACGGTCGCGGGCGGCGCCGCGCCTCCTGTGGACGCGACCGGCGCGCTCGAGCATGTCGGGCGTGTGCTCGCTCGCCGAGGCCGGTCCCTCCTCGCACTCGACAACCTCGAGCAACTCGAGCCGGGAGCTCTCGAGGCCGTCGCGGCGCTGCTCGAGCGAGCGCCGAAGCTCGTCGTCGTGAGCACCTCGCGCGTCGTGCTCGGCCTGCCCGACGAAGTCGTCCACCGTCTCCTGCCTCTCGCCGTCGTCGGCGAGGGCAGCGCGGACCCACCGGCGCTCGTCCTCTTCGAGGAGCGCGCGCGGGCCGTTCGCCGTCCGGTCGCCGACAGCGAGCGGGATCTCGCGCGCCAGGTCACGGTCCACCTCGAAGGGATTCCGCTCGCGCTCGAGATGGCTGCGTCGCGTCTGTCGTTGCTCTCCCTCCCCGAGCTGCTCGTCAGGCTGGCGCAACCGCTGCCGGTGCTGACGACGACGCGTGGTCCGTGCGCGGAGCGCCACGCGACGATGGCGCGCGCCGTGGAGGACTCGTGGAAGCTGCTCACCGATGGCGATCGTGAAGTGCTCGCCGCGCTCCTCGTGTTCCCTTCGGGGTTCACGCGAGAAGCCGCAGAGTCGATCGTGGGCACCGGTGCGTCGGCCGCGATCGACCGGCTGCTCGACAGCTCGATGCTCCACGTCCCCACGACCGAGGGGCGCCTCGCGATCTACGAGCTCGTCCGCGAGTACGTCTCCGCGCAACGGCGCGGAGCCGCGCTCGACGAGGTGCTCGCGCGTCGTCATGCTCGGTGGTTCGCCGCCTGGGCCGCGGACCGGGCACACCTCCTCGGTCCGGACGGAGAGACCCCGCGATGTGACGCTCCGACGCCCTCCGCGGCGCTCCGTGATCTCCTCGCGGACGAACCGAATCTCGGTGCGGGAGCGCGCTGGGCGTCGCGCCAAGCCGACGACGAGGCGGAGTGTCTGCGCCTCGAGCTCCTCTGGGCGCTCACGCCCGTGCGGATGCTGCGGGGGCGCCTCGACGAGCACGCCAGCGAGCTCGAAGGTGCGCTCGGGGAAGCACCGGATCGCTCCGCGCTCCGGATACGCGCTCGGCTCGCTCTCGCACGGTCGCTGCACGAGCTCGGCTTCATCACGGCCGCGCGGAGCGCGTACGAGCGCGTGCTCGCCGCACTGGAAGACGGTGGAACGCTCGTCGAAGGCGCGGCGCACGCGACGTTGCGCGGCACCGCGCTCGTGGGGCTCGGCCGGCTACGTAGCGGGCTCGGTGAATGGGAAGGAGGGCTTGCCTGCTTCTCCCGCGCCCGCGGTCTGACCGGCGCGGGGGAGCGCGTCGTACGGCTCGCCGACGCCTGCTTCGAGTTCTTCGGTGGAGAGATCGGCATCGCACGCCGCGAAGTCGAAGCCGTGACGGCGTACGTCGTCGAGTGTCGGAAGCACGGTGACCCGCGAGAGCTCGCGCACTGGCTCACGCAGCTCGGGCGCATCGAGAGCGAGCTCGCGCGGAAACGCGAGAGCGCGGAAGCGCACTTCGAGGAAGCGCTCGTCGTCGCGCGATCGACGGGAGACCTCCGCGGCGAGGGGTTCGCGCTCTTCGGGCTCGGGGCCCACCTCCTCGTCGTCGGCGACCGCTCGCGCTCCGCTTCCGTCCTCACCGAAGCGGAACGCATGCTCTTCGATGCCGGTGCGCGTCGTGCGAGGGCGTGGTCGCTCGGATTCCTGGGCGTGGCGCTCACCTTCGACGGCGAGGAGAACCGCGCAGACCGCGTGTTCGACGAGGCGATCTACCTCCTCCAGGACGTCGCCGACGCGCCGCGAGAGGCGCTCGTTCGAGGTTTTCGCGCCGTGCTGCGCGAAGGCGTCGGCGACCTCGACGGAGCACGCGCCGATCTCGATCGCGCTCGCTCGCTCGTACCGCCCTCGAGCGTCTACCACGCGTGGACGCTCGATCTCTGTGCCGCGGTGGTCGACATCGGAGCGGGGGCGGGCTCCGAGTCCGCCCGTGCCCTGTTCGAACGGCTGGGCTGCTGGGGCGACCGGCGCCCGGTCGTGCCGGCGCAGGCCGCGTCATGGCCGTGGCAAAAGGAGATGTACGAGCCGCGAATCGCGCTCGAGCTCCTCGCGAGAGCGATGTCGCGCGTCGGGGGGCGCCGGAGCGAGCTTCGCATCACGCGTGACGGCTCCGCGGTCGTACTCCCGTCGCGCGAGCGCGTGTCGTGCACGGGCCGCGTGAAGGTGCAGCGCGTCCTCGCCGTGCTCGCGCAGGCGAGGGAGGCGCATCCGGGCGTTCCGGTCTCGGCCGACGCGCTGATCGCCGCTGCGTGGAGCGGTGAGCGGATCCAGCCGAGCGCCGCACGCAACCGCCTCCACGTGACACTCGACCACGTTCGGAAGCTGGGGCTCCGCGACGTGGTGCTCCGCTCGGGGCAAGGCTGGATGCTCGACCCCGCCGTCGGCTTCGGATGGCTCTCGGCCGAGGATTAAGCCGTCGATTAAGCGCGGGTGGGGCGCGCCGCTGCTACTTCCGCCCCATGCGGTTCCTGGAAGTCACGCTCTTCGTCCTCCTCACGTCCGGATGTTCCTCGGCTCCCACCGACGCCCCTCCCGGGGCAAGCTCTCCCGCGTCCCCCGAGCCGGCCGCGGACGCGGCCGCCTCGTCTCCGCGGATCCGATTCGTCGCGGAGCGCGAGGGAGCTCCGGCCGACGTGACGCGGATCGTCTACACCGAGCCGTTCACCGTGAAGGTGGAGGGCCTTCCGCCTCGGACGGCGGCGACCATCACGTGCATGATGCAGATCCCTCGCCGGAAGGGGAGAGGTTCGATCGCGAAGGGAACGTTCGAGACCGACGCTCAGGGCGCGCTCGACGTCTCGCGGGACCCCTCGCAAGAGGGGACGTACACGGGCGTCGACGCCGATGGACTCGTCTGGTCCGGCGCCGAGGGGCCCGTCGACGACGCAAGGTTCGGAGCGCAGAGCCCGCTCGTCTGCGACGTCTCGGTGGGGGACGCGTTGGTCGCGTCGGGGGCGCTCGAACGTACCTTCCTCGCCGACGGCGTGACGGTGCAGCCCGTGACGAAGGAAGGCCTCGTCGCCGAGCTCTTCCTCCCTGCGCTCCCGCCGGGCGCGCGCGATCTCGTCCCCGTGGTGGCGTTCGGCGGATCGGAGGGCGGGATCTCCGGAGGCGAGACGTACGCGGCTGCGGCCGCGTCGATGGGCCACCCCGCCCTCGCGGTCGCCTACTTCGGCGCTCCTGGCGTCCGGGAGGAGCTCGAGAACGTCCCACTCGAGTACTTCGCGAGGGCATTCGAGTGGCTCGACCGCAGGCCCGAGACGAGGAAGGGCGCCGTCGTCGTCATGGGCGGGTCGCGCGGAGGTGAGCTCGCTCTCCAGCTCGGCGCCACCTTCTCGAGCGTCGTCGGCGTCGTCGCATCCACCCCGAGCTCGTATCGCTGGGCAGGGCTGACGCTCGACGAGCGGCCGGCGTGGACCTTCGAGGGCAAGCCGCTGCCGCACGTTCCTTCCTCGACGTTCAGCGCGCGGACGGTCCCGGGACCCGGGGGCGTGCCCGCCTACGTCCTCCGTGACGTGTTCGAGTCGGACTTCGCGAAGGCGTCGCCGGCCGCGCGCGAGGCGGCGCGGATCCGCGTCGAGGACACACACGGCCCCGTGCTCATGATCGCCGGCTCGGACGACCAGATGTGGCCTGCGTGCGACTACGTCGCGCGTGCGATGGACCTCCTTCGTTCGTCGGGGCACGCCACCACGCACGGTGACGAGGGCGTCTGCCACGAGGGAGCCGGCCACGCCGTCGGCCTCGTCGGGCTGCCGACGGGAGGCTCGATGTGGGCGTCGCTCAGCGCGACGGAGTCGTTCGCCCTGGGCGGCACGGCCGCGGCGAACGCGCGTGCGGGGCGCATCTCGCAGCAGAAGATGAGGGCCTTCCTCGCGCGGGTCGCGCCTCCTGCTCGCTGACGGGTACGTTGCCGAAACGGCCGACCTGCGCTACGTCGGCGTCTCGTGGATTCGAAACGTCGTTTCCTCAACTCCGCCCTGGCGCTCGTCGCCGTCGGCTGCTTCACGGCGTCGACGCCTTCGGAAGGGAAGGGGGGCCCGTGCCCTTCCGGGATGGCCTACGTGCCGGCCGAA
>JBDHVE010000107.1:0-31161 GCA_039809485.1 Polyangiaceae bacterium | reverse complement strand
CGGACGGCGTAGGTGCCGAACACGTCGATCGCGAAGCGCGCGCGAGTCGGGCCCTTCGTGTACGTGAGCTTCGAGGTAGAGCCGCCGGGCAGCTCACCGATCGTCATCACGCGGTCGACGACGGCGAACTTGCCGCGCGACTCGGCCGTCACCTCGCACTCGACGACGTCGCCGGGCTGCGCCTGGAGCTTCTCTGCCCAATCGGTGCCGTTCTCCTGCCGGCACTTGACCGCGACGCCCGGCGGATCGCCGCACGACTCCGCCTGATCCTCCTCGACGTAGAAGCGCGCCGGCTTGTCGATCCGGTCGACCTGGACGACGTCGATGACGGGCTCTTCGCTCCGATGCGTGATGCAGCCGAGACCGCGCTTGCTCTCGCGGACGAAGACGTGGAGCGCGTTCGCGGTCTCGAGGACGCGCTCGATCTTCACCTTCACGAGGTCCTTCGTGTCGGGCGCGGCGACGACGAGCATCTGCCGCTCGGGATCGGCCACGCGGGCGGACGCGGGCGGCTCGTGATCGGAAGGCCAGGTCGCCTTCCAGTCGTCCTCGCTCCGGACGACGGCGTAGCCGCTGCGCGCGCCGGCGTACGGCTCCTGCGGGCCGCGCTTGACCTTCAGGGGGTCGCCCTGGACGGGCTCCATCGTCTTCAGCGCGTCGCCGCGGAAGACGGCGACCTTCGGAGTGGAGCCGCAGGCAGACGCCGTACCGAGGGCGGCAGCGAGGGCGAGGACGGCGAGAGGCCAGGTGCGCATGGTCGACAGGGATGATACAGGAGCCTCGCTCCCTCGGGGTCCTCCACGTGATCAACGACCGCTTCACCGCAAAGGTTCTCGGCGCCACGGTCCTCGTCCTCGGGGTCCTCATCGACGTCTCGATGTTCGTCTTCGCGAAGCCCGAAGTGCGTGCGAAGCCCGAGTTCCCCCTCGTCGTCCTCGTCCCTTCGATCCCGATCTTCGTCGTCGCCGCCCTCTTCTGGCGCAAGGCGGCGAAGCTGAAGGAATAGTCCTCACTCCGCGTCGCGGGCGCAGCGGAACCCGATGCTCACGTTGCCGTTGCCCGGTGGGAACGGCAGGCGGAACGTCGTCTTCGCGCTCGTGGGCGAGTAGTCCCAGGAGCCGCCGCGGAGGACGCCACGCACGCCGGCACGGAGCGGCACCTTCGGATCGGTGACCTCGCCGCTCGGGTACGGATCGTACGCGTCGGCGACCCACTCCCAGACGTTGCCCGCCATGTCGAACGCGCCGAACGCGCTCTTGCCGGCGGAGGCGGCGCCGACCTCGGCGGTCCCCTTGCGCTCACCGCACGTGCCGCTCATCGCGGGCAGGACCGCCTGCTCGCACGACGTCGGCGCTTCGTTGCCCCACGGGTAGGCGCGCTGATCGCTGCCACGCGCGGCGTACTCCCACTCGGCCTCCGTCGGCAGGCGCTTGCCCGCGAACGCGCAGAAGCTCTCGGCCTGGGCGCGGTCGACGCAGTTCACCGGGTGGTGCGGACGATCCTTGTCCGTGTTGCAGCCGTAGGTCGTCTCGACGATGTTGCCGGCGTGCACGCCGACCGGCGTGCACGCGCCGGCCGCGATGCACGCGGCGTAGGCGACGGTCGTGACCTCCGTCCGATCGATGTAGAATGCACGGCTGAGCGTGACCTGGTGCGCGGGCCCGTCGCCCTTGCCTTCACGGTCGGTACCCATCGTGAACGCGCCGGCCGGGACGCGGAGCATGTCGGTCGGGAACGCGGGGACCGACGCGACCTCTTCGCCCGGCTGCCCGGCGTCGGCGGCCGCGGCGTCGTCCGCGGTCGCCGCGTCCGCGGCGGCAGGGCTCGCCGCGTCCACCGGCGCGGGCAGCGGGATGACTTTGACGCTCGCCGTCGGCACCGTGGCGCCGCCGTTGCGAAGGAACCGCGCGCCGGCGAGCCCGAGGCCGCCGAGGAGGACGGCGCCGGTGACGACCCACAGCGCGCGGAGCGCCTTGCTCCGCACCGGCGCCGCCTTCACCGTGCCGCTCGCCGAGCCCGCGCGCGCGAGCACCGGGGAGGACGCCGCGGGCGCGACGACGCCGGCTTCGCCGGGAGGCCGCACGCTCGGCGGCGCGGGCGTCAGCTCGGGGACCGCGCTCCGCACGGCATCGAAGAGCTCCTGCGCATCGGGCCAACGCCTGCGCGGATCGACCGCGAGCGCGCGCGCGACGACCGCCTCGAGCGCATCCGAGACCTGCGCGCCGCGTGCGCGGAGCGTGGGACGCTTGGCGAGGTCGCTCGTGCACAGATAGAGCTCGCCCGGATCCGATCCCGTGAGCGCCGGGACGCCGGCGACGAGCTCGACGAGGAGGAGCCCGAGGCCGTAGACGTCCGTCGCGGGCGAGAACGCGCCGTAGGTGCGCTTGAAGTGCTCCGGAGCGGCGTGCGTCGGATGGATCGGGCGCTCGCCCCGCTCGAGATGCGACGCGAGCGCGAAGCCGGTGAGCTTCACGGTCGTCCGTCCGCCCGATGCCGCGATCCAGACGTTGCCCGGGCGCACGTCGAGGTGGAGGACGCCGCGACGGTGCGCCGTCGCGAGCGCGCGGAACACGGGACCGAGGATCGCGATGACCTCGCCGATCGAGCGCGGACCGGGATGCGAAGCGGCCCAGCGGTCGAGCGGCTCGCCCTCGAGCCACGCGAACACGGCGTACGGCACCTTCTGCCGGCCGACCTCCACGATGCCGTGCGCGACGAGCTGCTCGACGTCGGTCGACGCCTTGCCGAGCTCCGCGAGATCGCGCGCCTCGCGATCGAAACGCGCGAGCGCGACCTCGAGCTCCTCGCGCGTGTAGTCGGTCGCGACGCGCGGACAGCGGACCGCGAAGCGTGTCCCGCTCCCGTCCTCCGCGAGGTAGACGGTGCCGCCGTCGTGGCTCTCGCCGATGACGGAGACGACGCGATAGCCCCCTTCGAGGCGGGTGCCGACGAGCCCGCCGCTCACCGGCGCGGCTCCGCGAGCCGCGCGCCCGCTTCTTCGACGACCGTGACGAGCGCGAGGAGGAGCTCCTCGCGGACGGCCGCGAAGCGACCGGCATCGAGCGTCGCGATCGGCGCGGCGATGTCGATGTCGGCCGACTGATCGCTCACGGCGGAGAAGCGCACGAACACGTCGGCGGCGGCGACGTCGGCGTGCTGCTCCAGACGCTTGCGCGCGAGCTCCACGACCCGCGTGATCTCGTCGGCGGAGGACGTGCGCGCGAGCTGGAGCTTCGTCGAGAAGCGGATCCGGTCGCGCGCCCCGAGCGTCTCGATCCGCATGTCGGCGAGCTTTCCGTTCGGGATCACGATCAACGTGCGGTCCACCGTCCGGAGCCGCGTCGACCGGAGCCCGATGTTCTCGACGGTGCCCTCGACCGTGTCGACGCGGACGACGTCGCCGACGCGGAACGGCTGGTCGGCGAGGATCGAGAGCGAGCCGAAGAGGTTCTCGACGGTCTTCTGCGCTGCGAGCGCGAGCGCGACGCCGCCGAGCCCGAGGCCGGCGATGACGCTCGTCACCGGATATCCGAGCTCGGAGAGCGCGACCATCAAGGCGAGCGCGGCGACGACGAGCTTGCCGAGGCGCACGCCGACCGACGCGAGCGAGCGCGCGCTCGGGCGGGTGCGCGCCCAGTCGCCGGCCATCATCCGGTCGCCCGCGACGGTGACGGCGCGGACGAGACCCCAGAAGAACGCAAGCCACCCGAGCGCCGCGAGAAGGCGCTCGAGGAGATCCTCCGCCCGGAGCGTCAGCGCGAGGAACGGCATCGCGAGCCAGAACGCGACGAGCGCCCAGCCGAGCGTCACCGGCTTCGCGAGCCGCTCGAGCACCGGCCCCGCCCAGGGGAGCCGGCCGGTGAGGCGCCGCGCGACGAAGGCGGAGGCCCAGGTGAGGACGCGCCCGAGCGCGAGGCAGAGCACCGCGAGGACCGGGAGCGCGAGCCACTGCCACCAGTAGAGCGCGTACGGACCCTGCGTCTTCAGGATGTCCGGCATCTTCTCCCGGAGCCACTGCCCCTGGAGCGACGCGTAGAGCATGTCGACCGCCTGCACCGTCGACTGCGCGAACACCCAGCGCGCCTCGTCCTCAGGGGCACGCGGCTCGTGCCGGACGATCCGGATCGAGGTGGCGCGTCCCTTGGCGTCCTTGATCTTGCCGAGCTCTTCGACGCCGGGCGGGAGACCGTCCGCCCCCTTGCCCTCGCCGCGGCCGGAGAGGTGCTCGACATCCACCCACAAGCGCTCGGCGAGGACGTCCCGCAGCTTCCGCGCGAGCTCGGCGCTCCGCTTCTCGGCGCCGCGCGGGATGTCGAGGTAGCGGGATGCCTCCTCGTACCGGCTGCGATCGCACAGGTCGAGGAAGGCCCGGACGCTGGCACGCGGGGAATCCGGTGCCTCTTCCTCCCCGTCCTTCGCGGCGCCGGGCGAGGTCGCGGTCGTGGTCGCCGCCTTGCCGAGGGTGGTCTGCGCGGTTGCCGTCCGGGGCAGCACGAGCGTCAGCGCCAGCACGACCGTGCCGAGCAGGACGAGGACGCGCGCGCGCAGACGGAGCACGGTCCCTCGTCTAACACGTCCTCGTTGCCCTTCCCACGGCGGCCCGCATCGTCGAGGATCAGGGAGTGAGCGCAGCGGATACGACGGAGCTCGAAAGTGGCGCGACCACGTCCGAGCTCGATCTCGAGAAGCTGCTTGCGCGAACGCTCCAGGAGCCGGCGCGCGCGCGCCTGACCGCGCTCACGCAGACGATCGCGCGGAACCCTCGATCGACGATCGAGCCCGAGGGCGCGCGGTCCGATGCGCTCGGCCGCGTCGCGCTCGCCGAGCTCGGCGAAGCGGGGGCCGCGCACGACGTCGGCGCGAGCGTCGTCGTCGAGGGCACGCTCGGCGAGGGCGGGATGGGGATCGTGCGTCTCGCGACCCAGCGGTCGCTCGGGCGGAAGGTCGCCGTGAAGACCCTGCGCCCGGACGTGCGTTCGGAGCAGGCCGCGCTGCGCCTCCTCCGCGAGGCGTGGGTGACGGGATCGCTCGAGCACCCGAACATCGTCCCCGTCTACGACCTCGGGCTCTCGGCCGACGGCGCACCGGTGATCGTCCTCAAGCGTATCGAGGGCGACGCGTGGTCGTCGCTGATCCGTGACGGGGCGGAGGTGCAGAAGCGGTTCGGCAACACCGATCTGCTCGAGCACAACCTCCGCATCCTCGTGCAGGTCTGCAACGCGGTCGCCCTCGCGCACGCACGCGGCATCCTCCATCGCGATCTCAAGCCGGAGAACGTCATGATCGGCAGCTTCGGCGAGGTGTACCTCGTCGACTGGGGGGTCGCCGTCACGTTGCGGAGCGATCCGACCGGCCGCCTCCCGCCGAGCCCGAGCGAGGGAGATCTCGCGGGGACGCCCGTCTACATGGCGCCGGAGATGCTCGGGAACGGCGCGCCGCTCGGCCCGCGCACCGACGTATATCTCCTCGGTGCGATCCTCCACGAGATCCTCACCGGGCGACCGCCGCACGACGAAGGGAACTTCCGCGCGATCGTCGCCTCGATCCTGCGCTTCAGCCCGACGTACCCGGACGACGCGCCGCGCGAGCTCGTCGCGATCGCGAAGAAGGCGATGGCGTACGACGCGGCGGAGCGCTTCGGGAGCGTCGACGAGCTCCGCGCGCGTCTCGAGTGGTATCTCCGACATCGTGGCTCGCTCGCGCTCTCGGAGGAGGCCGCGAAGAGCCTCGCGGAGCTGCGCCGGAACGCGGATGCACCGCTCGACGCGAAGACGCGCGAGCAGATCTACCGCCTCTTCGCCGAAGCGCGCTTCGGCTTCCGGCAGGCGCTCGTCGCTTCGCCCGACAACGAGGACGCCCGCGACGGGCTCCGCGCGGCAAGCGAGATCGTCATCGCGTGGGAGCTCGCGAACGGCACCGCCGACGGTGCCGCGGCGGCGCTCGCGCAGCTCGAGGACGCGCCGCCCGACATCGCGGCGCGCGTCGCCGAAGCGCAGCGCACGCAGCAGGCGAGGGCCGCACGGCTGACCGCGCTCGAGCGCGATCTCGATCCCGCCGTCGGGAGGCGGACGCGCGTGTTCGTGTCGCTCCTCCTCGGCCTCCTCTGGACGGTGATCCCGCTCGTGATGTGGAGGTTCCAGGACCGAGTCGGCTGGGGCCGCCCGCGGCTGATGTACGGGTTCACGATCAGCCAGGTCGCCCTGACCTATGCGCTGACGACCTGGGCGCGCGAGTCCCTCCAGAAGTCGCTCGTCAACCGCCGCGTGATCGCGAGCGCGCGCATGATGTTCGCATGGCAGCTCGCGCTCGAGCTGATCGTCGTCCTCGCGGCCGTTCCCTACCAGATTTCGTTCGTGCTGCACCTCTTCGTCTGGTTCGCGAGCGCAGCGTCCTTCGCGCTGTTCGTCGAGCCACGCATGTGGCCGTCGGCGGGCGGCTACCTCGTCGGGACGATCCTCGCCGCGCTGTTCCCGGCGTGGGCATGGCCGATCGCGTCGATCACGAACGCCGTCCTGATGATGAACGCGATGTGGGCCTGGCGCGCGCGCGGGGACCTGGCCGATCTCGTTCGGACACGCCGCGCGGCACGCCGCGCCCGCCGGCCGTGATCAGCGGAGCGCGCAGCTCACGTTCGCCGTGAACGCCTGCGAAGGCGACGCGAGGAACGTGACGACCTCGACCTTCGTGCCCTTCGGCACCTGCACGCTCTGTTTCTCCGGGCTCACGTCCGTCGACACCGAGCACGTCGCGTCCTTCGTGCACGAGCTCGCGAGCACGACGATGTGCGAGTAGCCGAACGGTACGTACCGCGCTTCGCTCGAGACGTGGATGCACGAAGGGATCGGCGGCCCGGCATCCGAGCGGCCCTGCTCGGGCGCGGCATCCGACGTCGCGGCGACGATCCCGACGAAGGCCGAGGCCGCAGCGCCGAGGACCGCGGCTCGACGCCGCTTCGAGGAGGAGACGCGTGCCATATCTCTTTCGTGGCCACGTTTCGCTCTGGAAGCAAGCGTCGAGACGCGGAGATGCGGGCGCGTCAGAACGGGATCGTCATGTCCGCCGCCCCGAGATCGGCCGCGTGCGACGGACGCGCGCCGTTCGCATGGCTCTGCTTGGGGCCCTGGAACGAGATCTCGTTCGCGATGATGTCGGTGCGGAAGTGCTTCTGCCCGTCCTTCTCGTAGGAGGAGATCTCGATTCGGCCCTCGACGTAGAGGCGCTCTCCCTTCTTCAGGTGTGGAGCGAGCCCCTCGGCTCGCTTGCCGAACAACTTCACGTTGTGCCACGTCGTCCTGTCCTGCTTCTTGCCGTCCTTGTCGACCCACGTGTCGTTCGTCGCGAGGCGGAGGGTGAGGACGGTGAGGCCGCTCTGCGCGACGCGCACTTCCGGATCCGCACCGAGGTTCCCGATCAGCATGACCTTGTTGAGTCCGTTCATGCCTCCTCCCTCAGCACGCCACGCGCCAACGCCAGAGGCGCGTGATCTCGCCGGGTTCCACGCGAGAAACCCTGGCCTCCGCCTGGCCTGCCGCTGGCCCGTGCCGGCTACACGACGAGAACGGCGGAGCCCGAGACCTCGCCCCGCGCGAGACGAGCGAGCGCGACGTTCGCATCGGTGAGCGGATGCCGCTCGAAATGCGTTCGAATCGGGATCTCCGCGGCGAGCGCGAGGAGCTCGCGTGCGTCCGCGCGCGTGTAGTTCGCGACGCTCACGAGGTTCCGTTCCCACCAGAGGAGGTCGTAGGAGAACGACGGGATGCGATCGAGGTGGATCGCGTTGATGGCCACGGTCCCTCCGCGGGCCGTAGCGCGGAGCGCCGCGACGACGACGTCGCCCGACGGCGCGAACGTCACCGCGCAGTCGAGCGGCGCAGGCGGTGCGTCGTCGTACCCGCCGGCCCAGGCCGCGCCCATCCCGAGCGCGCGCGCCCGCTCCGTCTCGGACCTCGTCGCGACGAGCACGTCCGCGCCCCAGTGCCTCGCGACCTGGAGCGCGAGGAGCGCCGACGCGCCGAAGCCGTAGAGACCCACCGTCCGCCCTTTCGCGTTCTCCTTCGTGAGCCCCGCGCGCTTCAGCGAGCGGTAGCCGATGACGCCTCCGCAGAGGAGCGGCGCGGCGTCGACGGTCGCGAACCCGGCGGGGAGGGGGAAGGCGAAGTCCGCGCGGACGATCGCGCGCGTCGCGTATCCGCCGTCGCGATCCCAGCCCGTGAAGCGCGCTTCGACGCAGAGGTTCTCGCGACCGCTCGTGCACGCTTCGCACGTCCCGCACGTGCTCGCGAGCCATCCGACCCCGGCGCGATCGCCGACCGTGAACGCGCTGACGCCTTCGCCGAGCTCGACGACCCGTCCGACGAGCTGGTGCCCCGGCACGATCGGCAGCGTGCGCGCGGCGAGGTCGCCCTCCACGATCTGGAGGTCCGTCCGGCAGACGCCGCACGCTTCGATCGCGATCGCGATCTCGCCGGGCCCCGGCGCGCCGGGCTCGCCCGCGTCGCGCTCGAGCGGCGCGGTGTCCACCTTCGCGGGCGCGCGGAGCACCATCCGCGTCATCGGACGCGCTCCTCGATCGACGTCCACGGGATTGCCCTCCGGACGGCCTCCGCGCCTTTCCCGTGCGCGTAGCTCATGACGAGCGGCATCCCGCAGTCGAGCGTCACCATCATCATCGACTCCGCCGCGCACGCCGGCGCGCCCGCGAGGACGTCGCGGTCCTCGATCCCCATCCCCACCGCGAGCGCTGCACGAAGGGCGGCGTCGACCGCCGGGCTCGGCGCCCGCGTCGACGCTTCTTCGAGCACCTTCGTCGCCGCGCCGACGTCGTCCGTGCTCGCGTCCCCCTGCGTCCACCGCTGCGCCACGTCGAGGAGCTCACGCGCTGCGCGCGTGTCGGGATCCGACGGCTCGAGCGCCGTCTTCGCACACGCGATCGCCGCCGTCACGAGCATGCGATGGTCCACCCCGAGCCGGCTCGCGATCCCGAGGAGCCAGTCGCCTCGCGGGCACTCGGTCCAGAGGCGGCGCCAGCGGCTCTCGCCCGGTGCCGTCGCGTCGACGATCCCGCGAAGCCCATCGATCACGTCACCTTGCGCGCCGCTCTCCCGGAGCCAGGCCAGCGGATCGTCCCTGGTCGCCATGTCCCGAAGCCTACACGAGCCCACGAATGAACGAGCCGAGACGCTCCGGGGACGACGCACCGCGCCGACCGTGGGCCAGAACGGCTCGGCTGCGATGAAGCTCGGCTCGTTCACCACGATCGCGTGGCTCGGGATCACGGCGCTCGCCGCGTGCGGTAGCGAGGCTGGTCCGCCGTCGTCCGAGACGCCGGCCGAGCCGGCCGTCGCGACCGCGTCCGAGCCGCCGAAGGCACCGGCGCCTCCGCCGGCGTCACCGGCCGAGCCGGCTCCCGTCGCGATCCCGAAGCTCGGCGCACCGTACCCCGTCGTGCTGCTCCACGGCGCGGCGGGGTGGGGGACGATCGGCGCCGGACCGATCGAGATCACGTACTTCAACGGCATCCGCGAGGACCTCGCCGATCACGGCGAGCCCGAGGTCTTCGTGACCGTCGCGCCGCCCTACGCGTCGAGCGAGACGCGCGCGAAGGTCATCGCGAAGCAGCTCGACGACATCCTCGACCGCACGAACCGCGCGAAGGTGAACCTCGTCGCGCACAGCCAGGGCGGGCTCGACGCCCGAGTCCTCGCGAGCCCGAACGGGCTCGGCTACGGCGACCGCATCGCGTCGGTCACGACGATCTCGACGCCTCATCGGGGCACGCGCATCGCCGACGCGACGATGGCGTCGGTGGGCCTCCTCCCCTCGCAGCTCGATCCCGTCGTGAACGGCTTCCTCGGGCTCCTCCAGCGGACGGTCTACGACCTCGAGACGGACGCCGAGCTCAGCGCGCAGGTCACGCAGATGACCGAGAAGAACATGAGGGACATCTTCAACGCGAAGTACGTCGACGACGCGCGGGTGAAGTACGCGAGCTACGCGGGGCGGACGAACATGCGCGTCGGCGTGTTCGACTGCGAGGGCTCGACGTACCCGAACCCGACCGGGATCGACGTCACCCAGCCCGCGTTCGCGGCCTCCGCCGTGTTTCTCGAAGAAGGTTTCTCGCTGAAGGTGAACGACGGGATGGTCACCGTCGAGAGCGCGAAGTGGGGCGAGTTCGAGCAGTGCGTCCCGGCCGACCATCTCAAGGAAGTAGGCCACTTCGGCGTCGCGGCGACCTTCGATCAGAAGGCGTTCTTCCGCGACGTCGTCGGCCGCATCCGCCAGAGCGGGCTCTGAATCAACGGACGGGGCGGCCCACACGACGCGACAGCCAGGTGAAGAGGACGACGCCCGTGATGTCGGCGGCGAAGTCCCACACGCTCGACTCGCGGACCGGGCTGTAGCGCTGGAGGAGCTCCTCGATCGCCGTCGGGACGAGGACGACGAGCGCCGCGAGCGACACGCCCGCGCCGGCGATGCGGACGTTCCTCCTCGCGAGCGCACCGTCGAGGAAGAAGGCGAGGAGCCCGGCGACGAAGAAGTGGACGCCCTTGTCGACGTCCTCGTGCGCGAGGATCGGCGGCAGCTTCTCGGCGTACGCCGCGAGCGTGAGCGCGCCCGCGATGCAGACCGTCACGAGGAAGCCGACCCACCAGCGGTCGCCTCCCGAACGTCGTGGCCCTTCGGTCATCGCGCGCATCCTAGCGTGCTACGTTCGGCGCGCATGCGAACCGTGCTCGTCGCTGCCGGCGTCGTCGTCGAAGGAGATCGCGTCCTCTTGTCGCGTCGAAAGCAGGGGACGCATCTGTCGGGCCTCTGGGAGTTCCCCGGCGGCAAGGTCGAGCCGGGGGAGGATCCGCGCGAGGCGCTCCGTCGCGAGCTCGAGGAGGAGCTCGGGATCGACGTCACCGTCGGCGAGATCGTCGACGTGACGTTCCACCGCTACGAGGACGCGGACAAGGCCGTCCTCCTCCTCTTCTTCGAGGCGACCCGCAAGCCGGGCTCGCCCGATCCGAAGCCGCTCGACGTCGCCGAGGTCCGCTGGGCGGCGGCCGGCGAGCTCGATCCAGCCGCGTTCCCACCGGCGGACGTCGCGGTGCTCGCGAAAGTGCGCGCGCGTCTCGGTTGACCGTCAGCGCGTCGAGGCGCGGACGGTCGGGTCGCGTGACGTCCCCGAGAACAGCCACCACAAGCCCGAGCCGACGAGCGCCGCCGCGCCGGTGAGGAGGAACGCGTCGCCGACGAGGTAGCGCCGCTGGAGCGCGTCGACGTCGGAGTGGCTGCAGTTGCTGCCGCAGGAGCGTTCGAGGTCGCGGTAGTCCGCGTCGGCGGAGAGCGCGATCCCCGTGAAGACGGCGAGACCCGCGACACCGATCCCCGCCAGCACGATCGGCCCCACCGTCGCGCGCGTGCTCTCCGGCGGCGGCGGCGGAACGCGGACGGGCTCAGGGGCGAGCTCGATCTCGAGGATCCGATGCTTCACGCCTTCTTCGACGACGACGCTGCGGAGGACCGCGCGTCCGTCCTCGGTCGTGACGCGAATCCGGTGCTCGCCCGGGTCGAGCTCCACGGCTTGACCACGGAGCGGCTCGGACGTTCGCATCCCGTCGATCTCGACGTTCGCGTCGGTTACACGGGATCGGGCACGCCGAACCCGCTCGACAGCGAAGCGCCGCAAGCGGTCGTCTCGACGCCCGACGTGACGCTCTGGTTCGACGGCGTGACGCAGAAGGTCCTCGGCGTCGCGCACCGGGATCGATCGGTCACGCTGAAGGCCACGTTCGGCGGCCCCGTCGTCGCCGTCGCTGCGAACGAGGCCGACGCCTTCTTCGCCACGGGCGCGCCGCTCGTCGTCTGGCGGGTCGGCGTCGAGGTCGGCGGCTCGAAGCGGGTCGACGGCATGCCGTCCGATCCACGCGCGCTCGCGGTCGACGACGACCGTGTCTACGTCGCCTCGAAGGCCGACGGCGTCGTGCGTGGCGTCGGGATCGCGGCCGGCGTCACGAACGTCGACTACGCGACAGGAGAGGGGGCGCCCGTCGCCGTCGCGCGCGGGCAGACGCACGTGTACTGGGCCGCGACCTCGCCGAAGGCGATCCGTCGCGCACCGCTCACGGGCGGAGCAGTCGAGACGGTGACGACGGACGTCTGCACGCCGGCGTCGATGGCGATCGCCGGCGACAGCTTCTACGTCGGGTGCGAGGACGGTCGCGTCCAGCGCATCCGCTACGGCGCGCCGCCGTGAGTCGGCGGTAGCCCGCACACTTCCGCGAGATCGCGTCCTTCGCGCTGCGCGCGACGAAGCTGCGCGTACCGCCAGTACGTGTAGACGACGGGGATCAGCTCGAGGGTGAGGAACGCGCTCGAGAGGAGGCCGCCGACCATCGGCGCGGCAATCCGCTTCATCACGTCGGCGCCGCTCCCGGTCGCCCAGAGGAGGGGGACGAGGCCGATCAGCATCGTCGCGACCGTCATCAGCTTCGGGCGGACGCGTTGGACGGTGCCTTCCGCGTGCGCCTCGATGATGTCCTCGAGCGACTGGATCCGGCCTTCGCGGACGCGGCGCTCGAAGGCGTGATCGATGTAGACGATCATGACGACGCCCGTCTGCGTCGCGAGACCGACGAGCGCGATCACGCCGACCCAGACCGCGGTCGAGAGCCGGTAGTCGAGGAGGTAGAGGAGCCACACGCTGCCGACGAGCGCGAACGGGATCGAGAGGAGCACGATCGCGACCTCGGTCACGTTACGGAACTGCGCGTAGAGGAGGAGCGCGACGACGAGGAGCGCGAGCGGCACGAGGAGCTTCATCCGATCGCGCATCTGCTCGAGGAGCTCGTACTGTCCCGTCCAGCGGACGTAGGCGCCGCCCGTCAACGTGAGCTCGCCGTTCGTGCGCGCGTGCTCGACGCGGGCCTTCGCGTCGTCGACCCAAGAGCCGAGGTCGCGCCACGGCTCGATGTCGACGTAGACGTAGCCGACGAGCATGCCCGCCTCGCTCCGCACCATCGGCGGGCCCTCCGTGATCCGGACGTCGGCGATGTCGCCGAGACGGACGAGTCGCGCGACGTCGGGGCCGACGAGCGTGGGCGTCCCGACGCCCGCCGCGCTCTCGCGTGCGGCGGGGAGGGGGACGAGCGCGTTCCGGAGGTCGTCGGGGCGCGCGCGGAAGTCCTCCGCGTAGCGGACCGAGACCGCGAAGCGCTTCCGGCCGTCGACGGTCGTCGCGACCGGCTCGCCGCCGATCGCGCGGGTGAGGAGATCGGTGACGTCCTCGACGGCGAGCCCGTACCGGGCGAGCGCTTCGCGGTTCGGGACCACGTCGATGTACGAGCCGCCGAGCGATCGCTCGTAGAGCGCGCTCCGCGTGCCGGGGACGGCGCGCGCGATCGACTCGAGCTGCGTGCCGGCGCGCTCGATCGTCGCGAGGTCGGGGCCGAGCACCTTGATCCCGACCGGCGTTCGCACGCCGGTCGTGAGCATGTCGATCCGGGCGCGGATCGGCATCGTCCACGCGTTCGTCCACCCCGGCTGGCGGAGCGCGGCGTCGAGCTTCGCGACGAGCTCCTCCCACGACTCGGGGGTCTCCTCCGGCCACACCGTGCCGAGCGCCTTCGCGACCGGCGCGGGCGCCCAGCCGGAGTACCAGCGCGTGCGCTTCACCGTCGGCCACGCGCTCTGCGGCTTCAGCTGGACGACGGTCTCGACCATCGAGAGCGGCGCCGGATCGGTCGGCGTCTCGGCGCGACCGACCTTGCCGAACACGCGCGCGACCTCGGGCATCGACGCGAGCACGCGGTCCTGGAGGACGAGCTGCTTCTTCGCCTCCTCGATCGACACGTTCGGGAGCGTCGTCGGCATGTAGAGCATGTCGCCCTCGTGGAGCGGCGGCATGAACTCGCTCCCGAGCCGGAGGAAGACGGGGACGGCGGAGAGCAGCGCGAAGCCGCCGATCGCGAGCGTCGTGACCGGCCGCGCGAGCGCGACGTGCACGAACGGCTCGTACACGGAGCGGATCAGGCGCGAGACGGGATGCTTCTCCTCCGACCAGACCTTGCCACGGAGGAGGAGGTCGCGGAGCGCCGGTGCGAGGGTGATGCTGAGGAGCGCCGCCGAGAGCATCACGAACGTCTTCGTGAGGGCGAGCGGGACGAAGAGGCGGCCCGCCTGCCCGGTGAGGCCGAAGACGGGGAGGAACGACGCGGCGATGATGAGGAGCGAGAAGAAGATCGCCGGGGTCACCTCGCGCGCCGCTTCGTGGAGCAGCTTCTCGCGCGCGGCGCGCGGCAGATCGGGCGCCGCGTGCTCGAGCTTCTTGTGACACGCCTCGATCATCACGATCTCGGCGTCGACGGTCGCGCCGACGGCGATCGCGATGCCGCCGAGGCTCATGATGTTCGACGTGATGCCGCTCAGCCAGATCGGGATGAACGCGAGGAGCACGGCGAGCGGCATGCTGAGCGCGGGCAACAGCGCGCTCCGGAAGTGGAGGAGGAAGAGGAGGATTACGAGCGCGACGGTGACGCCCTCCTCGACCAGCGCCTTCTCGAGCGTCTGGATCGCGCGCGCGATGAAAGGCGCGCGGTCGTAGGTCGTGAGGACCTCGACCCCCTTCGGGAGGCCGGGCGCGATCTCGGCGAGCCGCGCCTTCACGCGCGCGATGACCTCGCCCGGGTTCTCCCCCGAGCGCGCGACGATGATGCCCCCCACCGTCTCTCCGCGTCCGTCGAGCTCGGCGAGGCCGCGTCGGATCCCGGGGCCGAAGCGCACGGTCCCGACGTCGGAGACGCGGATCGGCGTCCCGCCCGGGTCCGCGCGCACGACGGCCTGCGCGAGATCGCCGAGCTTCTCGAGGTAGCCGCGTCCACGCACGAAGTACTCGCGTCCGCTCATCTCGAGGACGCGGCCGCTCTGCTCGCCGGTCGCGCGGCGCACGGCGGCGGCGACGTCTTCGACCCCGAGGCCGAACGTGCGGAGCTTCTGCGGGTCGACCGTGACCTGGTACTCGCGCTCGTAGCCGCCGACGCTCGCGACCTGCGCGACACCGGGCACGCTCTCGAGCGCGTAGCGGAGGGTGAAGTCCTGGAGGGCGCGGAGCTCGCCGAGATCGAGCTTCCCGCTTCGGTCGACGAGCGCGTACTCGTAGACCCAGCCGACGCCGGAGGCGTCGGGCCCGAGGGTGGGCGTCACGCCCTGCGGGAGGCGGCCGCCGAGCGCGCTCAGGTACTCGAGAACGCGTGAACGCGCCCAGTACTGATCGGTGCCGCTCTCGAAGACGACGTAGACGAACGACATCCCGAGCATCGAGTAGCCGCGCACGGCGGCGACCTTCGGCGTCGAGAGGAGGCGGCTCGCGATCGGGTAGGTGACCTGGTCCTCCACCGTCGTCGGACTCTGGCCGCGGTACTCCGTGAAGACGATCACCTGCGGGTCGGACAGATCCGGGATCGCGTCGACCGGCGTCTCGCGCGCACACTTCACGGCGAAGACCGCGAGCAGCACGTAGGCGAAGAGCACGAGCCACTTGTGGCGCGCGCACCACTCGATGACGAGCGCGATCACGGGGCGCCCATCGCCGCGCGGAGGCGGCTCTCGGAGTCGACGAGGAAGGTCGCGCCGGACACGACGCGCTCGCCGGCCTTCACGCCGCTCGTGATCTCGATCCGGTCCTCCTGCTCGCCGCGCGTCGCGCCGGTCTGGACCGCGCGCGGGACGAGCGTGCCGCCGCCGGCGTCGACGAAGACGTAGCGCTCCGAGCCGGTGTCGACGACCGCGTCCCGCGGGACGAAGATCGCGCGCCGCGGCGTCGTCGTGACCTCGAGGGTGCCCGGCTGACCGGGGACGAAGCGCATGTTCGGGTTCGGGACCGGCATCCGCACGCGCGTCGTGCGCGCCTCCGGGTTCGTCCGCGGATAGACGAGGTCGATCGTGCCGCTCTCGGCGAGATCGGGACGACCGGTCACGACGAAGCGCGCCTTCGTCCCGACCTTCACGTCGGCGGCGCTCGTCGCGAACACGTCCGCGACGACGTAGACCTTCGAGAGGTCGACGATCTCGTAGAGCGTCGTCTCCGGCGTGACGTAGGAGCCGAGGACGACGTTCTTTTTCGTGACGACGCCTCCGGCCGGCGCCGTGACCGACACCGCGCGGACGGGCTTGCCGCTCCGGAGGACCTCGTCGATCGCCCGCGGCGACATCCCGAGGAGCTCGAGACGCGTGCGCGCCGCCGACGTCACGCGGTCCGAGTCGAGGGCGCCCGCGTCGCCGAGGACCGGGAATGCGGCCCCGCCGATCGCGCGCGCGGCGAGGAGCTCGGTCTGGGCTTGGTAGATCTCCGGGCTGTAGAGCGCGAGCATCTCCTGTCCGGCCGAGACCTTCGCGCCCGTCTCGCGCACGGCGACGCGCTCCACGAACCCGGGCGTCCGGACGTGGACCTCGGCGACGCCCTGCTCGGGCGCGGCGACGCTCGCGTTCAGGCGGAGCGTGCCGCCGGCGTCCTCCTCCTCCGCGACGGCGAAGCGAACGCCGATCGACTGGAGGCGCCCTTCGCTCAGCGTCACCGGCGCGACGCCGTGGAGCGCGCTCTGAGCCGGGATCGGCTCGAGCTTCATCTTGCAGATCGGACACGAGCCGGGGTCGTGGCTCCGGATCTCGGGGTGCATCGGGCAGAAGAACCGCGCCGTGCCGCCGTCGCCGATCGTCGCCGCTCCGGCGTCATCGAGCGAATAGGGCGCGGGGGAATGTGTGCCCGTGGTGCTCGGCGCCTCCGACCGCTCCGTCGCGATCGGGACGAGATCCATCCCGCAGATCGGGCATTGCCCGGGGGTCGCCGAGACGATCCCTGGATGCATCGGGCACTGGTACTTCGCCTGGCTCGTCGAGACGCCGGCGGTTCCGCCGCTCGCGTGGAAGCTCCACCACGCGAAGCCGGCGAGGAGCACGCTTGCGACGACGAGCACCCAGCGGAGGACGCCCATCGCGCGGAGCCTTCCGGGAGAGAGCTCGCTCACGGCGCACCTCCGTGCTGGTGCGCGGCCGACTCCGCCTTCGCGTCGAGCCGCACGCGTGGGACGTGGATCCCGGCCGCCGCGTCGACGTCGACGAGCGCATGCGCGAGCATCGTCCGCGCTTCGACGAGCGCGACGTCGATCTCGACCACGTCCTTCTCGGCTCGGAAGAGCGAGAGCGCGTCGCCCTGACCGGACTGGTAGGAGGCGAGCGCGACCTCGAGCGCGGCATCGGCGGCCGGCTTCGCATGCGCGGACAGGACGGCGACGCGCTGTGCGGCGGCGTGCACGTCGGCGAGCGATGCGGCAACCTCGGTCCGGAGCTGGGCGCGCATCTCCGAGAGCTCGTGCCCCGCCGCGCGCGACGCGGCCTCGCTCGCGTTCGCGCGCGCGCGTGCTCCGCCCCACACCCAGGGGAGCGTCGCGCCGACGCTCACGCCGTAGCCGTGGAACGGCATCATCGTCGTCGGCGCGAACCATCCGGCGCCGACGTTGAACGCGGGGATGTTCGCCTCGCGCGATGCCGCTTCGCGCGACGCGTCCTCCGCCTCGCGCCTCGCCCGGGTCGCGGCGAGCTCGGGCCGGTTCGCCTCCGCCATCGCGGCGACCTGCTCGGGGCCGAGCGTGATCGTCTCCGGAGCACCGAGCGGCAGCGGCTCGATGGGCGCGTCGACGCGCCGGCGGAGGAGGCCGTTCAGGCGCGCCGTCGCGCGGACGACCATCGCGCCTTCGACCGCGACGTCGGCGTCGAGCCGTGCGCGCTCCACCTCGGCCTGCGTCACGTCGGTCAGGCGTCCTGCGGCGGTGCCGAGCCGCGCCCGAGCGATCGTGGCGAGGCGGACGGCGACGTCGCGGTGGGCGACGTGCGATGCGCGCTTCGCCTCCGCCGACTGGAGATCGACGTAGGCGTGCCCCGCCTCGCGCGCGATGACGCGTGCGCGATCCTTGCCGCCGGACTCGACCGCGCGCGCCTCCGCTTCCCGCGCGGTCTGGCGGCGGGAGAGGACGCCGGGGGCGGGGATCGTCTGGCGCACCCAGACCGCGATCATGTTGGAGTCCGAGACGGCGAGCGGCCGCGAGAACGGCAGTTGCCACACCTCGCCCATGATCTCCGGGTCGGGCAGCCTGCTCTCCGCGTCGCCCATCGCGCGCGCGGCCTGGGCCGACGCGCTCGTCGCACGGACGCTGTCACTCCGCTCGACGGCGAGCTTCACCGCCGTCGTCGCGTCGAGCGGGCGCGGCAGCGCGTCCGGCGGTTCGGCGCGTGCCGGTTCGGGGATCAGGACGAGCATCGCGATCGTTGCGGCGATCGCATGCGTAGTACACGTTTTCATCGACGTCTCCGCGTGCACGAGGTGAGCCTCTCGGTGCGCGCGCGCGGAGCTCTCCGCACGCGCGTGCGCGCGGCTCAGCTCAGCGAGACGTCGACGGGGACACGGAAGGCGAGTGGCGACGCCGGAGGCGGTCCGGCGCGCGTGTCACGGAGCCGAGGTCGGATCACGGGCCGCGCGACGCTCGCGAGCACGTGCGGTACCGGCGGGACGAGGGCGGCGAGCGGCGCGAGCGGAACGGAAGGAGGCGCCGTCGCGGTGCGGCCTTCGTCACCGTGCGCGAAGGTCTTCGCTTCGCAGCAGCGGTGCGTCTCCTCGATCGTGACCGAGCGCCCCGTGTCGTCCTCGTCCGCTTCGCCGCGCGCGCAACACTCGTCGAAGGCGATCCGGTGCATCGGCGCGCAGTAGAAGTACGTCTGGCCGGCGAGGAGCGTCGTCACGACCATCGCGACCGCGAGGAGGCCCGCCACGGCGCAGCGGAGCGCGCGCGGAAGGCGCTTCAGCGCGCGGAGGACGACGGGCCTGCTCATCGGGAACACCTTGAGCGTTGCTCAGGTGCGTGCAGGGCGCAAGCGCGCTAACAAGGCATCGGCATGCCGAAGCTGGAAGAGCTCCCGATCCACACGTTTGCGACGCCGAAGGCGTTCGAGACCTGGCTCGCGAAGAACCACGCGAAGGTCGAAGCGATTCGCATCCGCATCGCGAAGAAGGGGTCGGGGATCCCCTCGATCACGTACGCGCAGGCGCTCGAGGTGGCGCTGTGCTGGGGCTGGATCGACGGCCAGAGCAAGTCCGAGAACGAGGCGACCTACTTCCAGCGGTTCGGGAAGCGGAAGCCGAAGAGCATCTGGTCGAAGGTGAACGTCGCGAACGCCGAGCGGCTCATCGCGGAGGGGAAGATGAAGCCGCCCGGGCTCGAAGAAGTCGAGCGCGCGAAGGCGGACGGCCGCTGGCACGCCGCCTACGAACCGGCGAGCCGCGCCACACCGCCCGAGGACCTCACCCAGGCGCTCGCGAAGAACAAGAAGGCAGCCGCTTTCTTCGCGAAGCTCGACAACCAGAACCGCTACGCGATCCTCCATCGTCTCATGACGACGAAGAACCCCGAGCTCCGTGCGAAGAAGCTCGAGAAGTTCGTCGGGATGCTGGCGAAGGGGGAGAAGCTGCATCCCTGAGACCGGAGTCTTCGGTCTTCAGCAGGTGAATCCTGACCTGCGTCTTCCGTCCTCCGTCGATCGCGCTGCCGCCTCTGCTCGCCAGCGCCGTCTACCGTCCACCGGCGGACGTCCGACCTCTCGAGCTGAAGTCTGAAGACCGAAGACTGGCGTCAGCCGAGCACCGCTCCCGCCACCGCATCCGCCGTCGCCTTCGCGAGGAGGATCCCGTTCCGGTAGTGGCCGGTCGCGAGGAAGAGGCCGGGCAGCGCCGCGCGGCCGACGAGCGGCGCGTCGCCGTCCGCGTGCGGGCGGAAGTTCGACCACGTCCTCGCTAGCTCCGCGGAGGCGAGGGAAGGGGCGATCGCGAGGGCAGAGCCGAGGATCTGGTGGACGCCGCCGGCGGTCACCTCGCGACGATGTCCGACGTGCTCGGTCGTCGCCCCGCAGATGACGCGTCCGTCGCCGCGCGGCACCACGTACGCATGGCCCGCGAACACGATCGAACGGAGCCGCGGCGGGCGCTCCTCGAGCTGGACGAGCTGGCCGCGCACGGGACGCACCTTCGGGATCGACGCCGGCACACCCGGGACGAGCGACGACCAGCTCCCCGCTGCGAGGACGACGACGTCGGCCTCGACCGCCTCCTCGCCTTCGAGGACGACGCCGGTGCAGCGGTCGTTCACGACGCGGAGCGACGCGACGCTCGTGCCGCCGCGGATCCGTACGCCCGCGCGCGCCGTCGCCGCGACGAGCGCGCGGAGGAGCTGCGGAGGATCGACCTGCGCTTCGTCGGGGTAGTGCGCTCCGCCGACGAAGCCCGCGCCGAGCTCGGGCTCGATGGCGGTCAGGCGTCCTCCGGGGACGAGCTCGGCGGAGAGCCCCGCGGCGCGCTGCTCCTCCACGAGCGCGCCGAGCCGCGCGAGCTCCTCTTCGGTCCGGGCGAGCGAGAGAGCGCCCGAGCGGCGGTGGCCGATGTCGATCCCGGTCAGGCTCCGGAGCTCCTCGGCGAACGGCTCGTAGCCCTCGCGAGCCGCGACGAAGCGCGCGCGTGCGCCGGGGTCGTGCGCTTCGATCTGCGCCGCCAGCATGCCCGCCGCCGCGCTGGACGCTTCGGCGCCGGGCACCGCCCGCTCGAGGACGAGGACGTCGCGTGCACCCTGCTGGGCGAGCGAGAGCGCCGTCGCGCAGCCCATCACGCCCCCGCCGATGATCACGATTCGCATGGGCCGTTCCCTACACCGGCCGCGCGTGCGCCGCGAGGCACCTCGGCCGTTGACACTCGCACGGCCGCGTTGTCCGATGCCGCTCCGTGCCTCGGTTCGAACGAGCCCGGACGACGGACGCCCAGCGCGGGCTCGCGAGCACGCGCGACGTCTTCGAGATCGCGATCCGCGGGACCACGGTCGAGGTCTGCGAGACGCGAGACTGGCACCGGCCGCGCTACCGCTCCCACGACTACGGGAGCGTCGACGACGCGCAGCGCTACGTCGAGAACCAGCGGAAGAGGAAGCTGCGGCACGGCTTCGAGGAGGTCGGGCCCTGCGTGCTGCTCGGGGTCGCCGCCGACGACCCCCGTGTCGGGTCCGTCCTCGGCGCCGAAGCGCATCTCGACGAGGGCGATCCGCGCGTCACCGACGAGCTCCTCGGCGCGAGCGGCGTCCGCGACCCGGCGGGACGCGCGGGCAAGTGGGTCGCGGACAAGCGACCCGAGATGCGCCGCGCGCTCCTCGAGTACATCGACGACGGCTGCGACCGTCCCGGGCACCGCAAGCTCGTGAAGGCACTCTTCAAGACCGCGGAGGAGCGCGGCGACGACGAGCTGATGGCCCACTTCGCGGCCGCGTTCGATCGGCTCACCGTCCGGATCCCGGTCGCGCGCTTCACCTGGCGCGGCGGGCAACAGGCCCTCGAGAAGATCGAGCTCGCGAACAATCCTGCCGTGAGCGCGCGCGATGCGAGCGACCGGCGATCCGCCGCGTCGCTCGCGAAGACGCGCTTCTCGCGCGCGACGAGGCGCTATCTCGCTCGGCGCGCGTTCCGCTACCTCCGCAAGATCGGCAAGACGAATCGCGCTCGCTATGCGCGTGCAGTCTGCACGCTCCTGCCGCTCTATCGCGACGAGCACTTCGCGCAGCCCGAGCGCCTGCTCGACGCGTGGTCGCTCGTGCACGTGCTCTGGGCGTGGTCGCCCGTCCTCGTGCGCGATCCGCGCGGCGTCCGGATCGCGGACGGGCGCACGCTCGCGGAGCTCGCGCCGGCGCCGTACCACCCGCAGGCGCTGCGCGGGATCCTCGACGAGCTCCTCGTCACGCTCGCGAACGCGCGGAGCCAGGTCGTCCGGACGTGGCTCGTCGCCTGGCTCGAGCGCGAGTATGCGGGCCACCTCGAAGGGCTGCGCGTCATCGAGATCCTCCCGCTCCTCCGGAGCGAGGACGACGTCGTCGCGCGCTTCGCGGTGAAGCTGCTCCGCACCGCGGCGGGGCTCGACGTCCTCCCGGTCGAGGGCTGGGTCGCGCTGCTCGCTGCGCCGAACCTCGACGCGCTCGCCACGGTGGTCGAGATCTTCGAAGCGCGCGTCTCGCCGAAGCGCCTCTCGCTCGACGCGTGCGCGGCGCTCGCGCGCTCCTCGGCGGCGGTCGTCGCCGACCTCGGTCTCCGCTGGGCGCGCGAGAAGTCGATCACGACGGCAGAGGACCTGTCGCACGTCGCTTCGATCGCGCGTGCGCCGGTCGCCTCGGTGCGCGTCGAGGCTGCCCGCTGGACGCTCGAGCTCGTCGCCTCCGGAAGCCCGGAGCTCGCCGCGCCGGAGCACGTCCGTGACCTGTTCGATTCGCGCCACGAGGACGTGCGCGCGATCGTCGCGGCCTTCGTCGGGTCGCGTCGCGAGCAGCGGACCTTGCCGCTCTGGTTCGCGCTCGTCGAGTCGCCGTACGACGACGTCCGCGCGCTCGTCGCCCGCTACGCGAAGGAATGGCAGGACGAAGCGGGACCGGCGGAGATCGAGCACCTCGCAGCGGCGGCGCTCCTCGCGATCCATCGCGGCGCCGCGACGAAGCAGATCGTCCTCCGCCGCCTCGCCGATCGCGCCGTCGCGAAGCCAAACGAGGCCGACCGCCTCCTGCCCCTCCTCGCGCTCGCCCTCCGCTCGATCCGCGGCCCGGAGCGCGCCGGCGCGCTCGCGAGCATCGCGCGCGCCGCGGTCTCGAGCGGCGTCGTCCGTGCCGCCGTCGCGCGGCACCTTCCCGAGCTCGCCGTCGGCACGCAGGTGAGCGCCTGATGCACTACGACCTCCGCTACCTCGGCCAGAGCGGCCTTCGCGAGCAGGGCGCGTCCCAGGCGCTCGCCTTCGCGCCGAACCTCGCGCGCCCGCCGGTCTTCTTCGACGGTGAGCTCCGGCATCCGCTCCGCTTCCGCGAGGCCATGAGCGCGCTCCACGACGTCGTCGTCGGCGATCTCCGACCGGTGAAGAGGAGCCGCACGCGCTGGCTCGCGTGGAAGGCCGACCAGCAGCGCGAGGAGGCGAAGGTCCGCGCCGAGCTGATGGACCGGGCGCGGGTCGAGGAAGCGCGGAAGCTCGGGGTGTCCGAGCCGCCGCCGAAGGATCTCGACGCGCAGTTCCGGAAGATGCACCGCCTCTACTGGGACGCGCGCGTGAAGTGGGCGAACGAGCTCTCGCGGAACGACCCGGAGCTGTTCCGCGCGCTCGTGCCGTGCGATCCGGTCGTGACCGTCGCGCCCGACGTCGTCTTCTTCGAGGCGTTCGCGAAGGACGAGGCGTCCTACGGCTGCCTCACGGTCGACCGCGGAGCGTTCGGCGGCGAGGGCGCGGCGGGCAACGGCACGACCAACGTCGACTACTCGCTCGCGCTCTACGAGCACTTCCAGACGCTCCGCACGTATCGGCCGACGCGTCTCTTCGTCGACCCTGCCGGGTTCGAGGTGAAGACGGCGGCGCGCGGCGGTGTGAACGGCATCCGCGAGGAGAAGATCGATCTCCCGCCGTCGTGGCTCCGCGGCTTCGGTCAGATCCAGGCCGCGATGGCGCTTCCCGCGACGCGCGTGACGCTGCCCGTCGAGGTCGTCTACTCCGTGCTCGCCTACCTCCGTCGCCATCGCGAGAAGACCGGGCCGCGCAGCATGCGTCTCGTGCTCGTGCCAGGCGCGCCGCCGTCGATCATCCTCGACCCCTGGGGCGTCGAGATCCGCTCGCGCGGTCCGGTCTACGACGGCACGTCGATCGGCGAGGTGAAGCTCTGGGGACGTCGCCGGCTGATGTCGCTCGCGCGCCTCCTCCCGATCACCGACCGGTTCGAGGTCACCGTCCTCGGCTCGGGGCTGCCCAGCATCTGGACCGCGTACATGGGCGAGATGCGGTTCGTCCTCGCGCTCTCGGGGTGGACCGCGAACGACTGGTCCCGCGGCTCGAACCTCGACGCGGTCCTCGGCGGGATGGAGGCGCCGCCCGGCGCGGCCGACGCGCTCGCGCGCTATCTCGAGGTCACGCACGCCGCGAAGCTCGTGACGCTCGAGCAGCAGCTCGGTCTCGCGCGGAAGCAGGTGCAGGGGGCGCTCTACGAGCTCGCGATGCGCGGACAGTGCATCCACGACGTCGGCGCGGGCGTCTACCGCTGGCGGCCGATCCTCCCCGTCGCGCTCTCGGAGACGCTCCTCGGCCCCGAGAGCCCGGAGATCGCGGAGGGCAAGCGGCTCGCCGAGCGCGACGTGAAGATCGAGCGCGACACGCCGATCGCTTCGGGACGCCGGCTCCTCGCAGCCCGCGTCGGCGGAACGGGGTGCGAAGGCATCCTCGATCTCGACGGGGGCTTCTCCTCCGCGAAGTGCTCGTGCTCGTTCTTCCACCAGAACAAGCTCCGTCGCGGGCCGTGTCGTCACCTCTTCGCGCTCCGCGCCGCCGCGACGCGGAGCGCCTGGTCGCGGAGAGCGCCGATGCCGGATGTCGCCGCACCGGTGACGGAGGCGACCCGCACGGGCCTCCTCGTTCACCTCCCCGACGACGTCCTCACCGCGATGCAGCAGGAAGCGGAGCGGCGAGGGGAGACGCTCCACGTCGTCGCGGAACAGGCCTATCGCATCGCCCGTGAGCGCCTCGCGAAGGCAAGCAGCCTCGAAACGATCCTCGGAGCGCCCGAGACCGCCGCGTATCGCTCGTCCGGCACGAAGGTCGCGCAGCTCCTCTCGCTCCCGCCTTCGGTGGAGGCCGACATCCAGCGTGATGCCGCGCGCCTCGACGTCACGGTCTCGCGCGTCGTCGAAGCGAGCTGGGCGCTCGCGAAGGACGTCATGCGCATGACCTCTTCCCTTCTCCGCTGACCCATGTTCCTTTCGTTTCGCTTCACGATCGTCCCGCCCTGCAAGGAGGCCCGAGCGCACGAGCCCATCATGCTGCGGTGTTCCGCCGTGGCGGCTGTTGCTGCTCCATGCTTCCCCACGCCCGATGTTCTCTTGGGCTCGACAGGTGGCGTGTTGCCACACCAAGGCAACATACGTTTGCACCATGCACGCCACCCGCGACCCCTTGGTGATCGGACGCGGTCCTACGCACGAAGTCGAGCTCTCGGGCTTCCTTTCCAGGGCGGGACGATCACGTGAGCTTCTGGAACAAGGTCAAACGCTTCTTCGGAGGTGAGGGGGAGGGCGGACCGTCCGAGGATCCGCTCGCCGGGCACGACGCGGCCCTCGTCCGCGAAGTGCGCGCGGTCGTCACCGCGAGCTGCGCGGCCGGCGACATGTTCGAGGCGGTCGACGTCGCCGACGTCGTCACGCAGAAGACGGGCGAGCGCACGGTCGCGGCGATCCGTGCCGCGTGCGCCGTCGTCGAAGCGCTCCACGCGAGCGGCGAGCTCGAAGCGCTCGGCTACACGAAGACGGGCGCGGTCTACCACGCGAGCGGCGCCGATCCCGGGGCGTACGCGCCGCGTTACGGGTCGGCCGGTCCGCCCGCATCACCCAGCGCGCCGCCCGCGCCACGGGTTCCACCCGCGCCGCGCGTTCCGAGCGCTCCGCGTGGTGGTGGGCGGACCCCGGTGCTCGTCGACCCCTTCAAGGGCTCGTCCGAGATCATGGGCCTCGGCCACGCGGCGATGCGCGAGCGCGCGCTGAAGATCAAGCCGTGGACGACGGCGTGGATCGGCCGCGTCGACACGATCCCTCCGCAGAGCGACGAGCGCACCGCGCTGATCGACCGCGGCCTCGAGCTCCGCGGCCTGCTCACACGCGCGCAGCTCGTCGAGATCCACCGCGTCGGCGACGCATGGCTCCGCGTCCACGAGGCCGCTCGGCTCGCCGAGGCGGCGGCGAGCGCGAACGTGGACGCCTGGCTCGCCGAGCAGCGCGCGGCGAAGGCAGCGGCGAAGGCGAAGAAGAAGGAGGAGGCTGCTCTCCGTCGCGCGGCGCGAGCGGCGGCGGTCGCGAAGCGCCGTGCGGAGGACATCGTCTTCCTCGGCCGCGGTGTCTCGGCAGGGCTCGCCGACCGGCGCTCGCACGTCGAGGAGCTCGAGAAACGCGGCCTCCCGCTCCTCGCCACGCCGGCCGACGTCGCACGCGCGCTCGGTCTCACCGTGAAGCGCCTCCGCTGGCTCGCGTTCCACGCGGAGGCGCCGACGCGCACGCACTACGTGACGTTCGAGGTGCCGAAGCGCACCGGCGGCACGCGTGTCCTCGCCGCGCCGCACGACGACCTGAAGAATGCGCAGCGCTGGATCCTCGAGGCGATCCTCGAGAAGCTGCCGGTCACCGACTCCGCGCACGGCTTCGTGCCCGGGCGGAGCGTCGTGAGCAATGCGGCCGCGCACGTCGCGCGCGACGTCGTCGTGAACTGCGACCTCGAGGCCTTCTTCCCGTCGATCGGCTTCCGGCGCGTGCGCGGCGTCTTCGAAGCGGTCGGCTACTCGCCTGCCGTCGCGACCGTCCTCGCGCTCCTCTGCACCGAAGCGCCGCGGACGACGGTGGCCTACGATGGCAAGACGTTTCACGTCGCCGTCGGCGAGCGCGCGCTCCCGCAGGGCGCGCCGACGAGCCCGGCGCTCTCGAACCAGGTCGCGCGCAAGCTCGATCAGCGGTTGCGTGGAATCTGCAAGAAGCTCGGCTGGGCCTACACCCGCTACGCGGACGACCTCACGTTCAGCGCCGGGGAGGGGCACCGCGAGCAGATCGGCTATCTCCTCGCGCGAGTGCGCCACATCGCGGAGGACGAGGGCTTCCGCCTGAACAAGAAGAAGTGTCGCGTCCAGCGCGCCGCGCGGAGGCAGGAGGTCACGGGCGTCGTCGTGAACGACAAGCTCGGCCTCCCGCGCGAAGAGCTCCGGAAGCTCCGCGCCATCCTCCACCACGCGTCGAAGGAAGGCCTCGCCGCGCAGAATCGCGAGGGTCGTCCCGACTACGAGGCGTGGCTGCGAGGGAAGATCGCGTACGTCGCGATGGTCGACCCCGCGAAGGGCGACGCGCTGCTCGCGAAGCTCGACGCCATCGCGACTGGCTGAGCCTGCGCGCAGGTCCTGCGCCGCGGTGCACCTCGTGCGCGCGTCGCGCGAGCTCGGCCCCAGGTCCTGCGGCGAAAGTCGTGTCGCCACGGCCGGCTCGGGATGTGCTCGTCTGGACGGCGAAATGCGTTCGCTTCCACTCCACGGCGCGCCGCCCGAGAGCGTCGTCTCCGGTCCTCCGATTGCGGCGAAGGGTTTTCGTCCGTTCTTCTTGCTCGCGGCCGCGCTCGCGACGTTGTTCCTCCCGCTCTGGCTGCTCGTGCTGTCCGGGCGCGTGCGGGTCGACGCCTACGTCGACCCGATCGCGTGGCACTCGCACGAGATGGTCTTCGGCTTCTCCGCGGCCGTCGTCGCCGGCTTTCTCCTGACCGCGGTCGGGAACTGGACGGGGAAGGAGACCGCGATCGGCAAGCCGCTGCTCGCCCTCGCGGCGCTGTGGATCGCGGGGCGGATCGCGCTGCTCGTGCCGGGCGGCTCACGCCTGCTCGTCGCGGCGATCGAGCTCGCGTTCCTTCCGGCGCTCGCGATCACGATCGCGCGCCCGCTCGTCGCGACGAAGAATCGTCGCAACATGATCATGCTCGTCGTCCTCGCGGCGCTCTGGCTGGCGGACCTCGCCTTCCACCTCGTCCCCGACGCGCGGCGGACGGCGGTGCTCTTCGCGGTCGACGTGATCGTGCTCCTCGTCGTCCTGATCGGCGCGCGCGTGTTCCCGATGTTCACGCGGAACGCGACGGGAGATCAGACCGTCGCCTCGAAGCCGCGGCTCGACAAGCTCGCGGCGCTCGCGGTCGCGGCCCTCGCTCTCGTGGATCTCGTCCGTGCCGCGGGCGTCTCGGCGACGCTCGTCTCCGGCACGCTCGCGGCCGTCGCGGCGGTGCTCGTCGTCGCGCGCGCGTCGCGGTGGGGCGCGCGCGGGGCGCTGAAGGATCCGATGCTGTGGGTCCTCCACGCGGGGCACGCTTGGATCGCGGTCGGGCTCGTCCTCCGCGCGGCGTCGACGTTCGCGCCGTCGGCGGTTCCGTCGTCGCTCGCGACCCACGCCCTCACGGCCGGCGTCATCGGGACGACGACGCTCGGGATGATGGCGCGCGTCGCGCTCGGCCACTCCGGCCGGACGATCCGTGCGACGCGTCTCACGACGGCGTCGTTCGCGCTCGTCACGCTCGCCGCGCTGGTCCGCGTCTTCGGCCCGCTCGTCCTGCCGAGCGGCGCGTACCACGCGGTCGTCGTCTCCGGCCTCCTCTGGACCGCGGCGTTCGGCGCGTACCTCGTCGGCTATGCGCCGGTCCTGCTCGCGCCGCGAGTGGACGGCAAGCCGGGGTGAGCTCAGCGCACCTTGCGGAGTAGACGCGTCGTCGCGAACACGTTCCACGCGGCGAAGCCGGCGAAGAGCAGGACGAGGAGCACGGCGGACCGTGCGTCGGTCGGGCCCTCGTCCTGGACGAGGAGCCACGCGCCCTGGGGGACGTCCTGGCCCGTCGCGTCCTTCACCGCCGCGGCGAGGCCGCGGTGCTTCGGGCCGCTCGCTTCGAAGCGGACGAGGCGGCCGACGACCTCGCTCGGCGGGACCCAGCGCGCGTTCTCGGCGCCGGCGGGGACGCGGACCTCGGCCCACACGTTGGGCCGCCCCGCGACCGGCATCAGGCGGAACGAGGAGCTCACGAGCGGCCGCTCGTAGCGGATCGCGTGCGCCGCGCCGAGCATCGCCCGGCCTTCGACGAAGGCGTTGTCATGGAATGCTTCGAGCGGCGCCGTCCCGAAATCGCCGAGGTGCTCCGGCCGAGGCTCGCGGAAGGCGTAAGCGGCATCCCGCCGCAACGTGAACACCATCGCCAGGGACGCGAGCGCGGTGAAGAGGAGGAGGCCGACGGTGAGGCTCCGCTCGCGCTTCGGCGGAGCGGGGAGGTCGAGGAGCTCCTGGTCGACCTCTTCGGCGACGTCCGGCCCGGTGAGCAGGTCTGTGGTGGGCGCTTGCATGGCTTGCCGGAGGACCGGACCCCTCGAATCTACGGGGATCCTGCGCTCCTGGCCAATCCGACACCGCCGGAGGCCTTCCGGTTCCCGAAGGCCACGAAAATTGCGGCGCCGCGCGAACCGTGTCCTACACGCCCGTGGTTACGTGCTGGAGGAGCCAGGGGAAATCTTGCTACTCTCCTCGCACGATGGCCTCCGGAAAGCTCGTCGCCTGCCCCTCGTGCGGCTTCGCCAAGAATCCGCCCGGCTCTGTCCGCTGCGGCTCCTGCGGCGCGAAGATCGAGGCGCTCACGAAGTCCCGTACGCGTGAGGAAGAGCTCGAGCGCCGCTATCAGCAGGAGGGCGTCAGCGTGCAGTGGCTCTTCATCGCGATCGCGGTGCAGGGCGTCCTCACCGCGGCTCTCGTGTTCGGCCTCCCGCGCATCCTCACGCTGCTCGACTTCGAGGGCGGCAACGGGATGATCGTCTGCGTGCCGGTCTGGTTCGTCGGCGGTCTCCTCGTCGGCATGATCTCGCCGGGCCGCACCTTCATCGAGCCGATGATCGCGAGCTTCGTCGTCGCGATCCCGACGACGTTCCTCCTCCTCCAGAGCCAGACCGTGAGGACGATGCCGACGTTCCTCTACGTCATCATGAGCGGCATCGGGATCATGTTCACGCTCATCGGCGCGTACATCGGCGAGCGCATCCAGCTCGGACCTCCGCCGAAGCCCGTCGAGTGACGACTTCCTCTCGTCACGACGTCGTCATCGTCGGGGGTGGACCCGCGGGCTCGGTCTGCGCCGCGCGTCTCGCGCAGCGAGGCCTGTCCGTCGTCGTCCTCGAGAAGACGCCGTTTCCGCGCTTCCACCTCGGCGAGTCGCTCCTTCCGCAATCGATGCCGGTCCTCGCCGAGATCGGCGTGCTCGAGCAGGTCGCCTCCACGTTCCAGCCGAAGTACGGCGCGCGCTTCCACGACGACGCGACAGGCCGCAAGGATCGCTTCGCCTTCGCCGGCGCCTGGCGCGCGGAGCCCGATCACGCCTTCCAGGTGCCGCGCGACGCGTTCGACGCCGTCCTCCTCCAGCACGCTCGCGCCTCCGGTGCCGACGTGCGCGAGCGCTGGGAAGCCCGCGCCGTCCTCCGTGAAGGGACGCGCGCCGTCGGTGTCGAAGCGAAGGATCCCGACGGCGGCACGCACGTCCTTCACGCGCGCTACGTCGTCGACGCGACCGGCCGCGATGCGATGACCGCCCACGCGCGAGGCGGGACGGACAAGATCGGCGGCCTCGATCAGACCGCCATCTTCGCGCACTTCGAAGGCATCCCGCGTGGCGCAGCCGAAGAGGCCGGCGACATCGACATCGTGCTCTTCCGCCCGTCGGCGGACGCGCGGCCGAATTGGTTCTGGTTCATCCCGTTCAAGGACGGGCGGACCAGCGTGGGCGCCGTGGTCTCGCGCGCGTGGATCCGCGAGCAGACGAAGGCCGGTGCGTCGGACGCGCAGGCGCTCTTCGACCGCGCCGTCGCGGCCTCGAGCACCGCCGCTTCACTCCTCGCCGACGCGAAGATGCTCTGGCCGCGCGCACAGGCGACGGCCGACTTCAGCTACCGCGTCCGCGAGCTCGCCTCTGACGGCCTCGTCGCCATCGGCGACGCCGCCGGCTTCATCGATCCGCTGTTCTCGACCGGCGCCCACATGGCCATGTGCGGCGGGCTCAAGGCCGCCGACGCGATTCTGGAGATCCTCGCCGGCGCCGACGAGGCCACCCGCCTCGCGGCATGGTCGGAAGAAGTCCGGACCGGCGGCGAGACGTTCGTCCTCGCGGTCCAGGCCTTCTACGCGGGCCCGCTCGTCGACCACCTCTTCGCGGACGAGAAGCACATGGCGCTCCGCCGCTCGATCACGTCGCTCCTCGCGGGGGACGTATGGCACGACAGCGTCTGGCTCCGCGACGCGCGCCGCCGCCTCTCCGAGATGGCCGCCGGCGTCCGCGTCCCGGTCTGAGGGAGCGCGGCCGGGACGAGCGCACAAAACGCCGAAAGGCCCGGGTGGGCCTTTCGCGTTTCGGACGCTGTTCCTCGCGCGGCGCGAGGAGCGAGTCTCAGGCGTCCTTCTGATCGCGAACGCGGGCAGCCTTGCCCTGGAGGTCGCGCAGGTAGAAGAGGCGGGCGCGGCGGACGATGCCCTTCGAGACGACTTCGACCTTCT
>JBDHVE010000106.1:0-32184 GCA_039809485.1 Polyangiaceae bacterium | reverse complement strand
GGCGCGGCGGCGGTCGGACCGAGCTCGTAGGTCTCGAGCGTCTCGATCACGAAGCCTCCTCCGGACGGCTTCGCATACCCGTCGTCCTCGATCACCGACGCCTCTGCGCGCGCCCCGTCCGGAGCGACGGCGACGACGTGGTGCGTGGCCGCGCTCCCGGCCGGGACCTCGACGACGACCGCGGACGTCGCCTGCGGAACGTCGACCGGCTTGCCGTCGAACGTCACGTACGACGCGGAGAACGGCAAGGTCACGATCACCTTCCGCGCCTCCGCGAGCGGAACGGCCGAAGCCGACGACGTCGACGGCGTCGCGACGTGGGCATCGGCTTCCGCGGGCTTCCGGCCGAACGCCCACACGAGCCCGATCAACGCGACGACGCCGAACGCGGCCCACGGCGCGACCGAACGTGCGCGCGGCACCCGCGTGAAGACGCGCTCGCCGGGCCGCTCGGCGGCGACCGCATGAGCGGCTGCTGCCGGAGGCAGCTGCGCGAGGCGGAGCCTCTCGGCATGACGCATCTCCTCCGTCGGCTCGGGACGCGCGGCGAGCCCCGACACTTCGAGGACGTGGGAGACGTCCGCGACCGGGAGCGCACGGCGGATCAGCTCGTGGCGGACGCGGAGCTCGTCGCCGAAGAGCGCCTCGACGAGCTCGGCGACCTCGTAGGGCTTCGCGATCCCTTCGAGGGTCGCCGCCTGCCGGAGCGCTTCGGCGAACTGCGCGGCGGAGAGGTAGCGGTGATCGAGGTCACGCGCGAGACCGCGGAGGATCACCTCGTCGAGCGCGGGCGGGATCGCGGCGCCGAGCTTCCGGAGTGACGGAATCGGCGCGGAGACGACCTCCTGCAAGGTCTCGAGCGCTTCCTCTCCTCGGAACAGGCGTCGTCCAGCGATGCATTCCCACAGCACGACGGCCATCGAGAACACGTCGCTCTGCGCGGTGCACGTCCGGCGTCGGTCGATGCGCTCGGGTGCCAGGTACGCGAGCTTGCCCTTCACCTCGTGGGTCCGGGTGACCTGGACGCGATCGGCGGCCTGGGCGATGCCGAAGTCGGTGAGCTTCGAGGTGCCGTCGCATCCGACGAGCACGTTGTGGGGGCTCACGTCGCGATGGACGATCCCGAGGTGGCGACCGTTCTCGTCCTTCAGCGAGTGCGCGGCCTCGAGCCCCGCGAGCGCGTCGAGCGTGACCCGGAGCGCGAGACGCGGCTCGAGCGTCTTGCCGAGGTCCGAGAGCACCTGCCGGACGTGCGAGAGCGATCCGCCCTCGACGTAATCCATGACGATGAACGGCTCGCCGCCGTCGAACCCGAGCTCGCGCACGCGAACCACATTCGGATGCGAGATCGCGGAGGCGAGCCGGGCCTCGTCGACGAGCATCGTGAGGAACGCCTTGTCGCCGGCAAGATGACGATGGGGACGCTTGATCGCGACGAGCGGCGCGTCACGGCCGTCCCGCGCACGCGCGAGATAGACGGTGGCCATGCCGCCGGACGCGAGCTCCACGAGGAGCTCGAACGTGCCGCAGCTTCCGAGCGGTTTGCTCGTGTGCAGCTCGTCGCGATTTCCCATCGGAGATGACGCCACGACTCCCCTCACCAAAGCACCGGATGCGCGGTCCGTCGAGGCCCGGCGGCATCTGGCGTGACCAGACGCACGAACAACGCGGATTAGGGTAGCGTAGCGGCATGCGCCTTCGGACTGCGCCCTCTTTCGTCCTCGCCACCCTCTGCTCCTCGACCGTCATGCTCGCGTTCGCCTGCGGCGGCAGCGAAGCCAAGTCGCCCGCGAACGCGGCGAGCAGTGCGGAACCGACCCCCTCCTCCGGCCCCGCGAGCGCGAAGCCGCAGGAGAGCGGAGGGGGTACGACCACGACGCTCCAGCTGGGTGATGCCGGTGACCTGCAGGGCGCGAAGCTCGGGACGTCGAGCCGCACCGAGATCGAGACGAAGAGCGAAGGGACGCCGAAGCCCACGCCGGGCAGCTCGGAGCCCGGGCGCAGCCCGAAGGATCTCCAGACGATCATCGGCGGCGCGCGGCGTGACGAAGCGCGGGCCTGCTACGACAAGGGCCTCAAGGACCATCCGGGGATGGAAGGCGATCTCGACATCAAGTTCGTGATCGACCCGCAGGGCAACGTCACCTCCGCCGAGGTCGACTCGACGAAGAGCCAGATCCTCGATCCCGGCGTCGGCAACTGCGTGATCGACGTGATCAAGAAGATCAAGTTCGCCGCGAGCGCGAAGGGCCACGAGACGCGCGCCCACTACCCGTTCAACTTCCACCCGCGCAACACGCCGGCGAAGGCGGACGCGGGCAAGTAGCGCTCCGATGCGACTTGGTGGCGAGGGCCGATCCGTGGGAGAAAAGGGCTGATGGCCGAGCCGGACGTCGTCCCCGCCCTCGTCGCCCTCGGCTTCAGCCTGAACGAGTCGCGCGCGTACGCCGCGCTCCTCCAGGAGAGCCCCGCGACCGGCTACGAGGTCGGGGTCCGCGCCCAGATCCCGCGATCCGCCGTCTACGGCGTGCTGCGCCGACTCGTGAAGGCGGGTGCCGCTCGCTCGATCGCCGGGACGCCGGAGCGCTTCGCGCCGGCGCCTGCCGAGGAGCTGCTCGCGCTCCTCCGGAAGCGGTTCGACGCGTCGACCGGTCAGCTCGAAGAAGCGATCCGGCGGCTCGACACGACCCCGCCTGCGCCCGACGCCTTCAGCGTCCGCGGCTACCAGCGCGTCCTCGAGGAGGCCGAGCGCTTGATCCGCGGCGCGCAGCACCGGCTCGTGATCAGCGGCTGGCCACGCGAGCTCGAGCAGCTCTCGGCCGAGCTGAAGCGGGCGGCGAAGCGGAAGGTCTACATCGTCGTCTTCTCGCACGCCGAGCTGCCGGCGCTGCCGGGCGAGATCTTCAGCTACGGGCTGCAGGAGAACGCGCTCGAAGAGTTCTGGAAGCATCGGCTCGCCGTCGTCGCGGACGACCAGCGCTCGCTCGTCGGTGCCGCCGAGCAGTCCGACGGTGACAGCGCCGTCGTCAGCGAGACGACCGCGATCGCGGAGGTCGTGACGAGCCAAGTGGCGCTCGACATCACGCTCCTCTCGCAGCGCATCGGCCGCGACATCGAAGGGGTGATGGCGAAGATGCTCGGGCCGCGCGTCGGCAGGCTCGACACCCTCCTGTCGCGTCGCGAAGGGGACAAGCGCGCGCGTGCCACCAAGGCCGAGCGGTGAGCTCGTCGCGATCGATGCCGCCCGGCCGGGTCGGGCCGGGATCGGCGCGCTCGCTCCCACCGGGTGCGCTCGGCAGCTTCGCCGGTCTCGGCGACGCCTACGCAGAGCTCCTCCGCGACACGCGCGGCCTCCGGAAAGAGCAGTCTGCGGCGCGCGAAGCGTGGCTCGCGAGCGTCCCGCTCGAACGGCGCGAAGAAGCGCTCTTCGAGCTCGAGATCCTGCTGAAGGGGATCGCGTGCTTCGCGAATCCTCGCAATCATCCCGGTCCCCCGAAGCGGGCGGCGATCGTGGCGCAGGACTACCGCGAGCCGCTCCTCCTCGCGCGCGAGGCGATGGCCCGCGTCGCCCAGCTCTGCCGGCTCCTCCTCGGCGAGCGCGAGCGCGCCTTCGTGTTCCAGCGCTATCTGGAGATGCTCGTCCCCGACGACGGGGCGCGGACTCGTCTCGTCGAGGGTGGCGGCCAGGAGACGCCGGAGCAGTCGCTCTTCGCGCTCCGGCAGGGGATCACGAATCTCGTCGAGGTGACGGGCGGCGTGGCTCGGCTGCCGCGCGTCCCGTTCCGCCTCTTCTACGCGACGATGGCGTCGGTCCAGCGCGAGATCGGGCATTCGGCGTTCTTCAACCCGCTCGCCGCGCTCGAGTTCCGCCCCGAGTTCGACCGGATCACGAACGCGCGCGTGCTCGACGTGATGCGGTTCGTGCCGGGCGAGCACGCGCGCCGGCTCGTCGCGCTGTCGTTCCTCGCGCTGTTCCGGCTGCTCCGGTACTGCGCGCTGCTCGAGCACGTGTCGCGGGACGCGCGTCCCGGGCTCACCTACCTCGTCCTCGCGGTCGTGCGCTCGGACGCGCGCGCCCTGACCGACCACCTCCGCAAGCGGGCCGGCGAGCAGCTCGCCGAGAGCTTCGACCGGGAGCTCTTCAAGCTGACCGCTTCGCAGATCGGCCCGCGCTACGAGGAGATGCTCGCCGAAGCGCACCGGCTGATGGGGATCAAGGCGACGCTCGGAGGGATCGCCGCGAACCTCCGACTCGAGCTGCGGCGCGCGTTCGAGCACGACATCCCCGCACCCGACGCGACGGTCCAGATCGAGACGCTCCGCGAAGTCGTCACGCTCGTCGTCGGCAATCTGCGGCCGGCGCTGCAGAACGCGGTGCTCGTCCTCGGGAAGTCGCTCGGCGCGCGGCTCGACGAGCACGGGGTCTTCGACGACAGCGCGGCGCGACGTGCGTTGAGCGAACGCCTGCGGCGCGACGTGTGGATGTTCGCGCAGATCGTCCGGGCCTTCGCCGCGAAGGCGCGCGCGACGCCGTCGAGCGCGGATCGGTGGAGCGGCCCCTCGTCGCTCCAGTTCGTGCGCGAGTTCCTCGGGTACTTCGACGCGATGGGGTACCCGTTGCTCCGCGCGGCGGACTACCCGCGGTTCGACGCGTTCCATGCCGCGGTGTCCGCGCTCGAGGAGACGGATCTGCTCGACCCCGATCGGCTCGGGCGCGCCGTCGCGGAGGCGGAGCAGTTCCACACGTTCCTCGTCGCGCTCTTCGAGAACATCGGGCAGCGCGACGAGCTGCGCGGCGTGCCGTTCGATCGCCGCGCGGCCGCCGAGGCGCTCCGGCTCTACCTCGGAGACTGACGGGCCGCAGGCTGTACGCCTGTATCGTACCTACCAGATGTTCGGGGGCTCACCGGGCGATACCGCGAACACAAGCGGTGAGCGCGGCCTTGCTCAGGGTCCAAGTGCGGGGCGCCCCACGCCCGAGCCCGAGACGCACAAAAAGACGAGAGGGCGTCCCCCAGTGGGGTACGCCCTCTCGTCCATGCCCAAGTGGGCGAAACTACGGTCTGTGGCGGGTGCTCTATTCCTCGCCTTCGTCCAGCCCAGCGCTGGACGTGGGCGCGCCGCCCAACATCGACGGAACACCGGCCGGCGGAGCGGCCTTCGGAGCCGCAGCCTTGCCGCGACCACCCGACGAACGCTTTGCCGCAGACCGCCCAGTTTTCGCCGCCTTGGGGGCGGCTCGCCTAGTTGGCTTCTTGGCAGCCTTTTTGGCTGAGCCAGCCTTCTTGGCGGCCGACTTCTTGCCGGCCGAGCGCTTCTTCGCGCCCGTCTTCTTGGCCGTCTTGCCAGCGGCCTTCTTCGGGGTCTTCGTGGACTTCTTCGCAGCAGCCTTCTTCTTAGCAGCCATTCGAGTTCCTCCTGCAGAGGTGATCTACATGACGTATATGGTCACCTACGTCAGGTGTCAAACAAAAAAACTTGACGGGCGAGCACCCTGAGCAAGCGATCCGGTCCTGTGACCTCCCGACGACACCTGGGTCGATTCGGCCCGATTTCGATCGATTTCACGCAGAACGAGCGCTGGATTTACGTTCTGGCCGCGAGAAGGCTGCAGTCTCCATGATTTGTACTGAACATGGATTGTTGGCTGACCTTCACGAAGGGCCCAGGAACCAGCCTCCGGAGCAAAAAAATATTTTTTGCTCCGACATCGATCTCGCAGCGCATGCACGACGACGACGTCGACGACGTCGTCGAACCGCTTCGCGAGGACGTCGGTTGGCCCCTTCTCCGGTCCGGGGACGCGTCGTCTGCCGCCCACGGACGGCACACGTGACGAAACGCGACGGGCGAGGCGGGGCGCGGACGGACGGCGCGCCAGCTCTTCATCGTCCCTCCTTCATCCTCCCTCCTCTTCCTGATCGCTCCTCGACCACCGGCGCGCGTTGACGTGCGACGTTGGTGGCCGATACCTTCGAACGCCTCGAGCAATGCGGACGACGACGGCGCCGACCGCGCCGACGCCCCCGAGGAGGAAATGATGAGGAAGCTCTGGTCCTGGCCGCTCGTCACGGCGATCGCGCTCACCCTGGCGGGCTGCGGACACACCGACGAGGAGATGGCCGCGAAGCAGCGGGAGATCGACAAGCTCTCGGCCGACCTGAAGGCCGCCAAGGCGCAGATCGCCGACGACCAAGCGAAGTTCGGAGAGGCGCAGAGCTCCATCGAGCGCATGAAGGAGCAGCTGAAGCAGGCTGGCCTCGGCCTCGAGAAGTCGCAGGGTGAGGCCCAGCGGCTCGCGCAGGCGCTCGCCGAGTACAAGCAGCGCGCCGACCAGCTCGCCGTGATCGAAGCGCGCTTCCGCGAGCTCCGGTCGAAGCTCGACAAGCTCAATCAGTTCGGCGTGAAGGTGGTGCCGAGGAACAACCGGCTCGTCATCCAGCTCCCGGGCGACATCCTCTTCGACTCCGGCAAGGACGACCTGAAGCAGCAGGGCAAGGAAGTCCTCAGCCAGGTCGCCGAGGTCATCCGGAGCGACAAGGATCTCGCGAACCGCTACTTCCTCGTTGCGGGTCACACCGACAACGCGAAGTATCCGCCGGGCGGCGCGTTCAAGGACAACTGGGGCCTGTCGCTCGCGCGCGCGCGCCAGGTCCTCCTCTTCTTGATCGACGACCACAAGGCCGACCCGAAGAAGAAGGGCGACGTCGCCGGCGGCGGGCTCAACCCGCAGCGCTGGGCCGCTGCCGGCTACGGCGAGACCGACCCGCAGATGGGCACGATGGCGCAGCAGACGGAAGAGGAGCGGAAGAAGAACCGCCGCGTCGAGCTCGTCGTGCAGCCGAACGTCGAGGAGATGCTCAACCTCGGCGCGATCAAGTGAGGGTGACGTCCGAGCCGTGATTTCCGGGCCGCCGCGAGCGCGCGGCCCGCGACTCACGGAGCCGGACCAGTCGCTCGACGAGCCTCGGGAGTCACACTTCCGGGGCTCGTCTCGTTCGAGCCCGCGAACCGAACCGGCGATCCGCGGAAGAGGCCACCGCCACGACACCGACGAGAGGACGACCCCGCATGCGCGTCGCGACGATCGACATCGGAACCAACACGGTGCTCCTCCTGATCGCCGAGCGGCGCGACGAAGGCGAGCTCGTGGCCGTCGAGGAGCACGCGACGATCACGCGGCTCGGGCAAGGCGTGGACGAGACGAAGCGCCTCGCGCCGGAAGCGATCGCGCGCACGACCGAATGCCTCGACCGCTACGCCGAGATCGTCCGGGCGGCAGGCGTCGACCGCGTCGCGGTCGTCGGCACGAGCGCGATGAGGGACGCAGGAGGCGGAGAGGAGATCCGGGCGCACGTCCGGCAGCGCTTCGGCGTCGAGGCGCGCACGATCTCCGGCGACGAGGAAGCGCGCCTCACGTTTGCGGGCGCGCTGAGTGGTCTGCCGCGGGCGCAGACGGAAGGCGAGGTGCTGGTGTTCGACATCGGAGGTGGGAGCACGGAGGTCGTGATCGGCCGCCCCGCCGAGGACGGCCAGCGCGTCCTCGGCTTCGCCGCGAGCTTCGACGTCGGGAGCGTGCGCCTCACCGAACGTCACGTGCATCACGACCCGCCGCTTCCCGCAGAGATCGCTGCGGTGCGCGCGGCCGCCCGCGACGTCTTCGCCGGGGTGCCACGGCCAGGGCCGCGCAACGCGAACGGAAGCACGACGGCGGCGAACGCGCCGGTCGGCATCGCGGGCACGGTCACGACCCTTGCCGCGGTCGCGCTCGGTCTCGCGAAGTACGACGCGACGCGCGTGCACGGGCTCGAGCTCCCGGTCGCTCGGCTCGAAGAAGTCGTCGGGGCGCTCGCGGCGAAGCCCCTCGAGGAGAGGAAGAAGACGGTCGGCCTCGAGCCGAAGCGCGCCGACGTGATCGTCGCCGGAGGTCTCGTCGCGCTCGCGCTGCTCGAGCACGTCGGCGCACGTACGGTCGTCGTGTCGGACCGCGGCGTGCGGTGGGGGCTCGCCGAAGAGCTGACCCGAATCGCGCGCGCGGACGACTGAAGAGCACGGCGAAAGCAGCGAACGCGAGCGAGGGAGGGGGCGGCTCGCGCCGCGTCCTTCGCGCGCGCGCGAAGGCTCGAAGAGCACTGAACAGAAGTTCCGGCTCTGCTTGCATGTTCCAACTTTCGGAACATACTGTAGGCGGAGGTGCGAACCCGTGGGAACAGCTGTGCCCCTCGCCGACAGAAGAGCACAAAGAATTTGACAAGTGACCTGTTTTGGAACTACAGTACGCCGGCCTGAAGTCATGTCTGCGTCGCTGGCCCCTCTAGCCTCCGACGCGGATGCCGAACGCTAGGCACACTGCAAGTGGCACGCTGTAAGTGCCCCGCCCGCCCAGCGCTCTTCAGGAATAACGGGCGGCGCCCTTGGTTGGGTCTCGGTCCTGGTCTGTTCGCGCGAGCGGACGGCAGGGTCGATGCCGCTTTGACTCTCGAGACTCTCTTCATCAGCGCGGTCGCGACGGCGGAGCTCTCTCTCCCCTCGTTTCGCGACAAGTCCGGGCTCTGGAGCCCAGGAGCGGATCGGAAGGAGACGCTATGCAGGCTGGATCGGACGTGACGTTCAAGGTTGGCGACAAGGCCGTGTACCCGGCACAGGGTGTGGCCGAGGTCATCAAGATCGAGGAGAAGGACATCGCCGGGAAGCGGCAGCGCTTCTACGTTCTCCGGATCCTCGACACCGACCGGAAGATCATGGTCCCGGTGTCCAACGCGAGCGCCGTCGGTCTCCGTCAGGTGATCAGCGAGCAGGAGATCCGCGAGATCTTCGACATCCTCCGCGAGCGGACGATCGCCTTCGACAACCAGACGTGGAACCGCCGCTACCGCGGGTTCATGGACAAGATCAAGACCGGCTCGATCTACGACGTGGCCGAGGTCCTCCGCGACCTCTACCGTCTGAAGACGGACAAGCAGCTCTCGTTCGGCGAGCGCCGCATGCTCGACACCGCGCGCGGCCTCATCGTGAAGGAGATCGCGATTGCGCGTGAGCAGACCGAGGAGCAGGTGAAGACCGAGATCGAGTCGATCTTCGTCAGCAACTGATCGCGAGCGTTTCGCTCGAACAGCGCGCGCCCCGGGCTCCGGGAGCGCGCGCTTCTCATTTTCGCGCGGAGTCCGGCGCTCAGTCCATCTCGAGGAGACCGAAGTCCCACTGCTCGTCCGGCTCGCGCACGCCGGAGACAGCGGACTCGACGCGGCGGAGCAGCTCCGACGGAGCGCTCAACGCCGCGGGGCGGACACCGACGGCGACACGTCCCGGCCAGTGCCAGACGCGTGCGGCGGTGACGCCCTCCACGCCGTACACGAGCTCGAGCGTTCGACGGATCCGAGCGGGCAACGGCGGCGTGGGTTCAGCGGTGTTCATCAAGCTGGGAAAAACCTTTACCGCTCCGCCCGCGTCGAGCAAGCGGGCTGCCGCTCGAGTCAGGACGATTCCTCGCAACGTGTTGGATACACGTAACGTCACGCGCGCGATCGCGCGCTCTACCGCAGCGCGGAGAGCACGTCGGCGGTGACTTCCTCCACGCGCAGCGCCTTCTCCGCGCCGTGGTCCTGGATGAACTTGTCGGCCTTCGACGGCTCGACGGGAACGAGATCGGGCCCCATCGGACCGAGCACGTCACCTCCGACGACGAAGCGCAGCTCCGCGCCGTCACGAGGTCGCCGGTCGTAGTACTCGGGCACGCGGATCGCCGTCGCGGCCACCTTCCCGCTCCGCCACGCCTGGAACGCGCAGCGAGGCGTGTCGAAGCCGGCGACGGGCGCACCGTTCGGGCCGACGAGCTCGGTGCGCCACGCGCTCGAGGGATCGATCTTCATCCCACACGAGCGACACCGCTCCTCGTGACGCGAGCACGCGAGCCCGAGAGCGGCGAAGGCGACCACGGCGGAGAGCAGACGACGACGATTCACCATCGAGACGCGTACCTCACGGGCCGAAGAGCGAAGCGCCGCCGGACACGATCGCGTACCGCGCGACCGGCGCGGCTCCGAGCGCGAGCGCGACGCCCCACGCGACAGCCCCTCGGAGCAACCACACACGGGCGAAGCCGGCGAGCGCCTCGCGCGCCGCGCCGCCTCGCGCGAGCAAGGCGCTCACGCCTGCGCCGAGCGCAGACGTGACCGCGACGAAGAGCGCGCCGTAGAGCGGATAGCCGACGGCGAGGACGTCGGGCCGGAGCAGGCAGAAGGGGCACACGTGCTGCGGGACCTCGAACGCGTGCGGCGCCACCTCGAGGATGCTCGCCGCGAGCGCCGCCGGGAGCGCGAGCAACGAAGCGAGCCCCGCGACCGCGACGCGGCCGGCCGTCGGCGACTTCCGGGCGAAGAGCGCGGCGCCGATCGCGAGCGCGGCGAGGACGAGGGAGAGCACGGTCGCGAGCACACGAGGGCCCGTCGTCATCGCCTCGCCCGACGCGGCGACCGGGTCGAGCTGGACGGAACAGCACGAGGAGACCGCGGTGAGGTCGAGCCGGAGGAGGAACTCGCCGGCGAGCGCGAGGTCAATCGCGGCGAGCGGCGCCATCGCGAGCGTCAGCGAAGCGAGCGGCCGCGCCAGATCGAGCGTGCGGACTCGCGAGTCGAACGCATACACCTGCGCGACGATGCCGGCGGCGAGCGCCACCACGCACGTCATCGCGAGCGAGCGGAAGCCCCACGGGTTCGCACCGAAGACGCCGTATGCGCACATCGCCCCGCGAACGGCGCGGCTCATGCGATCGGCGCCGAGGACGGCGAGGACGAGCGCGAGCACCTGCACGATCGCGCCGACGCGCACGAACGTGGCCGCGAGCTCGAGTTGGCGCTCGAGCGCGAGCTGCCCTTCCGTCGCGCGCCGCACGTCGAAGTGGCGGAGCACCTTGCGCGCCGTCATCGCGGCGCGCGCGAAGAGGAGCACGGCGACGAGGCCCGCGACGAGGCGGAGGAGGACCCACGGCTCCAGCAGGTTCCCGGCCATCGTGGGCCTAAGCCTGGGGCACGAGCCGGCCCGCGGCAAGGTCGAGCACGCGCGAGACGCCCGCACTCCCGACGACGCGCGGATCGTGCGTCGCGACGAGGACGGCGCGGCCGTCGCGCGCGAGGCCGGCGAGCTCCTCGGCGATCGAGGACGCGCGCGCGTCGTCGAGGTGCGCGGTCGGCTCGTCGAGGACGAGGAGGGGCGGGTCGGCGAGGAGCGCGCGCGCGAGCGCGACGCGCTGGCGTTCGCCGCCCGAGAGCGCGCGGGCAGAGCCGTCGGCGACGCTCGCGACACCGAAGCGCTCGAGGAGCAGCTCCGCGCGCGCCTCGTCCTCGCGGCGCACGCCGTCGGGGACGCGCGGGAGGAGGACGTTCTGTCGTGCCGAGAGGCCGTCGACGAGCTGGAGGTCCTGGAACACGAACCCCACCTTGCGACGGCGCACCTCCGCCCGATGGGTCTCGCGGAGGCGCGACGTCGCTTCGCCGTCGAGGTACACCTCGCCGCTCGTCGGCGACAGCATCGCGCCGACGATCGCGAGCAGCGTGGTCTTGCCGCTTCCGCTCGGGCCGCGCACGACGACCAGCTCACCGCGTCCGATGTCGAACGAGATGCCGTCGAGGACGGTGCGCCGTTCTCGACCGTCCCAGACGCGCTTCACCACGTCGGCGACGCGCGCAGCAGGCGTCTCGGAGGCTTCCGTCATCAGGCCCGGCATTGTGCCAACCTGGGCCAGGAACCGGCAAGGTGTCGTGGGCCAGGGGCCGAAATCCACGCCAACTGCTTGAATGGACGGCGTGGCATCGGTGATGCTTCGGATGTGACTGCCATGCGTCGCCGTCTCGTTCCGCTCGCTCTCGTGTCGCTCGTCGGCCTCGGCGCCGCCATCGGCGCGTGCGCGGCGGAGACGGACGACCCGCAGCTCAATCCGCAGCCCCTCCCGCCCGGCGACGAGAAGAACGGCGGCGAGGAGACCCGCGCGCCGGAGGCGAACGCGGGCGACCAGGCGAGCTCGAGCTCGGGCTCGGGAGGCACCGCGACCCCGCCGGCGTCCGATGCCGGCGCCGACGGCGGAGACGGCGGATGAACGCCCTCTCGCTCCGGCGCCTCGTCGTGCTGGGCGCCGCGACGGGCGCTCTCGGCCTCGCGGTCTTCGCGTGCGACCTGAACCCGCAGCCGCTCCCGCCGATCATCGAGGACGGAAAGCGGGGCGGGGCCGCCGCGGACGATCCGAGCGGCGGCTTCGGCCAGGAGTCGCCGAACAGCCCTGCGCCGTCCGTCTCGGACGCGGGCAGCTCGTACGACGCGGGCACGTCGACGGTCGAGGGCGACGCCGGTGACGCCTCGACCGACGCTTCGCCCGACGCAGGCTGAGCGGCTCAGCGCTTCTGCGCCGGCGAGACGACGTACTCCTCGAGCACGTTCGCGGTGAAGTCGGCGAGCAGCCCGTCCGTCACGCGGAGCCGGCGCGAGAGGTCGCGCGCGATGTTGAGGACGATGAGCGTGTACGACTTGAGGTCGTGACGGTAGAGCGCGTCCATCTCCTCCGTCGTGATCCGGAGCATGCGCGCGGGGCCGAGGGCCCGCACCGTCGCGGAGCGCGGCTGCATGTCGATGATCGACATCTCGCCGAGGCAGTCGCTCGGCCCGAGGATCGCCACGCGGGTCTCGCGTCCGCGTCGGCTCTTCTTCAGGACCTCGATCTCGCCGTCGAGCACGACGAAGAACTCCCGCGCGGGATCTCCCTCGCGGAAGATCGTCTCGCCCGGCATGAACGTGACGACCGCGAGCGTCTGGACGAGATGCTCGAGGAACTCGTCCGACAGCGCGCCGAACAGACCGACCTCGCGCAGCTGCGCGACGGAGACGGAGGGATCGCGACGCGGAGGCTTCGCCGAGGACATCCCCAAGTCTTCGCGCAGCGACGTGCCGGTGTAAAGCAGTTCAGCCGCGACCCGCGTGTCTCGACCGCCTCAGGGACAGGCGCCGTGCTCGACGCCGCCGGCCATCACCTTGGGTGCGAACGCCCTGCACGTGACGGCGACACCGCAATCCGACGTCCCCACGCGACACCAGCGCTTGCAGCTTCCGGACGTGCCGCTCTGCCCGAGCACGCAGACGAGCGACGGTCCGCAGTCGTCCGCCGTCGCGCACGTCTCGTTCAGCTTCCGTGTGCCGCCGGAGACGCACTCGGTGCCGCCTTCGTCGTCGGAGATGCAGACGCCGGTTCCCGCGCCGTTCGTTCCGCCGCACGACATCGCGTCGCGGAGATCGCACGCCGTCCGGCACACGGCGAGCCCGGGGATCGCGCTGCCGCCGGTGCGGTTCACCTGGATGCACGCGCCCGTTCCGGGCTGGGAGCACGCGGTGCCGGGGCTCGAACAGAAGGCGTGACAGGTGCCGAACACGCACGTGAGCCCCTGCGCGCAGCCGACCGTCGCGGTGCACGGCGCGCCGCGGACGAACCGGCCCGCAGGCACGCACGACGTCGCGCCGTCGTCCCCGACGACGTCACACGTCGCGGTCGTCGCGCAGCCACACTGCGGCGAGACCCCGCATGTCGAGCCCTTCGGGGCCCCCGGACACGAAGACGGCTGCGAGCCCGCGTCGTTCTCCTGTCCCGGCTGTCCCGTCTCGGCCGGACGCGTCTGCACCTCGGTCGGGCGAGGAGCGGTCGGCTCCGGCTCCGCCGACGAAGGCGGCGCCGGTTCGGGGTCGAACCGCGCACGCGACTCCTCCGGCGAGCTGCACGCGATCGCGACCAGAGGTCCGAACGCGAGCGCCGCGAAGAGCGCGGAGGACGGTCGCCGCTTCGTCAGCACGACCCCGATCTCGTAGCACCGTCGGAAGGTCTCGGCCGCTGCGAGACCGCGCGGGTACGAACGATCTCGAAGCGTTGCGGCCTCGATGCCTCAGCTCGAGGCGCCCGCGGCGCCCGGCAGCGGCTTCGTGAACACGATGCGCTTCCGGCCTGCGCCCGCGTAGTCCTCGACCTCCTCGGCCTTCCAGCCTAGCGCTTCGTGGAAGCGGATCGAGCCCTCGTTGCCCGTCGTCGTGATCGCCTTCATGCGCTCGCACGCAAGGCTCCGGCAACGCTCGGTGAACTGCTCGTAGAGGAGGCGACCGACGCCCTGGCGCCGGAAGTCAGGGTGGATCCCGACGAGATGGACGTAGCCGGTCTTCGGCGCCTTGAAGACGATGAACCCGAGGAGGAACCCGACGAGACGACCTTCGTGCTCGACGATGAGCGCGTTGTCTCCGAGCTCGTAGAAGAAGATCGGATGCGCGAACGTGCTGATGGGACCGCCCCACCAGCGGTCGATCACCTGGACGATCTCGTCGTAGTCCGCCTTGGTGATCTTCCTCGTCTGCATCGGCCCACAGGCTCACGCATCATCCCCGCGAGCGCAAGGTCTGACGCGCGAGCGGTCGGGCTCACCACTTCTCCCAGTGCCAGTTCTCGGACGGCACCGTGCGCTTGAAGCCGAACCGTGCGCCGTTGCGCGAGAGCCACGAGTACACACCGGGCGCCTTCGCGTTCAGGTCGAGGGCGTGGCCGCTCTGGTGGTTCGAGTACCCCGGCGGCGCGGCGAGGTTGCCCTTGCCCCGCTTGTAGAGTGCATAGAGCTCGCGCTGCTTCGCCATCGTGCGGAAGCCGCTCACGACGACGAGGTTCACGCCGTCGCGCTGCGCCGCGTCGCGCATCCGGACGAACGCCTTCGCGGTCTCGACCTCGACCTGCTTGCCGTTGACGGTCGTGACGCAGATCCGCATCGCGCGGCCCTTGTTGTAGCCGGACGCCTGGCTGCAGCTACCGCCCGACATGATGCGGAGCGAGGTCGGGCTCACGTCGCCGTCCGCCGGCGGTCCGGGGTCGTTCGACTTGTCCTCCGTCGCCGAGAGGAGCGCTTCTTCCTCCGGCGTGAACGCGTCCTCTTCCTCGCCCGACCACGAGGCGCCCGCAGCCGCCTCGTCGGCGGTGAGCGCGTCCTCCGCGTTCACGACCTCGCCCGAGTCGGTCGCGTCGTCGTCGGAGGTCGCCGCGCAGCCGGCGACGAGGGCGATGGCAGAGGTCACGAAGAGCGTCCGGAGGAGGGAGAAGCGGCGGGTCGACATGGGAGCACCCAGGAGCACACGCCCTGCCACCTCCGGATCCGCCGAAAAGCCCGGAGAACATGGGATGTACGATCGAATCGTTCACCCGCGAGGCGACTGCACCCGAGATGGCGGGATCGGGTCTCGATGGACCCAGGACACCCTCTCCGGCGGAGCGCCGGCCGCGTGTGGTAAGGACGCAAAGCTTTCATGAAGATCGAAAACCGCGTGCTCGTCGCCCCGTCGATCCTCTCCGCGGACTTCGTCCGGCTCGGCGAGGAGATCGCAGCGGTCGAGAAGGCCGGGGCGGACTGGCTCCACGTCGACGTCATGGACGGGCGCTTCGTCCCGAACATCACGATCGGGCCGCCCGTCGTGAAGGCGATCCGCAAGATCACGAAGCTGCCCCTCGACGTACACCTCATGATCGTCGAGCCCGAGAAGTACGTGGACGCCTTCGCGGAGGCGGGCGCCGACACGATCACGATCCACGTCGAGGCCTGCGTCCACCTCCACCGGACGCTCGCGCACATCCGCTCGCTCGGGAAGCGCGCGGGCGTGACGATGAACCCGTCGACGCCGGAGGACGCGCTCCGCTACGTGCTCGAGGTCTGCGATCAGATCCTCGTCATGAGCGTGAACCCGGGCTTCGGCGGCCAGTCCTTCTTGCGCGAGACGCTGCCGAAGGTCCGCGCCATCCGCGCGATGATCGACGAGCGGAATCTCCCGATCGACCTCGAGATCGACGGCGGGATCACGCCCGAGACCGCGAAGGACGCGGTTGCCGCGGGAGCACGGGTCCTCGTCGCCGGCAACGCCGTCTTCAACAAGCCCGACTACGCGGCCGCGATCGCGGCGCTCCGCACGGAGGTCGTGAAGTGAGGACGCGTCTCGCGCTCGCCTGCGTCCTCGGCGTGGCCGCCTGCTCGTCCGAGCCGCCGCCGCCGAAGACCGTCGCGACGACGCCGATCGCGACCGCCCCCGCGAAGACGGAGGAGCCGCCGAAGGAGGGCAACGGAAAGAAGGCCTCGTCCCACGTCGCGCGGACGCTCGCCTACGTCAGCGAGCTCCGCCACCTCGAAGCGAAGAAGCCGGTTCCCGGCGAGAAGCTCACCCGCCAGGAGCTCGTCGCCCGCGTCCGCGAGAAGGCGATGCGCGAGTATCCCGCCGAGGTCCTGAAACGCGAGGGCCTCGTCCTCCAGCTGATGGACTTCGCGCCGCCCGGGTTCGACTACCTCGCGGAGACGATGAAGCTCCTCGAGGCGCAACTCGAAGGCTTCTACGAGCCGAAGGACGGCACGATGTATCTCGCCGCCGACCTCCAGGGCGCGGAGGCCGAGGCGACGCTCGCCCACGAGCTCGTGCACGCGCTGCAGGATCAGCACTGGGACCTCCGGTCCCGCTCCGACTACAAGCCGGGGAAGAGCGACGAGACCCTCGCGCTCGCCGCGCTCGCGGAAGGCGACGCCACGAGCCTGATGCTCGACTTCCTCCTCGCCGACAAGCAGCAGACGGCGATCGATCTGCCCGACGAGATGATGCGCCAGCTGATGCTCTCGAGCATGCAGCTCGGGAACGTGCAGAGCGTCCCGCACATCCTCCGCTCGAGCCTCGTCTCGCCGTACGTCGAGGGGCTCGCGTTCGTGAACGCGCTCCGGCGGCGCGATCGCTGGAAGGGCGTCGACACCGCGTGGAACGAGCTGCCGCGGACGACCGAGCAGATCCTCCACCCCGACAAGTGGGAGAAGCGCGAGAAGGCGATCGCGATCCCGGCGCCCACCGCGAAGACGCTCGCCGGCTTCAAGGTCGACGAGGAGGACACCGCCGGCGAGCTCGGCTACGCGCTCATGTTCGGCGAGTGGATGGACGCGAACGAGGCGCGCATCGCGGCGTCGGGGTGGGGCGGCGACCGATCGATCGTCGTCTCGAAGGGAGACGAGCTCGCCGGCGTCGATCACCTCCGCTTCGACGAGGCCTCGCCGCCCACGCAAGACGCCTTCGCGGAGCGCGCGTTCACGAAGGTCTCGAAGGGCCTCGGCAAGCGCTACGGGAAGGCCACCGCGCAGGCACCGTCGTTCGTCTGCTTCGAGCGCCCCACGACGGGGCCGCTCGCGCTGATGCGCCGCGGTCGCGACCTCGTGCTCGTCGCCGGGCCCGCGAAGGTGACCGGATCGACGTGGACGTCGACCTCGACATGCGCGACCGCTCGCGCGTGGGCCGAAGAGGTCGCGGGCGGACCGCCGACCGTGCCCGCGAAGCGCTGATCAGCCGCGTCCGCAGGCGTCCTTCACGAGCGAGAGCCCGGCGTAGGCGGCGAGCATCTGGATCCGATGGCGGTCCCAGACCGGCGGGAACCGCCGCTCGATGACCTCGGTGCCCGACGCCGTCGACACGGACAGGTAGACGAGACCGACCGGCTTCTCGTCGGAGCCGCCGGTCGGCCCCGCGATGCCGGTGATCGCGAGCGCGACGTCGGCGCCCGAGACGCGACGCGCGCCCTCCGCCATCCGGATCGCGCACTCGGGGCTGACCGCCCCGTGGCCGCGGAGGACGTCCTCGTCGACGCCGAGCACCGCCTGCTTCGCGGAGTTCGCATACGTGACCGCGTCGAGGACGAGGTACTCGCTCGCGCCCGGCTCGCGGGTGAGGAGGTGGCCGACGAGGCCGCCGGTGCACGACTCCGCAATCGCGAGCGTCCAGCCGCGCGTGCGGAGCGAGCGCCCGACGACGGCGGCGAACGAGTCCTCGCCGTAGCCGAAGATGACGTCGGAGAGACGCGAGCGGACCTCGGAGGCGGCGCGCTCGGCGAGCTCCTGCGCGGCCGCGTGCTCCGCGGCGCGCGCGAGGACCTTCACCTCGATCTCCGGGAAGTGCGCGCGATAGCCGATCGTGACGCCGGGGAACGCGGCTTCGACGCCCGCGAGGCGCTCACCCACCACGCTCTCGGGCAGACCGAACGTGCGCATCCGCACCTGGAAGCTGTCGTTCGGCGCGAGGTCGCGGATCCGCGGCACGACCTGCTCGTCGAACATCCGCTTCATCTCGGACGGGACCCCCGGCATGAAGGACGCGCGCGCGCCGGCGATCTCGACCATGAACCCGGGGGCGGTGCCGATCGGGTTCGGCAGGATCGTCGCGTCGCGCGGGAAGAGCGCCTGCTTCGCGTTCGACGGGTTCATCGGACGTCCGAGCTTCTCGAACCGCCGGCGGATCGCGTCGAGCGAGGCGTCGTCCTGCACGAGATCGCGCCCGAGCGCCGAAGCGACCGCTTCGGTCGTGAGGTCGTCGGTCGTCGGCCCGAGCCCGCCGGTGCAGACGATCACCTTCGCGCGCTGCGCGAGACGCTGGAGCGCCTCGACGATGCGGCTCTTGTCGTCGTCGACGACGACGTGCTCGGTGGGCTCGAAGCCGAGATCGACGAGGCCCGCGGACAGCCAGGCGGCATTCGAGTTCACGAGCTCGCCGCGCGTGAGCTCGGTGCCGATGGCGAGGACGGCGCATGTCATGGGGTCCGCCAGGGTACACCGCCGTCGGGATCCGTCGAATAGGCACAGCGAAAGCCCACCGTCGGGAGGCGCGCCCCCTCGTCGAGCTCGACGCGGACCCAGGTCCGGAGCGCCGTCGCCATGTCGGTCTCGTACGAGCCTCCGCGCGCCGCGGCGCGCCCGGGCGGGAGATCGGGCGCCTCGACCCACTCCGCGACGTTTCCGGCGAGGTCGTGGATCCCGAGGGGGGTCGCGCCTTCCGGGTGCGCCCCGACCGTGTCGCTGCCGGTCACCCCCTCGCCGCCCTCGCCGCACGGACCGTGGACGAGCCCCCACGCAGCCCGCCGGCAGACCGCGCCCGTGTCGCCCCACGGGTAACGCCTGGGCTTGTCGCCGGCGGCGGCGGCGATCCACTCGTCGTCGGTGGGGAGTCGTCCGCCGCGGAACATGCAAAATGCACGCGCTTCGGCGCGGGTCACGCCGCCGAGCGCACGTGCGGCGTCACGCGGGTCGAAGGGGCCAGCGAGCGGCGAGCCCGGCGCGCGCGCGCGGCCGACCGTGACCTCGAGCCGATCGATCGCGAACGGCGCCGTCCTCACCGTGCGAGCCGGCACCTTCCCCTCCGCCTCCCAGTCCGAGGGGCCGATCACCACGCTGTTCGCAGGGACGAGCACCACGTCGCGCTCCGGCGCCTCGCATCCGGCCGTGCCGAAGGCGAGCGGCGGAGGGCAGGTGCCGGTGCGAGGCAGGCAGCGCGCGCCCTCGCGCACGAAGCCCTCGCCGCAGGGCGCCTCACGCAGGACGCGCCGCGCGCCCGTCACGCCGACGAGCGCAGCACCGAGGGCGATCGCCGCCGCGAGGATCGCGGTCGCAGGCCGCCTTCGGGCGCGGGGCGCGGTCACGGGATCAGCGCCGTTCGGCCTCGACGCGAACCGTGAGCTCGCCGATTCCGTCGATGACGACGGACACGGTCTGCCCGTCCGCGATCGGGCCCACGCCCTCCGGCGTCCCGGTGAGGATCACGTCGCCGGGCTCGAGCGTGAACGACTGGCTCACGTACGAGACGATCGTCGGGACGTCGAAGATCATCTGCGAGGTACGCCCGTCCTGCTTCGTCTCGCCCGCGACCACGCACCGGATCCGGACGTCGGAGGGGTCGAGCTCGGTCTCGATCCAGGGACCGAGCGGACAGAACGTGTCGAACCCCTTCGCACGCGCCCACTGGCCGTCCTTTTTCTGCAGATCGCGTGCGGTCACGTCGCATGCGCACGTGTAACCGTAGATCGCGGCCTTCGCCTCCTCGCGCGATGCACGCCGGATGCGCTTGCCGAGGACGACCGCCAGCTCCGCCTCGTGCTCGACGCGCTCGGCTTCCGGCGGGAGCACGACGGTCCCGCCCGGTCCCACGATCGAGGAGGGCACTTTGAAGAAGAGGAGCGGCTCCTTCGGGACCTCGTTCCCGAGCTCACGCGCGTGCGCGGCGTAGTTGCGCCCGACGCACACGATCTTCGACGGCGTGACGGGCGCGCGCAGGTCCGCGTCGCGGAACGGGAAGACGGGACCCGAAGGAGACCCGCCCTCGAACGGAGAGCGGTCGAACGCGCGCGCCCCGTCATTTCCGAGCTCGGCCCACTCCGTCCGCCCCTGCCGCTCGATCCGTCCGACCCGCATCGCCCCGACACTACCGCGGCGGCACCTCGCTGGGAGCTTGAAATCCGCCGGGGAGATGCCATTAGGGGGGCCATGCTGCGCTTCCGCTCGCTGTCTCCTTCCTTCGCGCTGTTCGCGTCCGCCGTCCTCGTCGCGTGCTCCAGCACCTCGGAGAGGACGAGCTTCGAGCCCTCGTCGACCGATCCGAGCGCGCAGGTCGACACCGACGGTGACGGCACGCCGGACAGCCCTGCGCCCGGCACGACCGGCAACACGCCCGCGCCGCAGCCTGGTCGCACGGGATGCACGGGCAGCGCGTACACCGAGGCGCTCCCGACGACGGCCTCCCTCTCGGGCCTCACGTTCTCGCAGGCGAAGGCGGGCGACTACCTCCTCGGCGCGCTCGAGCGGCGCTACCCGCTCGGGAAGTTCATCGTCGAGGGCGGCGTCGCGAATCCGATCCCGGGTCAGCCCGGCACCTGCATCGACCGCTTCCTCCAGGACAAGTCGAGCGCCGCGAAGGTGCTCGCGCAGGCCGGCACCGTCGTGCACGAGTGCGGTCACTTCTTCGACATCGGCAAGTCGCAGGGGTCGACGGCGGCCTACGTGATCCGCGACGACCTCCAGCTCTCGTGCAAGAGCGGCGACACGACCACGCGCGGCGGCAAGACGTTCGCGCGCAGCCTGATCAAGGGCGACGGCTACTACGCGAGCCGGAAGGCGTGCGGGAACCAGGTCCGCCAGGGTTGCGACATGTACGCCGACATCTACCTGACCGGCAGCGCGACGGACGCGACGTTCGACAGCGGCGACCAGGGCTACAACTCGGTCCTCGAGGAGGCGACGCAGTACGTGAACTCGATCGCGACCGCGCTCGCGTTCTCCGATCAGCTCCAGGGTCAGCGCGTCAGCGAGCGCGACGGCATCCTCACGTTCCTCTGGTACATCGAGCGGTACCTGAAGATGGCGCGCGAGAGCTATCCGCAGGCGTACGCCACGCTGAGCCAGGATCCGTGCTGGCGGCAGGCGACGCTCTCGGTCTGGGATCGCGGCTGGTTCTACCTGAACGCGTCGAAGGGCAAGGACAACCTCGAGATCGACGCGCCCGCGATCGAAGCGCTCGTCAACGAGCCCGAGCTCCTCGCCGAGATCGACGCGCTCCGCTCCCTCGAGTGCAAGTGACCACGCACGACAAGCCGCTCCGGCTCGCCTTCTCGCCGGACAGCGACGACATCTTCATGTTCTGGCCGCTGCTCCACGGAAAGGTCGACGCCGAGGGCCTCGTGTTCAGCGCCGAGCGCGCCGACACCGAGACGCTCAATGCGCGCGCCGAGCGCGCGGAGGCGGACGTCATCGCCGTGTCCATCGCGCAGTACGCGCGCGTCGCGAAGGACTACCTGCTCCTGCCCCACGGCATGAGCGTCGGGCGTGGCTACGGGCCCGTCGTCGTCGCGAAGGAGCCGTGCTCGCTCGCGTCGCTCGAGGGCAAGCGGATCGGCGTGCCGGGCCTCCGGACGACGGCGTACCTCGTCCTCAAACTGCTCCTCCCGCGCTTCGAGCCGGTCGTCGTCCCGATCGCGCCGTACTCGGCGGCGTTCGAGGCGCTCCGCGAAGGACGGATCGACGCCGCGCTCCTCATCCACGAGGGGCGCCTCTTCTTCGAGCGCGAGGGCACGGTGAAGGTGACCGACCTCGGCGAGGCGTGGGCCGCCGCGACCGGAGGTCTCCCGCTCCCGCTCGGCGGCAACGCGATCCGGCGCGCGCTCGGCCCCGAGCTCGTCGAGCGGACGTCGCGCGTCTGCCGCAATTCCATCCGATGGGCGCTCGAGCACCAGGACGAGGTCGCGAAGGCGCTGCTCGAGGCCGAGACGCGGAGCGACGTCGGCCTCGACCGCGCTTCGCTCGATCGGTACCTCGCGATGTACGCGAACGCAGACACCCTCGATGCGCCCGCCGACGTGCGGCGAGCGCTCGAGGAGATCTTCACGCGCGGGCACGCCGCCGGCGTCCTGCCGGAAGGCGCGCGCGCGGAGCTCGCGCCCTGATCAGCGCGTGCAGGTGACGGTGACGGTCGCTGCCGTCGCGCTGAAGCCGCCGCCGGCCGGCGACCAGCGGCCGATCGTCTGCCCCTTCGACTTCACCGACCCGTCGGCGGCGAGAACGGTCTCGTCGCCGTCCTCGTCGACCAGAACGCACTCGCCGTCCTTCTGCGAGAGCGTCACGGTCGACGTCTCGGACTTGCCGTTGGACGTCGCGGTGCAGCGGTACGTGCCGCTGCACGCGAGCCCGCCGGTGGCTGCGCCCCCGCTCACCGCGCCCGGCGCGTCGACCGACGCCGACGGCGTCTCCGTCGTCGTCGTCGGGCGTTCGTCGAACCTACCCGGAGACTCGCGCTCCCCCGCGCGCGAGTCGTAGCCCGAGACGCCGTCGCTCACGTTTCCCGCGCTGCCGACGCAGGCGGACGCGAGAGCGACGAGCGCGACCCCGAGCAAGGACTGCCCTCGAGAGCTCATCTCAGGGGAAATAGTAGATGGCGGAGATGTTGTTGGTGAAGAGCGCCCAGGGGTCGCTCTGGACCGTGGTCCCGATCCCGTTCTGCGAGATCGAGGCAGAGATCTCGGGCTGGTTGTTCCCCGCGTCGCGGCTCGCCGTCCACGCCTGGTGGCGGAACGCGAGACCGACCGTCGCCTGGAGCGCGAGCTGCGGCACGCCGATGAACCCGAAGTGGATCTCGGCGCCGGCGCGCGCGCCGATGTCGAGACGCCAACCGCCGAGATGCACGTCGGGCTGGTTCGGCGTCTCGACCGTGCGCTTCGTGATGCCGAGATTCAGCTCCGGGACGATGAGGAACTTGTAGTGCTTCTGGTGGCCGAGGACGAGCGGCACGCCGCCGTGCACCGCGACCCCGAGGCCTGCCGGCGCCGACGTCGAGGTCTCGACGTTGCCGTTCGTGACGGTGGTGCCGCCGAACGTCGTGCCGAAGCCGAGGCCGAGATCGAGGCCGAGCCTCTCCTTGAGCCAGTAGCGGACGCCGATCACCGGCGTGTCGAGCGTGCCCTGGCCGAGGCCGTTGTTCGTGAGCCCGCTCGCGATCGGGAGCTGCGACATGCCGAGGTAGCCGACGCCGAACTTCCCGACGACCTTCTCGTGGTCGGAGATGTCGTCGCCGTCGGTCTTCTCGGCGGGGGCAGCGACCACCTTCGCCGGAGCCGGGGTCACCGTCTGGGTCGTGGTCGTCGACGTCGTCGTCTCGGCGGTTCCGCCGACGGAGACGGTGCCGGTCGCTCCGCCCGCCGGGGGGTTCGTCCCGGCCGGGGGCGCAGTGTCCTGCGCGAGCGCGTTGGGTGCCGCGAGCGCCATGGCAGCGAGCGCGGCAAAGACAAGTCCCTTCCTCATGTCGTCCTCCTGAGCGGCGGGGGCCGCGCGCCAAGCAGGCCACGACGCGAACGAGACGGCCAAATTTCAGGGAGAAGATGGCGACGCAACGCGTCATCGGAGCGGTCGAGTTGCCGTGCGCGCGTTCGCCCGTATGCTCTCCGCGTCGCGAGCCCCGGGGCCGCACATCGGAGGCGTTGTTCATGCGTATCGTTCGGCTCGTCGCGGGGGCGGCGCTCGGAATCCTGCTCGCCTCGGTGGGCTGCTCCCAACGCGATCCCGGGAGCGAAGCGCAGAACGGCTCCGTGAAGCAAGGCGTCGAGACGACCAACGTCGACTCGACGAACCAGTACACGTACGCCGTCGGCGTCTGCCTCGGCAACCCGAGGACGTCCGGCCCCGGGCCGAACGGGCAGGGCTGCGCCGGAACGTGCAGCGGGACGCTCGTCCTCCGCAACATGGTCATCACGGCGCGCCACTGCGTGAGCCAGACGCCGGAGCCGATCGACTGCACCAAGGACACGTTCGGAGGCGCGTCGGGATCGCCGTCGAACTTCTTCGTCTCGACGGCCTACAAGATGGTGCCGGGAGCCGCGGGCTGGCACAACGTGAAGCAGGTGCTCGTTCCGCAGGACGACAAGATCTGCGGCAACGACATCGCCATCCTCGTCCTGAACGACCTCGTCCCGGAAGCGGAGGCGAAGCTCGCGGTCCCGGGCGTCCAGTATCCGATGGGCGACACGCGCTACTCGATCACGTACACGGCCATCGGCTACGGCCTGACATCCCCGACCGCGGACAACTCGAGCGGTACGCGGCGGTGGAAGGAGAACATCGGGCTCGCGTGCGTTCCGAACGACGTGTACCTCGGCTGCCCCGGTGTCGACCTGAACCCGAAGGAGTTCGCGGGAGGCGACGGCACGTGCCGCGGCGACAGCGGGTCGGGCGCGTTCGAGACGAAGTCGTTCGAGAAGGGGACCGCTCCGGTCAGCTGGGGCGTCCTCTCGCGAGGGTCCGACGACGCGACGCACTGCAAGGGCTCCGCCTACACGCGTCTCGACATGTGGCGAGACTTCGTCGTCGAGGCCGCCGCACAGGCCTCGAACAACTGGCAGCTCTACGCGAAGCCGAACCCCGACTGGACCGTCTACGTCCCGCCGACCCCGAAGGACGCCGGCGCCGACGCCGCGCCGGCGCCCGCGCCGACCGGCGCCGGTCTCGGCGAGACGTGCACGGTCGACAAGGACTGCGCGAGCCAGATCTGCGTCGACGCGCCCGACGGCTCGCGCGTCTGCTCGACGAGCTGCGAGGAAGGCGCCGAAGGCGCGTGCGAGGAGGGCTTCACCTGCAAGGAAGGCAACTGCCTCTCCGACGCGTTCTTCGCGACGAGCCCGCAGTCGACGACGACGACGAAGACGACGAGCGGCTGCGCGACATCTCCCAATGGCTCGTCCGGCAGCGGCTCGGTCGCGCTCGCCGGGGCTGCGGTCGGGCTCGCGCTGGCCGCCGGTCGCCGCCGCCGGCGCACCTGAACGGACGTCCCGTCCCGCAACACTCTCCGGGCGGGGCGCATCGGATGGCTGAGCGGAGTCGCGGTATGATGGATTTCACGATGGATCACGATCCCGCGACCCAGCCCCAGAGGGCGAGGTTCGAGGCCGTTCGCCGTCGTGTCTTCGAGGAGATGCAGGGCGTCGGCTCGCGCTGGCGCCTCGCGATGACGGTGCCGTTCCACGTCCTCGTCATCGGCCTCCTCGCGACGCGCGGGTTCCCCGCCGGCAGGGTCGTGCTCCAGATCGGCGCGTTCCTGTCCTGCACCGTCGCGCTCGCGGCGCTCGATCGGATGAAGGCGCGCGGCAAGGGCGCGATCATGCTCGTCGTCGCCGGCACCTCGCTCGTCGTCGCGATCGCGAACACGGGCGGCCTCGCGAGCCCGCTCCTCGTCAGCTCCGCGCCGCTCTTCTTCGGCGTCTCGATCAACCCGGTCCTCCGCCGTCGGCGGCTCGTGATCGTGACGTTCCTCGCCGCGTTCACCGCGATGGCGTGGCTCTCTCACACGTACCTGTGCCGGCTCACGGGGCCGCTCGCGCCGACGCCGCTCTTCGCGAGCGCCGAGTACGTCACGATCGCGCTCGCGAGCGTGTCGATCACGCTCATCGCGATCTACCAGATGGGCAAGGGCATCACGCTCGCGTACGAGCGCATCGCCCTCGAGCTCGCGGCGCGGCGCGAAGAGCTCTGCGACGAGAACGAGGGTCGTACGCGCGCGCTCGAGGGCATCGCCGCGCGCCTCGCGCACGAGGTGAAGAACCCGCTCGCCGCGATCAAGGGGCTCTCGACGCACGTCGCCCGCAACGCCGACGACCCGAAGGTGAAGGAGCGGCTCACCATCGTCGCCGCCGAAGCCGAGCGCCTCCAGGAGATCGTCGAAGGCTTTCTCTCGTTCTCCCGCGGCCTCGACGAGCTGCAGGTCGGGCCGACGCGCCCCTACGACATCGCCCGCGAGCTCTCGCTCCTGCTCGAGACGCGCGCCGCCGACGCCGGCGTCACGATCGAGGTCCGCGGCAGCCGCGAGCTCTCGCTGAACGCCGACCAGAAGAAGCTCCGGCAGGCGCTCCTGAACCTCGTGCTCAACGCGATGCAGGCTTCGTCGCGCGGCTCGACGGTCACCCTCGAGGTGGCGAAGAGCTGCTCCGACGGCGCGGCCGTCATCCGCGTGATGGACCGCGGCGCCGGCATGACGCCCGAGATCCTCGACCGGATCCGGAAGCCCTACTTCACGACGAAGGAGAGCGGGACCGGGCTCGGGATCGCCGTCGCACGCGGCATCATCGAGCAGCACGGCGGCTCCCTCCGCTTCGAGAGCAGCAGTGGCCGCGGCACGACCGCGACGGTGGTGCTCCCCGCGTGTGCCGCGGTGGCCGGCAAGATGACGAAGCTGCCGATGTGCCGTGGGAAGGACTTCCACGCGAAGGACGGCAAGGGAGACCGGAAGCCCGAGCACGCGGTCGAAGACCACGGCGAGCACGGAGTGGACGTCCCGCTCGGCGCGCCGGTCCTGTCGTCCGGGAAGATCTCCTCCTGACCGCTCGCCGCGAGCGCGCAAGGAAGTGGTAGGGATAGGGCTCCATGGCGCGCGTGCTGGTGATCGACGACGAGTCCTCGATGCGTTACACGCTCGAGGCCGTGCTCGGCGATGCAGGGTTCGACGTCGAGACCGCCGACGGCGGCGCGTCCGGCGTCGCGGCGTTCGAAGCGCGCGGCGCCGACGTCGTGCTGACCGATCTCGCGATGCCCGAGGTCGACGGCATGCAGGTGCTCGGCTCGCTCCGGGCGCAGGACCCGAGCGTGCCTGTCCTGATGCTCACCGCGCACGGCTCCGAGCGCGTCGCGGTCGCGGCGATGAAGGCCGGCGCGTTCGACTATCTGCCGAAGCCGTTCGATCCCGACGAGCTCGTCCTCGCCGTCGCGCGCGGCGCCGAGACCCGCCGGCTCCGCCTCGAGAATGCGCGCCTCCGCACCGAGGCCTCGCTCGGCCGTCCGATCGTCGCCGAGAGCCCCGCGATCAAGCGCGTGCTCGACGTGGTCACCCGCGTCGCGCCGAAGGACGTCACCGTCCTCCTCTCCGGCGAGAGCGGCGTCGGCAAGGACGTGCTCGCCGCGACGCTCCACGCGCACTCCAAGCGCGCCGACAAGCCGCTCGTCCGCTTCAACGCGGCGGCGATCCCGAGCGAGCTCGCCGAAGCCGAGCTCTTCGGCCACACGAAGGGTGCCTTCACAGGCGCGACGTCGGCGCGGACCGGATACTTCCAGCAAGCGGACAAGGGCACGCTCTTCATCGACGAGATCGGAGAGCTGCCGCTCGCGATCCAGGCGAAGGTGCTGCGCGCGCTGCAGTCCGGCGAGGTACAGCCCGTCGGGGGTCGCGCCGAGCACGTCGACGTCCGCGTCGTCGTCGCGACGAACCGGGATCTCGCCGCCGAGGCGAAGGCAGGCCGGTTTCGTGAAGACCTCTACTACCGCCTCAACGTCGTGCCGATCCGCGTGCCGCCCCTCCGCGAGCGGCCGGAGGACATCGAGCCGCTCGTCCACGCGTTCGTGAAGACGTACGCCGAGCGGTACGGGATGGGAAAGGTCACGATCGAGCCGACGCTGATCGAAGCGTTCCGCGCGCACACGTGGCCGGGCAACGTCCGCGAGCTCGAGAACACGGTCGCGCGGCTCCTCGCCCTGACCGCCGACGATCGCCTCACGCTCGCGCTCTGGCGCTCGCTCGCGGAGGACAGCCCCGCCGCGAGCACGCGTTCGGGGCCGAGCGCCGGCGATCCGGGGCCGAGCCATCCGCTCCGCGCGCGGGTCGAGGCGTTCGAGCGCGCGATCATCTCCGCCGAGTTCGCGGCCGCGAACAAGAACCAGAGCGAGACGGCGCGCCGCCTCGGCGTCTCGCGACCCGCGTTGATCGAGAAGCTGCACAAGTACGGGCTCATCGATCGCGGATGATGCGCTGGTGGACGGGCGTCGCGATCGCCGTCGCGCTCGCGACGACGGCGGCGTGCAAGAGGCAGGAGGCGAGCGCGGAACGTGGGCCCGCGCGCGTCGTCTCGCTCTCGCCGTCGACGACGGAGGCGATGTTCGCGATCGGCGCCGGCTCGCAGCTCGTCGCGCGATCGCGCTATTGCTCCTTTCCCCCCGAGGTCGCGAAGCTCCCGCAGGTCGGCGGCTACGTCGACCCGAGCCTCGAAGCGATCCTCGCGGTCTCGCCCTCGCTCGTCATCGGAGCGCGGGGCCCGACCGGCACCGCGCTGACCGACCGTCTCGCGTCACGGAAGGTGGAGACCTACTTCCCGGCGACCGAGTCGTTCGCCGAGATCTCCGCGATGATGCTCGGGCTCGGCGAGCGTACCGGCCACGCCACGGAGGCGAAGGAAGCCGTCGCACGCGTCGAGCAGCGCGTCGCCGCGGTGGAGCGCGCGGTCGCCGGCCTGCCGAGGGTCCGCGTGCTGCTCGTCTTCGGCGTCGAGCCGCTCAGCGTGGCTGGGCCGAAGAGCTTTCCGGACGAGATGATCCGCCGCGCCGGAGGAACCAACGTCGTCTCCGAAGGAGGCGCGTATCCTTCGCTCGGCATGGAGCGGGTCATCAACCTGGATCCCGACGTCGTCGTCGCGGCGATCATGGGAGAGGAGAACGCCGCGTCGCGCATCGGCAAGGACCGCCCCGGCTGGGCGAGCGTGCGCGCGGTGCGGGAAGGGCACGTCGTCGCGCTCTCGGACGAGGCGCTCCTCCGGCCCGGACCGCGGATCGGCGACGGGCTCGCGACGCTCGCCCGCGCGATCCATCCCGACGCGAACGTCCCTCCGCGCGAGGCCGGACCGTGAGCGCGAAGGTGCGCGTCGATCAGCTACTCGTCACGCGCGGCCTCGCGCCGTCCCGTGCGAAGGCGCAGGCGCTCGTGCTCGCCGGCAAGGTGTTCACCGGCGAGGCGCGCGTCGACAAGCCCGGTGCGCTCCTCGCGAGCGACGCACCGCTCCTCGTCCGAGGAGAGGACCACCCCTACGTCTCGCGCGGAGGCGTGAAGCTCCAGGGTGCGCTCGAGACCTTCGGCGTAGACGCGCACGGCAAGCGCTGCCTCGATCTCGGCGCTTCGACGGGAGGCTTCACCGACTGCCTCCTCCAGCGCGGCGCCGCGAGGGTCGCGGCGGTGGACGTCGGCTACGGACAGCTCGCCCACAAGCTCCGGGTCGACCCGCGCGTCCTCGTGCTCGAGCGCACGAACGCGCGCACGCTCGAGCCGGAGCAGGTCGGCGGAGAAGCCGACCTCTGCGTGGTCGACGCGTCGTTCATCGGGCTCGGGAAGCTGCTTCCTGCGGTCGTGAAGTGCCTTCGTCCCGGCGGCGAGCTCGTCGCGCTCGTCAAGCCGCAGTTCGAGGTCGGACGCGAGGAGGCGCGGAAGAGCCGCGGCGTCATCCGCGACCCGGATGTGCGCGCGCATGCGATCGCGTCCGTCGTCGAAGAGGTCGCGGCAGCCGGCCTCGTCGTGCTCGCCACGTGCGACAGCCCGATCGAGGGGCCTAAGGGCAACCTCGAGGCGTTCGTCCATGCGAGGAAGCCGGTCTAGACCGCATGCTGGAAAGGGTCGACGCGCGGCCCGGAACGCCCCAGAGTAGCGAGCGATGAGCACCCGAGGCCCGACCGAACCGCCGGTGGAGGAGAAATCCCCGCCCGGGCTCGGGGCGGTGTTCCTCATCGTCTTCCTCGACCTGCTCGGCTTCAGCCTGGTCCTGCCGTTCCTCGCGGAAGAGGCGCGGTCGACGTTCGGGACGTCGTCGCTGACCGGGACCCTCCTCGCGTCGATCTACTCGCTCATGCAGTTCCTGTTCGTGCCCGTCTGGGGGCGCGTCTCGGACCGCATCGGGCGCCGCCCCGTGCTGCTCTGGAGCGTGGCGGCGACCTCGGTCGGCATGGTCGGGCTCGGGCTCGGGCTCGTGTTCGCCACCCACGTCGCGTGGCTCTTCGTCGTGCGTGCGTTCAGCGGGATCGCGACCGCGAACCTCGGGACCGCGAGCGCGTACATCGCCGACGTGACGAAGCCCGAGGACCGCGCGAAGGGGATGGGGCTCATCGGGATGGCGTTCGGTCTCGGGTTCATCCTCGGGCCCGGCCTCGGTGGATGGCTCGCCGAGGTCCCGATCCTCGGTCGGACCGGCGCGCTCCCGTGCTTCGTCGCAGCGGGGCTCTCGGTCGCGAACTTCGGGTGGGCCTTCTTCGGGCTCCGCGAGTCGCTCCCGGAGGACCGCCGCGCGCAGGTGAAGCGAAGCCTCGCGCCGTTGAACGTCGACGCCGCGAAGGCAGCCTTCGCGAGACCCGGGATCGCGCTCGCGATCCTGGTCAACTTCGTCCTGATCCTCTCGTTCACGGTGCTCGATCAGACGTTCCGCTACTTCAACAAAGACGTCTTCGGGATGACCGCCGGGCAGACCGGCGCGCTCCTCGCGTTCATCGGCATCACGGCGGCGGCCACGCAGGGCGGGCTCGTCCGGCCGCTCGCGAAGCGCGTCGACGAGAGCTCGCTCATCCGTGGAGGAACCTTCCTCCAGGCGGTCGCGTTCGCGCTCTTCACGGCGGCGCCGAGCCTCGGACGCTGGATGCTCTACGTCGCCGGGGCGACGCTCGCGATCGGCAACGGCCTCACCCAGCCGAGCATCTCCGCCTACGTCTCGAAGCGCGCCGACCCGCGGGAGCAGGGGAGCACGCTCGGGACGAACCAGTCGGCCTCGAGCCTCGCGCGCATGTTCGGCCCGGCTGTCGGCGGGTGGCTCTACGGCGCGTTCGGGCCGCGCGCGCCCTACGCGTACGGCGCGGTCGGGATGACGCTCGCCCTCCTCGTCGCCTTCGCGATCCGACCAGCGAGCGAGGCGGCGCCTCAGCGGAAGACGAGCACCCAGACGTCGTAGAGCGCGTGCGTCCACACCGCGGCGGCGAACCCGCGCGTCGCGTAGATGAGGGTGAGCACGAGGCCGAGGACGGCGCGGAACACGAAAGAGGGGCCCTGGAACGCGTCCGCCATCGGCCCGATGTAGTGGAACGCGCTGAACACGATCGCCGAGACGAGGCTCCATCCCGCGAGGAGGGCGAGCGACCGGAACGACCAGCGAGGCCCGGCGGCGACGGACGCCGTGCTCGTGAGCTCCACCTTCTGGTGGGCGAAGAGCCAGACCAGCACCTTCGCTCCGAGCCCGAACAGGATCACGCGGAACGAGAGCTCCTCGTAGAACCCGGCGCCGAGCGACATCACGAATCCGACGACGCGGCCCTCGTCCTTGATCGGGCCCGCGAAGATGGCGCCGACGACGTAGGCGCCGGCGAGCCGCATGAGCACGGCGTAGACCACGCCCTCGAGCGCGATCTGGATGAACTTCCGCGGACGGAACGCCTGGCCTCGCCCCGCGAGCGCGAAGGTGCCTGCGAAGATGAGCCCGATCGCGAGCGTCGCGAGGAGGTACTTCGTCTTGTCGCCGGCGCTCAGCGAGAGGAGCGCGCCGGTCACGATGTCCGTCGCGTTCTTCACGTCGAGGAACACGACGGCGAGGTGGTAGACGAGGAAGATCGGCAGCGTCAGGCCGAGATCGACCCACGCGCCGGGTCGGTCGCGCAGGCGGTCATCGGTCGGCACGGTCGCGGATCGAGCCATTTCTTCGGGTCCAGGATAGCAACCCGCGCCGAGGCGTTCCCATTCCGCGGCAGAGGACGAACGCGACCGCGAGCCCGAAGAGGAGCGCCCCGCCGTTCAGGAGCGCGAGGAGGGGCGCAGGGCTGTCCCACTTGTCCATGTTCGTGGTGCGGCCGTAGTACGGGGGTCCGCTCCCGTAGGCCTCGTCCAGGAGCGCCGCGTCCAGGATCGCGAGGACCGCGCCGTAGGCGAGGGCGACGACGAGGAGCGCGCGCCGCCGGAGCTGTCTCGCGACCACCACCTGGACGGAGAACGCTCGGCGGAGCCCCGACGCTTCCGCGGATCAGCTCGGGCCGAGACCGGGACGGAGCCGGTAGACGATCGCGACGACGACCGCGCCCCAGACGA
>JBDHVE010000105.1:0-32194 GCA_039809485.1 Polyangiaceae bacterium | reverse complement strand
AGGCGCGGGCGAACCGCCGACGTCTCCGTAGCGCGCGACCTGGAGGCCGATCACACCGCGCAGCGCGAGGGGCCTCGCGTCGGCCCCCTCCGTCGTGCCCGCATCTGCGCCGGGAGAGGTCGCGGCCCCCGCGCGCTTCCCCGCCGGGCGGGCGGCGGGCGCGGGCGTCGCAGGCGGCGCGCTCGCACCGGTCCCGCTCGTGCTCCCGCTCGCGGCGCTCGTCGTCGCGGCGTCGCCGGATCGGAGCGGTGCATCGACGATGACGGCGCGGCCGAACTTCGCCTCGAACGTCGACGTGTACGGCGTGTGTCCCTTCAGCGTGATCGTCACGTCGTGACGTCCAGGGGCGACCGTCGAGGTGAGCGGCGTGCGTCCCGGCATCGCCTTGCCGTCGAGCACGACGCTCGCGCCGTCGGGCGAGGACGTCACCGTCAGCGAGCTCGAACGCTTCTTGATCGCGTCGAGCATCTGCTGCGCTTCCTCGCGATCGCTCTTCGGCAGCTCCTTCACCGCGAGATACCGCTCGAGCGCCATCGCCGCCTGCTCGGGCTGGTCGACCTTGTCGTAGCACTTGGCGATGTTCCAGAGCTCGATCGGCGGAGCCCCGAGCCGGTACGCCTCCTCGAAGTACCGGATCGCGTCTCCGTACCGGCCCTCCGCGTACGCGCGCGCGCCCTGCTGATCGAGCGTCCGTGCCCGGGCGAGGTCGCGCGCCGAGGGCTTCGCCTCCTGCGCGTGGGCGCGCGGAACGGGGCTCGTCGCGAGCGCCAACATGGCGAGCGCGAGAGCCGTCGGTTTCCGGAGGCGCGTGAGAGGACGCACGGGCGCGTGATTATCACACGGTCTCCGTGTGCCGCGGGGCGATCCTCGCGCTCAGCCGGACACGATGACGATGCGCGTGACCTCGGGCGGCGAGCCGACCCGCGACGGAGGACCCGAGGTCCCGAAGCCTCGGTTCACGTAGAGCGTCGACCCGTCCCGTTCGTAGCGGCCGCGAACGAAGTCCCAGAAGGCGGTCACCGGTTGCGTGAGCGGCCTTATCTGCCCGCCGTGCGTGTGCCCGCTGAGCTGGAGGGCGACGTGTCCGGCGACCTCACGGAAGAACGGGGGCTGGTGCGCGAGCAGGATCCGCGGACGGTCGTCCGGGATGCCCGCGAGCGCACGACGCAGATCGGGACCGTGGAAGCCGGGCTGCGGCCGCTTTCGTCCCTGGAGGTCGTCGACGCCGAGGAGCGCGAAGCCGCCGCCGTCGCCCCCGCGGATGACGAGGCCCTCGTTCGAGAGCACATGGATGCCGCCCTTGCGGAGCCGCGCGATGACCTCGTCGGGGCCGGCGTAGTGATCGTGGTTCCCGACGATCGCGTAGGCGCCGTCGCGCGCCCCGAGGCTCCGGAGGTGGGCGGCGAGCGGATCTGCGGCTTCGGCGACGAAGTCGACGAGGTCGCCGGTCGCGACGACGAGATCGGGTTTCGCGCGACGGACCAGCTCGAAGCCGCGCCGGAGCTCGTCGTCGCCGATGAACGCACCGACGTGCAGATCGGAGACCTGCGCGATCGTGTACCCCTCGAGCGCGCGCGGCCAGCCGGGGATCTTCACGACGACTTCCTCGAGCGCGAAGTCGAGGCGCCCCCGCACCATCCCCCAGCCGAACGTGCCCGCGGTGACGCCGTAGAGGCCGACGCCAGCCAGCCGCTCGAGCGCCTGGCGCCGATCGAGGACGGCCTCGTCCGGCGGCGGGCTCGGCGGCGCGGGCGCGGGCGCCGTCACGACCGCGCTCCGCGCACGACGCCCGAGCCGCAGCGCGAGGCCGAAGAGCGCGATCGTGATCACCGTCAGCCCCATTGCGAACATCTCGAGCACGGAGACGGCGAGAAGCTCCAGGAGGATCCCGGACTCGGTCCGCGAGAGCGCCGCTTTGGCGAAGCTCGGCGTCAGCGCGAGCGCGGCGACGGCGACCCAGAACAGCGCGAGGAGGCGCTTGTCCGACCGGAGCGCGGGCGTCCGTGCGAGCAGCCAGCGCGCGCCCACGACGTGGACGATCACGCTGACGAGCAGGTACATGACCGCAATCGGGACGCGCACGGTCGTCCAGCGTAGCAGTCAGCCGAAGACGCCGCTCACGACGCGCTCGATGCGCGCGAGGTCGCGATCGGTCCGCACGTCCGTGAAGCCGCGCTCCGCCAGCAGCGCCGCGACGGCGGGCCCCTGCCCGGCGCCGACTTCCATCGCGAGCGCTCCGCCCGGCACGAGGTGAGCGGGCGCCTCGTCGACGATGCGACGGATGAGGTCGAGCCCGTCGGCGCCGCCGTCGAGCGCGAGCAGCGGCTCGAACCCGCGGACGTCCGGCTGCAAGGTGGGGATCTCCGTGCTCGCGATGTACGGCGGGTTCGCGGTGATGACGTCGAAGCGCGCGCTCGGCGCGACCGCGGCGAAGAGGTCCCCCGAAGCGAACGCGACGTTGTAGGCGCCGAGGCGCTGCGCGTTCTCGCGTGCGAGAGCGAGCGCGTCGGGGCTGAGGTCCGTCGCGGTGACCTTCGACGTCGGACGCTGCCGCGCCATCGTGATCGCGACGCACCCGCTGCCGGTGCAGAGATCGAGGAGGCGCATCGACATCGACACGTGGCGCGTCCGCGCGAGCGCGGTGTCGACGAGGAGCTCCGTCTCCGGCCGCGGGACGAGGACGCGGCGATCGACCTTGAAGATGCGCCCGTAGAACTCGCGCTCGCCGCGGAGGTAGGCGATCGGCTCGTGCGAGCGGCGCCGCTTCACGAGCTCGCGCAGCATCGACAGCTCGCCCTCTCCGAGCGGGCGCATCGCATCGATGATGACCTGCGTACGGGTGATCCCGAGCGCGTGCGCGACGATGAGCTCGGCGTCGAGGCGCGGGCTCTCGATCCCCCGCGCGCGGAAGTCGTCGGTCGCCCACTTGACGAGGGCGCCGATCGTCCAGACCTTCGGCGCCGCCTCAGCCTGCAAGCTTCTGTCGCTCCTCCGCCACCGCCGCCTCGACCTCCGACTTGATCGCGGCGAGCTCGGCCTCGGTGCCTGCTTCGAACCGCATCACGAGAACGGGGCCCGTGTTCGACGCGCGGACGAGCCCCCACTTCGGGGCATCGCCCTGCTTGGGGAATCCGATTCGAGCGCCGTCGATGTCGAGCACGTCGTAGCCCTTGTCCTTGTAGCGCTTCGTCACCGCGGACACGACCTGGAACTTCACCGCGTCGGGGCAGTCGACGCGGATCTCCGGCGTCGTGAACGTCTTCGGCACGTCGGCGAGCATCTGACCGAGCGGGCGCGGATCGTTCGAGAGGATCTCGAGGAGGCGGAGCGATGCGTAGATCGCGTCGTCGTAGCCGAAGTAGCGGTCCGCGAAGAAGAGGTGGCCGCTCATCTCGCCGGCGAGGAGCGCGCCGGTCTCCTTCATCTTCGTCTTGATCAGCGAGTGGCCCGTCTTCCAGACGACGGGCTTCCCGCCGTGCTTCGCGATGTCGTCGTAGAGCGTCTGCGAGCACTTCACCTCGCCGAGGATCGTCGCGCCCGCCTTCTCGGCGAGGAGCGCGCGCGAGAAGAGGATCATCAGCTTGTCGCCCCAGATGATCTCGCCGTTCTCGTCGATCGCGCCGAGACGATCCGCATCGCCGTCGTAGGCGATGCCGACGCGCGCCTTCGTCTCCTTCACGCGCGCGACGAGGGCCTCGAGGTTCTTCGGCATCGTCGGATCGGGATGATGGTTCGGAAAGCGTCCGTCCATCTCGCAGAAGAGCGGGTCGGCCGCGAGCCCGAGCGCCTTCATCGTCCGCATCGCGAGAGGGCCACCCGCGCCGTTGCCCGCGTCGACGACGAACGGGAACGGTCCGGTCTTCGTCTTCGAGAAGTCGAACCGCTTCTTCATCTCGCCGACGTACGCCTCCTGCACGTCGTGCGGCTCCACCTTTCCGGCCGGGCGCGCGGGGCCGAAGTCGCCCGAGACGATCTTCTCGCGGAGCGTCTGGATGTCGGCGCCGAAGAAGCTCGCCTTCCCGCGCATCATCTTGAAGCCGTTCTCGTCGCCCGGATTGTGGCTCCCCGTGATCTGGATGCCACCGTCGGTCCCGAGGTGGTGCACGGCGAAGTACAGCATCGGGGTCGGGCCGACGCCGATGTCGACGACGTGGACGCCGCTCGCGACGAGGCCCTTCACGAGCGCTGCGAACAGCCGATCGCTCGACAGACGGCAGTCGCGCCCGACCGCGAGACGCGGCGGCGCTCCCGAGGCGCCGGAGAGCATCACCCCGAGGCCGCGGCCGATGCCTTCGGCGAGGGAGTCGGTCAGGTCGCGGTCTGCGACGCCACGGATGTCGTACTCGCGGAAGATGTGGCCGGGGATGCTCATGAGAGCACCACATTTGCCCGGTTCGAGGGCGCCTGCAAGAGCGAGACGGGAGGGATGCGCTCGCGCTATGGTGCGCGCCGTGGAGCCGACGCTGCCTCCGCCCGCCTCGACCACGGCCCCGCCTCCGGAGCCGCCGGGCTACGTGTATGCCGCAAGCGATCTCCGGCCGCGGCAGACGCGCGAGATCGAGCTGTGCAAGAAGGCCTCCGACTTCGACTGGCTCTACACGGGGACCATGCTCGCGGGCGAAGCCGCCAGCATCTACCTGAGCTCGACCCCGCTGAAGGAGGGCGACAGCGCGCCCGTTCGCCTGCTCGGCCCTGCCGCAGTGGGGTTCTTCTGGGGCGGCTTCCTCTCCGGCGGCTATCTCTCCCTGCCGAAGTGCGATCCGCTCTGGGCGGCCGGGCCGCCGCCCGAAGGGGACGTGCGTGCGTCGTGGCCGATGGCGGTCACCATCTCGCTCATCTCGATCGCGACCGCCCCGGCCATCGACTACATCTTCCTCGGCCCGGTGAAGCCGTGGTGGGAGGTCCCGGAGCGGAGCGCCCGCGTCTTCGTCGCGATGGGCACGGGCGTGCTCGGCTCGCTCTTCCCTTACGTCCTTCCGCCGCGCACGTGGGCGGCGCGGAAGGAGATCGACAAGATCCGCCTCGGCCCGGTCGCGGGCGGCGCGACGATCGGGTGGGGAACGACGTTCTGAAGGCGGCAGCGCGCTCTGGCTGAAGACTGAAGACTGAAGACGGCAGTCCGGAAGGGACGCCAGACCCCGCCGTCCGCTAGTGAGACAGGACCGAAGCGATCGCTTCGAACACCACCGCCTGCAGCCCGCGCATGCGGTCCTCCGAGAGCGGCGCGCCGTCGAGCTCGGTGAGGTGGAAGCGGTCGACGGCGGAGCCGCTCTCGGACGTCGCGCGGAGACCGACGATCCGGACGTCCGCTCGGAACAGCGCACCCGTGAGCGCGAGGAGGAGCCCGGGCCGGTCCGGCGCCTGCACGGTGAGGACGACCGCGCCTCCGCGCACGTCGCGATCGAAGCGCACGCGAACGCTGCCGGGCGCGACCGGCGGCGGCGGCGGCGTCGGATGCCGGGCTCGCGGAGGCGCTTCGCCCGGCGCGCTCGCGACGACGAGCGCCTCGATCGCGTCCGAGATCTCCTCGATCTGCCGAGCGCGGAGCGCGACCGGCTCGCCACGTTCGTCGACGCGCTTCACCCAGAAGAAGTCGACCGCTTCGACGAGGCCGTCCGCGCGCGTCCGGCAGAAGGCATGTGCATCGACGACGTCGAGCGCTTCGGTCACGAGCGCAGCGCTGATCCGCGACATGAGCCCCGGCTGATCGTCGGCGACGACGCACAAGGCGAGCGTCCGCTCCGGTAGCTCTCGCCACGCCTCGACCCACACGCGGCGTGTGCCGCGGCGCGCGACGATCTCGGCGTGGATCGCGATCGCGTCCTCGTCCTCTGCGAACGCGTCACGATACGCAGCCGGCATCGACGTCACGAAGCCGACCGGGACCGGCCGCACTGCGGAATCTCCTCGGGCCATCCTGACAGCTTGGACGCGGCGCGTTGCGTGCGTTGGTCGCGAGTGTTTCGCGACGGTTGCAGGCTGGTCGCCCGCGTTGCCGGGCGCGGCCGCGAATACCGCGGGGAGCGCGTCCGTCGAAAACAGGACGCGCAATCCGTTTCGTGTTCGAAACGGTACGAGGAGGAGCTCGATGGGGATCGGTCGGCGCAGTGGGCTCGTGGGGCTCGTGGTCGGCGCCGCGCTCGGGACGCTCGCGCTCGCGTGCGGGTCGGACGACGCCGGCGATGCGACGTCGAGCGGCGGCCCGACGCCGGCGAGCAGCTCGGCAGGCGGGCCGGCCCCAATCGATCCGGGCCCGTCGTCCTCGTCGTCGTCGTCGGGTGGCCCGACCCCTCCCGTCGACCCGCCGTACACCGGGCCGCGCGCGAAGCTCGTCGTCGGCTCCGATTCGCGCACGTGCGCGCTCATGGACGCCGGCGACCTCCGCTGCTGGGGCGCGGGCAAGGGCGCGCCCGAGACGATCACGCCCGGCAAGACGTACAAGACCGTCGCGCTCGGCCGGAAGGGCGGCGCATGTGCGATCGAGACCAACGGAGCGCTCTGGTGCTGGACGACCGAAGCGCCGACGCCGGTCGCGGTCGCCGGCGGCCCGTGGTCGGACGTCGCGATCGGCGACGATCAGCGCTGCGCGGTGAACGCGACCGGCGCGCTCTTCTGCTGGGGGGAGAACGGCAGCGGTCAGCTCGGTGTCGGCGACCTGAACGCCCGCACGGAGCCGACGCAGGTCGGTGATCAGACCGACTGGGGCAAGGTCGCCGCCGGCGAGCGCTGGTCGTGCGCGCTGAAGACGGACGGCCACCTCTTCTGCTGGGGCTTCTCGAGCGTCGCCGGCGGCGACCCGGCGCTCTCGAGCCAGACGCCGGTCGCGATCGCGGCCACGAGCACGTTCAAGGACGTCGCGCTCTACAGCGCGAGCCGCGTCGTCGTCCGGAGCGACGGCGCCTGGATGACGGGCACCGGGACGGGCCTCACGCAGATCGGGAAGGACACCGACTGGGTCGAGGCAGACCTCGGCGGCCAGCACCGCTGCGCGCGGAAGACGAACGGCTCGGTCTGGTGCGTCGGCAAGAACACGCGCGGACAGGTCGGCGACGGAAGCGCGTCGTTCCAGGTGCCGAACCCCGTGCAGGTCGCCTCGCCTTCCCCGTGGACGTCGCTCGCCGCCGGCGAGAGCCACACCTGCGCGGTGCGCTCCGACGACGGCTCGGTCCGCTGCTGGGGCGCCGCGACGCGCGGTCAGCTCGGGCACGGTGGTCCGGTCAGCCCGCGCACCGCGCCGTCGCAGGTCGGGACCGCGACCGACTGGGCCCAGATCACGTCGAACCAGCTCCGCACGTGCGGGACGCGGAAGGACGGCTCGGTCTGGTGCTGGGGCGGCGGGATCGCGGCGGGGACGGACATCATCGGCATCCAGGACGTGCAGGAGCCGAAGGCTCTTGCCGCCGCCGCCGGGTCGGACGCGATCGAGCTCGGGCTCTACACGTACTGTGTCCGGAAGGCCGGCAACGTCCTCGCGTGCTGGGGCTCGAACGGCTTCGGCGAGGCCGGGATCGGTTCGACGACGCCGTCGATCACGACGCCCACCGCCGTCGCCCTCGGGACGAAGGCCGTGTCGATCGGCATCTCGCACGCGTGCGCCATCGACACGGCGGATGCGATCTACTGCTGGGGCTCGAAGAACTACAACCAGCTCGGGTTCGCCTCCGACAACGACGTGCGGACGCCGACGCTCGTGAACGCGGAGGGCTGGAAGGCGATCGCTTCCACCTACTCGAACAACTGCGCGGTGAAGAACGACGGCAGCCTCTACTGCTTCGGCTACTCGTTCACCGGCTTCGAGCGGATCGGCGCCGACGTCGGGTGGACCGCCGTCGTCACGACGCCGAACGACAACGAGTACTTCGGCATCCGCGACGGTGTCGCCTACAAGTGGTCCGGCAACGGCGGGAGCAAGGTGCCGTACGCGTATCCGGGGACCTCGGGCGCGGTCGCGATCGCGGCGAACTTCTCGCACCAGTGCGTCGTGAAGAACGACGGCACGATGTGGTGCCTCGGCACGAACGGCGCCGGTGAGCTCGGCGACGGCACGACGACGTACCAGGCGTCGGCGGTGCAGGTCGGCACCTCGGCGGACTGGAAGGCGGTCGCTACAGGATACACCCATACGTGCGGGATCCGCACGAACGGGACGCTCTGGTGCTGGGGCTCGAACGGCTCGGGCGAGATCGGTGACGGCACGTCGTGGAGCACGACGCCGAGGCTCGCGAAGCTCTGACGAGGTATCCTCGCGACGTGCAGGGTCCGGGACCACAGCCGCCGCCGCGGTCCAATGGGACCGCCGGCATCTTCGTAGGGGTGCTCCTCGCGATTCCGCTGTTCGTGCTCGCGACGCTCGGCATCGTCGCGCTGATCCGTACGCACGGCGCGGTTCACGCCGCGGGCGCGAGCGCAGATGCGGACGCGAGCGCGAGCGCGACCGCCATCGCGACCGCGACCGCGAACGCCAACGCGACCGCGAACGCGAACGCGACCGCGAACGCCAACGCGACCGCGAACGCGAACGCCCCCGCGAACGCACCCGCGAAACCGACGCCGGCGCCGCCCCGCCCGAAGCCCCCTGCCGCAGCCCCCGCCCCTGCCGCTCCGGCGAAGGAGCACCCGCCCTGCGTCTACACCATGCTGCGGCTCGACACCCGTGAGCTCGGGGACGCGCTCACGCCCGAGGCGCGCGCGACCTGGGAGGCGCAGGTCCGGCCCGGGGTGCTCGCGTGCATCAATGCGGTGGCGGTGCGTCCGCACCCGAAGTCGAGCGGATGCGGCGAGGCGGTGCGCTATGCCGACGTCACGCTGCATCCCGACGGAGCCGGGTCCGCGCAGTTCCGGACCGGCGCGTACACGGGCTGGTTCGGGACGGTCGATCCGGCGTGCGTCGATCCGATCCTCGCCCGCACCGCGCCGCGCTCTTCGTCCGGGAAGGTCGCGAACGGCCGGATCGTGATCAAGCTCTCGCCGTGACCGTCAGCCGACGCGGAGGAAGCGCGCGAGCACCTTCTTCTCGCCCCACCCGGGGAAGAACGCGACGACGGCCGGCTCGCCCGAGCTCGCGACGGAGAGGACCTCGCCGCGGCCGAAGCGGTCGTGGAGCACGGTCATCCCTCGCCGGAGCACGACCTCCTCGCCGTCCCCGGCGTCGGCGTCGTACTCGACGTAGCGCTCGCCCGGGTCACGCGCCGGCTTCGGTGGCGGAGCCGCTTGCTGCGGATGCCGCCAGCTGCTCGGCGCGTTCGCGCCGGACGATGCGCCCGAAGGTCGCCACGACGTGGGCGCGGCCGCGCCGCGATCGATCCAGCGACCGGCCGAGCCCGCCGCCCGCGCCGAAGGCGTCTCGAGGTGCTCGACCGCTCCGGCCGGCAGGTCGCCGACGAAGCGGCTCGGCAGGCCGAGGCGCGTCGTGCCGAAGATCTGCCGCTGCTTCGCGTGGGTGATGACGAGGTGGTGACGCGCGCGGGTCAGCGCGACGTAGGCGAGCCGACGCTCCTCCTCCATCTCCTCTGCCGACCGCGGCTCCATGTTCCGGTACGGGAACATGTCCTCCTCCATCCCGGTGAGGAGCACGAGCTCGAACTCGAGCCCCTTCGCGCCGTGGATCGTCATCAACGTGACCTTCTCCACTTCGCGCCCGAGGTCGTCGGTGTCGCTCTGGAGGCTGACGCGCTCGAGGAACCCCTCGAGCGTCGGCACCTCGCCGCGCGCCTCCGCCTCCGTCGCGTAGTCGAGCATCGAGCCCTCGAGCTCGGCGAGGTTCTCGAGGCGGCCTTCCGCCTCGGCGGTGTCCTCCTTCTCGAGCGCTGCCTTGTAGCCGCTCTTCGCGAGGACGATCCGGAGGACGTCGGCCGGAGCGCGATCCTTCGTTTCTTCGCGGAGGAGCGACATGAGCTCGCGGAACTGGCCGAGCCGCTTCCGCGGCGCGGTGCCGAGGTCTTCCGAGAAGTCCTCGAGCCGGTCGAGCGCTTCCATCATCGAGATGCGCTGCGACGAGGCGTAGGTCGCGACGCGCTCGACCGTGGTCGTCCCGATCCCTCGCGCGGGGACGTTCACGATCCGGACGAGGTCGACGTCGCTCCGCGGGTTCACGAGCACGCGGAGGTAGGAGAGCGCGTCCTTCACCTCGGCGCGGTCGTAGAACTTCGTGCCGCCGACGATCTGGTACGGCATGTCGACGGAGCGGAGCGCCTCTTCGAGGACACGCGACTGGGCGTGCACGCGGTAGAAGACGGCGATCTCGCGCGGGCTGATCCCCGCCTCGCGCGCGTCCTTGATCGCGCGCACGACGCAGGCGGCCTCGTCGCGCTCGTCGGCGCAGGCGATGACGCGGATCGGCGAGCCGTCGTCGTTGTCGGTCCAGAGCTCCTTCGGCTCGCGCGTGGGCGAAGGCGCGATCACGGCGAGCGCGGAGGAGACGATCCGCTTCGTCGAGCGATAGTTCTGCTCGAGCTTCACGACCTTCGCGTCGGGGTAGTCCTTCCGGAAGTTGCGGATGTTCCGCACGTCGGCGCCGCGCCAGCGGTAGATCGACTGGTCGTCGTCACCGACGACGCAGAGGTTCCGCGTCCGCGCCGCGAGACGGCGGAGGAGCCGGTACTGGATCTGGTTCGTGTCCTGGAACTCGTCGACGAGGACGTAGTCGAACTTCTTCTCGAGCGCTTCCTTCGCGCGGATCACCTCGGCGGGGAAGGTGCCGTCCGTGGTCGCCTCGAGGATGCGGACGACGCCGAGGATGAGATCCTCGAAGTCGAGCGCGTTCGCCGCGCGAAGCGCCTCCTCGTAGCGGACGTAGGCCTTCTGCACGACGTCGTCGACGTAGTTGTCGAGGCTCATGTCGCGGGGTCCGCGACCCTCCTGCTTCTCCTTGTGGACGCGCGCGAGCATCTGCTTCGGCGGGTACCGCTTCTCGTCGAGGTTCAGGTCGCGGACGGCGCGCGTCATCACCGACTTCTGATCCGTCGTGTCGTAGATGACGAAGCTCTTCGTCCGCTCGATCGCGTCGGGGAAGAGGCGGAGGAACTTGGCGCACGTCGAGTGGAACGTGCCGACCCACAGGTCCTTCGCGACGGGGCCGAGGAGGTCCGGGCGTTCGAGACGCGCACGCATCTCGCCCGCCGCCTTGTTCGTGAACGTCACGGCGAGGATGCGCCACGGCGCGACGTTCTCGCGCGCGACGAGGTTCGCGATCCGGTACGTGATGACGCGCGTCTTGCCCGACCCGGCGCCCGCGAAGACGAGGAGCGGCCCCGAGACGTGCGCGACCGCCTCGGCCTGCGGGTGGTTCAGCTCCGGGATGACGACCTTGGCGGGCGCGGCGAGGTCCGCATGAGCCTCGGTCTCCACGCCGGCCGGGATCTCGGGCTCGAAATCGTCCTCGGACGCGAGGTAGAGCAGCGGGTCGCTCGGCGGCGCAGACGACATCACGTCTCGCATAGCGCCGCCGGCGGCTCGATGAAAGCCTCGCCTGCCCCGCTCGGGCTTCGGCGCTCGCTTCACTTCCTCCAGAGATTGCCGAGCCAGCGCGGCGCCTCGACCCTGAGCTTCACGCCGCCGCCGATCACGGCCGCTGCTTCCACCGTGACCTCCACCTCGGTGAGCCCGTCGCCGTCGGAGTCGCCGACGCTGAAGCCGCCCTTCGCGCCCGCACCGATGAGCGTGCCGACGACGGAGAGGCGCACGTCGCCCGACGAGCTCGGGCTGATCTGCCCGGCCCCGACCTCGCCGCGGAACACGTACGCCTTCGCACCGAGCTTGATCCCGGTGTCGCCGCCCGACTTCACGCCGGCTTCGGCATCGCCGCCGAACAGCTTGCCCTTCCCGTCGACGGGGACGCCGAGGACGCTGTCCTTGTAGCCGGCCTCCACCATCGAGCCGCCTGCCTTCACGCCGCCGATCTCGGCCGACGCGCTGCCGCCGAAAATCTTCACGTTGCTCTTCCCGCTCGTCGAGCTCATGTCGGCGAGCGCGGCGGTCACGTCGACCTTCGTCTTCTGCGCCTCGACCGCGCCGGTGAAGAACTTCTTCGACCCGTCCGGGCTCTGCGCGGCGGTCGCCTCGCGACGGTAAGGGTTCTTCGGGCCCGCCTGCTCGCCCGACGCCGCGGGCTCCGCGGTCGACGCGGCCGCGACGGCGCCGGTCCCGGCCCCTTCCCCGCTCGTCGCGCCGCCGCTCGCCGTCGTCCCCGACGTGCCGGGTCCGGTCACGCCGAAGTCCCCGCCGCCCGCGGGACCGCCGCTCCCGTCACAGCCGCCGCCTCCGTCCGAGAGGCACTTCGCGGCCTCGGTGCCGGCGTGCTTCACGCGAGGGCCGATCGTCCGGACCGCCGCCGCAGCGGCCAGGATCACGGCGAAGAGGAGGAGCCCGTACTCGGTCAGGCTCGCGCCACGCTTGTTCCCCCCACCGCGCACGGAGATGTTGCTCTGCAGGCAACATGCCCTCGAGACCGGTCATGTTGCTGACCAGACAACGCAGACTTGAGGCCGCAAACCTGGATCGGCGAGCGCCCGTCCGGGCCGCGGGCGATCCAGCTCGAGATGCTCACGCCGCGGCGGAAGAGGAGCGGAGCGCCGTGACGAGGCCGTCCATGCTCTTCTTCGCGTCGCCGAAGAGCATGCGCGTATTGGTCAGGTAGAAGAGCGGGTTCTCGACGCCGGCATACCCGGCCGCCATCCCGCGCTTGAGCACCACCGTCGTCTTCGCCTTCCAGACCTCGAGCACCGGCATGCCGTAGATCGGGCTCGAAGGATCCTCGAGCGCGCCCGGGTTCACGATGTCGTTCGCGCCGATGACGAGGACGGCGTCGGTCCGCACGAAGTCGGGATTGATCTCGTCCATCTCGTGGACGAGGTCGTACGGCACGCCGGCCTCGGCGAGGAGGACGTTCATGTGGCCCGGCAGGCGGCCGGCGACGGGGTGGATCGCGAACTTCACGTCGCATCCGCGCTCGCGCAGGGTGCGCGTGAGCTCGTGGACCGCGCCTTGCGCGCGCGCGACGGCCATCCCGTAGCCGGGCACGATGATGACTCGCTTCGCGTCCGCGAGCATCTTCGCGACCGCGTCGAGCTTCATCTCGACGACCTCGCCCGCCGGCGCGCCTTCGGTCGGGGCCTTCACGTCCGCGGTGCCGAAGCCGCCGAAGATGACGTTCGCGATCGAGCGGTTCATCGCGCGGCACATGATGATCGAGAGGATTGCGCCGCTCGATCCGACGAGGGCGCCGGTGACGATGAGGAGATCGTTCGCGAGGACGAAGCCCGCGGCCGCGGCTGCCCACCCCGAGTAGCTGTTCAGGAGCGAGACGACGACCGGCATGTCGGCGCCGCCGATCGCCATCACGAGGTGGAGCCCGAGGAGCCCCGCGATGACGGCGATCGCGACGAGGAACGGCAGCCCTCCGTAGCCGTGGGCCGTGACGACCGGCACGCAGAGGAGGATCACGGCCGACGCCGCGACCGCGTTCATGAGGTGGCGCCCGGGGAGGAGGAGCGGCTTGCCGGTGATCGATCCGCGGAGCTTCGCCCACGCGATGACCGACCCGGTGAACGTGAGCGCGCCGACCGCGATCCCGATCCCGATCTCGACGACGTGCACCGTGCGCGCGGCGCCCGGCTCGTCGAGCACCTCGCTCGAGGGAGAGAGATACGACGCGAAACCGACGAGGACGGCCGCGAGCCCGACGAAGCTGTGGAGGACGGCGACGAGCTCCGGCATCCCGGTCATCTCGACGCGCCGCGCGAGCGTCGCGCCGACCATGCCGCCCGTGACGAGCGCCGCGCCGAGGAGCGCGACGGCCTGCGCGCCCGAGTCGCCGCGGTTCGCCCACGCGATCGCGGTGATCGCGACGGCGAGCGCCATCCCGAGCACGCCGTAGATGTTGCCGCGTCGCGCGGTCTCCTGCTTCGACAGCCCGCCGAGGCTGCGGATGAAGAGGACGCCCGCGACGAGATACGCGACGGTCGTGACGCCTTCCTTCATCGCTGGTCTCCACGGCGGAACATGCGGAGCATGCGCTCCGTCACGAGGAATCCGCCGGCGATGTTGATCGCGGCGAAGAGCGCGGCGGCCGCGCCGAGGACGCTCGCGGCGTCCACGCCGGAGCCGACCTGGAGCATGCCTCCGAGGATGATGATGCCGCTGATCGCGTTCGTGACGCTCATGAGCGGCGTGTGGAGCGCGGGCTGCACGCTCCAGATGACCTGCCAGCCGACGAAGCACGCGAGGATGAACACCGTCGAGTGCTGGAGGAAGTCGCGTGGAGCGAAGCGGCCCGCGACGAAGAGCAGGAGCAGGAGCGCGATGCCGCCGATCGTCGTGCCCCACGCTCTGCGCGTCGGAGAGCGGATGTTCCGTTGCTTCGGCTTCAGGTCCCCCGGTGGCGGTGGGCGGAGTGATCCGGAAGGCGGCGGCGGGGGGATGTCGGCCTTCGGCGCCGGCTTCTTCTCCGCCGCCGGGCTCGGCGCCTTCGGCGCGGGGCGAGGGAGGATCTCGCCTTCGTGCACCACGAGCGCGGGGCGGACGACGTCGTTCTCGCGGTCGATCGCGAAGGCGCCCGTCGCCCGCAGCTCGAGGAGCAGGTGCATCACGTTCGTCGCGAAGAGGCGGCTCGCGGTCGGCGCCATCCGACTCGGGAGGTCGGTGAGACCGACGATCGTGACGCCGTCGCGGACGACGATCTCGCCCGGCACGCACATCGAGCAGTTGCCGCCCTGCTCGGCGGCGAGGTCGACGACGACGCTGCCCGGCCGGAGCGCGCGGACGACTTCGTCCGGCACGAGGATCGGCGCGCGTTTGCCGGGGACGAGCGCGGTCGTGACGATGACGTCGACCTCCGCTGCCTGCGCGGTGAAGAGCGCGATCTCGGCGTCGAGGAACGCCTTGCTCATCTCCTTCGCGTAGCCGCCGCCGCCCTCGCCTTCCTCCTTCACGTCGACGGTGAGGAACGTCGCGCCGAGGCTCTCGACCTGCTCCTTCGTCGCGGAGCGGGCGTCGAACGCGCGGACCTCGGCGCCGAGCGCGCGCGCCGCCGCGACCGCGGCGAGCCCCGCGACGCCGGCACCGATGACCAGCACGCGCGCGGGCGGAAGCGTGCCTGCCGCCGTCACCTGCGCGCCGAAGAAGCGGGTCAGGTGCTGCGACGCCTCGACGACGGCGCGGTAGCCCGCGAGGTTCGCCATCGAGGAGAGGACGTCCATCTTCTGCGCGCGCGTGATGCGCGGCACGCGCTCGAGCGCGAGGGACGAGGCCTTCCGCGCGGCGAGGAGGCCGGGGAGCGCCTCGTCGCGCTCGGGCTGGAGGAGCGAGACGAGGAGCGCGCCCTCGCGGAGCGAAGCGACCTCTTCGTGCGTGGGCGGACGCACCTTCGCGACGACGTCGCACGCGCCCCAGACCTCGGCGCGATCGGCGAGCGCCGCGCCGGCGGCCTCGTACGCGGCGTCGGTGATCGCCGAGCCCTCCCCTGCGCCGCGCTCGACGACGACGGTGTAGCCGGCCGCCGCGAGCTTCTTGATCGTCTCGGGCGTCGCGGCGACGCGCTTCTCGTTGGGGAGGGTCTCTCGGGGGACGCCGACGCGGACGGGGCTCGTCACGGCGCCCAGCATACACCCTCGAGCGCGCGCGTTGGACGGGAGCCCCGCACCGCTACACGCGTGCGAGCGGCTCGCGTGCGGCGTTCGCGCGGTAATGCCCGGTCGCCAGCACGACCTCGAGCACGTCGTCGTCGCCCGCGAGCGAAGGGAGGAGCTCGACGTCCTCGCCCGGCGCACAGGGTCGCAGCCCGAGGAACGGCTCGTGTCCGTCGCGGACGCGCTGGACCCAGCGGCGGCGCCGATGGAGCTCGACCTGCGCGTGGATCGCGACGGCCGCGCCGACGACGAGCGCGGCCCAGAGCGGGATCGTGGTCAGCACGACCTCGGGGACGAGCGACGCGGCGAGGCCGAGCCCTCCCATCACGGAGACCGTCACGCCGGCGGTCCGGCGTGCGCGCGTCCGGGCGTCGGCGGTGCCGAGGAGCGTCGCCTGCTTCGCCGGCGCGAGGATCGCGAGGAGCGGGATCCCGTAGAGGAGGCCGGGGATGCCGCCGAAGAAGAGCGAGTAGAGCGCGACGAGGACGACGAGGGCGAAGAGCTGGCTGCCGCCTCCGCTCGAGAGCATCAGGCCCATCCCCGTCACGAACGAGAGGACGGCGCCGTGGAGATGGTCGTTGCCACGATCGCACCGACCGTCACGAACAGGCGGAGCTCGCCGTGATCGAGGCGCGGGTAGAGGCCCGCCGCGGTCCACGCGCCCACCCCGAAGGTGGCCGCGAGCCAGGCGACGGTCGACGGGCTCGGCCCCGTGCGGCGTACGTGGGGAGGGACGAACGCTTCGAGCTCGGGGGTCATGCTCGGATCGTACGTTCCGACCGGGATTTCTCGTCCGGCGGCTCCGACCGCTCACCCACGCCCGGCGACCGTTCGGCTACCATCGCGCCATGCCGACGTGGGTCAAGGTCGTCCTCGCCGTCGTCGCGACGGGAATCCTGGGCCTCGCCGTCCTCGTCGGGGGCGTCTACTGGTGGGTGACCTCGAACAAGGACCGCCTGAAGGACGAGGGCAAGGCGGCGATCGAGGGCGGTCGCACGTACGGCGCGGCGCACGCGAAGGGCGAGTGCGTCGACGAGGCCGTCGCACGTGTGAGCCAGTGCGGCGTCGCCGGCTTCGTGTGCGAGGCGACGACGAAGATCTGGCTGAAGGAGTGCCTCGGCAAGAGCACGTCGGGCCCGCCGTCGTGGTGCGCCGGCGCGCCGGAGCCGGACTCGATCGTCGCGGGCGCGACGTGGTCCGCCGACGAGTGTCGGAGGCGGAACCATCCGACGCAAGCGTGCGGCCGTCTGATGGCGGATGCGCTCCACGCCTGCCGCTGAGCGAGCTCAGGGAGCCGTCGTTCGGAGCGGGAAGTCCGCCTGGGACCACGCGACCTCGAAGGCGGCTCGAGCGTCGGCCGCTTCCGCACGCTTGCCCTCCGCCTCGAGCGCACGCGAGAGGCCGAAGAGCGCCCAGCCGTTCCTCGGATGCGCGACGAGGTCCTCGCGATAGACCGCCTCCGCTTCACGCGCGCGGCCTCCGTCGAGCAGCGCGGCGCCCTGGTAGTGGCGGATCGGATAGAACCAGTCGTCCGGCTCCGAGTAGGAGAGCCTGTCCCCGAGCGCGACGGCGTTCTCCCAGAGCGCGAACTGCTCGGGCCGCCGCTCCATCGTCGCGATCCGCGCCTGGAGCACCTTCGCAGCGACGGCGACGATGTCCTTCGCGCGGTTGTTGCTCGCCTGGAGATCGGGCGGGAGCCGGCCTTCGAGGTCGGTGAGCTCGGCGAGGTCGCTCTTCGCCGCGTCGGGCCTGCCGCGCGACGCGAGCGCCATCCCGTGCGCGTGCAGCCAGAGCGCGGTGAGGACGGGATACTTCGCGTCGGGCCGTGGCTCGGAGAGCAGCTCGTCCCAGCGGCCGAAGCGCACCATCGCGAGGAGGGGCTCGGACGCGAAGAAGTCCATCCCCGGCATCATCTCGAGCATCTCCGGCGGCACCGCCTTCGCGGATGCGCGTGCGGAGGAGAGCGAGACCACGCTCCGTCCCTCCATCGACGCCGAGAACGCGAGGAACCCGTGGTTGTGGCCGAGGTACATCGGGTAGTAGCCCGGCGCCTTCGTCTTCCCGAGGTAGGCGAGGTCGACGGCGATGGCCTTCGCGTTCGCCTCCGACGCGTCCGCATAGCGGCCGACGCGCTGGAAGATGTGCGCCGGCATGTGGACGACGTGGCCGGCTCCGGGGATCAGGTCGCCGAGCCGCTCGGCAGAAGCGATCGCGCGCTCCGGCGTGCGTGAGGCCTCGACGGCATGGATGTAGTAGTGGTTCGCGCCCGGATGCGTCGGCGAGCGCGAGAGCACGCGCTCGAGCGTCGTCACGATCTCCTCGGTCCCCGGCGCCGGCATGCCTTCGCGCGACCAGAGCTTCCAGGGATTCAGGTCCATCATCGACTCCGCGAAGAGGACCTGGACGTCGTCGTCGTGCGGGAAACGTTGCGCGACGCCGCGCATCGCCATCGCGTACGCCTCGTTGTACGGCGCCATCGCGACGGGATCGAGCGGCTCGGGCCCGCGATAGCGCCGCGCGAGCGCGTCGACGAGCGCCTGCTCGACCGGCCTCGTCCGCGGCGCAGCCGCCCGCGCCCGCTCGAGCGCCTGCCACGCGACAGGCGCGCGGTGCGCGAGCATCGGGACGTTGTAGTTCGGTCCGAGCACGTACGCGGCGCCCCAGAAGCACATCGCGCACGACGGATCGATCTCCGCCCCACGCGCGAACGAGCGCGCCGCCTCGTCGTGGTTGAACGCGTAGGTCAAACGGAGCCCCTGGTCGAACCAGCGCTGCGCTTCCGGCGATGCGGTGACGGGTCGGTGCAGCGTCCCGAGCCCCTCGTAGACGAAGGCGCCGCGCGCGAGCTCCTGGACGGCGGGAGGCGGCGCCTCCGCCGCAGGCCTGCGCACGACCTGCGCAGTCGGTGCGGACGTCAGCGTGGTCGTCGAGCGCGTCCGTGACGCGCATGCCGCGAGCGTGACGGCGAAGAAGCACGCCGTCGCGAGGATCCGTCGGTTCATGGCCCCCCCTTCCCGAGAAACGCGAGAACGCGCCGACTGCCGGTGCATTCCGCGTGCCCCCCGGAGCGCGGTTTTCGCGGTATAGTCGTCGGCCGGACCATGGCGGAATCGAACGAGAAGAATGGCGAGAGTGGGGCCCCCTCCTCGAACGCGAGCGCGACCGGAGCCGACGAGAACGCGGCGGCTGGCGGCGAGAGCGAACCGAAGAGCGCGCCCCAGGATCCGCTCGCCGAAGCGCGCGCCGAAGCGGCGCGCATGAAGGATCAGTGGATCCGCACCGCGGCGGACTTCGACAACTTCCGGAAGCGCTCGCGTCGCGAGCTCGAGGACGTGCGCAAGGCCGGCAAGGAGGACCTCCTCAAGGACTTCCTCCCCGTCTTCGACAACCTCGAGCGCGCGATCCAGAGCGCCCAGCGCGCGCAGGACGTGAAGGCCGTCGCGGATGGCCTCAACATGATCCTGCGTCAGTTCCTCGACACGCTCGGCCGCTCCGGCATCGCGAAGGTGCCGACGGTCGGCCACCAGTTCGACCCGTCCGTCCACGAGGCGATCCAGCAGGTCGAGTCCGACGAGCACGAGGCGGGGACCGTCGTCGCCGAGGTGCAGCCCGGCTACGTGCAGGGCGAGCGTCTCGTCCGCGCGGCGATGGTGGTCGTCGCGAAGCCGAAGGCGAAGACCGACGGCGACGGCGGTGCGGACGCATCCTCGACGTGAGCCACGAGCGCAACGGAGCTCCACGGAGCCACGGAGATAGATGAGCAAGGTCATCGGCATCGACCTGGGTACGACCAACTCGTGCGTCGCCGTCGTCGAGACGAGCCCCACCGGGAAGGTCGACGTGAAGATCATCCCGAACGCCGAGGGCGCCCGCACGACGCCGTCGATCGTCGGGTTCGCGGCGAGTGGTGAGCGCCTCGTCGGACAGCCTGCGAAGCGTCAGGCCGTCACGAACGCCCAGAACACCGTCTATGCCGTGAAGCGCCTCATCGGCCGGAAATACCGGTCCGAGGAAGTGATCCGCCAGGTCGAGCGGAGCCCGTACAAGATCATCGAGGCGCCGAACGGCGACGCGTGGGTCTCGGTCTCCGGCCGCGACATGTCCCCGCCCGAAGTGAGCGCGATGGTGCTCACCCGCATGAAGGAGATCGCCGAAGCGTACCTCGGTGAGGAGGTCACGCAGGCGGTCGTCACCGTCCCCGCGTACTTCGACGACGCGCAGCGCCAGGCGACGCGCGACGCCGGCAAGATCGCCGGCCTCGACGTCAAGCGCATCATCAACGAGCCGACCGCCGCCGCGATCGCCTACGGCCTCGACAAGAAGAACGCCGAGCGCATCGCGGTCTACGACCTCGGTGGAGGCACGTTCGACATCTCGATCCTCGAGATCCGCGAAGGCGTCTTCAGCGTGAAGGCGACCAACGGCGACACGTATCTCGGCGGCGAGGACTTCGACCTCCGCATCGTCGACGCGATCGTCGAGAACTTCGCGAAGGAGAACGGCGTCGACCTTAAGAAGGACCGGATGGCGCTCCAGCGCCTGAAGGAAGCGGCGGAGAAGGCGAAGCACGAGCTGTCGTCGTCGCTCGAGACCGAGATCAACCTCCCGTTCATCGCGACGAACGCGAAGGGGGAGCCGCTCCACGTCCAGAAGACGATGACGCGCGCGGAGCTCGAGATGCTGGTCGGCGATCTCGTCGAGCGCACGCTCGGGCCGTGCCGGCAGTGCCTCGCGGACGCGAAGCTCACGCCGGCGGACGTCCACTCCGTCGTCCTCGTCGGCGGCATGACGCGCATGCCCGCCGTGCAGCGAGCGGTGAAGGAGTTCTTCGGGAAGGACCCGAACAAGGGCGTCAACCCCGACGAGGTCGTCGCCGCGGGCGCCGCGCTCCAGGGCGCGGCGCTCGACAGCGAGGGCGGGACCGGCGTCGAGATGCTCCTCCTCGACGTGACGCCGCTGTCGCTCGGCGTCGAGACCGGCGGCGGCGTCTTCACGGTGCTCATCCCGAAGAACACGACGATCCCGACGGAGCGGAGCGAGGTCTTCACGACCAGCGTCGACAACCAGAACTTCGTGCCGATCCACGTGCTCCAGGGCGAGCGCCCGATGGCCGCCGACAACACGAGCCTCGCGCGCTTCGAGCTCACGGGCATCCCGCCGGCGCCGCGTGGCGTGCCGAAGATCTCCGTCACGTTCCGGATCGACGCGAACGGCGTCGTCAGCATCGACGCGAAGGACCTAGGCACCGGACGCTCGCAGCAGATGAACGTGCAGCCGACGAGCGGCCTCACGAAGGAGCAGATCGAGCGCATCGTCGCCGAAGGCGAGCGCCACCAGGCGGCCGACGCCGTCCGCAAGGAGCTCGCCGAGCTCCGCAACCAGGCCGAGACGCTCCTCTACACGACGGAGGCCGCGCTCGAAGGCTACCAGGACCTCGTCGACGGCGAGATGATCGACCGGACGCGCGACGCCTGCACACGCCTCCGCACGCTCCTCGACGCGCAGGGCGACCTGACCAGCATCCGCGCGAGCTACCAGGATCTCGAGGCGCTCACGTTCAAGATCGCGGAGTCGCTGTACGGCTCTCCGAACCCGTGAGGGGCCGCGCGAGCTGCGCGCGGACGATCGCGAGGAGCTCGGCGGGCGAGAACGGCTTGAGGAGCAGCGGGAGACCGAGCGCCTCGACGTCGTCCGCGGCGTATCCGGTGTAGCCGGACATCAGGACGACCGGCAGCTCGGGATGCGACGTCGCGAGCGCGCGCGCGAGCGCGATACCGTCGACGCCGGGCATCACGACGTCGGTGAGGACGAGCGCGATCCCCGGCGTCGCGCGCACGATGTCGATCGCCGCTCGTCCGTCGTCGGCCTGGACCACGTCGAAGCCTTCGCGCCCGAGGAGGCGTCCGACGGCGGCGCGCACGTTCGCCTCGTCGTCGACGACGAGGATGCCGGTGATGCCCTCCGCTGCGTCGACCATCGAGCTTCCCAGATTACCGGTCGGCAGCGGCGCCTGCAGCGTCAAACCGAGCGGCGACGGCACGGTCGCCCGCCCCTGGCGCGGCCGTAGCGCCGCCTCAGGACGGAGCGCTGCCTGCGATCTTCCGCTGAGCTTGCAGCACCTTGTTGCGTGCGGACTGGACCTGCTGCTTCAGGGTGTCGGCCTCGCGCGCGATGTCGACCCAGTCGCTCTCGCGCGCGTCCTTCGCGACCGCTTCGGCCTCGTTGACGATCTCGTCGGTGCGCGCGACGACCTGCGCGAGCGCGGACATGAGGGCCTCGGAAGGCGCCGCGCCCTCCTTCTGCTCCGGCTGCTCGAGGACGGTCGCGATCGGCGCGTTCACCTCGCCCGCCTTCGCGCCGAGCGCGGCGAACCGATCGAGCAGGGCGTTGCGCTCGGCGACGCGGGCCTGGACGCGCTCGGCGAGGCCGACGACCGCTTCCATGCACGTGCGCTGCCGCTCCTGCATCTCCTGCATCGCGGTGACGAAGGCCTGGAGCTGACCGGCCATCCGCTGCTCGCACTCGGCGCACCCCTCGAGCAGACCGCGCGCGCGCTGGAGCGTCTTGTCGGACGTCATCTCGAGGCGCTGCCCCTCCTGGATGAGATCCTCGAAGCGCTTCACCTCGGTCTCGAGGGCCTGCGCTGCGGACACGAGCGCGCTCGTGTCCTTCTTGGGGGCGGTCTGGTTCGGCATGTCGGGCCCCACGTTCGTCCCGTGGGCGTCGGGGGTCAAGCGGCCGAAGATCGCAGACTACACGTTTCGTGCTTCGTGCTCGGTCCGGAGCAGGCCCATCCGGACCATGTCGAAGAACCGTCCCGCGACGCAGTACTCGTCACGGAGGACGCCCTCGAAGTGAAACCCCGCCCGCGTGTACATCGCCTGCGAGGCGACGTTGTCCCGCCGCACGATGAGCCACAGCTTGTGGAGGTCGAGCGGGCCGAACGCCTCCCGCACGAGCGCGGCGAGCGCGGCGCGCCCGAGGCCGCGTCCCTGCATCGCCTTCCGCACGACGAGGAACACGCGCCCGTTCCGCGCGGGCCAGTAGATCTGGTTCACCGACACCTGGCCGACGTAGGTGTCCTCGCCTTCGGGCCGACCGTCGTCGAGGAAGACACTGTACGCGCGATCGTTCCGCGAAGAGGCGAGCTGCTCGAGGTACCGCCGCTCCTCCTCTTCGCCGATCCGCTCCTGCCGGAGCGCGAAGTACTGCATCACCTCGCGGTCGTTCACCCACGTCATCACGTGCGGGAGGTGTTCGACCCGGAGGGGCGCGAGACGGACCATCGAAGCCCAGGGTACACCGCCGTTCCTGCGGTTTTCCACGAGCCGGTCACCCCTTTCCCGTACCGTGGACCGGGCGTAGCCTCGGGGTGTGGCAGAGCAACGCAGGGACGTGCGGTACCCCGCTCGGATCGCCGCGCGCATCGTGCGCCGCGGGGAGCCGATCGAGCTGCTCACGAACGACGTCAGCTTCCGTGGTGTGTTCCTCCGGACGGACGCGCCGCCTGCGCTCCGGCAGCTCGTCCGCGTCACGCTGGTCCTCCCCGACGCGACCGAGGTGGCAGCGCACGCGATGGTCGTCCACGTCGTCCAGAAAGCGGACGAGCGCGTGCCCGGCGCGGGGCTCCAGTTCTGGGGCCCCGTGTCGAACCCGAAGGCGTGGGACCAGTTCGTCCACGAGCTGAAGGCGAAGGAGAAGGCGGGCTTCCCCTCGTCGCGCGCGACGGACAAGGTCCGGCGCTCCTCGGAGCGCTTCAAGCTCCAGATCGACGTCATCCTCGACGGGCAGACCGCGAAGACACGCGACCTCTCGTACACGGGCCTCGCCGTGGCGACGGAGCTCGCGATGCCGGTCGGCGCCCGCGCGCGCCTCCAGCTCCTCGCGAACGGCGAGGAGCCCCTCTTCGTCGACGTCGTCGTCCGGCGGAAGATCGAGGAGCCCCGGTTCAAGGGGCTCGGCCTCGAGTTCGTCGACGTCTCGGAAGACGCGCGGAAGGCGCTCGTCGACTTCGTGCGCGCGAACGCGCCGAAGGAAGACGCCGTCTTCGTGTCTCCCGACGAGATTCCGCGGAGCCGCTGAAGGCTCAGTCGAGCGTCTCGTCGCCGTCGGCGAGCGAGGAGTCCGGCGGCGGCGCGATGACGCTCGACGGCGTGGCGCTCGACTTCGCGTCCGCCGGCGACATGAGCTTGCGCACGAGGTCCGCGCGGTTCGCGACGCCGAGCTTCTGGTAGAGGCGACGCACGTACGTGCGAACCGTGTTCTCGGAGAGGCCGCTGATGGCCGCGACGTTCACGCCGCTGTAGCCGGCGACGAGCAGGCGCGCGATCTCGCGCTCGCGCCGGGAGAGGCCCTCGATCGGAGCGCCCTTCTCCTGCGGCTCGACGCGGAGCACGGCGCACTTCGCGCCGCCGAAGACGGGATCGCCGTCGATCTTCGCGACCGCGACGACCGCGCCGGACGGGAGCCGCGGCGGGGTCGGCAAGGCTTCGTTCTTCGCGCGCGCGGCGAGCGACTGCTCGGCGGCGTCCACGACGTGATCCTCGATCGGCATCACGTCCTGCTCCCACTCCACGCCACGTTCGCGGTTCGCGGCCCAGACGACCTTCTTGCGCTCGCGGTCGACGACGAAGAGCGTGCCGGAGACCTTGCTGAACGCACGGAGCGCGGCCGCTTCGCGCGACAGCTCGTCATACGCGATCTGCGCGCGCGCGCCGGCCACGACGAACGGCCCGAGCGCCTCGACGCGCTTCGCGTCCTCCATCGTGAAGGGGCCTTCGACGTCGCGCCGCTCGAGGCCCGCGACACCGAACAGCACGCCGCCTTCGTGGAGGAAGAAGAGGAGCGTGTGGGTCATTCCGTCCTTCACGGAGTGCTCGGCGAAGAACGGCAGCTTCGCGCGCTCGTCGGGCGGATAGAGCTCTTCCGCGAGGTAGACGCGCCGCGTCGTCTCGACGACGCTCTTCGTCTCGAAGCCGAACGCCTGTGTCAGTCGCACGCCGTCCGTCTTGCGGAGCCCGGCGAGCACGCCGTCGACGAGACGCGAAGCGTCGCCGTACGCGCGCGCGTCCTCGGTCCCGAAGCACACGAACGCGCCCGACGCGGGCACGATCTGCCGCATCGCGTCCATGACGCGTCGACGGAAGCTCGCGCGCGTGCCGTGCTGCACCACCGCGAGGCGCGCCGCGTCGATCACCCCCAGCTCGTCCATCTTTCGCTCCGTGGTTCGCGCCGTGCCCGTCCGTCGTGCCCGGTCGTGTGGCATACTCTACTCATGTCCCAGCAGCCGAGGGAGCCCTCAGCAGACTTCATGACGGAGCGCGATCGCGCGGCCGACCTCGTCTTCGACTGGAACGAAGTGAACCGGAAGGGCCGGATCCTCCCGAAGAACGCGACGTTCTTCGACGAGACGCTGCGGGACGGCCTCCAGAACCCGAGCGTCGTCGACCCGGGAATCGAACAGAAGCTCGAGATCCTCCACCTGATGGAGGACCTCGGCATCCACGTCGCCGACGTCGGCCTCCCCGGCTCGAGCAAGCGTGCGTTCGAGGACGTGCTCCGCATCTGCAAGGAAGCCGTCGACTGCAAGATGAAGATCCGGATCGCGTGCGCCGGACGCACCGTGGTCTCGGACATCACGCCGATGATCGAGGTGTCCCAGCGCGCCGGCATCCCCGTCGAGGTCTACGCGTTCATCGGCTCGAGCCCGATCCGCCAGTACGCCGAGAACTGGGACGTGAACCTGATCGCGAAGCGCAGCGCGGAAGCGATCGACGTCGCGGTGAAGGAAGGCCTCCCGGTCGCCTACGTCACCGAGGACACGACGCGCTCGCGCCCCGAGGTGTTGACGACCCTCTTCCGCGCCGCGATCGATCACGGCGCGACGCGCCTCTGCCTCTCGGACACGGTCGGCCACGCGACGCCCGACGGCGTGCGCAATCTCATCCAGTTCACGAAGAACGTGATCGCGGGCACGGGCCGCACCGACGTCGGCATCGACTGGCACGGCCACAACGACCGGGGCCTCGCGCTCGAGAACGCGATCTGGGCCTTCGAGTACGGCGCCGATCGCGTCCACGCGACCGGCCTCGGCATCGGCGAGCGCGTCGGCAACGCGCAGATGGAGCTCTTGCTCCTCAACCTGAAGCTCCTCGGCCAGCTCGAGCACGATCTCACGAAGCTCCTCGAGTACTGCGAGACCGTGGCGAAGGCCGTCGGTTGGGACATCCCGATCAACTACCCGCTCGTCGGCCGCGACGCGTTCCGCACCGCCACCGGCGTCCACGCCGCCGCGATCATCAAGGCGATGGCGAAGGGCGACACGTGGCTCGCCGACCGCATCTATAGCGGTGTCCCCGCCGGGATGATCGGCCGCGCGCAGGAGATCGTGATCGGCTTCATGAGCGGCGCCTCCAACGTCAACTACTGGCTCGCGCAGCGGAACATCCCGAGCGACGAGACGCTGGTGACCGAGATCCTGAAGGCCGCGAAGGCGCAGGACCACATCATGACCGAAGAGGAAGTGATGGCGGTCGTGAAGCGGGTGCGCGGCTAGCCTCGGTCGCGGAATCGGCGCCGCCGGAAGTCGCTTCCCCACCGCACTTCGAGCTCGAAGAGCGCCTCGCGGAGTGCGATTTCAGCGTCACGGAGCGCACGTGCGAAGGTGGCGCGCTGCCGATCGGCGAGCGCTGCAAGGGCGCTCCTCCCGACGTCCTGCAACAGCCAATCGGCCTCGGCGAGCTCGCGTCTGCCCGCTTCGCTGAGCCGAAAGCCTCGGCATCGCGCGTCATCCACTGCCGCGGGCGTGATCAGCCTTCGCGCGAACAGCCGCGAGGTCACCACGTGCGCAGTCTGCTTGCGGCACAAGAGAGAGCGGGGAAACTCCGCGGCGATGCACGGACCTGGCTCACACTGCGCGGCCACGCGGACGGCCAGCACATCGTGCGGCTCGCGCGGCTCGTCCCACTTCGCGCTCGCGTCGAGCAGCCGATGAACCGCGTGCGCGATCACGAGCAACCGATGAACGACCGCCGCGTCGCGCGGCCCACGAACCGGAACAGTCGGCACCATGCACGTGGCGTCTGCGAATGCCAGACCATCGCCTCGTGCCAGGGATCCTCGGCAGATGCGCGCGGGCACCGGTGGCCTCGGCCCGGTCGTGGTCTGGCCGGGGCCGCGTCGGTGGACGCCAAGACATCGCTGACAGGTGCGAACGCCCGGGAGCTGGGGGGTGTCCGCGCAGAATGGAACGAACTGCACCTTTTTTCGGTGCAGACCGTGCCTTTCCCGATGGGAACGAACTGCACCTTTTCTCGGTGCAGACCGTGCCTTCCCGATGGGAACGAACTGCACCTTCTTTCGGTGCAGACCGTTCCATGTTGCGGGGAGAGGTGCCCCGCGCCCCCTCTCGCCTTGCACACGGCACACGGCACGCGCGACGTGGCGACACGCGGCCCGGCCCGTGCAGACAGTCACGCGTCATCGGCGAGTGCCGGGAGGCGGCCGCCGACGCGAGGGTGGACGGAGGCGGCAGGGCTACGCCGCGTGCGCGTCAGCTGGCCGCGCCCGCAGCTCAGCGCTTCGCCGACGTGCGCTTCGCCGACGTGCGCTTCGCCGACGTGCGCTTCGCCGAAGAGCGCTTCGCCGACGACGGCTTCGCCGACGACTTCTTCGCGGACGCCTTCTTCTTGGACGGCCCGCGCGACATCTTCGGCGCGCTCGCCTTCGGGCGCATGACCTTACGGCTCGTGGAGGACTTCTTCGCGTCGGACTTCTTGGAGGTCTTCTTGGCAACCATGGCCTCGCCCGCGTGCATATGGCGCGCCACGCGCGCGCCAAGAGCGGGATCGAGCGAACGGTGCGTCGAATCCTGCGCGGCGTGAGACGAGCGACGCGCCTCGGCGTCGTTCGCGAACGGTGCAACATGCACCGTTCGCTCGCGCGCGACGACACGACCTCCACACCCGCGCGAGCGAATCGCGACGGCCGGCACGCGTCAGAGCGGGATGACGTTCGCGCGGTTCTGGAACATGTCGCTCACGTTGCCGCGATTCGAGAACGACTTTCCCATCGAGCCCGGACGGCCTGGGCTGCCGCCGCTGCCGCTGCCGCCTGGGTTGCCGGCTGTGCCGTTCTTCGGCTGACCGCCGCCCGGAGGGAAGAGGCCGCTGCCGCCCTGGCCCGCGGAGCCCAGCGTGCCGGCGGCGCCGCCCTGACCGGCCGGACCCCCGGCGACGTCGATCTGGATCTGGGACGCGAGCGCAGGAAAGCGCGGGTCGATCATGAGATCGACCGTGCCGCCGTTGCCACCGTTGCCGCCGTTGCCGCCCGCGCCGCCCGGACCGCCGTTGCCGCCCGCACCGCCGGGACTTCCGCTGCCGCCCGGACCGCCCGCACCGCCCGAGCCGCCCACGCCGCCCGAGCCGCCCGCACCGCCGCGCGCGGTGAGGACGATGACCTGCCCTTCGGGCACGAGCACGAAGTCGGTGACGTCGCCCGTGAGCACGATCCCGACGAGGCGCTCGTAGAACGGCGTCGTCGCATACGCCTGGTACGCCGGGCCGGGCGCGCCATCCGTGCCGTTCGTGCCGGGCGCGCCCGGCGCGCCGTCGGCCCCGACGCCGCCGCTCGTCGTGCTCGAGCCCGGCGTGCCCGCGCGACCGTTGTCGCCGCGCTGGCCTTCGGCGCCAGGCGTGCCGCTCCGGCCCGGCGCCCCCGCGCTCTTGATGCAAGCGTAGTCGGGCTTGTAGGTCGTCGTCGCGGACAGCTTGTCGGGGCGCCGCTTGAAGATCGACCGGATCTCGAACGGTGTCCCGGCGGTCGTGAGGAGGTTCCGGTCGGGGCTGAACCAGCCCTGGTTGTCGAAGCGGCCCTGGGGGCTCTGGAACACGAACTCGTCGAAGTCGAGCTTGTCGTTCTTGTCGACCGAGCCTCGGCCCTGCCACGTCTCGACGCGCTTCACCTGGTTCTCGCCCTCGAGCACGACGTCGGCGTAGACCGCCATCTGTACGTCCTCGCGCGGGCAGATCGTCTTGATCGGCTTCCGGATGTCGACGGCCATCGCGCGCACGTCGGCCTTGTCGAGCACGACGACGTCGTTGCCGGCGAGACGCCGGAACGCGCCGCAGCCGACGAGCGAGAAGGACGCGAGGCAGAGGACCGAGAGCGAGAAGCCGCGAGTACGCATCGGCGGCGGACGATACTACGTCCGCCCGCCGCTCGGCTTCACTCGCAGCTGCCGCCGAGCGGAAGGCACTGCTTCACGCCGCCGACCTGCGCGCACGTGAACTGGTCGGGGCAGTCCGCCGAAGAAGCGCACGCGAGGCTGCAGAACGACACCCCCGCATCGGCGCCGCCGCGTTGGATGCACAATGCACCGGTCTGGCAATCCGCATTCGAGCCACACGGGCTGCAGAGGACGCCGCGCCCGCTCGCGCCCCCGTCGGAGGCCGGCGGCGCGCCTCCGTCGCTCGCGCTCGGCGGCGGCGCCGGCGGAACCGGCTGCGCAGGCGGCGCGGGGTACCTCCCGCACTCGTCCCAGCACTGGTCGTAACAGACGGGGTAGCAGCCGTAGTAATCACACCAGCTGTCGCAGACGGTCCGGCATCGACGGATGACGTAGTCGCAGTCGATGTACTCCGTCCGGGTGGTACAGCTCGCGCCCGCGAGCGCGAGCGTCGCGAGCGAAAGACCGACAGCCCACGCGCGAATGCCCATGGCTACGTTCTGGCCCCGCGCGAGACGGATTTCAAGACGCGGCGCGCGGCTCAGAGGAAGCGGTACACGACGAACGCGATCGTGAGGACCACCGCCAGGAGCACGAGCAGCCCGAGCACGCGCGAGCTGCGGCGCGGGCGCAGCTGCGCCCCGACGGGGAGCATCGGACGCTGCGCACGAGGCCAGGGCGTCGGCCGGACGGCGTGCTTCGCGGGCGTCACCGGCGCGATCTCCATCGGGCCCGACGTCGCGCCGAGCTTCGCCGGCGGCGAGGCCGACGGCACGTACGGATGCGCGTGCGCGAGCGTGTCGGCAGCGACCTCGTCGACGTCTTGCTGGTCGACGATCTCGAGGACCGGATCGTCGTTCGCGCTCGCCTCCTCGACCGGCGCGTGGTCACGCGCGAGGTCGGCGGGCGTCGGGATGGCCGGCCGCACGATCGGACGCTCGCCGGAGCGCGTGCGCTTCGGCCCGGCGGGGGACGGCGCGGGCGGCGGAACCTCGCTCGTGCGGTCGAGGGTGCGAAGACGTTCGAGCTGCTCGGCGAGCTCCTCGGGCGAGAACTCCGTCGTCGGCATCGGCTCGCGCGCGCGCGGCATCGGCATGCTGACGCGCGGTGACTCGTGCGAGTCACGCGAGTCGCGCGCGTCGTCGGCAGGCTTCGGCGAATCGGGACGGCGTCGGACGATGGGCACGGTCGCTCGCTCCCCTCCTCGATCGAGAGGCTAGCTGCGCGGGCCGATCGTTTCGACCCAGAGGACACCGGACTGACCAGTTCGGTGGTGGCGTGTCGGACAGCGTTCCGCGCGGCCGTATCAGATGCCCAGCCAGGGTCCGGGCTGGACCGTCTCGGTGCCCTTCCGGATCTCGAAATAGAGCATCGCGCCCTTGCCCTCGTCGCCGACACCGCCGATCCGCTCGCCGGAGGAGACCTCGTCTCCGACCTTCACGTCGATCGACGCGAGGTTGCCGCTCACCGTGTAGTAGTGGTCGCCGTGGTCGAGGATGACGAGGCGGCCGTACGGGCCGTACCGGTCCGCGAAAGCGACACGTCCCGCAAAGACCGCCCGCACCGCGGCTCCCAGCGCTGCCTTGATCTCGAGGCCCGGGCCGTCGGTCCCCTCGCGTCGGGTGGGACGCACTTCGGCGCGGCCGGCGATCGGGAAGAGGAGCCGTCCGCGCGACGACGAGAAGCCGCTGCCGGCGCCCTCGGCGGACGCGCCGTTGCCGCCGTAGACCGCGACGTACTCGCTGCTCGGCGCGGCCGAGGACGCGAACGCCCGATCGAACGCGGCCTGACGACGCGCATCGTCCTCGACCTGGACCCGCACGCGATCGAGCGCGGCGCGCTGGCCGGCGAGCGCGACGCGATCACGGGCGATGCGCTCGAGACCGCGCGAGAGCTCGGCGCCTCGAGCGCGCAGGCGCTGCTCTGCGTCGAGGTCGTTGGCGAGCGCACGCCGTGCCCTCTCCACCTTGAGGGCGTGTCCGACGAGCTCGCCGAAGCCGCCGCCGACCGGGAGCATGCCCGCCCGCGTCAGCCGGTAGAACGCACGCCCGCGCGAGAGGCTCCGCGTCTTCGCTTCGGCGATGCGACCACCGAGCTCCGCGAGCTCCCTCTTCTGCGCCTGCTCCTCGCCGTCGAGCTCCGCGAGCTTGCGGTCGAGCGCGGCGAGCGTGAGGGCCGGCGACGGACCGGGGACGATCGCGGGCGCGACCGCGACGGGCTCCTGTGGGCCGAAGCCGGTGTTCGGCGAGGCCTCGGCTTCACCACGCGCGAGGACCGAGAGCGCCAGGAGCGCGGCACCGGCGGCGAGCTTGCGGACCGCGGCGCTCATACCGAGACGAGCCTCCGGAGGCCGAGCATCGCGGCGAACATGCCGAGCAGCATGCCGACGAGCACCATCCCGAGCGCGACTTGCCACGGGAGGAACGATGGCTCGACGCCGACGAGCGCCGCGAGCTCCGCGTCGAGGCGGCCGCGCACGAGGAGGAAGAGGGCGCCGAGCAGCCCGAGCGCTCCGAGCGCGCCGAGCGCGCCCTGCGACATGCCTTCGACGAGGAACGGGCCCTTCACGAAGCGATCCGTCGCGCCGACGAGCTTCAGGACCTCGACCTCGGTGCGGCGGCGCTGGAGCGCGAGACGGATCGTCGAGCCGACGACGGCGAGGACGGAGGCGAAGACGACGACGGCGAGGAGCGCGGCGGCCGCGACGCCGCCGCGGACGAGGCGCGCGAGACGCTCGGTCCACGCCTGGTAGGTCTCGACGTCCTCGACGGCAGGGAGCTGCCGGAGCTTCTGCACCATGTCGCCGATCTCGGCGTTCGTGAGGTCGGGCCGAACGTCGATCTCGAGCGACGCCGGGAACGCTTCGACCGGCAGGGCCGCGAGGTCGTTCTTCGAACCGGACTCCACCTTGCCGAACTCCGTTCGCGCCTGCGCCGCCGACACGTAGCGAACGGCGGTGACGCCGGGGACGGCCGAGAGCGCCGTCTTCAGCGTCTCGATGTCCTGCGCCGGAGCGTTGTCGCGGAGGTAGATCGAGGCGCGCCCGGCATGCTCCCAGCGCTCCTCGACCGCGCGCAGGTTCGTCACGACGAGGAGCGCCGCGCCGAGGCAGACGAAAGCAACCGCGAGCGAGAAGATGGAGAGCGCATGCAGCCGCCACTCCCGCAACATCCCGCGCCGTGCCCGCCGCGTCGTTCCATCCAGCATCGCTCACTCCCTCTGGCTGAAGACTGAAGACCGAAGACCGAAGACTCTCGTCAGAGCGGCAGCTCGTTGTCGAACACGTCCTCTTCGATCGCGACGCCGTTCGGGACGTCCATCGCCTTGCCGTCGTCGAGGACGATCA
>JBDHVE010000104.1:0-32381 GCA_039809485.1 Polyangiaceae bacterium | reverse complement strand
GCCGCCGCCGAGACCGCGACGGCGACCGCCGCCGCGCCGCGCGCGGGCGCGCTGCCGAACGCCGGCGTCGCCGGTCGTCCGGGACGTCCCGGTTTCGGGACCACCGGCGCAGCACCTGGTACGCTCCCGCGTGGCGCTACTCCCGCCGCACTGCCTGCCACCGCGCAGCCTGCCGCCGCCGCGGCACCGCCGCCTCCGGTGGCGACGGCGCCTGAAACGAAGCCGTCCCCCACGACGAACCCGACACGGAGCGCGATTGATGACCGCAAGTGACCTTTCTTCTCGTCGTTCGCTGCCGTTTTCCTTTCGTAAGACTCTTCTCGCACCTTCCCTGATCCTGGCGCTGGCCGTTGCCGGCGCCCCCGTCCACGAGGCCCGCGCGCAGGGCGCGCCCGCCGCTTCGCAAGGCGACAAGACCGCCGCCGAAGCCCTCTTCGGCGAAGGCAAGCGCCTGATGAACGAGGGCAAGTACGCCGAGGCGTGCCCAAAGCTGGCCGAAAGCCAGCGCATCGACCCCGGCGCCGGCACCCTCACCGCGCTCGCTCTCTGCCACCGCGGCGAGGGCAAGATCGCGACGGCGTGGAGCGAGTTCAAGGAAGTCATCTCGCTCGCGCGCAAGGACGGTCGAAAGGACCGCGAAGAGGTCGCGATGGCGAACGCGAACGAGCTCGAGCCGAAGCTCTCGCGCCTCAAGATCAACCTCGATCCCGCCGCCGAGCAGCAGAACCTCGTCGTCAAGATCGACGACACCGTCGTGAACAAGGCAGCCTTCGGATCGGCGCTTCCGGTCGACCCGGGCTCGCGCAAGATCACGGCGACCGCGCCGCTCAAGAAGACGTTCGAGACGACGATCCAGATCGGCGCCGAGAAGGACGAGAAGGCCGTCGTCATCCACGCGCTCGAGGACGATCCGGAGGCGATCGCGGCCGCGGAGCGCGAGAAGGAAGAAGCGGCCCGCCGCGCTGCGGAAGCGCAGAACCCGGGTCGTGACGGCTCCTCGCAGCGCCTCGTCGGGTACATCCTCGGCGGCGTCGGCCTCGCGGCCATCGGCGTCGGCAGCTACTTCGGCGTCCAGGCGCTCGGCAAGAACAGCGACTCCGACACGCTCTGCCCGAGCTCTCCTTGCGCGAATGCGGAGGGGGTCAAGGCGAGCGAGGACGCGAAGTCGAATGCAACGATCTCGAACATCGCCATCGGTGGCGGTATCCTCGCCCTCGCGGGCGGCGTCGTGCTGGTCCTGACGGCTCCGAGAGCGCGGACGACGGGCTTCTTCGCCCCGCCCACGCGGACCGCCGGGAAGTTCAACATCACGCCGAGCACCGATGGGCGCTCGTCGTCGGTGGCGATCAGCGGCACGTTCTGAAACGTACGATTTCGGGGAGAGACCTTTGATTCGTAAGACCCTTGCTTGGGTGGCCGCCTGCGCGGCCGGAATCGGTGTGCTCGCGGGCTGCGAGGTCATCGCGGGCATCGAAACGAAGGAGCTGGCCGCCGGCGCCGAAGGAGACGGCGGTGTCGCCGCGCAGCCGATCAAGGTCGGCATGACGGCGGCGCTCACCGGCCCGAGCGGTGCGCTCGGCGTCGAGCTCCGTCGCGGCATCGACGCGTGCTTCGCGCGGAAGAACAAGAACGGCGGCATCAGCGGCCGTCAGCTCGTTCTCGACGTGAAGGACGACAAGTACGATCCCGCGACCGCGGAGCAGAACGCACGCGCGCTGCTCGACGTGACGGCGGTGAATCCGGATCCGAACGCGCCCGACACGCGCGGTCCGAACTCGGTCATCGCGCTCATCGGCAACGTCGGCACCCCGACGATGCAGAAGACGTTGCCCGTCGCGGCGAAGAACAAGACCATCTTCTTCGCCCCGTTCACCGGCGCGCAGACGCCGCTCCGCGACGCTTCGCGGCCGCCGTACGTCTTCAACTACCGCGCCGGCTACTTCGAGGAGACGCGCGCGATCGTCGCCCGGATCAAGGAGGACAACGGCGGCGTCCTCCCGCCGCTGAAGAACATCATCGTCTTCGCGCAGTCCGACGGCTACGGCGACGCCGGCTACAACGGCATGAAGGCGGCGCTCGCGGCCGAAGGCCAAACCGAGCTCCCTCTCCGCATCAACTACACGCGCGACGACCTGAGCAGCGTCACGTCTGCCGTCACGTCGGCGACCGACGCGGTGACGCGCGACGCGGACAAGACGAAGAAGGTGTCGATCGTGATGATCGACACGCCCCAGATCGGGTCGACCTTCATCAAGCTCTACCACGACGCGCTGAAGGATCCGGCGCTGGCGCAGGACCTCCGCACGGCGGGCGCGACGACGCGGTTCATCCACGTCTCGTTCGTCGGCTCCGAAGGCCTCCTCGACGAGCTCAAGAAGCCGCCGAACACGTACACCGTCAGCGGCGCGGTCACGCTCTACTCGCAGAACGTGTTCGTCTCGCAGGTCGTGCCGCCGCCGGACGCGCGAGCGCCCGGCACCCAGGAGTACCGCGACTCGATCGCGGCGTTCGACAAGGGCCGCACCGGTCCGACGTCGTTCGAAGGTGACCTCGCCTGCCGCCTCTTCGTCGCCGGTCTCGAGAAGGCGAACGGCGACTACACGGGCGACAACCTCGTGAAGGCGTACGAGAGCCTCGGAGAGGTCGACTTCGGCATCGACGTGAAGCTGTCCTTCACGAAGGACAAGCACCAGGCGACCGACAACGTCTGGATCTCCGAGATCAAGCTGGCGACGAACGCCCAGGGCACGGCGGAGACGACGTACGAGTTCATCGAGCGCTGGGATCCGCTCCAGGGCCTCCGCAAGATCCAGTGAACAACGTGACGAGCACGCCGTGATCCACGGCGTCTTCGGCCGCCGCTTCCTCGACCTCGAGCCCCTCATCGACATGACGGGGCTCGAGGCCGTCCATGAGGAAGTGTGTCTCGGCCTCGCGGAAGTCCCGGTCGACTACACGGGCGGGAGCCACCGCTCGATGGGGATCATGCCGCCTTCGCGCACGGAAGAGGCGCTCGTCGACTACGGCGAGGTGATCGCGTCGCTCGACGCCCGCGCGTACGCGACGTTCCGCTCCCTCGCCGACGACCCGCGCTCCCTCCCCGACCGCGCCGAGAAGGGCGTCTTCGGCGAGGAGCGCGATCACCCGCTCTCGCGGCGCCAGATGCTCTGGCTCCAGTACCGGTTCGGCGTGTACTTCCCGTGGAAGGTCTACGTCGAGATGATCCCGAACCGCACCTGGGACGAGAAGAGCAGCCCGGAGGGGAAGGACTTCACGCGGCTCGCGAAGACGTTCTTTCCCCAGACGATCGCGTTCGTGAGACGTCTCCCCTTCCAGCACGTCGGAAGGTGCAACATCATGGGGCTCCTCCCGCACGACCACGGCACCGTGCACCGTGACGGCGAACCGGAAGAGAAGCCCGACGTGGACCACTTCATCACGATCTGTCCCCGGAACGACAAGCGCCTCTTCCTCTGGGACGAGGAAGAGAAGACGCAGCACGAAGTGCGCTCGCGCGCGTACTGGTTCAACGACAGCGACTGGCACGGCGTCCTCGCCGATCCGCACTTCCGCTACTCGATCCGCGTCGACGGCGTCTTCACGCCCGAGTTCCTCGAGCGCGTGAGGAGGAGCGCGACGTGAACCAGCATCCTCCGAACGCGCCGCAGCAGGGCGGACCGAAGCCGCCCTTCGAGCGCACCGACGTCGTCGACAAGCCCGGCATCGTCGGCGCGCGCTGGTGGCACTCGGCGCTCGCGGACGAGTCGTCGAAGATCGCGCGTCGCTCGGCGATGCGGTCGATCGTCGTCGCCGGTGGGGTGCTGGCCGGGTTCGGCGCGCTCGTCGCGATGTGCGCGAAATCGGCGTCGAGCGGCTCGTCGAGCAGCTCGTCGTCCTCCGGAGGCACGCTCGGCTCGATGCCGCTCGATCCTTCGGAGGCAACCGAGCAGCGGAAGACCGCGCTCGAGCTCCAGAAGGACTACGGCTGGAGCTTCGGCGCGTACGACGAGAACCTCGTCTTCGACGGCGCTTCGCTCCAGCCGTTCGAGCCGTCCGCGCTCGTTTCGCTCGTCGAGGCGATGCGGCCGCAGCGCGTGGAGCTCCGCCGCTTCTACCAGCCGACGCTCTTCGACGCGCCGTACGCGACGCCCAACCAGCTCGCGAAGGTGGACCCCGACCAGCTCCCGAGCTTCAAGCCGCTCTGGCAAGTCTTGAAGCCGATCCGCACGCCAGCGATGGACGCCGCGTTCGAGAAGGGCCGCGCGCTCGCATCGCTCTACGAAGGCCTCCGCGCGGCGGGCACCGACCCGAAGGACGCGAAGACGGCCCTCGTCGTCGACCTCCCCGGCCCCGAGGCGGTCGCGTTCGCGGCGGGCGCCGCGACCACGTTCGACCCGGTGATGCTGTTCGACAACTGGCCCCACCCGCGCGGCGTCGTGAAGGCACACGAGACGCTCGCCGCCGCCGCGTTCTACCAGCCGCTCTTCGACAAGGAGCGCACGCGGACGGACCGCAAGAACAAGCCGCCGATGTTCGTCCTCGATCGGAGGCGCCTCACGCCGTACACCGACGACGCGTCCCAGTTCGACAACCGCTTCGTGGCGAAGCTCCCCTCCCCCGCCGCCGCCATCTCGGGCCTCGGCGTGTCGCACGTGCTCTACGTCGTGCCGACGGAGGCCGACGCATTGCAGGAGCTCGACGACCTCAACGACGATTTTCTCCTCTACACGAGCGGCGGCGTCGACGTGAAAGCGCTCTCGACGGACCTGCTCCTGAAGCCGGGTGGCTCCGCGCCGGAAGAGCAACCGGTCTACGGCGGCAACCCCGACGCGCACTGGAGCTTCTTCCTCGACTACCCGTGGGCGAAGCCGCCGAAGCCGGCCAAGCTCCGCGTCGCGAGCAATCGCGGGAAGGACTACAAGCCGGTCCCGCGGACGACGCCGTACTCGACGGGCTCGACGAGCGGCTCGGTCGCGAAGCCGCGGCCGACGACGTTCGGCACCGTCCCGATGATCGTCGCGGTCGGAACCGGCGTCGTCCTCGGCGCGCGCTACACCCGGAGCGGCTCGTGGAACCGCACCGGCTCCGGCGGGTGGTCGAGCTGATGCTGAACACGGTCTTCGCCCTCGAGATCTGCGCGAAGTACGAAGCGGGAGGACGCCTCCACGGCGCGCTCCGCCACCTCGTCCAGACGCATCCGAAGGACGCGACGCTGCAGCAGAAGTGGCAGTTCTATCGCGCCGTGACCGCGGAGCTCCTGAACGGCTTCCCGCTCTTCGAGATGGGCTGCTGGGACTACTTCGAAGACGACGCGAAGGCGAAGGCGAGCTTCGACCAGTGGTGCCGCGGGATGACGACGGAAGAGGGCGCGCGCAAGGAGCCGTCCGGCACCGATCCGTACCGTGGCGACCCGCGCTACCTCACCTTCACGATGGCGTTCCTGATGCTGAAGGACTCGCCCTGCGATGCGGCGATGCGCCGACTCTGCGAGGTCCCGGAGGAAGCGCTCTGGCAGAAGGCCACCTTCCGCCGCATCCTCGAGGGCCTCGGCGTCCTGAACTTCGCGAGCATCGCCGGCGACGTGGCCTACCTCATCCCCCGCGACGACGGCTGGGGGCTGACGCGCGCGGACCTCACCGACCCCAAGTTCCACTACCTGCGCGCCCTGACCTGACCCGAGCGGACCTCTGGCTTGTCGGCTAGACTGACCGGGCTTGCCATGGCTTCTCGCCCCTTGCTTCCTCGTCGTCTCGGCGCGCGGCTGACCGGCGCGCTCCTGTTCGCGGCGACCGTCGTCGCCGTCTCGAGCTGCGGCTCGCGCACCGGTCTCTTCGGGCCCGACGGGCTCGGCGACGGAGGGCGGAACGAAGGCGGCGCGTTCACCGACGGTCCCCCGCCCGACGCGAACCCGTGCATCCCGGGCAAGTTCACGCTCGAGGTCGCCACCGCGCAGCTGATGTTCGTCATCGATCGCTCCGGCTCGATGGCCTTCTCCCTCGCCGGCGACGAGACCCCGCCCCCCGGCGTCCGGACGCGCTGGGAAGTGCTCCGCGACGGGCTCCGGAGCGTCGTCCTCCCGTTCGACGCGCAGATCGCGATGGGCGCGAAGTTCTTCCCCGAGCCGCCTCCGGACGGCGCCGACAGCGAAGAAGCGTGCCGGACCGACGTCGGCGTCGGGATCCCGCCCCAGCGCGGCAACGTGCAGAAGATCCTCGACCAGTTCAGCGCGACCGAGCCTCGCGGCGGAACGCCGACGGCCGAAGCCGTCCGCCTCGCCGCGCAGTTCCTCACCCAGCAGCGCGGCGTCGCACGCACGATCGTCCTCGCGACCGACGGCGCCCCGAACTGCAACCCCGACCTCGACGCGCGCTCCTGCGTCTGCACGACGCCTCGCTTCCCGTGCAGCGCGAACCCCGGACGCGGTCGATACAGCTGCCTCGACGACCGGCGCACGGTCGACACGATCGCCGAGATCGCGCAGCAGAACATCCCCGTCTACGTGATCGGCATCGGCAGCACGGAGAGCCCGCATTTCCTCCAGGTCCTCGACCGGATGGCGGTCGCCGGCGGACGCCCGCGGGCGACGGCGCCGCGCCACTACAGCGTGCAGTCGGCTTCGGACATGAACGCCGCGCTCGAGGACATCCGCGACAGCGTTGCAAGCTGCACGTATCTCACGCCTTCGAGCCCGGTCGATCCGAACGCGATCAGCGTCGAGCTCGACGGCGTCGAGATCCCGCGCGACGTCACCCGCCAGAACGGCTGGGACTGGGTCGATCAGGCGTACGGCACGATCGCGTTCTTCGGGGACGCCTGCAAGACGGCGGGATCCGGCTCCGCGCAGGTGAGCGGCGTCGTCTCGTGCGACAACCCGTGAAGGGCCGATGCGCCGCCTCGCCGAAGCGCTCGCCGCCTCCGAGGGCACCCGCGCGCGGACGAAGAAGGTCGAAGCGCTCGCCGCGGCGCTGAAGAGCGTACACGCCGACGCGCCCGCATCGCTCGCGTTCGCAGCGCGACTCCTTTCGGGCTCGCTCCTGCCGGTCGCGGACGGAAGGACGCTCGGCGTCGGCGGCGCGCTCCTCGGCGAAGCCGCGATCCAGGTGACCGGCGCGACGCCGTCGTCCTTGTGGGCGCGCGCGCGCGCGGCGGGAGACCTCGGAACCGCGATCGGCGACGCGGTCGCCGAGGCGCTCGAGGCCGAGCGGATGACGGGCACCGGGCTCCGCCTCGCCGACGCCGAGGCGATGGCCGACACGATCGCGGACACCGGCAGCCGCGAGGCGAAGCTCGCCGCGCTGAGGGATGCGCTCTCGGCGACGACGCCGCTCGAGGCGCGCTACCTGGCGCGCGCGATCCTCGGCGAGATGCGCGTCGGGGCGAAAGAGGGCCTCGTCGTCGACGCGATCGCGGCGGCGTTCGGACGAAAGGCCGACGACGTGCGTCGCGCGGCCGGCATCGTGGCCGACCTCGGGCTCCTCGCCGAGCTCGCCGCGGCCGATCGCCTGTCCGAGGCGGAAGTGACACCGGGGAGGCCGCTCGGCTTCATGCTCGCGACGCCGATCGAGACCGCGAAGGGCCTCGATCTGACGATCCCGCATGCGGTGGAGGACAAGATCGACGGCGTCCGCGCGCAGGTACACGTCCTCGCGAGCGGCACCGCGATCTTCGCGCGCGGAAAGGGCGCCGTCACGAGCGCGTTCCCCGACGTCGCGGATCCCCTCACGCGCGCCGCTGCCGACGGGCTTCCGGAGGCGATCGTCGACGGCGAGATCGTCGTCGTCGCGGAAGACGGGAGGCCGCGGCCGTTCTCGGCGCTCCAGCCCCGGCTGAAGAAGACCGAGCCCGACGCGGAGCTCGTCCGAGAGCACCCGGTCGTGCTCCTCGTCTACGACATTGTCTGGGAGGCAGGGTCGAGCCTCCTCGGGTTGCCGTTCCGCGAGCGACGCGCGCGGCTCGAGGCATGGTGCGCGAAGGCGCCTTCGCCGGTGCGGCTCCACGCATCGAAGCCGCTCGACGCGCCGGAGGCGGTCGATCCGACGTTCGAGGATGCGCGCCGACGCGGCTGGGAAGGGCTCGTCCTCAAGCGGCTCGACGCGCCGTACGCCGCCGGCGTGCGCGGCTTCGCGTGGCTGAAGGTGAAGAAGGCGTTCGCGACGCTCGACGTCGTGATCGTCGCGGCCGAGCGGGGTGAGGGGCGGCGCAACGAGGTCCTCAGCGACTACACGTTCGCGGTGAAGGACGACGACGGCGTCCTGCTCCCCGTCGGCAAGGCGTACAGCGGCCTCACCGATGTGGAGGTCGCGGAGATGACCGCGCGCCTCCGCGCGATCGCGACGGACGAAGAGCGGAACGGGCGCCTGCCGGTGCGCCCCGAGATCGTGATCGAGGTCGCGTTCGACGGCGTGCAGCGCTCGGATCGTCACGCGAGCGGCTATGCCCTTCGCTTCCCGCGGATCGCGAGGATCCGCGACGACAAGAAGCCGGACGAGGCGAGCTCGGTCGCCGACGTCCGCGCGCTCTACGAAGCGCAGCTCGCGAGCGGTCACCGCGAGGACGAGACGGCGAAAGATCGCCGCGAGCGGAGCGGCACGGCGGGGCCGAAGAAGGGGGGTCGCAAGTCGGGCCGCAAGCCGGACGTGCGCGCGAAGTCGAAGCAGCTGAAGCTGTTCGACGACTGAGATACGCTCGCGCGATGCGCAAGGTCATCGCGTCCGTCGTCGTCGTCGCCACCGTCCTCCTCGCCTGCAGCAGCGAGGGCAAGGTCGGCGAGGAGTGCGGCGAGTCGGGTAAGGTCGACGGCGAGTGCGAGGACGGCCTCGTCTGCGGTCAGTCGGCGGACTCGTCCGCGTCGCTGAAGTGCCTGAAGCAGTGCACCGACCAGTCGCAGTGCGCGGCGGGCGAGGACTGCAACGGCGTGAGCGGCACGTCGATCAAGGGCTGCCGCCCGAAGACCTCTACGAAGTGACGCTTCTGGCGCGCCGGGCCGGGACGGGCATACTGAGGGCATGCAAGGCACCTCGGGGTCGTACGAAGAGCTCCGCGCCCGCATCGCCGCGCTGAAGTCCGAGCTCGCCTTGGCCGAAGAGGCCCTCGCCGTCCGCGAAGCGAAGCGGCGTCCGCGTCGGAACAGCGAGCGCACCGCGCTCGTCACGCGCGTCCGCGAACGTCGCGAGAACGAAGTGCGGAACAAGGAGCTCGGGCGCTTCGTCGCGGTGGGTGTCGCGGCGTCGCTCGCGACGGCGGTGCTCGTCGTCGCGTCCGTACGCGCGCTCGAGCCGAAGGTGGCCGCGCCGGCGGTGACCGTGACGGCGCCGCCCGTCCCGACGCTGACTGCTCCGCCGCAGCCGGTCGTCGTCGTGACGCCGACCGCGACCGCCGTGCCGACGGCGACGACCGTTCCGACGCCGCCCGCGCCGACCGCGACCCCGGTTCCGACGCCACCGCCCGTCCCGACGACGCCGGCGCGGCCCCTCGCGCCGAATCCCTATGGCGACGCGATGGGCGCGCTCACGATCGTGTGCCTGCCGAAGTGCGAGAGCATCGTCGACAACGGCCTCGCGCTCGGCCCGGGGCACGTCTTCAACCGCCCGTCCTCGGTCGGCCGCCACAGCCTCGTGCTCCGCGCGGGCGACGTGCAGAAGACGGTCGTCGTCGAGGTCACCGAGGGGCAGGCGCGCGAGGTGCGCGTCGCGATGGACGCGCCCTCCCCTGCCGCGACCTCGGGCTCCACGAAGTGGGGCTTCTGAAGGTCCCGGCTCGACGCCTACGGAAGACGGACGTCAGTCCACGCTCGGCGCCCGCCCCATCTCCTTCACGAGATGGTCGCCGCCGAAGACGGCGTCGAGCAGCCAGAGCACGTAGCGCACGTCGACGTGGATGCTGCGCGTGATCTCGGGGACGAAGACCCAGTCCGACGCCATCGACTCGTAGTTGCCGTCGAACGCGAGGCCGACGAGCTCGCCCTTCGCGTTCAGCGTCGCGGAGCCGGAGTTGCCGCCGGTGATGTGGAGGTCGGCGAGGAAGTCGACGGGCACCTCGCCGACGCGTGCGTCGACGTAGGGACCGAAGCGCTTGGCCTCGAACGCGCGGACGAGCGGCTCCGGGACGAGGAAGGGCGACTTCTTCTGGTTCTTCGCGATCACCTGCGAGAGCTTGGTGAACGGCTCGTACACGTTCGCCTGCGGCGTCGGCTTGTAGCCGCGCACGGTGCCGTACGTGATCCGGAGCGTGCTGTTCGCGTCGGGCGCGAACGGCGCCTCCGTCATCGCGCGGCGCGCTTCGATGAGTTGCGGCTTCGCGAGGGCGAGCTTGCCCTGGAGGCGCTCCTTCCGCTCGTCGGCGTCCTTCGTGAGCGGGCGGAGCGCGAGGGCGAGCTGGACGAGGCCGTCCTTGCTCTTCGCGAGCTCGGCCGTCGTCGCCTTGGTGAGGAGCTCGAGGCGCGTCTTCTCGTCGTCGAGCTTCGTCGTCGCGTACCGCGCGGAGACCGCCTTCGCGATCGCTTCGGCGCTCGTGTCCTTCCCGCATGCGATCGCGAGCGCCTTCGAGCGCTCCTTCGCCGGCGCCGCCGCCATCCGCTCGAGGGCGAGCGCGAAGAGCGCCTCGTCCACCTTGCGGTGGTAGCTCGACGCGAGCGCCTTCATCGCCTGCTCGTGGCGAGGCCAGTTGCGCGCCTGGTACTCGGGGTCGCGCTCGGCGTCGGGCTTCGGACGCTCCTCTGCCATCCGCACGATCGTCATCGCGGCCGACAGGAGCCGCGGCAGCGCGAGCTCGTCGAGCTCGGCGTCGGCCTCGCGATGCGTCGCCTGCACGGCGAGCACCTCGTCGACCGTCGCGAGGGCCTTGCCCCACTTCGCCTTTCGTTCTTGCGCGCCCTCGACGAACGCGCGGAGCTGCTTGTCCTGCTCCGCCTTCTGCGCGGCGAGGCCACCCTTCACGAGCCCTTCGAGCTGGCCCTTCGTGTTCGTGAGGCCGTTGCCGAAGCGGCGCACGAACGACGTCGCTCGGATCTTCGCTTCCTTGTCGTCCTTCGTCGTCGCCTCGAGACGCGCGAGGTAGTCCTCGAGCATCTTCTGCCGCCGCGGGTAGGCCCAGGAGACCGCCTCCTCCACCTCGGCCGACGTCTTCAGCGTCGACGTCCGTGCCGGATAGCCGGCGACGAAGACGAGGTCGTGCTCGCGGAGCGGCGCGCTCGCGATCTTCAGGTGATGGGCCGGACGGTACGGCACGTTGTCGGGCGCGTAGTCGGCGGGCTTGCCGTCCTTGCCGACGTACGCCCGGAAGAGCGTGACGTCGCCGGTGTGACGCGGCCAGCGCCAGTTGTCGATCTCGCCGCCGTAGTTGCCGACGCCGGCCGGCGGCGCCCAGACGAGGCGCACGTCCCGGATCTCGAGCTGCTCGACGAGGAAGAACCGCTCCCCCTCGTAGAAGCTCGACGCGGAGCAGCGCACTCCGGCGCGGTCCTTTTCGCAGGCGGCGACGATCTCCTTCTGCCGCTTCTCGATCTCCTTCCAGCGGGCGCGGTCGTCCTTGATCTCGGCGAGCCCCTTGCGGACCTTGTCCGTCACCTCCGTCACCGCACGCGTCACGAACACGCGTGCCTGCGGGCCGTTGCTCTTCTCCTCCGCACGCGTCTTCGCGAGGTAGCCGTCCTCGAGGAGGTTCTGCGTCCCGCTGCTGTTGTGCTGGAGGGCGCCCGTCGCGCAGTGGTGGTTCGTCGCGACGAGGCCTTCCTCCGACACGAACGACGCCGAGCAACCGCCGAGGCTGACGATCGACGAGAGGACGCCCGATGTGGGGTCGGAGAGGTCCTTCGGATCGAACGCGAGCCCGAGCTTCTTCAGCGTCGCCGCGTGCGCCCCCTCGGCGAGCTGGTGGGGCATCCACATCCCGCCCGGGTTCTGGAAGGCTACGGCCTCGGGGTTCGGCGGCGCCTCGGGTGCCGTCGCCGTGGCCGTGGCAGACGCCGGCGGAGCCGGCGGCGTCGTCCGGGCGGCCGGCGGGGAAGCGGGCGGCGCCTCACCTCCGCAGGCGCCGGCGAAGAGGAACACACCGAGGAGCCCGAGTCCGGAACGGGAACGCATCGGGGACGCGACCTAGCAAACCCGCCGGCAGGGAGCGAACGCGGCGTCGATGGACCTCGTCGCGACCGCCCGAGCACGGAGCTCATCCGCAACGGCCTCGCGCTCGCGGTTCCGACCGGCCCACGCGCGGAGGGAGCGCCGCACGCATCTCGCCGTCCCGAAAGGCCATTTTGCGATGTCGGACATGCGCCCACCGTTGGCACGCCGTTCGCGCGAACGGAGCTTGCGTCGCCTGCACCTAACTGGCAAAACCCCCGTCTTCCCGGCCTCCCGGGAGGGGGATGGACACGCGGGCCTCACGTCCGCGTGCAAGGGAACAGGCGGGAACAGCCTTGACCGAGATGAGCACCAACGAGCAGCGCTCTGCTGCGCCCGACAACAGCGCCGAGGGCTCCGCGCTCGAGAGCGTGCTCTGGATCGTCCGTGCGATCCGTAAGAGCTGGGCGATCATCGTCGCCGCCGTGCTCCTCGCCGGCGGAGGCTCGCTCCTCTACTCGAAGACATTGCCGAAGATCTACGAGGCGCAGTCGCTCCTCGAGTTCGATCCCGACGTCATCAAGCCGCTCGGCAACAAGGCCGACCCGCTCATCGGGTGGAGCGCCGTCTGGGACACGCAGCAGTACTACGAGACCCAGTACAAGATCATCCAGAGCGACCGCGTGCTCTCGAAGGTCGTGCGCGATCTCGGTCTCCAGAACGACGCCGACTTCCTCGGCTACAAACCGGCCTCCCCTGCCCCGATGGACGCGACCGTCGGGTCGCTCCGCGGCCGCCTCATCGTCGAGCCGGTGAAGGGCAGCCGCCTCGTCGCGATCCGGATCCAGGACACGAGCCCTGCGATGGCGCGGCGCCTCGCGGACGCCGTCGCGCGTGCGTACATCGACCAGAATCTCGAGAAGATGGTCAGCGCCACGCAGGACACGGTGAAGTGGCTCTCCGACCAGCTCGATCACTTCAAGGCGGAGCTCGAGCAGAACGAGAACTCGCTCCACGAGTTCAAGAAGCAGAACGACCTCCCGTCGAGCACGCTCGAAGACCTCTCGAAGATGATCCGGCTCGAGATGCAGGAGTTCGACTCCGCGCTCACCCGGACGCGGATGCGGAAGTCCGAGCTCGCTGCCCGGCATCACGAGCTGTCGAAGATCAGCGCCGACAACCCGGACCAGATCCCCGCCTCCGAGCTGCTCTCGAACCAGTTCCTCTCGCAGCTCCGCCAGCAGTACCAGGGCGCCGTCCGCGAGCGCGCCGAGCTCGTCGCCGAGGGCAAGGGCGAGAACCACCCGGCGGTGAAGAAGCTCGACGAGAAAATCGCGCTCTCCCGCACGCAGCTCCTCTCCGAAGTCCGGAACATCCAGGGCGCCATCGCGCGCGACCTCTCGATCCTCGAGCGCCAGGAAGGCGGCGAGGCCTCGCTGTACGAGGCGTCGCGCAAGCGCGCCGTCGAGCTCAACCTGAAGGAGCTCGAGTTCCATCGTCTCGATCGCCACCGCGCGCAGAACGAGAAGCTCTACGGGATGCTCATCGAGCAGCTCAAGGAGGCCGACCTGCGCCGGATGATGAACACGAACAACATCCGGCTCGTCGACCCGCCGACGGAGCCGAAGGAGCCCGTCGCGCCCCGCATCTCGGTCAACGTGATGTTCGGTCTGCTCGGCGGTCTCCTATTCGGAATCGCGCTCGCCCTCCTCCGCGAGCAGCTCGACAACACGATCAAGACGCCGGACAGCGTCGAGACGAAGCTCGGCGTCACCTTCCTCGGCCTCCTCCCGGAGATCGCCGAGGAAGAAGAGGAGAAGGCCGGCAAGCGCCGTCGTCGCACGGCGCGCCGCATCGCGCAGAGCGAGCTCGCCCCCGAGCTCCTCGTGCACGAGCGCCCGACGAGCGGCGCAGCCGAGGCCGCGCGCTCGCTCCGCACGAACCTGATGTTCATGAACCCGGACCGGCCGTTCCGGCGCATCCTCGTGACGAGCGCCGCGCCGGCCGAGGGCAAGACCACGGTCGCCGTGAGCATCGCGATCTCGCTCGCGCAGGGCGGCCAGCGCGTGTGCATCGTCGACTGCGACCTCCGCCGTCCGCGCCTGCACCGCATCTTCGATCGCGCCGGCGACATCGGCCTCACGAACGTGATGGTCGGCGAGGCGACGGTCGACGAGGTGGCGAAGCCGACGATCGTCCCGAACCTCTACTGCGTGCCGTGCGGGCCGATCCCGCCGAACTCGGCGGACGTCGTCGCTTCGGAGAAGTTCAAGAAGTTCCTCGACGACCTGTCGAAGCGCTTCGATCGCGTCGTGCTCGACAGCCCGCCGGTCGTCGCGGTCACCGACTCGGCGATCGTGTCGACGCTCGTCGACGGCGTCATCTTCGTCATCCGCGCGTTCAAGACGCACACCGCGACGTGCCGCTCGGCGCTACGCACCCTGCTCGACGTCGACGCGCCGATCGCGGGAGCCGTGCTCAACGCGGTCAACCTCAAGTCGCACGAGTACAGCTACTACCACTATTACTATTACAAGCGCGAAGGCTACGCCCCGCTCACCCCGGCGCAGCAGGCGGCGCTGGAGAGCGACGCGGGCCAGCAGCCGCCGGCTCCCCCGAATTAGCGACGTCCGAGTGGTCTGATGAGCGGGCGCACTTCCGACAAGCTCGGCGCGGTGGGCCTCTCGGTCCTCGCGATCGAGGTCGTCTTCGCGGGGCTCGCGCTCGGGTCGCTGCACACCGTCGTCCTCGCCGTGACGGCGACGCTGGCCTGCGTCGCCGTCTTCTGCCTGTGGTTCTCGGCGGCGCCGCTGCGGGCACGGCCGGCGGCGACGACGCTCGTGACGCTCGCGGTCGTCCTCCTCGGCTTCACCGCGCTCCAGGCCGTGCCGATGCCGGCATCGCTCGTCGGTGCCGTCGCGCCGGAGAACGCCGACGTGTGGAGCCGCGCGCTCGCGCCCCTCCGTGAGGCCGGACCGTCGTTCGTCACCGTCTCTCTCGATCCGACCGCAACACGGATCGAGGTGCTCCGCGGGATCACGTACCTCCTCACCTTCCTCGCAGCCCTCCGCGCGGCGCAGCGGCAGGACGGGGTCGTCCTCCTCGAGCGCATCATCGTCGGCGCGAGCGTCGCGATGGCCGTCGCGGCGCTGCTCCATCCCGCGTTCGGCGCGCAACGCGTCTTCGGCGCGTACGAACCCGTCGCGAAGTACGCCTTCGCGCCGAAGAACCTCGCGCCGCTGCTCAACACGAATCACCTCGCCGCGTACGTCAACGTCGGGTTCTGCGTCGCGTTCGGCTCCCTGCTCCGTCGGCACGAGGCGGCGATCCCGCGACCGATCGCGGCCGCCGCCGCCGCCGTCCTCGTGGCGACGAACCTGTGGGCCCGCTCGCGCGGCGGCGCCGCGACGATGCTGCTCGGCGCGCTCCTCGTCGCAGGCGTCAGCTTGTTCGTGCGACGCAAGGACCGCGGCCAGGCGCTGCTCGTCGTCGCGCCGAGCGTGGGCGTCATCGCGGCCGCCGCGATGGTCGCCCTCGCCTGGTCGGACGACGCGCGCTCGAAGCTGCAGAGCACGAACCTCACGAAGCTCCAGATCCCCGTCCAGGCGCTCGAGCTCGCGAAGAAATCCGCCATCACCGGCTTCGGGCGAGGCTCGTTCGAATCGGTGTTCCCGTCGGTGCGCCAGGGCTTCGGCCACTGGGTGTTCACGCATCCGGAGAACGTGCTCGCGCAGTGGACCGTGGAGTGGGGCGTGCCCGTCGCCCTCCTCGCGTTCGGCGCGATGATCTGGGCGCTGCGGCCGGCCTCGATGCTCGCGCGCTCGCACCCTCCGATCGGCGCATGGGCCGCGCTCATCGTCGTCGCGGCCCAGAACCTCGTCGACTTCAGCTCCGAGGTGCCAGGCGTCGTCGTGCTCGGCACGGTCTGCGCGGGCATCGTGGTCGGGGGCACGGCGGGGCGAGAGCGGTCGAGCCGGATCGAGTTCTGGTCGAGCCGCCCGCGCGCGCTGGCGTTCGCCTCCGTCGGGCTCCTCGTCGCGGGCGTCGTCGCGACTGTCCCCTTCGTCGACCACGAGCTCGGGAACGAACAGCGTCGGTTCGAGGCGATGGGCGTCGACAAGACCCTCGGGAAGGCAGCGTTCGACGTGCAGGCCCGCACGACGATGCTGCGCCATCCCGCCGAGCCCTACTTCCCGTTCATCGGCGCGCTCCGCGCCACCGTCGTCCGCGACGACTCCGTCCTCACGTGGGCCGCGCACGCGCTCGAGCGGAGCCCCGTCAACGGCCGGACGCACCTCCTCCTCGCGCGCAACCTGTGGCGCACGCACGCGGCGCAGGCACGCCTCGAGTACCGCCTCGCGGTGGAGCAGGACACGAACCTGATCGGCATCGTCGCCGAAGAGGTCCCGCCCCTCGTCGGCAGCGAGGAAGACGCGATGGAGCTCGTCCCCGCAGGGCTCGGCAGCGCGGAGGTCCTCGAGAGCATCGTCAAGGCCGTGAGCAAGCGGCTCCCCGCCACCGCCGTGCGACTCGACCGCGAGATCGTCGCGCGCCATCCGAAGTCGATCACCCCGCTCGAGCGCGCGGCGGCCTTCGCTCTCGCCGACGTCCGCGACGCCGCTCCCTGGTGCGGTCCAGGTGGGGGCGACTGCTTCGTCGCGGGCGTCGACGCCGCGCGACGCGTGAAGGACGCCGCCCCCGAGCGATGCGAAGGCCACGTGCTACTCGCGCAGCTCGAGATCGCCGCCGGCCGTGCCGGGCAGGGACTCTCGCAGCTCGAAGGCGCGATCGACACCGCCGCGGACAAGTCCGGCTGCGCGAGGGCGCTCGTCCAGCTCGCGCAGGAGGCCGGTCAGAAGGTGCGCGTCGACGCAGCGCTCGAGCGACTCACCCACCTCGGGTGCAACCTCTCGTCCGAGTGCGTCGACAACATCGTCTACGCCGCCGAGATCGAGCGTCAGCGCGGCAACGGTCGTCGCGCGCTCGCCCTCTACAAGAACGCGGCCGAGCGCGCGCCGGAACGAGACGACCTCCTCGAGACCGTCGCGCAGCTCGCCACGTCGGTGGGCCTGCCCGGCGAGGCGCTCGACGCGTACGCGAGGCTCGCGCAGCGGCATCCGGACGAGCCGCGCTTCGCCGAGGCGGTGACGCGTGCGAAGGAAGCCGTGCAGCGGAACCTCGCGCGGCACCTGAGCGACACGACGCGGTGAGCGTCAGCGACGCTTCTCGATCCACGCGAACGCGCCGAGGCCTCCCGCCTTGTTCGACGGCGGCTCGAGCGTCGTGGTGAGGACGTCGTCGGCGAGCGTCGCGATCGTCACGCGATGGAAGGTGCCCGCCTCCGTGTAGACGAGGTACGCCCCGCTCGACGACGGCTGGTAGGAGCGGAGACGCGGCGGGTTCGCGAGCGAGACGCCGCCCCTGTCGACGACCGCGCGGAGCGGCTTCGCCGTGACGGCGCCGTCTGCGAAGACGACGAGATCTTCGCCGTAGCCGATCATCGGGATGTAGTCGCCCTGGCTCGCGCCGTGCACCTGGTACGGGACGACGCCCCACGACCGTCCCTTCGGAACGAACACGCCGTTCGTCGTCGTCGTGCCGCTTCCCTGCGGTGCGTACGAGCCACGCAGCGCGCCGTCGCGATCGACGAGCTCGAGGCCCTCGTCGTGGTCGACGACGGCGTACGGACCTTCGACGTGGGCGCGCACGTCGCCGACGTTCGTGCCGTCCGGCAGGCGCTGGAGCGGCTCGACCCCGCGGTCCACGAGGCGGAAGAGCTGGCCGTCGGCGACCTGGTAGCCTTCCCACGACACCGCGCCGAGCTTCCCCGCGAACCCCGGCACGGCGAGCACCGCGCCGTCGAAGCCGATCCACTCGAGGGTGTCCGCCGCGGTGCGGACGATCGCGCTGGTCGCGAAGACCTCCAGCGCCGACACGGAACGCTCCGCAGTCGGCGCGGGATAGCCCCGCACCGGCGTCCTTCCGCCGGCGGCGTCGCGGAGGACGAAGTCCCGCCCGTTCTCGACGACGAGCGCCTTGTCGGCGCCGGGGAGGAAGCGCTGGAGCACCGACGCGTCCCTCGCGGCGGCGCACGTCTCGGCCTCCCAGACGTACGCGCCCGAGAACGTGGCGAGCGCAGGCCGCGACGCGTCGCCGAACGTGTCGTCGCAGGCGCGGTCGAGCCAGAGGATCTCGGCCGAGTCGGAGATCGACACGGAGATCCGATGCGCGCTCTCCGCGACGAGCCGCCAGGGCCCGCCGTCCGACGCGAGGACGCGGTGGATCCCGGGCGCTCGCACCGGCGACAGCGAGACGACGACCCGCGTGTGGTCCTCGGAGAAGAGGATGCGATCGACGTCGTGGGTGAGCGCCGTGACGTCCGGGAGCGCGGGGCCGAAGGTGGCGACCTCACCCTCGCGCGGCGCGATCCTCGCGACGAACAGCGCCTCGGTCACCGGGTCGTGCGCCGCGAAGAAGAGCGGGAGCTCCTGCGCTCCGGTCGGCTCCTCGGCCGTCGTTGTGCCGCCACAGGCGGCGGAGAAGAGGCACGCAGCGACTACGAGCCCGGCGGAGTGGCGAGAAAGCATGCCGGCGCCCGAGCAAGACCGGGGCCGGCCGTTCTCACGGCCCGTGCCGCTCGAGCAACGTGGCCTTCCGCGCTCGCGTAGCGTGGCACACGTGAGCCACCCCTGGCGGAGCTGTCAGTCTCTCGCGAGGTCAGAACGCGGCAACCAACGCGACGGAGCCGCCGAGCACGCCGCCGAACTCGGACGGGACGTTGTCGAGGTCGGAGACGAACCAGACGGGTCCGCCGTCGGCGAGGAGCTCGACGCCGACCTGCGGTCCGAAGACGTGACGGAACCCGCCGCGGAACCGGGCGGACCAGAAGTTCGCACCCGAGCGCGTCCCGGAGACGGTGTAACGCTCGTAGCCGACGCCGCCGCCGAGGACGAACTGGTCGCTCGCATACTTCGAGATCGGGATCCGGATCTCACCGCCGCCGAACGCGAGGGGGCCGCCCGCCGCCGTCGTGCGGCCGGATTCACCGAGCCCCGCGTAGCCGATCTCGGTGAGAAACGTGAAGTTCGGGCTCGTCGAGTAGCGGATCGTCGCGCCGAGCCCGTAGGCCATGTCGCTCGTCTGCCCGCCGCGACCGAAGAAGTAGCGCGGGACGTGGACGAAGGCACCGAAGATCCAGCCGGTGCCTTCGCGGAGCGCGGAGAACTGCGCCGCGTCCTCGAGGCGCTCCTCTGCCGCGTAGTCGTCGTAGGAGCGCGCGTCGCCTTCCCGCGAAGGACCGATCACGCTGCGCTTCGTGCCTCCCGAGCTCTTCGTCGATGCCGACGCGCTCGCGCCACCCGACCCGAGCGACAGGCTCGCGCTCCCCTCCGCCTTCGCGCCCGAGTCCTCCGTCTTCGCGGGCTCGGCCGGCGGCGGGCTCTCGCCACCGCCGCCCTCGTGTCCTTCGAGTCGCTGGAGCCGCTCGCGGATCTGGTCGGCGTCCGGCGCGTCGCCGCGCGCCATCAGGTATGCGCGGTAGTCGTCGATCGCGGGGTAACGGTGATCGAGCTTCTCGTGGCAGAGCCCCCGATCGCGATAGAGCGTCGGCTCCGTGGTCGTGTGGAGCGCCTGGTCGAAGAGCGTGAGCGCCCCCGCGCAGTCGCCCGAGCGCGCGCGCGCTCGCGCCTGCGCACCGGCAGCCCCACCGGCCTCACCACGCCGGAGCGTGAACTGCTGGCTCGAGCCGCGCGGCTTTGCAGCCGGCGCAGGCGCCGTGCCCTTCGACTGCGCGAGCGCAGAAGGCGAACAGAGGAGCACGGAAGCGAGAGGCACGAGCCAGAGCGCGGTACGCCGCATGACGGAGGATCGTACGTCACGCGCTCTCCGAGCGACAAATAACGCGGGCTATCGCGGCAGGCCGAACCCGGTCGGCCGGCCGCCGTCGACGCGCGGTCCGGCCGCGGTGGGCTTTCCGGCGTCGCCGGCGACCATCGCGCCCGTGATCGCGCCGCCGTCCGCCTTCGCCGCGCCGGCGTCCCCTGCCCCGGCGTCCGCCTTGTTCGCGAGATACTCCTTCGTCACGAACGTGAGGCGGCCGAAGCGGGAGGCCTTGTGGAAGTTGCCCTGCCCGAGGATCGGCGACCAGGCGGTGCCGCCGTTGCTCTCCATCGCGTAGAAGTTCACGCGCCAGGAGTCGCCCGGCTTGGGCGGCAGGTTCTTCGCGCCCTTCTTGAAGGCCGCCCACGGGATCGAGACTTCGACCGTGTAGCCCTCGTCCTTGTCCCCGGGCTTGTCGATCGTGCCGTGGACGACGACCGCGCTCTTCATCTTCGGGTCCCAGTCCTCGTGACCGAACGGGCCCTGCGGCTCGGTCTTCGGCTGGTTGTAGCCGTCGAACTGCGAGTGGAACCCGCGGTTCTGCGGCCCGATCTGGATCTCGTAGTAGTCGACGTTGTCCCCGTCGCCGTCGGGATCGATCATGATCTCGGCGGTGTCCTTGGTCCACGTCATCGGCTGGCCCGTCGCGGTCCAATCCTTCGGCTGCGCGTCCTTGCTCGTGAAGTAGCCGACGACGTCCGCGTCCTTCACGTCCACGAGGAAGTAGATCGCGTCATCGTCCCAGGCGACCTTCGCGTTGCCCTGGACCGGGGACTTCGGGGCTTCTCTACCCGTCCCCACGTCGACGAAAGGGCCGGTGCTCGCGGCTGCCCCCCATGCGGCGTCGTCCGGCTTGCCGTCGACGACGATCTTCTCGCCCTTCGCGAGCTTCACGACGTCGAGCTGCGGGATGTCGTTCGCGCCGCGTTTTCCACCCGGCTCCGCCTTCTTCGGCGCGACGCCCGTCTTCACCTTCGCGACGATCGCGCGATTGTCGCCGTCGCTCGGGCCGCTCACGATCCGGAGGCGCGCGTCGCCCTTCCAGATCCCGACGTAGATCAGCGTGTCCGGGCCGCGGAGCTCCGCCGGCATCGTGAACGACTGCTCGTCGGCGTAGACCTTCCCGCGCTCCCAGCGATCGGGCCCGAGCACCTGCTTGTTACCCTTGATCTCGCGGAGCGGTCCGGAGGTGTCGAGGTTGTCGGGCTTGTCGAAACCCTCGTGCTGGATGTGCGTGAAGAGCTGCCAGCCCTCCTCGATCGGCTCGTCGCATCGCCAGTAGTACGTGATCTTCACCGGCGTGCCGGGCGGCGCGAGCTCGGGCTCGAGCTTGTAGCCGACCATGTGGATCTTGTTTTCGAAGTTGATGTCGACCTTCTTGGCGTCGGCCGGCACGGCGTCGAGGATGTACGGCTTCAGCCGCTCCTTGTCCTCGGCGCTGATCTGCTGCTTGCCACCGACGCACGCGCTCGTGCCGAGCACGCTCGCGCTCATGGCGCTGGCGAGGAGAACCGTGCAGAAGAGTCGCTTCATGGGGGCGCATCTTGCCAGAAGACGGGCGCACGTGTCAGGCGTAGCGTGCCCGCGGGTCGCTCAGCGGCGGTGCCGCGCGTCCACGACCACCGTCGTCCACGGTGTCGTGGACGACGCCGTGTACGAGCGCACGCGGAGCTCGCCCGTGGCCGCGTCGTAGTGGATGAACGGCGACGCACCGCCGTGCTTCGCGTAGACGGGCGTGCGCCACTCGCGCTGCTTCAGGTACATCGTCTGGGTCGCGCCGCCCTCGGAGAGGACGAGCAGGTTGTTCGCGTACACGTCGAAGGTGATCGTCCCGAACCCGGGGACCGGCACGTCGTAGGTTCCGAGCGCGAGCTTCACCGGCGCCGGCGCGAGCTTCGCGATGTCCGCATCCGAGAGGGCGCGCGGCTTGTCGGCGAGCTGGCTCTTCGGGCTCGCGGGATCGACCTCGTAGGTCCACGTCACGACGGCATCGCCGTTGGTGAAACGCGTGCTCGTCTCGAGCGCGCGCGCGAGCGTGATGCCGGCAGGGGTCACGAGCTCGGTGCCGGGCGCCATCTCGACGGCCTTGTCGCGCTTCGAGACGTACGACGTCGAGACGAGCTTCGACGCGATCCGCGCGCCGGCGGAGAAGACTTCGACGAGCACGGGCTGGGACGACGTCACGACCGAGTCGCTGCCCTGGTACGCGAAGGCGAACGGCTTGTCCGCCGGCGCGACGAACGAGCCGCCCGCATCGGCTTCGAGCCGGGTGACGACGACGTTTGCACCGTCCGGCTTCGCGAGGACGAAGCCGTCTGCGATCGCCTCGGGGGCGAGGGTGATCGGGAACCACTCGTCGGCGGCCGTCTTCCGTGTCTCGACGAAGCGCACGTTCTCGCGGAGACGCACCGCGACGGGGCCGACGGTCGTCACGTCGCGATCGTGCCGACCGGGCTCGGGGACCTCGCGGATCACACGGCCGGGCGAGGTGCCCTGCGCCGCGGCGAGCACGTCGAGGATCGCCACGAACGTCTTCGCCTCGTCCGCCGTGAAGCCGGCAGGCGAAGCGATCACGGCGCGCACGTCCGCGACGCAGATCGTCGACGGATCACCATCGGCGTCGTCAGCGAGCTCGATCCGCTCGGCGACGAGCCGGTGCGCCGCCGGCAGCGATGCAATCGCGGTCGCGGCCTTCGGCGCGAGCGGCGTGTGCGCGATGCGCTTGTCCTTCATCCGCGCTTCGAGGCGCGCGATCTCGATCTTCTCCTCGGCGGCGTCGACCTCGAACGCTGCCCACAGCTTCGGCAGGAGCGCCTTCTCGGAGGCGACGAGGCGAACCGCGTTCGGATCCTTCTCGGCGCTGAGGAGCCGCGAGAGCGAGAGCTCCCGCTGCTCGGGCGCGATCTGCCGGAGGCGCTCGCCGAGCGCGAACGTCGCGTCGTCGACGGCCGCGACGTCGTGGAGCGGCGCGAGCGCACGGCTCGAGAGGTACTTCTTCGCCGGGTCGGCGTACGCGGAGCCGAGACCGGCGCCGGGCGCGAGCGAGCGCGCTTCGCTCTCCGCGCTCCCGAGGGCGTCCTGCCCTTCCGGAGCGGCGCAGCCGACGAAGGTGAACAGCGCGAGGGCGACAGCCGTGCGAGCGATCATCATGCGAAGCCTCCGAAGAGCAGGCGTGCCGGTTGTCCGACACGCACCTACGGAGGCTCCACATGACACGCGCCGGCGCGCGCGCAACCATGATCTACGCGTAAGCGTTGCGGCTTCGAGTCCTCAGCGACGACTTCGAGGAGCCTCGTCAGGTGCGCCGCGAACGACGCCGTCCGAGGAGGAGCGCACCGACGGCGACCGCGAGGGCCGCCCGCGTGCTCGTCCCCGAGCCCTCCGGTCCGCCGGCGGACCTGCACCCGCAACCGGCGTCGTCGGCCGGAGCCGCTGCGAGCCCGTCGTCCGCGCCCGGAGCGCCGCCGTCCGGCGCTGGCGCCGTCCCGGAGCTCGATCCGCCGCTCGACGTGCCGCTCGAGCCGCTCGAGCTGCTCGAGCTGCTGCTTGCGTCGCCCGCCTTCGGCGTGACGGCCACGGTGTCGGAAGGCGCGCTCGTCCCCGCTGCATTCGTGGCCGTCGCGGTGCACGTGTACGGGGTGCCGTTCGTGAGCGGCGCGACGAGGATCGGCGACCCGGCGCCGTCGACGGAGATCGCGCCGGGGTTGCACGTCACGGTGTACTTCGTGATCGGGCTACCGTTCGTGGACGCAGGCGGCGTGAACGCGATCGTCGCGCGCGCGTCGCCCGGGGTGGCCGCGCCGATCGTAGGGGCGCCGGGCACGTCGATCGGCGTGACCTTCACCGGCGCCGACGCAGGCCCGTCGCCGGCGGCGTTCGTCGCGAGCACCGTGCAGGTCGTCTCGACGCCGACGGGCAGGCCGTCGACGACGAGCGGTGACGTCGTGCCCTTCACGATCTTGCCGCCGCAGTCGACGGTGTAGCCGGTCACGGGCGAGCCGCCGGCGTCGCCGGGAGGCGTGAAGACGACCGTGACCTGTCCGCCCTTGCTCGGCGTCGCGGTCGTGATCGTGGGCGCCCCCGGGCCCTGACCGACGACGGCGCCCGAGACGGCCGCGGGCTCGGCCTCGGCCCACTTGCGCACGCGTACCCAGTCGAGCACGTACGAGCCCGTCCCGGACGAGATGCCGCCGAGCGCGAGGCGCAGCGGCTCGTCGCGCGCGTAGAGCGTGTGCGTCGCCGTGATCTCCCCCACCCCGGGGTACGTCGCGTACTGCTTGCCCGTCGCGGGCCAGGCGAACGACCAGAGCCCTGCCGAGGACGCCACCGGCGACACCGCCGATGCCCAGTTGTGCCCACCACAGAACGTCGACGAGGCGCCCGAGACACTGATGCGCACGTCGCTCGCGCCGCGGAGGAGCGCATACCCCTTCTGCGCCGTCGCGCGGAACCAGTAGAGGCCGGGCCAATTGCCCGTCGAGGACTTCACCTCGGCGTCGACGCGGTACGCGCGGTCGAGCGGGAACACGCCGTCGTTGTTCGGGCCGCCGGCGTTCGCAAGGAAGACACCGGAGGTCGACCACGCCACGGTGGCGTCTCCGTTCGCGACCGTCAACGTGCCGGTCCCGCACTCCGACGCGAACTTCGTCGCCGGCTGATCGAACGGCTCCCAGAAATCGAAGGTCGTGCTCGCGTTCGATGCCTGCAGCGCGTCCGCCTTGCCGTGGAACATCTGCACGACGGTGTCGGCATTCGCGGCGAGCGCAGGGACGCGGACCCAGATGACGGTGCTCGCGGTGTTCAACCCCTTCTCGACGAAGAAGGGCAGCTCGGTCTGGCGGTCGCCCGTCGAGAACCGGAGGTCCTTCGCGTCGGCCTGGAGCTCGCCCGCGGCGATGAGCGTCGCGGTGTCGACCGTGATCGCGACCTGGTAGTCGGCGAGGGCGGTCACCGTCGCGTTCGTCACCGTGATCGGCGTGCGGCGCAGCCACGCGTCGTAGGGGGCGGCCTCGGCGAGACCGGCGATCGACGTCGCGCCGAGCGCGACGGAGAGAGACAACAGCGACCTGACCCACAGCGCGCGGTGTCGCAAGGACGACCTCCTCGAGGAGCTCGTGCGCGCGAATCGCGCGCACTCGAGGCCCAGAGTAACCTCCGTTCCCGGGCGCCGAGATCGACGTTCTCAGGCCGGGCGCGACGATTCCTGCGGTGAGGTGGTCGCGCGGGGGAGAAGCGCCGGCGACGTGATCGCCGTCAGCGACGCGACTTCTTCCGCGCTTCCTTCTCGCGCTTCCGCTGCGCTTTCTTCGCGTTCTTCTCGGCGGTCGAGAGCGGCTTCATCTTCGTCATCGAGTCCGCGCCCGGGCCCATCGGAGGCATCCCGAACTGGCCCGGCATCATCCCGGGGATCCCGGGGAGGCCGCCCATGCCGCCCATGCCCGGGAAGCCGCCCATGCCGGGGAAGCCGCCCGGCATGCCCGGGAAGCCGCCGCCCTGCATCGCCTTCTTCATGTTCTTCATGGCGCCGAAGTGCTTCATGCCCGGGATGTTCCCGAGCATGGAGCCGAGGCCGCCCATGCCGCCCATGTTGCTCATCATCTGCTTCATGAAGAGGAAGCGCTGGACGAGCTCGCTCACGGCCTGCTCCGCAGAACCGGAGCCCTTCGCGATGCGCTTCACGCGACCCGGCTCGCGGATGAGCGCGTAGGGATCCTTCCGCTCGAAGGTCGTGAAGCTCGAGATCATCGCCTCGATCTTCACGAGCTCGCGGTCGTCGAGGTTCACGTCGGTGGGCAGCTGGTCCATGCCGGGGAGCTTCCCGACGATGTCCTTCAGGCTGCCCATCCGCTGGATCATCTTCACCTGGTTGAGGAAGTCATCCAGGGTGAAGTCACCCTGGAGCATCTTCATCGCGTCCTCGGCCGCCTTCTCCTGGTCGATGACGTCCTCGAAGTCCTTCATCAGGCCGACGACGTCACCCATGCCGAGCACGCGGCTCGCCATGCCCTCGGGACGGAACTCCTCGAACTTGTCGGTCCCCTCGCCCATACCGACGAAGCGAACCGCCGCGCCGGTGACCTCCTTCACGGAGAGGGCTGCGCCGCCGCGCGCGTCGCCGTCGAGCTTCGTGAGGACGACGCCGGTGAGGTCGAGGCGGTCGTGGAACCCCTTCGACACCTTCACGGCGTCCTGGCCGATCATCGCGTCGACGACGAGGTAGACGTTCTCCGGGTCGACCTTCGCCTTGATCTGCGCGAGCTCCTCCATGAGCTTCTCGTCGATCGCGAGACGGCCGGCGGTGTCGTAGACGATGACGTCGCAGCCCTTCTGCTTGGCCTCGGCTTCGGCCTTCTCGCAGATCGTGACCGGCGACTCGCCCGGGATGTTGAAGACCGGGACCTCGATGCTCTTGCCGAGCACCTGGAGCTGCTCGACGGCGGCGGGGCGCTGCATGTCGGCGGCGACGAGGAGCGGCTTGTGCCCTTCCTTCTTCAGGTAGCGGGCGAGCTTCGCGCAGGTCGTCGTCTTACCGGAGCCCTGGAGACCGACCATCATGATGCCGGTCGGGCCCTGCCCCTTCTCGGCGAAGACGAGGCCGGGGCCTTCCGCCGTCATGAACTCCACGAGCTCGTCGTGGCAGATCTTCACGAACTGGTCGGCGGCCGAGACCTTCATCGTCTCGCCGTCCTTGCCCTTCGCCTTGACGCGGACGACCTCGCCGAGCGCCTTGTCCTTCACGCGCGCGAGGAAGGCCTTCACGACGCCGAGCTCGACGTCGGCTTCGAGCAGGCTCAGCCGCACCTCCCGGAGCGCGGTGTCGATGTTCTGCTCGGTGAGCTCGGTGAGACCGGCGAGCCGGTTCTTCGCCTGACGAAAGCCCTTGGTGATCGCGTCGAACATACGGGCCCGGGGCTTACCACGGACGCGGACGGCCGACAAAGGACGGCCGCTACGTCGTCACAGCCGATGCCGGCGCTTCAGGGCGAGCATCTGGTCGTCGCACGACGTGAGGCGGCTCTGCCCTTCGCGGAGCATCGCTTCGGCCTGCTCGAGCTTCTCCGGGAGCATGCGCGCCGCAGGCGAGTCCTTCGGGAGCGCGCCGGTCTCGAGCTGCTTCAGACCTTCTTCGACCTCGTGCTTCAGGCGGAGGGCCTTCGCGGTGGGCTCGGAGAACGCGAGGCACGCATCGCGCGCCTGACACACGTCGGTCGCGGTGCACGGCACGGCGCGGAGGGCATCGGCGGCGGCGGGGCGGGTCGCGTTGTCGGCCTGCCGGAAGCGGTCGACGGCGACGGAGAGGCTCTCTGCTTCGCGCCGAGGGCCGGAGTCACAGGCGGCGAGGAGGCCAGCCCCTGACAGGAAGAGGAAGAAACAGGAAACAGGAAACAGGCAACAGGCAAGGGGGAACGGGCGTCCGGGGAGCGCATCGCCCCATTGCCAATTGCCAGTTGCCTGTTGCCTGTTGCCTGTTGTCCCCTTCTTCACGAAAGCTCCACCTTGCTCCACATCTCCCGGAGCATCTTCTCCTTCCGCCGGTCGGTACGGGTGATGATTCGCGCGACGCTCCACGCGGCGAGGAGCTCGCCCTCCTGCCCCAGCGCGGGCAGCGCGCTCCGGCCGGTGACGAAGACGTTCGCGAGCGGCGTCCGGAGCGACTCTCCGGCGAGGCCGTGGAGCCACGACGTGGAGACCTCGAAGCGAGGGACCATGACCTCCGGCTCGACCGACCCGCCCCCGCCGCGGAGGAGCGCGCGTTCGACGTGACGCGCCCGGAGCCCCCACGCCCGAGGGCCCACGGCGGGATCGCCCTTCGTCACGCGCCGGAGGTCCCAGAGCGGCCGCGCGTCGTGCGGCGAGTCGCAGACGAGCAGATGTCGGTCGAGGAACGGCAGGTGCTCGAACAACGCGGCGAGCACGTCCTCGCGGACGCGGTCGACCTTCGCGCCGTTCGCGAGCAGCGTCTCGGCGACGAGGAGCGTCGTCCCGTCCTCGCGATCGGCCCGCTGGAGGTGGACGGGGCCGCCGCCCTTCGGCAAGAGGAACGACTCGACGCCGAGCGCCGCCGGAACGCCTTCGGAGCGGACGAGCACCGACACGACGAAGCGCCCCTCCGCGACGTGGACGGAGGGCGCCTTCGGATCGCGCGCAGCCGCGTACGACGCCGCGAGATCGAGCACGGCGCTGCTCGGCTGGTCCGACACGACGAACGTGACGCCGAGCGGAGCATCGTCGCCGTCGACCTGGACGCCTCTCACCTTCCCGCCCTTCACGAGCAACGCCGAAGCGCGATCGACGAGGCGCGTCTCGCCACCGTGGGCTCGGACGCGCTCGAGGAGGAACTCGACGAGCTCCTCCTCGCCCCCGACGAGCGAGGCGACGCCGCGCGTCCACGCGCCGTGGAGCCGCGCGAGCGCGAGCGGCGGCAGCTCGCCGGCGAGATCGCTCGCGAACCGCGCCGGCACGGAGACGACGTCGCGGAACGCGCTCTCGCGCGGGAGCTCGGCGAGGAGGTCACCCGCCGGCTCGCCGATCCACGGCAGCGACGACGCGATCCGCGCCGTCTCGCGCCGCTCCCAGAACCCACCGGGGGGCCAGACGGCGTCGCGCTCGAACGCGGCGTCGACCGCGGCGTTCGTCTTCGCGAGCTCGCCGTAGAGGTCGTCGACCACGCGACGATGCGGGCCGAACTCGCGATCGATCTCGCGGCCGAACAGCTGGACGTCGGGCGGCAGATCGAGGCGGAGGCCGGGGCCGAGCACCTGCATCATCGGGTCGAGCGACGCGAGGCGGCGGCGGAACGTCTGCGACTGCGCGAGCTCGACGACGACGCGGCCCCACGCCGGCGACGCCGACGCGAGGAACGTGAACGGACGGCGGACGAGCGGGATGCCGTCGAACGCATAGGTCGGCTTCTTCCAGCCCTGCCCGAGGACGAGCACGCGCCACGAGCGACGCGCGAGGAGCGCGGCGGCGGAGAGGGCCCCGAGACCTCCGCCGAGCACGACGACGTCGTAGTGCTTGGCGGGCGCGCTCATGCTGCCGGCATGATCCGGACGCGCGGCCGCTCGTTCCCGTTCTCGCTGCGCTCCACCCGGACGCGTCCCTCCGCGATCCACTGGAGGACGGCAGGGAGGAGGAGGTGCTCGCGCGTGAGGATCCGGTCGCGGAGCGCTGCTTCGTCGTCCGTTTCGAGGACCGGAACGGCTTCCTGCGCGAGGATCGGTCCCGTGTCGGTGCCGCCGTCGACGAGGTGCACGGTGCAGCCCGCGACGCGGACGCCGTAGCGGAGCGCCTGCGCCTGCGCGTTCACGCCCGGGAACGCGGGGAGGAGCGACGGGTGGATGTTCACGACGCGATCGGGGAACGCCTCGAGGAGCACGTGCGTGACGATGCGCATGAAGCCCGCGAGGACCACGCACGAGACACCGTGCTTCCGGAGGACGTCGACGACAGCGGCGTCGAACGCCTCGCGGTTCGGGAACGACTTGTGATCGAGCGCGACGGCAGGCACGCCGGCGGCGCGCGCGCGGTCGAGGCCCTTCGCGGTCGCGACGTTCGAGACGACGACCGCGACCTTCGCGTCGAGCGTGCAGTTCCCGATCGCGTCGAGGATCGCCTGGAGGTTCGTCCCGGATCCCGAGACGAGCACACCGAGGACGAGCGGCTCCTTCATGGAAAGACGACCCGCGCCTCGAAGTCGGTCTCCGGCGGCATCGTGACGATTTCGCCGAGCGCAACCGGCTCCTCGCCGATCGCGCGGAGCGCCTCGGCGGCGCGCGCTTCGTCCTTCGCCGGCACGACGAGGACGAAGCCGATCCCGAGGTTGAAGACGCGACGGAGCTCCTGCTCCTCGACGCGCTCGGCGACGAGGTCGAGGATGGCAGGACGCTTCCACGGCGCCCCGAGGCGGACGCCGAGCCCTTCGGGGAGGACGCGCGGGAGGTTGCCGGGAAGGCCGCCGCCCGTGATGTGGCTCATCGCGCGGACGTCGACGCCGGCAGCGAGGATCGCCGCGACGTGGCGTGCGTAGAGCCGCGTCGGCGCCATCAGCGCCTCGCCGACGGTGCGCCCTTCGAGGCTCGCTGGCTTGTCCGAAGGAGAGAGCTGCATCGCCTCGAGGAGGACGCGACGCGCGAGCGAGTAGCCGTTCGAGTGGAGACCGCTCGAGCGGAGCCCGAGGACCTTGTCGCCGGCAGAGACGCGCTTGCCGTCGACGATCTTCGACCGCGACACGACGCCGACGGCGAATCCGGCGAGGTCGTACTCGCCCTCCGAGTACATCCCGGGGAGCTCGGCGGTCTCACCCCCGAGGAGCGCGCAGCCGGACTCCTTGCACGCTTCGGCGATGCCGCGCACGACGCGCTCGGCGACGCCGACCTCGAGCTTGCCGGTCGCGAAGTAATCGAGGAAGAAGAGCGGCCGCGCGCCGGTCGTGATGACGTCGTTCACGCACATGCCGACGAGGTCGGCGCCGATCGTGTCGTGCATCCCGGTCAGGAACGCGACCTTGAGCTTCGTGCCGACGCCGTCGGTACCGCTGACGAGGACCGGGTCCTCGACGTCCTTCGGCACCGCGCAGAGCCCCGCGAAACCGCCGACGTCCGCGAGGACCTCCGGGATCCGCGTCATCTTCGCGAACGGCTTGATGCGCTCGACGAGGTCGTCGCCCGCGTCGATGTCGACGCCCGCCTCGCGATACGAGATCGAACCGCCTTTCGGGCCCGTGGGGGATGCCATCGGGTCGCATGCTTAGCCGCCCCGGCCGGTGGCGACAACAGGCCAGGGCCTCGACTGTTCGCCAGGGAGAACAGCCTTTCCGGAAAGCCGTGGCTTCCCCGCGGTCGCGTTCGGGCCCACAAGAAGAGCATGGGCGGCGCCGTTCACCTCGCGATGGCGGTCGGGGGGCTCCTCGCAGCAGCCGTGCTCGCGGTCGCGGTGCCCCGCGAGACGACCGCGCGGCGCTGGACGTTCCGCCACACGACCGCGGCTCCGGCTGACCTCGGGATGTGGTCGCCGGCCCGCGACACGTGGCGCGTCGTGCCGTTCGAGGACGGCGTCGGCGGGCGAGCGCTCGCCTCGGACGGCGGCGTGCTGCTCGTCGAGAGCAGCCCGGTCGCCGATGTGCGCGTCACGACGCGATGCCGTGCCGCGGCCGCCTGCGGAGTCGTGCTCGCCTGGAGCGAGGGCGGCTTCGTCACGGTCGCCGTCGACGGCGGCGGGACCGCGTCGGTCACCCACGTCCGCGGCGACGCGCGCACGCTCCTCGCGACCGCCGACGTCGCCCGTGCCGGCGCTTGGCGCGACGTCGCAGGGGAAGTGCGCGAAGGGCGCGTCCACGTCCGCGTCGACGACGCTCCGGTCCTCGACGTCGCGATGCCGGTCCGTGCCGGCCTCGTCGGGCTCTTCGCCGACGGGCGCTCGTACTACGACGAGCTCACGTTCAGCGCGGCGCAGCCTTGATCGGCATCGGCACGTCGTGCTCCACGGTCGTGCCGTCGCCGAGCTGACCCGAACCGTTACCGCCCCAGCAGCGCACCTCGCCGCGATCGATGAGCGCGCACGCGCCGTCGTCGGCGACCGCGAGCTGCGTCGCGCCGAGCAGGCCGTAGACGGGCTTCGGGCGGTCGCTCGGCGTGCTCGTTCCATCCGCGAGCTGGTGGTGTCGGTTGTCGCCCCAACAGGCGATCGCGCCCGACCGCGTCCGCACGCACGCGTGCTCCTTGCCGAGGCCGACCTCCGCCACGGGCTCGGGGAGATCGATCCGCGTCGGCGTCGTCGGCGATAGCGGCCGGAGCGCGGGGACCGGCACCGCCGCGCACGTGAGCTCGCCGTTTGCGAGCACGGAGCAGACGTGTCCCGCGTTCATCGCCATCCGTGCGACGGCGGCGCCCTCGTGGAATCGCACGCCGTCGTGTCCCGTCGCGAACGGGAAGCCGAAGCACCGGACCTCCTGGTGCGCGGCATCCGCGAGCTCGATCGCAAAGCACGTCGCGTCGCCGGCGGCCGCCATCGTCGCGACGCGCTTGCCCGCGAGCGCCACCGGCTCGAACGGCGGCACCGAGAGCGGCGCGGCGGCGGCGCCGAGCCCGACGGTCGCGCCCGTCGAGCCCCAGCAGCGCACGCCCTCGCGTCCTCGCGCGCACGTGTGCGTCCGACCGGCGACGACGAGATCCCATCCGTCACCCGGGACGCGCACGGGGATCGCCGACTCGGCAGCGGACGTCGCGCCGCCGAGCTGGCCGTAGCCGTTGCTCCCCCAGCAGTGGAGCGTGCCGCCCTCGGACACCGCACACGTGTGCTCGACGCCGAACGCGAACGCCCCCACCTTCCCGAGCTCGCCCGCCACGGGCGCCGGGAAGAGACGCCCCTCTTGCGAACCGTCGCCGAGCTGCCCGCTGCCGTTCGCGTTGCCCCAGCAGACCGCCGGGCCGGAGACGAGCTGCCCGC
>JBDHVE010000103.1:0-32463 GCA_039809485.1 Polyangiaceae bacterium | reverse complement strand
GCGTTGGCGTTGGCGTTGGCTTCGACGCCGCAGCATGTCACCGCGTCGACCTCGCCGTGCGCACCACGCGGCGTGCCGCCTAGCGCCGGCGCTTCGGCCCGCGCCTCAGACGTGCCAGCGCCGCGAGCGCGAGGCCGATCGGGACGAGCGCATCGAGCCCCTCGGCCGGACCCGGCGTCGTCGTGCACGACGCGCAGCCGCGCGTGGAACGCGATTCGACCGTGGCGACGTCCTTCTGGGGCGGGGCCGCGGCCGCTTGCTCGTGGACCGGCGGCCCGACTGCGACCGCGCACTCCGGACAGGCTTCCCGGACCTGCCGCGTGGCTGCATCGCATCGCGCGCGCGCCTGCTCGCAGCGCTCGCCGGGCTCGAGCGCGCATAGTCGGTCTGCGGCTCTTCGCATCGACGCGAGCGCACGACACGCTTCGTCACACGCGTGCGTCGAGAGCTCCTCGCCCAGCTTCGCGTAGGTCGTCTCGATCTCGCGTGCGAGCGCCGCCGGCTCGCCGGAGCCGACCGCGCCGACACCGCCCGCCGCTCTCGCGCCGCCGGCGTCCGCGGCTCCGTTCGCGTGCGCGACCGTCGGCACGACCGGGCCGAGGAACGCCGCAACCACGATCGCGAGCGCCGAGACGTGTGCCCTCACTGGTTCCTCTTGATCACGTGGAAGCCGAACGGCGTCTCGACCGGCTCGCTCACGCCCCCGACCGAGAGCGAGAACGCGGCCTCCGAGAACGGCTTCACCATCTTGTCGCGCGTGAACTTGCCGAGGCTGCCCATCCGCTCCTTCGACGCGGGGTCGTCGGAGTACTCGGCGACGAGCGTGCTGAAGTCGCCACCCGCCTTCGCCTTCGCGGCGACCTCCTCCGCACGCTTCTTCGCGTCGGCCTTCGTGCGTGTCACCGTCTTCGGCGCGTTCTGCGCGCCCTTGTAGGCGACGAGGACGTGCTGTGCCGCGATCGCATCGGGCACCGCCGCCGGCGCAACCGCGGACGCCGACGCCGCCGCGACCGGCGCAGCCGAGCCCGCCGTAGGCCCCGAAGGCGCGCTCGCGCTCACCGCGCTCGGGCTCGGCGGCGCGCTCTCCTTCTTCTCGTCGCACGCGGCGACGAGACACGTCGTCGCGAGGCATGCGACGAGCCCCGCTCGCGTCAGCGTGAACTTGATGGTCGACCCGAGCGGTGACAGCCGCAGCATGAAGCCCATGTAACCACCGAACGGTTGCCACCGCACCACGCGGGTGGCACGCTTCGGAGCGCGCATTCGCGCGCTTCCGCATGAGAGAGCTCCCCGGGCCCGACGCCATTCCTCTCGCCGCGCTCGGCTGGTCCGAAGCGCTCGCGAAGGCGATGCCCGAAGGCGAGGGGCTCGTCCCGGCCCGCGTGAGCTCGGTGTATGCTACACGTGTCGACGTCCTCACCGAGGCAGGGCCTCGTCACGGGATCGTCCGCGGCAAGGCGCTGCGAGACGCGACGGAGCTCGGCGGCATCGCGGTCGGTGACTGGGTCGCGGTCGGCGAGACGATGCCCCCCTCGCAAGCCGCGCCGGAGTCGACGCGTCCGGGCGCCGAGGCGGAGGTCGTCGTGGAAGCGATCCTGCCCCGACGCACCGTCTTCATGCGGCAGGCCGCGGGCGACCGCGCCGAGCCGCAGGCGATCGCGGCGAACATCGATCTCGTCCTGATCGCGACGTCGCTCGACGGCGACTTCAACGTGCGCCGTCTCGAGCGTTATCTCGTCGCGATCAAGAGCGGCGGCGCCGAGGCGTGCATCCTCCTCAACAAGGCGGATCTCGTCGCGGACCCGAGGGAAGCGGTGGCTGCCGCGGAGGCGCTCGGTCCCGTCATCCTCGTCAGCGCGAAGACCGGCACCGGGATCAACGAGGTGCGCGCGCGGATCGGCGAGGGCACCACCGCGGCGCTCGCCGGCTCCTCGGGTGTCGGCAAGTCCGCGCTCGTGAACGCCCTCCTCGGGCGCGGGGAGCAGCGCGAGGGCGCCGTGCGCGAGCACGACAAGCGGGGCCGGCACACGACGACGAAACGCTCCCTCTTCCTCCTTCCGTCCGGCGGCCTCCTCGTCGACACGCCCGGCATGCGCGAGCTGAAGCCGTGGCAGCCGGAAGGTGGTGAGGACGACGACGACGACGTCTTCGCCGACATCACGGAGCTCGCGGCGTCGTGCCGGTACCGCGACTGCAAGCACGAGGGCGAGCCCGGCTGCGCGGTCGAAGCCGCCGCGAAGAGCGGTGAGCTTCCCGCCGAGCGGCTCGCCGCTTTCCGGAAGCTCGTCGCAGAGCGTCAGGCGCTCTCGGCGCGTCAGGCGCAACACGCGGCCGAGCAGAAACGGCGGGCGCGCGCGGCCGCGGTGGGCCTCCGGCAGCGGCTACGCCAGAAAGGGCGTTGAATGACGGGGAAGCTTCCTTCGTCGCCGAGCGTTGATCGAGGAGTGCAGGCCCGACAACCCGCTGCCGAGGCCGCCGCCGCCAACGTCTACGCGCCGCCGGCTGCGGCCCCACCCGTGCCGGCTTCGAACGAGGCCCGCCGCCAGCGGAACCGCGCGTTCCTCGCGCTGTCGCTCGGCGTCGTCGGTCCGATTCCGTTCTTCGTCCTCGCCGCTGCGGTCGACGCCGCATGGCCCGTGACCCTCGCCTTCGTCGTCACGGTGGCGTGTGGCATGGTCGTGGTCGCCTCGGCGACGCGCGCGATGCTCGCCCAGAAGGCGCTCGGGACGAGCAGCGTCGCGTCGAGAATCGGCGACGGCTTCCTCGTGTTCTCCGGCGTCTGCATGAGCGCATTCGGCGCGCTCCTCGCCTTCCTCTCGACGATGTCGTTCTCGCGCGGCCGCCAGATCCGGACGCTCGGCAAGACGCTCCTCCCGCCGGTCGCTCCGGGCTCGCGCTGGCTCACCGCCGAGGTCGCCACGCCGGGCGTGCCCGAAGGCGAGACGCGCCGAGCCCTTGCCGAGCAGTGGCGCGAGAACGGGCGCACCGAGCACGCGTCCGTCGCGGCCTTCGCGCAGCTCACCCTCGAGCTCGTCGCGCTCGGCGCTCCGCCCGACCTCGTCGCGGCGGCGCAGCGTGATGCGCTCGACGAGATCCGTCACGCCGAGCTGTGCTTCTCCCTCGCACGCGCGATCGACGGCAACGAGGCGAGCCCCGGCGCGTTCCCGGCGGCCGCGCGCGCGGCGCGCCCGTCGCGGATGCGCGCCGTGGCGCTCGCGGAGCTCGCCGTGTCGTCCCTCGTCGACGGTGCGATGAACGAAGGCGTCTCTGCCCGCATCGTCGCGCGGCTCGGGAAGCGCTGTGAGGACCCGGCGATCCGCGCCGTCCTCCGCGAGATCGCGGCCGACGAAGGACGTCACGCCGCGCACGGCTGGGACGTCGTCCGCTTCTGTCTCGCCGAGGGCGGAGCGCCCGTCGCGCACGCGCTCGCGGGAGCCGTGCGCGCGCTCCCGCGCTCGCTCACGTCGACGCTCGCGCCGGCGTCGCGCGGAGGAGCGTGGCAGCGGTGGGGGATCCCGGGCGAAGCGCTCGAGGCCGAGGAGCTCGCGAAGACGCGTGCGGACGTCGTCCGTCGCGTCGCGGCGCTGCTCGCGCCCTACGACGTCGCGCTCGCGGCCTGAGCGACGTCACCGTCCTGCGTCGACGACGACCGGCGGCGGAGGGGTCGTCGGTGCGGGAGGCGTCGGCCCCGGTGTCGGCGTCGGCGCCGGGCTGGGCGTGGGCGGCGGCGTCGGCGCGGGCGACGGTCCCGGGATCGTCGGCGTCGGTCCCGGCGTCGGCACCGGCGCGGGCGTGAACGTCGGCACCTGCGCCGGCGTCCCGTGCGTGACGGGCGAGAGCGCGCTCGCCTGCGCGACCGCGCCGACGACGAAGCCGGTCCCGAGCGCCGCGAGCGAGAGCAACGTGATTCGGAGGCGCATCGCGATCCTCAGCCCTGGTCCCCCACGAACGGCGCCCCCACAGCGGCCGTCCGCGGCGCTCCACGCCGCGCGTAGGCGGCGAGCCCCGCGGCCGCGAGCCCGCCGAGCGTGTATAGGCCCACCGTGATCGCCATCTGTCCGAGCGTCGTCCCGCGATGCCGTTTCGGCAGACCGAGGAACGGCGGCAGTACGACGGCGCCGAGCCCGGCCGCGAGGCCGAGCGCGAGCCCGCGACGGAGCGGATGCGCGCTCTTCGCCGCGATCGGCGCGTACCACGCCGCGTTCGCGACGATGTCCATCAGGAGCGTGATCCCGCGGAGGCGCTCACCACGGGGCGGCGTGATCCCGAACGTGCGGAGCAGGCGGGCGAGCGCGGTTCCGCCGAGGCGATCCATCCTCGGCGCATGCGGGACGAGCTGCCTCACGACCTCGTGCGACAGGGTCAGCGCGGATGCGCCGCCTGCACCCACGACCAGCGCATCGAGCCAGCGCTGCCGGCCGCGCGTTCCCTCACCGTTGTTTCCGCCGTTGACGTGCATCGGCGCGAGGAGATGCACGTCGCGCGCCCGCCGGCACCTCGACCGCGCGAACGCAGAGCTCGCGCAAGTTCACGACCATCCACTCCGTCGCCGGTCCCATCGTCAGATCGGTCCGGCGCACGATCGCGAGGGCGAGCACGTGCTCGTCCTCACCCCAGGCATCGGGCTGGATCCGGACGAGCCGACCTGCGGCGAGGTCCTCGCGAACGTGCGGCTCGGGCATGTTGCCCCACCCGAGACCCGCGCGCAGGAGCGCGTGCTTCGTCGCGAGGTCGACGACGCGCCACGTGAGGGGTGAGAGCACGGCCTGATCGCGCGTCCCGGCTTCGATCGGACCGGCGCGCTCGCTCAGCACGATCTGGACGTGCTCGGCGAGCCGCGCCGTCGAGAGCCGGCCCCGCACGCGCGCGAGCGGGTGCTCCTTCGCGACGACCGGGACCATCCGCACCGACGTGATGTGCTGCTTCTCGAGCCCGCGCGTGTCGGCTGCGGGCCCGACCACCGCGAGCTGACACGAGCCGTCGCGCACGCGCGCGGCCGCGGCGCTGAGCGTCTCGGTGAAGACGCGGAGCTCGACGGTCGGGAACGCCCGCGCGAACGCGCGGCACACGTCGACGAGCGCATTCACCGGGAAGACGGCATCGACGCAGATCGCCATCGTCGGCTCGAGCCCAGAGGCGAGACCGCGTGCGGTGCGCCGCAGGTTGTCCGCTTCCTCGATCACGCGCCGCGCGCCGGAGAGCAGGACGCGCCCTTCGTCGGTGAGCTGTGGGACGCGCGTGCTCCGGTCCCAGAGCGACACGTCGAGCTGCTTCTCGAGCGACGCCATCGCGTGGCTGACCGCCGACTGCACGCGTTGGAGCTTCCGCGCCGCGGCGGAGAAGCTTCCTTCGTCGACGACGGTGACGAACGTGCGGAGCTGGTCGAGCGTGATGGCGTCGAGCAAGGCGACACGACTCTCGCACGTCCGGAGGCGCCGACGGAAGGCTCAGCGGGCGGCGAGCACGCGCGCGACGACGTAGCCGACGAGCGCGACGACCCACACGATCGCGCGCACGCGCATGCCCTCACGCCAGGCCCAGAACGGCGCGAGCGGCGGCACGAAGAAGCCGATCGGCGCACGCCAGCGCGGGTGATGGCGGACGAGGCCCCACGTCACGACGACGTGCGCCGTGAAGAACAACGCAGCGGCGAAGACGAGAGAGCCGAAGACGACGATGTCCGTCACGACGAAGCCTCAGGAAGCCCTGCCTCTTCGCGCATGTCAACGCGACTCCGACAGAGGTCTGACCGGCATGGCGTCCTCGAGCGGGCTCGCGTCCTTGAACCGAGGCATCGAAGCGCCGGCGTCGCCCAGGAACGGACCAGCGTCCGGGAAGCCCTTCCCGGGCGGCGGTGGCTGGAGGCCGGCGTCGACGAACGAACCCGCCATCGACGGCGCCGTCTCCGGCGTCTCCGGCGGGCCGACCGAGTCGGTGCCCCGCCCGGCATCGCCTCGCGCCGGCGCGGCGGCGGGCGAAGGAGGCACCGTCTCGCCCTCCGGATTCACGACCGCACCGCCCCGCGCACGACCGCTCGCGAGCGGCGGCGGCTCGGGCACCGCATTCCCTTTCGCATCGCGGAACGCCCCTTCTGCCGCGTAGAGCGTCCCGTTCGAGGCGCGCACCGTCGTCCACGGCGCGAACGCCACACCCGGAGGCACGACGACCCAACGACCGGCGCGCCACGACCACCGCCCCCCCTGCCACACCCACTCGCCGTCGATCCACACCGCGTCCTCGCGCGGCGGCGGCGGCATCACTTCGGCGCGGGCGGGCGGCGGCGGATACGGCACTTCGACGAGCGCGCTCGTCGGCTGAGGCGTCATCGGGGGCTCGGGCGTCCGCGGGGATCCGCACGAGCCGCACCACATCACGCAGGCGAACACGAGGAGCGCGGTCGTGCTGCCTGCCACGATGCGAGGACCGGACGCGCTCATGCTCGCGTCGCGAGCACGATTCGTACCCCACGACACCGCGCCCATCGTGTCGCACGCCGCTGCGGAAGACGTGCACGGCGCGCCCTTGCTCGAGCTGGTCACGTCCTTGCTTCGGCGAGCGCGCGGTGCCTTCCTCGAGCTCGACGTCACGACTTGCCTTTCTCGCGTTCGCGGCTGCGATCTTCCTGCTGACGGGATGCAACACGATCCCCGAGAGCCGCAGCGCAGTCGACGATGTCGTCGTCCGCGGCGCGGACCAGGTCGACGAGGGCGACGTCCTCGACAAGATCGCGACGACGAAGTCGCCGAAGCTGCTCGGCCTCTTCCGTGGCGTCATCTACGAGTACGCGCTCTTCGATCGGTTCGTCCTCCAGCGCGACCTCGCGCGGGTCGAGGCCTTCTATCGGGCGCGCGGCTACTACGATGCCCACGCACGCGCGGGCCGGGTCATCAAGACGAAGGAGAACCACGTCCGCGTCGAGATCGTCGTCGAGGAAGGCCCGCCCGTCCTCGTCCGTGGCGCGCGCGTGGTCGGCACCGAAGGGCTCCCGGCCGACATCGTCGCTGCCGCGAAGAGAGCGGCCGAGCGCGGGCTCGTCCCGGGCAAGCCGTTCGACAACGAGGCGTTCGAGAAGACGGAGAACGCGGTCCGCCGGGCGCTCTCGGACCGCGGCTACGCGTGGGCGACGTCGAAGGGCGATGCCGCCGTCGACCTCGTCCAGCACACCGCTGACATCGTCTTCACCGTCCGCCCCGGCCCGCGGGCGAAGGGCGGACCGATCACGATCGTGGGCCTCGGGAGCCTTCCCGAAGCGCCGGTGCGGCGTGCGCTGAACATGCAGATCGGCGATCCGTACTCGGAGGCCGATCTCGAGGCGGCGCAGCAGGCGCTCCTCGACCTCGGCGTCTTCGCGGCGGTGCGGATCGAGCCCGAGCTCGGGGAGGGACCTCCGCCCGAGCCGCCGCCCGGTGAGGAGGTGTCGGTCCCGATCAAGGTCACCGTCGAGCCGTCGCGACTCCGCACGATCCGTCTCGGCGGCGGTCTCGAGTTCGACGCCCTGAAGACCGACGTACACGGCCTCGTCGGCTGGGAGAACCGGAACTTCCTCGGCGGGATGCGGAGCTTCTCGGTCGACTTCCGGCCCGGGGTCGTCCTCTATCCGCTCCGCGTGAACGGGATCACGGTCCCGCAGAAGTTCCTCCCCGAGGAGCGGCTCCGGATCGACTTCCGGCAGCCCGGTCTCTTCGAGGCGCGCACGAACCTCTTCGTCAGGCCCGAGCTCAACGTCTATCCGGTCCTCCTCAATCCGAATCCGCCGCCGAACCAGAACGTCCTCGGCTACGGCGAAGCGCGGAACGCGATCGGCCTCGATCGCACGGCGTGGAAGCTCTTCGGCGCGATCGCGCACAACACGCAGGTCGCGTACCCGTTCGGGTACATCGGGACGAAGGATCCGACGCTCGATCTCATCGTCATCTCCTATCCGGAGCTCTTCACGACGCTCGATCTACGGAATGACCCCATCCACCCGCGGAAGGGCATCTTCGCCGGCAACACGTTCCAGTTCGCCGGCGGTCCGTTCGGCGGCACCGCCGACGACGTCAAGGTGCAGCCGGAGCTGCGCGGCTACGTTCCGGTGACGCGACGCCTGACGTTCGCCGCGCGCGGAATGGTCGGCTTCCTCTGGCCGCGAAACTACGGCGACACGATCCGCAATCCTCCCCAGCCGCCGCCGACGACGAACGACGCGACCCGGACCCGCGACTACCAGCTCACGTTCTTCCGCGGGTTCTTCTCCGGCGGTCCGACCTCGAACCGCGGTTACCCGCTCCGGGGCGTCGGCCCCCACGCGATCGTCCCGTTCCTCACGCCGCAGACGGCGGAGCAGAACCTCAACCTCGAGTGTGGAGACAAGTGTCTGTCGCCCGTCGGCGGCTTCACGCTCTGGGAAGCCTCCGCCGAGCTCCGCTACGACATCGACGGCCCGCTGTCGCTAGCGACCTTCTGCGACGCGAGCGACGTTTCGCCACGAACGAACGACATTCGTCTCCGGCACCTGCATCTCTCCTGCGGAGCGGGCGCGCGCTACGACACGCCCGTCGGGCCAGTGCGGCTCGACGTGGGCTATCGGATCCCGGGGCTCCAGGTCCTCGGCGGCCTGACGCCGGACGAGAAGAAGCCGGACACGTTCGCGTTCGGCATACCCATCGCAGTGTCGCTCGGCATCGGAGAAGCCTTCTGAGATGCCCAGCGAGCTCGACCACACGAGGCGCAGCCGCGCGAGACGCGTCCTCGGCGTCCTCGGCGCCGTCGTCGCCACGACCGTGACCTTCACGACGGCCGCCGCCTTTGCGACGGTCGTCCACCTCGATGTCCCGACCGGGCGCCGTCTCGTCGCGACGCAGGTCTCGAAGATCGCGAACGGCAGCCTCGCCGGGAAGATCGAGATCGACCGGATCGGTCACATCGGGCTCGACGGTCTCGCCGGCGTGCGAGGCCGCGTGTTCGACCCCACCGGCGTACAGGTCGTCGCCGTCGACGGCGTCACCGCGCGCGTCCATGCGCTCGACATCGCCCGCTCGGCGCTGATGGGGAAGGGGCCAATCCGGATCGCGGTCGACTTTGCGCGGGTCGGGAACGCCGACGTCGACGTGAGCGCGGACGAGACCGGAGCGCTCCGGCTCGCGAACGCGTTCGCGGCGAAGAACCCGAAGCCTCCGCCCGCGCAGCCGGAGAAGCCCGGACGCGGCGTGCTCGTCGAGGCGCCGGCCGTCGAGATCGGCCATCTCTGGGCGCACGGGAGGCCGTCCGGTGCGCAGATCGTCGACGCCGAGATCCGCGATCTCCGCGCGTCGGCGCACGTCGATCCGAAGGTCACGCGTGCATCGATCGCGCAGGTGGACCTCGTCGCACGCGCGCTCCCTCGTCCGGGGCCGACGGCCGGCCGCCTCACCGGCGACGTCGAGCTGCCGGCGCCCTCGGGCGAAGCGTTCGCCGTCTCGGCCACGTACAAGGGGACCGCCCTCGGCATCCCCGTGTCGCTCGACGGCCGCAGCGACGGCAAGCGCGTCGACGCGGTCCTCGACGCGCGCTCCGGCGACGGGGCGAGCGTCTCTTCGCTCCTCGGCGAGGGCGTGCGCCTCTCGGAGGAGACGACCGCTCACGCCGAAGTTCACGGCGTCCTGCCCGATCTCGACGCCGCCGCGCATGTCGCCCTCGGGCGCCGTGGGCGCGTCGACGTGGGGGCCCGCGCCCATCTCGGCGAGGATGCGACGAAGGTCGACGCGCGGATCGCTGCCCGGCACGTCGACCTCGCGAAGGTGCTCCCCTCGGGCCCGACGAGCGATCTCGGGCTCGACGGCGAAGGCCACGTGACGATCGGCTCCGGGATCGTGCGCGGCGACGTCGCGATCGACACGATCCCGGGCACGCTCCAGGGCGACGACGTCCCCCGCGTCGTCGTCCGTGCTCAGGTCGACGGCCCGCGCGGGACCGCGAACGTGCGCGTCCTAGGGGAGACCGCGCCGATCGAAGCCGACCTCGCGCTCTTCCCCGAAGGCGACGACCAGATCGTCGAAGCCGACGTGCGCGCGACGGTGCCGGAGCTCGCGAAGCTTCCCGGGCCGCTCGCCGTCGCGCGCGGACGCGCCGCCGTCCGCGCGACGGGCCGTGTCGCGCTCGGCGCGAAGACGACGTCCGCGCGCGTGAACGTGACGGGGCAGGGGATCGAGGCGAGCGGACAGCACGTCGACGACGTGCGCGTGCTCGCGTCGGTCGCCGGACCGCTCGCCGCGCCCGTCGTGCAGGTCGGCGGCCGCGCGGAGGGGATCGAGACGGGCGGCGCCCGGATCCCGTCCGTCGACGTCCGCACCCAGCTCGAGCTCCAGGACGGCGGCGTCGTCCTCCGCGATCCGCACGTCGACGCCACGCGCGAGGACGTGCACGTCGGCGTGAGCGCATCGCGCGTCGCGGTACGCGGTCCGGAGCTCCGCGTCGAAGGGGCGGTGATCGACGGTCTCGGCGAGCCGCTCCGCGCGGAGGTCACGCGCCGCGGCTCGTCGATCACGGTGAAGGTCGACGCGCCCTCGCTCGATCTCGCCCGCGTCGCCGCTGTCGCCGGACGGCCCGACGACGTCGCGGGCGGCACCCTCTCGCTCGCGACCGATCTCCGGATCGACCGCAACGTGCTCGACGGATCCGTGAAGGCGAAGGTCGCGCACGCGTCGCTGAAGGCGGTGAAGGAGGCCGGCCTCGATCTCGATGCCGAGGTCCACGGACGCGAAGCACGGATCGGGCTCTCCGCCGCGCTCGGCACCGGCGGGGCCGTCCAGATCCGGAGCGATCGAATCACCGCGGACGGCGATCCGAGCCAGCCCTCGAGCTGGGTGCGCGCTTCCGGCGCGGTCGACCTCGACGGTGAGATCGAGCTCGCGACCCTCCGCAAGGCCGTCCCCGGCATGACCGAACGACTCTCCGAGCTCGAAGGACGCGTGTCCATGAGCGGCGCCGTCCGTCGCGCGACGGCGGGAGGGCGGCCCGACGTCCGGATGCACGTGAAGACCCGCGGCCTCGTCGTCGCCGGGCCCGTCCACGAGGAGGCTCCGATCGCCGGCGTCGACGTCACGAGCGTCGCCCCGTACCGGAGCGAGGGCCTCGACGTGGAGGTCGACGCGGTCGTGGACGCCGCGAGCGACGACGCCGAGATCGCCGTCCGCGCGCTCGACACGTCGTCCGTCATCGCCGCGCTCGACGCGAAGGCGAAGGTTCCGCTCGACCGCCTGCTCTCGCAGGGCGCGTCGCTCCGCGACGAGCTCGTCGCGACGCCGGTGTCCGCCCGCCTCGTCGTCCCCGACCGGTCCCTCGCGAAGCTGCCGATGGTCCTCGGCGTCACGAACGTCACCGGCACCGTCGGGCTCGATCTCGAGGCGTCCGGCACGCTCCGCGAGCCGCACGTCGCGCTCGTCGCCCGCGGGCGCAACGTGCGCTCGGCCGCGCTCGGCGCGAAGGCGGAGGCCGACGCCGACGTGAAGCTCGTCTACGACGGCAAACGCGCCGACCTCGCGCTCGCCCTCGCGAGCGACGGCGGCAGCGTGCGCTCGACCACCCGCGTCGAGCTCGACGCGAACGCGCTGGTCGACGCGAAGCCGGGCAGGGCCCTCGCGTGGCGCGCGAGCTCGCGGCTCGATCTCGCGAAGTTCCCGCTCGACACGATCGGCGTCCTCGCGAACCGCCGCGTGCGCGGCCGCGCGACCGGCGCTGTCGTCCTCGACGGTCTGCACGAGAACGCGCAGCTCGAAGGCCGGATCGATCTCGCCGAGCTCCACGTCGGCGGCGGCGCGATCGGCGGCGGCCGGATCGAGCTCGCGGCGAAGGACGGCAACGCGCGCGCAGACGTACGCCTCGATCAGAAGGACGGCTCGCTCGAGCTGCACGCGACGACCGGTCTCGCGTGGGGCGCCGACGTCGCCCCGACGCCGGACCCGTCGCGTCCGCTCGAAGCGAAGCTCGCCGCGCGCGCGTTCCGGCTCGCGGTCCTCCAGCCGTTCGTCCAGGGCCCCGTCAACGGGCTCGACGGTCGCCTCGACGGCGACGCGCGCGTCCGCCTCGAGGGCAAGGGCGCGCAGATGGACGGCGCGCTCGCGCTCTCGGGCGGCCGCGCGCAGGTGACGGCGCTCGGACAGGAGCTTCGCGACATCGGCGCGAAGCTCACGTTCCATCCCGACGGGACGATCCGCGTCGACGACGTGATCGCGCGCGGGCTCACGGGCGAGGTCCGCGCGGACGCGCAGGTGAAGCTCGAGGGCATGCAGCTCGCGACCGCCACCGCGAACGTGCACATTCCGGAGAAGGAGAAGTTCGACGTCGCGCTCCAGGGACAGCCGCTCGGCCAGGTCTGGGCCGACGCCCGGATCGACGCGAAGACGAAGCCCGGCACGAACGACATCGCGATCACCGTCGACATCCCGAAGCTCGGGTTCATCCTCCCGACCTCGACGAAGTCCGGCGTCCAGGAGCTCGGCCCGCCGGAGAAGATCCGCGTCGGCACCTACAAGACGCCGGGCCGCTTCGTGAAGCTTCCGCTCGATCGCGAGGACGTCGTCAAGGCGAAGAACGACGGCAGCACGTCCGAGAAGCCGGCGACGAAGGACCCGACCGCGATCGACCTCACGGTGAAGCTGCGCGAGGCGGTGATCGAACGTGGGAACATGGCGCGCGTCGTGATCGAGGGCGAGCCGCACGTCGTCATCGGCGAAGGCGACACCCAGATGTCGGGCCAGATCCGCGTCCGCGATGGGAAGGTCGACGTCCGCGGCAAGAAGTTCGACGTCGAGCGCGGGACCGTCACGTTCACGGGAGACCCGGCGAACCCGACCGTCGTCGCGACCGCGTCGTGGGACGCGGCCGACGGCACCCAGGTCTTCGCGGACTTCGTCGGTCCGGTGAAGACCGGCAAGGTCAACCTCCGCTCGGAGCCGCCGCGTCCGAAGAACGAGATCCTCGCGCTCATCCTCTTCGGCACCGCCGACGGCGCGAATCCGACGCCACCCGCACGGGGCGGGTCCTCGGAGGGCACGGCGAAGACGGCGGTCGGTCTCGGCGGCGGTCTCGCCGCGGAGGGCCTCACCGAGGCGCTCGACGACCTCGCCGGCATCCAGGCGCAGGCGCGCGTCGACACGACGTCGAGCAACAACCCGCGCCCGGAGCTCGAGGTGCAGCTCAGCCCGACGATCTCGGTCGAGGTCTCGCACGTGCTCGGCACCCCGCCGATCGCCGAGCCCGACAAGAACTACGCGTCGTTCAACTGGCGTTTCCGCCGCAACTGGTCGCTCGAGACGACGTTCGGCGATCGCGGACGCGCGCTCGTCGACGCGATTTGGCAGAAGCGCTACTGAACGCGGTTCGCGGACCCGAGCCGCACTGCGCAGAAGATGCGCGGTGGCACGTGCGCTGCACCTCTACGGGTCGTGCCGATCCTGTCGTTCGTCCTCAGCTTCATCGGGAAGAAGCTCACAGCCATCCTCCAAGCGCTCTTCGGTTGGTCCGTGACCGCGCTCTTCGGCAGGTTGCCGCGGAAGAAGCAAATCGCCGTCACCGTCGCGCTGCTCCTGTCGCTCAGCTGGCCGATTTTCGTCGTCGGCATGTTCGTGCCGAACGTCGCAGCGTGGGTCCTCGCGTTCCTGCCGCTCGAGAAGTGGCTCGGTGCCACGGTGCTCCGCCTCGTCTGGACCGTCCTCGCGTTCGCCGCACCGCTCGGCGTCGGGGCGCTCGTGCGCTTCGCGGCTCCGGTGCCACGCACTTCCTACGGCAAGGCGCTCCTCCACGGGTATCCGCTCGCGCTCGGGTTCTTCGTCTCCTTCCTCGTGACCGCGCTCACGGTGCCGATCGTCAAGATCGCCTCGATCGTGAAGGGCTGGAGCGACAGCCATGTCTACGTGCAGCCGAAGAACGGCCGCTACAAGCATGCGCTGGCGGAGCTCACGGAGGCGTGTGCCCGCGCCGGGATCCTGCCCGAGGTGACGGAGATGCCGTTCACGATGGCGCTCTCGACGCGCGTGCTGAAGAAGCTCGCGCGTGGCGCCGTGCAGCCGATCGTCGCGGAGGAAGTGAAGCGGATCCGGAGCGAGGGCCTCGAGATCTACCTCTATCCCTCCGACCTGCTCGTCCGTGGCGAGCCCGAGAAGGTCGCGCGCGTCCGCGCGAACATGACCCGCACGGAGCTCGACGCCGACGCATACCTCGTCGGGAGCGAGGAGGGGCAGTACCTCCAGGACGAGCTCGGCCGCGTCACCGAGGCCCTCGAAGTGCACGCGGAGGACGGGTTCCACGTCTCGGCGCGGCTCGAGTCGCGCCTCGTCGAGATCTGGGAGGAGATGAGCCGCACGAAGCTCGAATACGACGAGTGGGTGATGCTCGAGGCGATCGCACGGCGCGTCGAGCGCCGCATCGTCCGGCAGCGCGTCGGGGACGTGCTGCCGCTGGACCACGCGAGCGACGGTCTGCACGCGCTCGCCGAGAAGTACAACGACGAGTTCGCACGAGAGAAGCAAGCGAGACGAGAGGAGAAGAACATGGCAACCGAACCGATGCTCCCGGGGAAGGATCCCCTCGAGGAGGCGCCCACCGCGGACCTCGTGAAGGAGGCGCTCGCGGACGCGAAGGAGCTCGTGAAGCTCGAAGTGGCGCTCGCGAAGAACGAGGTCAGGGAAGAAGTGAAGCAGCTCGAGTACTCGGCGATCGCCTTCGGCGTGGGCGTCGTCTGTGCGCTCCTGTTCCTGTCGATGCTGGCGGTCGCGGTCGTGATCGCCCTCGGCGGTACGGCGCTCGCAGCGATCGGCGTCGGACTCGCGCTGCTCGTCATCGGCGGCATCGCTGCCTACGTCGGGTACGCGAAGCTCCCGAAGAAGCCGCTCGACAAGACGCGGCGCCGGCTCGAGACGGACGTTCACCAGCTGAAGGAGCACATCGCATGAGCTCGAACGACCAGGAAACGAAGCACGAGCTCTCCATCGAGGAGCGCCGTTCTCGCCTCGAGCGGAAGGCGGAGGTGATCCGCTCGCGATTGTTCCGGCACGTCGACGCGCTCGACGCGCGCAGGCACCAGGTCACCGAGGTCGGCCGTCGCGCGAAGGAGACCATCCCGGCCGCGATCGGGGTGGTGCTCGCGTCCGGAGCGCTCCTCGGCGTCGGGATCGGGCTCATCACGTGGGCGGTGCGGTCGCGCAAGAAGCACCTGCTCTCGTACCGGATCTCGAAGGCGATCGAGCCGTTCCGCGTCGAGAAGCGGCCGTCCATGTTCGCCGAGGTCGGGCGGAAGCTGCTCGTCACCGCCGTCACCATCGTCGCGAGCGAGCTCACGAAGCGCGCGGCGAAGAACGCGTTCGACGGCCGCGTCCTCGACGGGGCGCTCGCGGTCCCGCAGTACCCGGTGACGTATTCGAACGGCACCCACGAGGGCTCGATGCTCCACCGCCTCTCGGCGCGCCTCGGCTTCGGGGTCTGAAGGACAGCCATGTGCCCGATGCCCGAGTCCACGCGTGATCCGATCGCGCGCTCGCGTGCGGACCAGAGGACCGTCGACGAGGCGGTCCTCGAGTCGTTCCCCGCGAGCGACGCTCCCTCCTGGACGGCGACCCATGCCGGGGCGCCGCTCCCGGAGGCGGTGCAGACGCAGTCGCCGCGCGACATCCGCGCGCGGCTCGAGAGCGATCTCCGCACGCTGTCGGTCGTGCTCGGGGAGCGCAACGATCAGTCGGCGACCGCTCGGCTTGCGCTCGCCGGCGCCGCCGACCACATCTCGGCGTCGTTCCTCGACGTCGGGCTCTCGGTGACGCGCATCCCGGTCCCGGGCGCGCCCGGCTGCGAGAACCTCGAAGCGGTCCTGAAGTCGGCGAGCGGCGCGCGCGGCGACATCGTCGTCGGCGCGCACTACGACACGGTCAAGGGCAGCCCGGGAGCGGAGGACGACGCAAGCGGCGTCGCGGTCCTCCTCTCGCTCGCGCGGCTCCTCCGCGGCCGGCGCTTCGCGCGTGCGGTGCGCCTCGTCGCCTTCACCAACGAGGAGCCGCCGCACTCGCGGACGCGCACGATGGGGAGCCTCGTCTACGCCGAGCGCCTTCGTCGCCAGGGCGTGAACGTCGAGGCGATGATCGCGCTCGAGTGCGTCGGCAAGCCCGAGTCGCTCGCCTTGATCGGAAACCTGCGATCGCGGCACGTCGTGCGCGAGGCGACCGACGCGTTCCGGCTCGGGACGAAGCTCCCGATCCGCGGTGTCGCGCTGCCCGGCTTCCTCCCGCTCGTCTCGTCGAGCGACCACAACTCGTTCTGGAAGCAGGGCTATCGCGCCGCGATGCTCACCGACGGCGGACCGCTCCGGAACCCGCGCTACCACTCGGCGCGGGACGTCGTGTCGGCGCTCGATCCGGACCGCATGGCGGACGTCGTCTACGGCATGGCGGCGATGGTCGCGCGGCTCGCAGGGGACGGAGGCGCGACGCGCTGAATCTCGGTCAGGAAGGAAAGGAGCGGGCGATGGCGAAGAAGGCAGTGAAGGCGGCGAACCCGGGGAAGAAGGCGCGGAAGGCGATGCGCAAGGTGAAGAAGCACGGGCCGCTCGCGGCTGCGATCGTCGCGGGCGTCGCCGGTGCTTCCGGCCTCGGCGCCGTGCTCGTGTCGAAGCGCGTGCGCGGGCAGGTGCGCGGAGCGGCCCTGTCCGTGCTCGAGTCGCTGCGGACGAGGAAGACGGCGGTACCCGCGGAGCCGGCCGAGGTCGAAGGCGAGCACGACGAGATCGAATACGCGGAGCCGACGCGGGCGAAGTCGGGGGCGCCGAACGGGATCGCAGGCGTCGGTCCGGTGTGAGGGTGACGAGCAGCACAGGAAGGTGAGCGAATGGCGACGAAGCGGAAGAAGCTGAGCGAGCAGGTGATCGTCATCACGGGCGCGACGAGCGGGATCGGGCTGGCCACGGCGCGTGCCGCGGCCAAGCGCGGTGCGCGGCTCGTGCTCGTCGCGCGCAACGAAGAGGACTTGCACCGGATCGCGGAGGAGATCGTCGCCGAGGGCGGGCAGGCGCTCGCCGTGGGTGCCGACGTCGCCGACGTCCACGCGCTCGAGCGTGTCCGCGACCTCGCGATCCAGCGGTTCGGCGGCTTCGACGCCTGGGTCAACAACGCCGGTCTGTCGATCTACGGCAAGGTGATGGAGACGGAGATCGTCGAAGCGCGCCGCCTCTTCGACGTGAACCTCTGGGGCGTCGTCCACGGCTCGCGCGTCGCGCTCTCGCATCTGCGCGATCGGGGCGGCGTGATCATCAACGTCGGGAGCATCCTCTCCGAGCGCGTGATCCCGCTCCAGGGCTTCTATTCCGCGAGCAAGCACGCGGTGAAAGGCTTCACCGATGCGCTCCGGATGGAGGTCGAGATGGAGGGACTCCCCGTCCGGGTGAGCCTCGTCAAGCCGGCCGCGATCGACACGCCGTACCCGGACCACGCGCGGAGCCACCTCGAGCACGCGCCGAAGCACGTGGCGCCGGTCTACGCGCCGGAGCTCGTCGCCAACGCGATCCTCCACTGCTGCGAGTACCCGGTTCGCGACGTGATCGTCGGCGGGGCGGGCAAGGTGTACAGCCTGCTCGAGAAGTTCGCGCCGGGCCTCACCGACCGGATCATGGAGAAGCAGATGGCGCCGGAGAAGCAGCAGGATCCCGCGCGCCCGCGGAGCGAGGAGGACAGCCTCTTCATGGCGCCGCTCTTCGAAGGGCGGGAGCGCGGCACCTACCGCGGCAAGACGATCGAGCGGAGCCTCTACACGACGCTCGCGCTCCACCCTGTCGCGGCGGCGCTGGCCGGAGTCGGCCTCGCGCTCGCCGCGGTCGGGTTCGGCGCCTACGCGCGTCGCTGATCAGCCGAGATCGAAGACGAGGACCTCCGCGTCCTTCGCGGCGCCGGTGAGCGTGAGCTCGCCGGCGTCCTCGACTTCGGCGGCGTCGCCCGCCTGGAGGCGGGTGCCGCCGAGATCGACCTCGCCCTTCGCGACGTGGACCCAGGCGCCGCGTCCCGGCGCCACCCGGTGCGTCGCCCGCTCGCCCTCGGAGAGGAGCGCGGCGTAGAGGAGCGCGTCCTGGCTGATCGTCACCGAGCCGTCGCGTCCGTCGGGGGAGGCGACGACGCGGAGCTTGCCGCGCTTGTCCTCGGCCGAGAACGTCTTCTGCTCGTAGCCAGGCTTGTTCCCTCGCTTGTCCGGGATGATCCAGATCTGGAGGAAGTGCACGAGGTCGCTCTTGCTCGCGTTGAACTCGCTGTGCATGACGCCGGTGCCGGCGCTCATCCGCTGCACGTCGCCCGGCTTGATCACCGAGCCCGTGCCCATCGAGTCCTTGTGCTCGAGCGCGCCCTCGAGGACGTAGGAGATGATCTCCATGTCCCGGTGGCCGTGCGTCCCGAACCCCTTGCCGGGCGCGACGCGGTCCTCGTTGATGACCCGGAGCGCACGGAAGCCCATGTGCTCGGGGTCGTAGTAGTCCGCGAACGAGAAGGTGTGGAAGCTGTCGAGCCACCCGTGATTCGCGTGGCCACGTTCCTGGGCGCGTCGGATCTTCATGCCCTCTTACGTAACGCTCGCCGATCATCACGGCAATCGAACAAAAACTCATGGGTACCATCTGGTTCGTAGATGGATCCCCGATGCGCGCCGGCGCGGTAAGGTGCTGCCGCATGACGAAGGCCATCCGCATGCACGGGACCGGCGAGCCGGACGTCCTCCGCTGGGAGACCGTGGAGGTGCCACCGCTGGCCAGTGGTGAGGTCCGCGTTCGGCACACCGCGATCGGCCTGAACTTCATCGACACGTACCATCGCTCGGGCCTCTACCCGGTCGCGCTCCCGACCGTGCTCGGCTCGGAGGCGGCCGGCGTCGTCGAGGCGGTCGGACCGGCGGTGACGGGCTTCGCGAAGGGGGACCGCGTCGCGTACGGCACCGGGCCGCTCGGCGCGTACGCAGAGGCGAGGAACGTCCCCGCCGCGCACCTCGTGAAGGTCCCCGAAGGCGTCGACGACAAGACCGCCGCGGCCGTCATGCTGAAGGGGATGACGGCGCAGTATCTCGTCCGCCGCACGCATCGCGTCGCTCCGGGCGACACGATCCTCGTCCACGCCGCCGCCGGCGGCGTCGGTCTCCTCCTCTGCCAGTGGGCGAAGCACCTCGGCGCCACCGTGATCGGCACGGTCGGCAGCGAGGCGAAGGCGCAGCTCGCGCGCGAGCACGGCTGCGACCACGTCCTCTTCTACCGTCACGAGGACGTCCCGAGGCGAGTCCGCGAGCTCACGAACGGCGAAGGTGTCGTCGTGGTCTACGACTCGATCGGGCGCGACACGTTCGCGGCGTCGCTCGACGCGCTCCGCCCGCTCGGTCTCATGGTGTGCTTCGGACAGTCGTCGGGGCCGGTCGGCCCGTTCGATCCACGCATCCTCGCGCAGAAGGGATCGCTCTACCTCACGCGCCCGACCCTCGGCGACTACGTCGGTCGTCGCCGGAAGGACCTCGACGACACGAGCCGCGAGCTGTTCGACCTCCTCGCGAAGGGCGTCCTCCGTGTCCGGATCGATCAGACCTACCCGCTCCACGACGCCGTCCGGGCGCACCTCGATCTCGAAGCGCGGAAGACGACCGGCTCGACCGTCCTCCTCCCGTAGTCGGCGCGCTGCGTCAGCTGCGATCGAGTCGTCGGTTCGAGATCCGCGGGGAGAGGGGTGAGGTGGATCGCGCGATCCTCAGATGCTGCTGCGCACGGGGTTCCGTCGCGCGATTTCGGCATCTCTGCGTCGCCCCGAGGGCGGGCCCGTAACGTGCCTACATCGTCGCCAGTCATGCTCGGCCCGCGCTTCCTCCTCGCCTCGGCCGCCCTCGTCCTCGCGGCGCTGGCGGGTTGCTCGAGCGCCGATGACGCGGCGGACCGCGTCGACGACGTCGCGAAGACGAAGAAGCCGGACGCCGCTGCGGACAGCGAGGAGGAGGCGACGCTCCCGGCCGATCTCCTGAAGGAGCGGCCCTGGGAGGTGCTGAGCAAGTCCGGCGAGACGCTCCTCTCGAACGTCTTCTACGCCGAGCCCTCCGAGAACGAACAGATCATGCCGTGGGCGATCGGTGGGCGCGCCGTCATCGATCGCCTCGTCTATCCGACGCTCGGCAACCCGAACCTCTACGTGAAGGACGAGCCGAACGACGAGCTCGTCGTCGTGCTCCGGCTCGAGGACGACGCGATCGCGCACCTCTCGCCGAAGGCCGGCGCCGGCGGCGACGACGAGCCGAAGCCGCTGACGCTCTCGGAGGACGATCGGAACAACCTCTCCTTCTTCCTCGTCGCGCGGAACGCGCGCGCGAGCGCGTCCGAGTCCGCGAGCGCACAGGCGGAGCGCTCGGGCGTCGTCCGCGTGCGTCCGACGAAGCTCCTCCTCGGCGCCGAGCCGAACGAGATGCCTGCCGCGCTGAAGAAGCGCCACACCGTCCGTGCCGTCTTCGACAAGGCGGCGATGGCGAAAGTCGACCCGGGCCTCTACGACGTGCGCTTCGAGGTGAAGAAGAACGGCGCGATCTTCGCGAACGTCTTCGAGTGGCAGTACAACGCCGTCCGCGTCTACGACACGGCGCCCGAGGAGTACGAGGCGCTCAACGTCAGCGACACGCAGGTGTCGACCGCGACCGTCTACAAGACTCTCACCGCCGACAAGATCGACGATTTCGTCGACGCCGTCGCACAGAGCGACGACCCGAAGGTGCGGAACGCGGCGTTCATCACGTTCAACGGCGACCTCCACAACGGAGGCTCTCCCGAGACGATCCGGGGAGAAGCGGTCGCGACGACGTACGCGACGGAAGCGAAGCGGATCGTCGACGCGCTCAAGCGCCTCCCGCTCCCGATCTTCCTCACCCCCGGCAACCACGACGGATACGCCGCGCTCGGCCACGTGCCCGAGCTCGTCGCGCGCGCGGACCGCGCCCTCGGCACCGATCTGCAGAAGGTCATCGCCTCCCAGAACAACATCGCCTGGCCCGACTACGCGTGGAGCACCTACGCCGCGTTCCTCGACGCGACGAAGGACCAGATGGGAGGGCGCCACGTCGACCTCTACACCGGTGCCTTCACGAAGCGGATCGGACAGACGTTCGGAGAGGCGTTCACGGAAGTGCCGCGTGCGCAACGGAACATCGTCCTCTACGACGGCTTCCACCAGTGGCAGAAGACGTACGGCCCGCTCTACGGCTCGTGGTCGTTCGGGAAGAATCGCTACGTCTCGGTGAATTCGTACGAGCTCCGCCAGCACCACCGCACCGGCTGGGGCATGTACACCGTCAACTACGGCGGCGGGATCGGCAAGGTCCAGATGGACTGGATCGATCGCGAGCTCGGTCGCGCGAAGGTCGCGAACGAGGACGTCGTCCTCTTGATGCATCACGACCCGCGCGGCGGCCACAAGGGCAAGGACCTCGGCTACTACTTCCCGCTCCTCGACTACCAGGGCATGTCGCAGAGCACGGTGAACTACCTCCTCGGCGAGGTCTTCACGCCGTACATCTGCAAGAAGGAGGACTTCCAGCTCTCCGTCGACGAGCGCGAGAGCTGCTTGCACGACGGCCTCCAGGAGTGGATGGGGCCCGATCAGGACTTCGAGAAGGAGGGCAGCGGCTATTTCCTCTCCGGCGTCGAGGTGCTGAAGCGCATCTCGCAGAGCCCGCGCGTCCGCACCGTGCTCCTCGGTCATGCGCACTTCAACACGCTCGAGGTGCTGCAGCCCGGAGACGTGCTCGTCCCGAATCGTCTCGCGCTCGGTGACGCGTCGTCGCAGGAGCGTACGACGCAGCTGGAGAGCGCGAATCCGGTGCGCGCCTTCGCGTGGGAGAACCAGACCGCGAGGTCGCTTCTCGGGTGGCGGAGCGAGCTCGACGTGATGCTGAAAGGCGCCTCGAAGGTGCCGCTCCGCACGCTCGACGGCGCAAAGAACGCGCACGAGGTCGCAATCCTGCGGCTCACGTCGGCCGCCGATCTCGCCAGCCAGCGGTTCGGCTCGCAGTCGATGTTCGGCTGGTCCGTGCTCCACGTCACGAAGCAGACGGACGTGCCACGGATCAACCGCGTGACGTACTTCATCCACGAAGGCCCGGATTCCTTCGCGGAAGTCACGACTGTGGACGTCGACCGGACGAAGAGCGTCGCGGCGCGCGGGCAGGACAATCCGGTCGACCAGCTGTTCGACTGGTGACGCGCGGTCGTGCTCCGTCGGTCGTGGCACGTGCGCTGCACGGCCCGCCGTGGGAGGCGCGACACATGGAAACGGTGCCCCGGAGTCTCGTCGAGCTCGCCGAGAGGAGCTTCCAGCGTCATCGCGATCGGCCCCTCTTCGGGACGAAGACCGCGAGCGGTAGGACGTGGACCACGTATGGCGACGTCGCGGCCGCGGTGGACGCGTTCCGCGGAGGCCTCGCTTCGCTCGGAGTCGGCGCCGGCGATCGCGTCGCGATCATCGCGGGCAATCGCGTCGAGTGGTTCGTCGCCGCGTTCGCGACCTACGGCCTCGGAGCGACGTTCGTCGGGATGTACGAGCAGCAGCGCGCGAACGAGTGGGAGCACATCCTCGGCGACTGCGGAGCGAAGGTCGTCATCGTGTCGTCGCGTGAGATCGTCGCGGCGGTCCAGGAGATGCGCCCGCGGCTGCCCGCGCTCACGAACGTCGTCGCGATCGATGCGTCGATCGACGGCGCTCTCACGTTCGAGGGGCTCCTCGCGCGTGGACGGACGAGCCGGGTGCCGGCGGTTCATCCCGAACCGGATGCGCTCGCGAGCTTGATCTACACGTCGGGCACGACCGGACTGCCGAAGGGCGTGATGCTCTCGCACGAGAACGTCACGTCGAACGTCGCAGCGGTGCTCGCGATCTTCCCGTTCACGCCCGACGACCAGATGCTGTCGTTCCTCCCCTGGGCGCACGCCTACGGCCAGCTCGAGCTCCACGTCGTGCTCGGCTGCGGTGGCTCGACCGCGCTCGTACAGGACGTGAAAGAGCTCGTCGGCGAGCTCGCGGAGGCGCGCCCGACGGTGCTCGTCGCGGTCCCGAAGATCTTCAACCGCCTCTACGCCGGTGTCTTGAAGCAGGTCGAGGAGAAGCCGAAGTTCGTCCGCGCGCTCTTCCAGGCGGCGATCCGTGCGGCAGGCCGCCGGCGCCGGCACGAGCGCCTCTCGGCGCGGGACGCGCTCGCGCTACGCCTGGCGGACCGCCTGATCTTCGCGAAGGTGCGGGAGCGGTTCGGTGGACGGCTGAAGTACGTCATCAGCGGGAGCGCGACGCTCTCGCTCGACGTGGCGGAGGCAATCGACGCGATGGGGCTCGCGGTCTACGAGGGCTACGGCCTCACCGAGACGTCGCCGCTCGTCAGCGCGAACCTCCCGACGCCCGGCGGCCGGAAGCTCGGCAGCGCTGGTCGTCCGATCCCCGGGGTCCGCGTCGTGATCGACGCTTCGCGCGGCGACGCGGCGGGGCACGGCGAGCTCGTCGTGTACGGACCGAACGTCATGCGCGGCTACTTAAACCGGCCGGAGGAGACGGCGAAGACGTTCACCGAGGACGGCGGCCTCCGGACGGGGGACGTCGGCCGCATCGATCTCGACGGCTTCCTCGAGATCACCGGCCGGATCAAGGAGCAGTACAAGCTCGAGAACGGCAAGTACGTGATGCCGTCGCCACTCGAAGAGCACCTGAAGCTCTCGCCGTTCATCCTCAACGTCATGCTCTACGGCGACAACCGGCCGTACAACGTCGCGATCGTCTCGATCGACGTCGACGCCGTGCGCACGTGGGCGCGAAACGAGGGGATCGTCCTCGAGCGCGGCCTCGCGACCGATCCGCACGTGCGGCGCCTCGTCGAGCGCGAGCTCGCGCGCCTCGGCGAGTCGTTCCGCGGCTACGAGAAGCCGCGCGCCTTCCTCGTCGTGACGGACGACTTCACGATCGAGAGTGGGCTCCTCACGCCGAGCATGAAGGTGAAGCGGCGCGAGGTCATGGCCCGGTACGGCGCGGCGCTCGACGCGCTCTATCGATCGCCGGCGCCTCTGCGGCCGGTCGAGGCGACGCGTTGAGCCTCAGCGGTTGCCCTTGCCGACCGCCTTCCACGGCGTCGCGTCGCCGAGAAGGCCCTTCATCTCGACGGTGACGTCGTCGTTCCACGGCAGGAGCGACTCCGCGTAGACGCGGCTTCCGCAATCGACGTCGACGGACGAGGCGCTGTTGTCGCTCTCGACGTGCAGCGTGAACACTCCGCCCACCTCGAGCCATGCGCCCTGGCAGCTCGCGGCGAACGTGCGCCGCTCTCCGCCGAACGTGAGCGAGATCTCCTGCAGGCGGTCGATCGTCTTGGACGTCTTCTTCTCGATCGCGAACGTCACGTCGACCGCGCTCTTCGTGGGATAGCTCGGGGACGACTTCGAGAACGAGACGTTCTTGATCCGGATCGGGCCGTCGTCGGTCGGCGACGTAGCGTCCGTGGTCTGCGCCGCGCCCTCCGGTGAGTTCTGCGAAGGTCCCGACGGGCTCGAGCCGCTCGCGGTGGGGGCGCCGCTGGACGAGGACGCCGTCGAGGCCGGCCCGCTCGGACCGTCGAGATCGGTGTGGCTCGCGCCGGAGCACGCGACGAGAGAGGCGAAGAGGAGGGCGAGAGGAGCGAAGCGGGCGACCATGTGCCGCCCGCTCAGCAAGCGGCGTGCAAGCCTCGGCGGCTGGCGGAAGTCGTCGGAATCACTCGTCCGGCGCGTCGGTTGCGCCACCGTGGCGCGAGCACTGGGCGCCTTCGTGGCGCGCCGTGCGCCGCGCTCAGGGGATCGACTTACAGCAGCGGAACCCGAGGTGATAGTTCACGTGCCACGCGCCCTTCTCGTAGTCCTCGACGTGCCAGCGCGGGTCGAAGTTGCAGTGGTCGGGGTAGGCGGTCGCCTTGCTCTTCGTGGTCTCGGGGACGGGCTTGTCGGGCTCGCGCGCGAGGTCGCGGTAGAACCAGGCGCTCCCCTTCAGCTGCGTGAGGACCTTGTCGCCTTCGCGGCGCATCATGACCTCGGCGACGTTGCCGTGCTGGTCGAAGACGCCGAAGCGTGAGCGGCACTTCGGGAACGCGCCCGAGGGCTCGGTCTCGGTCGCGCACGTCTCCCAGGCGGTCTTCGCGTCCTGCGCACGACACGCCGGCGTCGTCCGCCGCTCCTTGTTCGTGTTGCAGACGTCGAGATCGAGCGTGTCGCCGTAGGCGTACTTCCGATCGGGACCGCCCTCCGGGTCGCCACGACACGAGATGTTCCACTCGATGTCCGAGCAGAGGCGCTTGCCCTGCAGCTCGCAGATCTTCTTGTCCCAGGTCGGCGGCGCCCAGACCACGGGCAGCTCGCAGGGCTTGTTCGGGAACTCGAAGATGTCGATGCAGAACCAGGGCTTCTTCCCCTTGGTCCAGACCGGCACCATGTTGTCGGCCCCGCAGATCTCCCGCTGCTCCGGCGTCTGGAGGACGATGTCCTTCAGGCCCGCGAGGCACTGCTCCTTCGAGATGTTGTGGAGCGCGAGCGCCTTGTTGCCCTGGCTGATGCGCCCGGGGCCGTCGGTGTTGAACGCACCGCGGAGGAATCCGTCGATCCCGAATTTCTTGCGCTCCTCCTCGGTGAACGGCTTCAGCGAGAAGAGCCCGAGGAGCCCCTCTCGCGTCTCCTGGTGGATCTCCATCGGGTCGGACGAGGCCTTGACCGGCTCGGTCGCCGGCGCGCCGGCGTCGACCCATGCCTTCAGCGCCGCATCGAAGCCGGCGTCCTCCGGTGCGCGCGGAGCTTCCCGCCGCGCGCGCGACCCGGCCTCCGACTCGGGCGTGTACGCCTCGGCCGCCGGCGCCGGATGACACGAGAGCGCCGCGACCGCGACGGCGGCGGAGAGGAGGAGCGAGGCAGCGCGCAGCGCGCGAGGAGGCATCTCCAGAAAGAGTACACCGCGCGTCCGCCGCGTCGAAAATCACCGCCGAAATGGCGCGAGGCCCGAGGACGCTCCGGGGAGCGTCGTCGGGCCTCGAGAGCTCAGCCTCGGTGGCGCGGTCAGTTCGCGCCGCGGCAGCCGACGACGACGTCGACGCGGGCGGACACGGTCCCGCTGCTCACGGAGCACGCGTCACCGTTGAGGAGGATCTTGGTCGGGTTCGACTCGTCGTCGAAGGACCAGCCGTTCTCGGCGTCCTTGTCGACCGGCGTCTTGTTGCCGTCCTTGTCCGTGATCTCGACCTTCACGTTGGAGAGGTCGGTCTGGTCGTTGACGGTGAAGGAGAACTCGCACGAGGCGGTCGCCGCGCGGATCTTCGTGAACGCATCGACGAGCGCCTGCTGCGTCGCGACCGCGTTCTGACCCGGCGTCACCTGGAAGTGGCAGAGGCCGGCGAGCGCCTTCGCGGCCGGGTTGCAGCCCTGGGGAGCCGTTCCACCGCGCTGGGCGACCTTGCCCATGAAGACGGGGTCGTAGCCGCCCGTCGCCGGGAACGGGCCGATGCCGATCGAGAACGTGAGGATCGGGCCCTTCGGCGCCGTGAGGCCGAACTTCTGGCCGGCGAGGTTCACACAGCTCGTCTGCTCCGTGTCGCCGCCGCTCGGCTCGCCGTCGCTGACGAGGACGACGACGCGCTTCATCTCGTCGAGGACGAGGCCGCTCGAGCTCGAGGGGACGAAGCCCTCGACGCTCGCGTAGCCGTCCTCGAGCGCCGCGAGCGTGCCGGTACCGCCGCCGGACGGAGAGTTCTTCGTCGCCGCCGAGAGGAGCTGCTGGACGTGGCTCGCGTTGAGCATCGTGTCCGGCTTGATCGTCGTGTTGACCTCGTCGTCGAACATCGTGACGCCGACGAAGGTCGCCGGATCGGCGGCCGCCTTGAGATCGTTGAAGAGCGCACCGAGCGCGCCGGTCTGCGCCTTCCACTTGTCGCCGATCATGCTGCCCGACTCGTCGACGACGAGCTGGATGACGACCGGGATGCGCGAGATCTCCGTCTTCGACTCGGAGCACCCCTGCGTGCCACCGGCGTCCGGCGGCGGCGCCGTCGGGCCGAAGCCCGTCGCCGTCGCAGACGGCGCCGGGGGCGTGAACGCCTGACGATCGGGGCTGCTGCACGCGACAGCGAGGCCGGCGGCGAGGGCGAAGGGCGTGAGGATCAGGAGACCTTTGCGCATCTTGGGCTGACTCCGGCGGCTTGGGGCGGGGGGATGAGGACTGGAAATACCCACACCACCCGACAGGGAGCGCTGTAATGACGGGTCCATGGCTGACGCGCAACCCCTTTCCGGAAAAATCCGCGTCTCAGCTGGATCTCAGCGGACCACGCCTTTCTGCCGCGCGGTCTGTCGTTGCGCACGGCCATTGCATGGGCTGGACGCTGGACTTAGCTTGCTCGCGTCATGGCGGAGGACTTCTACGCGGTGCTCGGCGTGTCCAAGAACGCGGATGCCGACGCGATCAAGAAGGCATACCGCAAGCTTGCGCGCGACCTGCACCCTGACAAGAACCCTGGCAACGCCTCCGCGGAGGCGCGGTTCAAGAACGTCAACCGCGCCTACGAGACGCTGAGCGACCCCAAGAAGCGGCAGCTCTACGACGAGTTCGGCGAGGACGCCCTTCGGGAGGGCTTCGACCCCGAGCGCGCCCGCGCCTACAAGCAGTGGCAGTCGCGCGGCGGCGCGAGCGCGAACGGCTTCGGCGGGTTCGGCGGAGGTCGCGTGAACCTCGAGGACCTCTTCGGCGGCGGGATGCCGGGCGGGAGCGTCGAGTACGACGTCTCGGGCGATCCCTTCGGCGACATCTTCGGTGGGCGCGGGCGGCGCCGCGGTCCGACGCGCGGGCGCGACATCGAGCAGGAGCTCACGATCGACTTCGCATCCGCCGTGCGCGGCACGACGATCCAGTTCCGGCGGCCGGACCAGGCCGAGCCGGTGACGGTGCGCATCCCGCCCGGCGCAGACGAGGGGAGCCGCGTCCGCGTTCCCGGACAGGGGACCCGCTCGCCGAACGGCGGACCACCCGGCGACCTCGTCCTGGTGCTGCACGTCGAGCCGCACAAGCTGTTCACGCGCGAGGGCGACGACCTGAAGCTCGACGTCCCGATCACGCTCACCGAGGCGTTCCGCGGCGCGAAGGTGAAGGTGCCGACCTTCGAAGGGACGGTTGCCGTCAAGGTCCCGCCGGGTACGCAGAGTGGGACCGTGCTGCGGCTCCGCGGCAAGGGCGTCGCGAAGAAGGGCCGTGAGCCGGGCGACCTCTACGTGCGCTTCATGATCCACATCCCGCGCTTCGAGGGCGCACCGCCTGCCGAGATCGAGAAGCTGCTCGATCAGGTCGCGAAGCACGAGACCGAGGACATCCGGTCCGAGCTCGAGGTGTGACGCGCGACGCTCGCGTCCGTGTATCCTGGACGCGGGATGGTCGGTCCGCGGTGGACGTCGGCGCTCGGGTTGCTGCTCGTCGGATGCGGCGGTGCACAGTCGGCGGTCACCGGAGCACCCGCGCCGGTGGTGACCGTCGCGCCCGAGCCGCCGCCGCCTCCGCCGGCGGGGCCGCCCGTCCAGGTCGACTGCGGCGACTTCACGACCTGCGCGACGACGGGCGAAGGGGCGGTCCGCTGCTGGGGCCACGACAAGAAAGGTGAGCTCGGCGACGGCGGCGGCACCGACAAGAGTCGCATCGTCGCGGTCGAGGTCGGCAAGGTGAAGTCGATGGCGATGGGCTCGCAGTTCGCCTGCGCGCTCCTCGAGGCCGGCACCGTGAAGTGCTGGGGCTCGGGTCGGATCGCGAACGACGGCGTCGTGCGCGAGAAGTCGAAGCCGGTGGACGTGAAGGGCGTCGAAGGAGTCGAGGAGATCGCCGCGAGCGGCGCCCTCGTCTGCGCGCGTGCGAAGACCGGCGTGACCTGCTGGGGCTCCGACCCGTCCGTCATCGGCCAGCCACCGAAAGGCGAGTTCAAACAGATCGCGACCGGCTTCTCGCACGGCTGCGCGCTCGACAAGGCGGGCGCCGTCACCTGCTGGGGAACCGGCGACTGGGCCACGAAAGGCGCGTACGGGAAACCCGCCGTGACGGGGGCGCTCCAGGTCGCGACGGGGGACCGCCACGCCTGCGTCGTGACGAAGGCGCAGCGCGTTGCGTGCTGGGGACAGAACGACGCCGGCCAGCTCGGCACGAAGCCGGACGGCGACGCGCACAAGAAGCTGGTCGAGGTCGCGGGGGTCAGTGGCGTGGCACGCGTCGTCTGCGGCGAGAGCTCGACGTGCGCGCTCGGCGTCGACGGCACCGTGCGCTGCTGGGGCGCGAACGGCGAAGGCGAGCTCGGGCTCGGATCACGCTCCGTCGACGAGCGACCGGCGAAGGTCGCGTCCCTCACGGAGGTGAAGCAGATGTGCATCGCGACGCAACACGGGTGCGCGCTGACGAAGGCCGGGAAGATTTCGTGTTGGGGGGCGAACGCATTCGGCCAGCTCGGGGACGGGACGCGGGAGAGACGGCTGCAGCCGACGAGCGTGGCGTGGTGAGGTAGACCCGTTCGCGTTCGCGACCGCGTTGGCGTGCGCGTGCGCGTTGGCGTGCGCGGACGCGTGCGCGTGCGCGTGCGCGGTCGCGGTCGCGGTCGCGGTCGCGGTCGCGGTCGCGGTCGCGGTCGCGGTCGCGGTCGCGGTCGCGGTCGCGGTCGCGATCTGGGACACAGGGTTTTCTCCTCGGGACCTTCGAGCATCGCGCCGTGCTCGGAGCCGTCAAGGGTTCCCTCGCTTCGCTCGGCGCTTCGCGCCCTTGACGGCTCCTGCGCGCGGCGCGGTTCGGACACGGTCCGAGAGGGGCTCGGGCGATCGATGACGGAGAGTGAAGATGCTTCGAATTGCAGACACGATCGTGGCGTTGATTCGGGACATGCGGCCGGCGGCGGAAGCGATCGCGCGGCACGACGCGGACCTCGCGCGGCAGCTGCGGCGCGCACTGTCGAGCGTGGCGTTGAACGTGGGCGAGGGGAGCGGATCACGGGGAGGGCGGCGGCCGAGCCACTACTCGATCGCGCTCGGGTCGGCGCAGGAGGCGCTCATGGCGGTGCGGACCGCGGAGGCATGGGGATACATCGAGCCGCTGCCGGCTGCGACGAGCGACGCGTTCGACAAGGTGATCGCGACGCTCGTGAAGGTGAGCCGCGGCTAGGTGAGGGAGGCCGCGGCCGGGCCCACGAGGGACCGGCCGCGGCGTCGCGACTGCGTGCGGGACCGCGTGCGCGTGCGCGTGCGCGAGCGCGTGCGCGTGCGCGTGCGCGTTCGCGACCGCGTGCGCGTTCGCGTGCCGGCTTTCAGCTCGCCCGACGACGGCGACGCACGCTCGCCAGCGCCGCCGCGAACAGCAGCGCCGACGCCGTCGCATCGCGCCCGCCCGCGCCGCTCGTGCTGCAGCCGCCGCCGCCCTCGTCCGTGACGCCCACGCCGTCGTCGATCGGGCCCGACGGCGGCCAGCTTCCGCCGTCGGCTCCCGGCGCCGGCGGCGTGCCCGAGCTCGAGCCCGCGTCCGTGCCCGGCGTGCCGCTCGAGCCCGAGCTCGAGGAGCCCGCGTCCGTGCCCGCGTCCGGCGTCGACGGGCAGCCCGCGATCGCCGTGTGCGTGCACCCCTTCGTCGCGTCGCACGCGTCCGTCGTGCACGCATTGCCGTCGTCGCAGCTGCCACACGCGGTGCACGTCGCGGACCCTTCGGCCGACCAGCTGCCCGCCGCGCATGCCGTGCAGACGGTGTCCGTCGTCGGGGTGCACGCCGCAGATGCATACGTCCCCGCCGCGCACTTCGAGCACGCCTTGCACATCCCGTTCGAGAGCCACTTCCCGGCCGGGCAGCTCCCGCAGTCGTTCGCGGTCGGACCCGTGCACGTCCCGCACGCGGCGTCGCACGCGGCGCAAACCGTGTCGCTCGTCGCCGTGCACGCCGCCGACGCATACGTCCCCGGCGCGCACTGCGTGCACGGCAGACACGTCGTGCCGTTCAGCCAGTAGCCGGCGTTGCACGCGTTGCACGCCGCGTTGCCTCCGCCCGTGCACGTCGCGCAGGCCGGGTCGCACGCCGAGCACACCGTGTCCGCGTTCGCCGCGCAGGGCGCCGACGCATACGTCCCCGGGTTGCACGTCGAGCACGTCTTGCACGCGCCCGCCTGGAGGAACTTGCCACCCCCACACGTCACGCACTGCGTATCGTTCGGTCCCGTGCACGTCGCGCAGCTCGCGTCGCACGGCAGCTGCGCGGCGATCGCGGGCACCTCGTCGATCCGCGCGAAGGTGTAGCCCTTCGCCTTCAGGATCGGGACCATGTACTGGACCATGTCGACGGTGCTGCCCTGCGCCCAGCTGTACGGGTCGTGCATCAGGACGATGCCCTTGCCGTAGCTGTCGATCTCCGTGACGTACGCGTCGCCACACTGCTGCGTCGTCGCGTAGCCGGCCATCCCGGGCACGACGTTCACCTTCGTGTTGTTCGCGTAGCGGAGGTCGCCCTGCCAGCACGCCCAGTCGGCGGCCATGTTCGGGTAGCCGGTCTGGTTGCCGCCCGCCTCCCAGTAGACCGGGCCGACGTACTTGTTCATCGCGCTCGCATGCACGATGTCCCACGCTGTTTGTCCGAGCGGCCAATTGCCGTAGGGCGCGCGGAAAACCAGGCGGTTCGCCGGCGTCAGGGCGCTCACGATCGCGTCGGTCTCGCTCAGCTCGGCGACGACTGCTGCGCCCGTCAGCGTCGTCACGTCACGATGCGTCGTCGTGTGGTTCGCGACGAGGTGCCCGTCGGCGACGATCTGCTGGAGCATCGCCATCGCGTTCGGCGTCACCGTCACGCCGTTCGGGTTCGGCAGTGCCGTCGCGTTCACGCGCGCGCCGTTGATGAAGAACGTGGCGCGGATCCCCTGGTTCTTCAGGTAGGTCGAGAGCTCGCCTGCGCGCGCGCCCGGTCCGTCGTCGAACGTGAGCGCGAGCACCTTGTTCGGGAGGCTCGTCCCGAAGAGCTGCGCCTGCGTGAGGTCCTGCGCGACCTTCGCGAGGTGCGTGTTGTCCTCGTGCATGCCGCTCGGGCTCTGCTCCGACGTGGAGCATGCCGCGACGACGACGACACCGACGAGCGAGGAGGCGAGCGAGCGAGCGCGGAGCAGCATCACCCGACGAGCGTATCGCGAAGACGAACGCTTGCCTGTGGCTCGAAAGGGTGACCCGCGGCGGCACACATGGCCCGCCGCGGTCGCCCCTCCTCAGCTCGCCTCAGCGGCGCTTGCCCTTCTTCGTGGAGCGGCCGCCGCCCGCTTTCCCCTTCTTCGGCGCGCCCTTGCCCGCCTTCTTCCCGAAGCCGCTCTTGCCGCCGAACGCGCTCCGGCCGCCGAACGACGACTCGCCGCCTCCGCCGGTTCCTCCTCCGAACGACCGGCCAGCAGCACGACCGCGCTGCGGACCCGCGCCGCCGCGCCCCTCCGTTGCCCGTCCCCGCG
>JBDHVE010000102.1:0-32995 GCA_039809485.1 Polyangiaceae bacterium | reverse complement strand
CCCGTGAGGGTTCGAGTCCCTCCTTCGGTACCGCGAAAGCGCGAGGTCAAATCGGAGCGCCGGCGTCACGGTCGCGCGTCGACCCGCGTGAAGGCGACGTGGACGTCGTCGCCGGCCTGGACCGCATGCGCGATGCGGAGCTCCGTCCCCCACGCGACGACGCCGAAGTAGTCGCCGAGGAACCCCGGCGCGCCCCACGTCTGCTCAAAGAGGAACGGGCCGTCGATGCGGCGGCTCCTCGATGCCGGCCGCCGATCCTCGAGCGTCGCGAAGCGCAGCGTCGCGTTCGGATCGCCGGCGGCGCGGCCCGCGAGGTAGACGACGTGGCTCCTGCCGCCTCCGTCGCGGACGAGGGCAGGCTGGAGCGCATGACCGTCCGCGGGGGCGAGCGCGTCGCGAAGGTCCTCGCGCCCTCTCGCGTTCAGGCGCGCCACCCGGATCGCGTCGAGCTTCCCGAAGACGCCCGGCTCGATCGGATCCTTCGTCGTGCCGTAGGCGACCCAGGCTCGTCCGCCGTCGGCCGTGCACGTCAGTGACGGGTTGAACGCCACGCGGTCGGACGACGGCGAGACGTCGACCCGGTTCACCGCCGGGAACGTCGCGCCGCCGTCGTCGCTGAAGCGCGCCTCGACGCGCATCGCAGCTTCGGTTCCGATCACGTACGCGAGCCACACGCGACGCGTGACGGGATCGGCACACAGCGCGTTGATGTTCTGGATGGGTCGTCCGACATCGCACGGCGATGCGACGACGCGTGACCATCCGGACGCCGTCCGGCGGGCGACGACGTTCGAGGCGCACGGTCCGTCGGCGCCCTCCTCCGCGGCGTTGTACGCGGCCAGCACGGCGCCGTCGCCGGTCACGGACACGGTCGGCAGATCGTACGCAAGGCCGGAGCCCGTGCTCGTGATCTCCATCGGGGGCCCGAACACGGAGGCGCCGGGCGGCGCGTGTGCCGCGAGGATCGCGTCCGGTGTCCCGACCGCGGAGCGTCCGAGCCACACCAGCCAGAACCCGCCGTCGGGCGCCGCCGCGACCTTCACGTTCACCTGCCGCTCGTGCCCTGCGTGGTCGAGCACGCCCGGTGCGGACCACGTCTTGCCACCGTCGCGCGAGAAGGCGTAGCCGATGTGCCCTTCGCTCATCCAGTCGTGCTCGCGACGCGCGGTCCACGCGACGACGAGCGTGCGCCCGTCCGCGGACTGCGCGAGGTGCGGCTCGCTCTCGATCGCGCTCGCAGGCGACACCGAGACGAGGCGGCGCGTGCTCCTCGAAGCGATCGCGTCGCTCTCCACGTCGTGAGGTTCCGTGGCGTCGGCACCGCGACATGCGACGAGCGAGGGGAGGACGAGCGTGGCGAGGGCGACGGTACCGGCGAAGCGCATGGCGCGAGCGCGCCAGCAACGCGCATGCCTCGGAGCGTGATCCGAGAGAACGGCGCTCCCGGCGCGCGCTCGTGGACGTCTGTGCACGGCGGAGGGGGCGCGGCCCGTTCACGCAGACTCGGCTCCGCAGGCACCGAAGTCCACCTCAGCCGCGCGACGAACGCGAGCCGTGGTCGTACGTCCCTTGCACGCCTGCGTGCGGGGGCGAGGATGAGGCACGCGACCACGCGCAGGATCGCAGCGCTGCTCGTCGTGGCGGGCGTGTCCGCGATCGCGCAGGCGGCGCGCGCGGATGCGGCCGAGGTCGCGCGTGCGAAGGCCGAGTATCTCGCCGCCTACGGTGATCGACCGATCGCCGCGATGCGCGTCGAAGGACTCCGCCGCACGCGACAGGGCGTCGTCTGGCAGTGGATCGCATGCAGGAGAGGCGAGCCGCTCTCACGGTGCGATCTGCCTCGTATCTACGAGCAGCTCTTCCGCCTCGCGATCTTCGACGACGTCGACGTCGAGCTCGCCGACGAGGAGGGCGGCGTCGCGATCGTCTTCGACTTCGACGAGAAGTGGACGCTCTACCCCGTACCGATGCTCTGGTACTCGCCGGACACGCAGATCGCCGGCCTCGTCCTCGTGGAGGCGAACCTCCTCGGCTACAACAAGGGCGTCGCGCTCGGCGGCGTGTACTCGAACCGCGGCTGGTACACGCTCGCGGGCTACAACGATCCGAACATCGGGTACTCGAACGTCTGGGGGACGTTCCACGCGTTCCTCGGCTCCGGCCTCCTCGAGAACGATCGTCCCGACGGCACGATCATCCAGTCCGTCGACGCGACCCGTCTCGATCTCGAGTACGGGCTCGGGATGACGTTCTGGGATCGGATCTCGCCGGCGTGGACGGGCGCGTTCCGGACCGCGAACGTCGGCGCGGTCCACGTCCCGGGCACCGTTCCGGCGACGGACGCGACCGTCGGCGTGCAAGGGCTCGCGCTCGTCTATTCCGACAAGCGATACCGTGAGGTCTACGATGCCGGGCTGCGCCTGAAAGGCGAAGTGCAGCACGCGTTCCCGCTCGCGCGCGGGACGCCGGCGTACGACGACGTCATCCTCGACGCGAAGTGGGCGCACGCCGCGCCGCTCCACGGGTACGTCGACGTCCGCGCGCACGGGTTCGTCGGCTCGATGCCGATCGTGTTCGAAGAGCGGCTCGGCGGGCTCGACGGCTCCCGCACGCTGCCGGGCAGTGGTCTCGTCGCAGCCGATCGGTACGGGTCCGTCTCGCTCGACTACGGGATCCCGTTCCTCTTCGTTCCGCAGGGCACCGCGACGGCGGTAGCCTTCGGCGAGGTCGGCCGCTTCGCGCGGAACGACGAGCCCGCGACGACGTACGGCGGCCCCGGCGCGGGCCTGCGGTTCTTCCTGCGCAACGTCGCCGTGCCCGCCGTCGGTGTCGACGCCGGTTACGAGATCGGCTCGCAGCGCGTGCGTTTCAGCATCTCGGTCGGTTACCGGCCGGTTCGGTAGCTCAGCTCCCGCAGCCCGGCGGCGGCGCGAAGAAGATCCGGCACACGCCGTTGTCGGCGAGCGCGGTGCAGGCGTCCTTCTTCGCCGCCTTGTAGCAGTCGAGGACCTGGGCCACCTTGATCGTGCAGCTCGCCGGTGCGCGCTGGGCGACGCACGTGGCCTTGTCGTTCACGGTGATGTACCGGTCGAGCGCCTTGCACTCGTACTTCGAGCCCGCCGCGTCGTCGATCACCGCGTAGAGCGTGCTGCAGAAGTCGTTCTGCTGCGCATCCGATAGCGAGCCGACGGTGCACTGCAGGATGTCGCCGGTGCATCCGGTGCCGCCGCTGGAGGACGTGGAACCGCCCGAGCTCGTCGACGTCCCGCCGGAGCTGGTCGTGCCGCTCGAGCCGCCCGAGCTGGACGTCGAGCTCCCGCTCGAGCCCGAGTCGTCGCTCGAACAGGCGGCGAGCACGGCGAGGGCGACCAGCGCCGTCGCGGAGAGGCAGACGGAGAACGTACGAGTGCGTGCAGTCACGTGCATGACCATGGGGTGCTCCTGAGGGGTGAAGAGACACGGACGTGGGACGCGGCCGTGCGACGGCGTCGCGAGCCGACGGGCTCACGCGCGAAGCATTCGTGTCGTCGTGCGGGGAAGGGGGATCAGCGCATGCGGTGATACGTGCGCTCGATCTGCTCGCTGTCGTCCCAGAGGACGAGGGTGTCGCCGCCCGCTTCGAAGGTCCCCGTGCGTTGGAAGTCCTTCTGCGGACACTCCTCCGTCGTGAACATGGCGGGGGTTCCGCCGCCCGTGTCGTAGGTGATCGTCTCGCCGTGGAGGGCGTAGGCCTTGAACGAGCCCGTCGCGTTCCGCGCCTCGGTGAGCACGTCGAACGCGCCGGCGGAGGCCGAGCCGCGCACCACCATCGTCTCCCGGAGCTGCATCGTTCCTTGTCGGTTCGGGTAGAAGTCGCGTCGCGAGACGAGCGCATAGGTGCCGGGTACGAGGGTGCCGCCGCGCAGAAAAGGTGACGGCCCGACCACGACCTGCACGTCGACGAACGCGCCTTCCTGCGCGAACGTCACGCCACAACCATGGTCGACGAGCGGTAGCGCGTCTGCGCCGCCGTCGAGCGGAGGCGGGGATGCCTCGGCCGGATCGGGCGAAGGCGCCCCATCCGCCGGACCGGCGTCGGCCGGAGCTTCGAGCCCGCCGACGTCAGCAGTGACGACGCAGCCGAGGGGGCAGGTCGTGGACGTCGTCAGGAGAAGGAAGGCGAGAAAGCGCATCGACCACACCCCTGCCATGGATGTGGCCCGGACGCTTTATGGAGAAATCGTCAGCGGGGCTCGACGAGGCGATCGACGCGCTCTCCGTGGCTCGATCCCGGGAATGCGGCGTGGAAGCTCCGCGCTCGCGCGAGCGCTTCGTCGCGCCTTCCGAGTCGGACGAGCGACTCGATCGCGATGACCTCGCGCTCCTGCGCGAGCGCGCCACGCGGGTAGGCGCGCGCGTGACCTTCCGCGAGCGTGAGCGCGCGCTCGGGCGTGCCGTGGAGGAGCGCCTCGTGCGCCTCCTTCAGCATCGTCGTCTCCGGCGGAGCGCTGATCGGTGCTGCCGAAGGCTTCGGGGCCGTCCGTACCGACGGCGCCGCCGAGACGACCGGCGGTGCGGTCTCGATCGCCGGTGCGGCCGTCGCGACGCTCGCCGCAGGCTCCGTCGTCGCCGCAGGCCGTGGCGCTTCCTCGACCTTCGGCTCCGGCGCGCGTGCGAGCCACAGCGTGCCCGCGACCGCCGAGGCGATCGCGAGCCCGGCGAGCACCTTCGCTCCGCCCGCGGCGCCTCCTGCCGGCGCCGCCGGCGGAGAGCCGCCGCCGGGCAGCGTGCCGGGGGGCAGCGCCGCGGCGAGCTTCTTCTCGAGCCCCGCGAGATCGCCCGGCGAGGGCTCGTGCTCGGTCGCGGCGTCGAGCACCGACCGCAGCTCGGCGGAGAGCGACGGATCCTCCAGCAACGGTCGCACGGATTCGTGGTTGCTCACGCGTGCCTCCCGTTCCGCTTCTGGAAACGTTCGATCGCCGCGGCCACCTGGGCGCGTGCGGCGTGCAGTCGAGTGTACGCGGTCTGGAGGGGACAGCCGACGGCCGCGGCGACCTCCTGCATCGGCATCTGCTCGAGCTCGAAGAGCATGAACACCGAGCGCTTGTCGTCGTCGAGCGACGCGAGGATCGACTCGAGGAGCGAGACCGCCTGCGCGCGCTCGATCGCCGCCGTCTGCGCCTCGGGCGCGCTGAGCTCGGGCAACTCCTCGCCCGTCAGCTCGCGCCGGACGAACGCGCGCTTCCGGTAGTCGGAAGCCACGCGCGTCGCGATCGCGAAGAGCCACGCGCGGATCGATCCGCCGCGGAACTCACCGAGCTTCGCGTGGACGACGAGGAAGACCTCCTGGCAGGTGTCCTCGACGTCGCCCGGCCGCACGCCGAGGCGCCGCATCGAGCGCCACACGAATGCGGCGTGCTCGGCGTACACGTCGCCGAACGTCGGCAAGCGCGGGGGCTCCGATTCGACGAGCAGCACGTCTCGCTGAATGGCGTCGGTCACGGCGGATTACGGAGAAAAATGCAGGCCGAGGCCGGCGCCCAGCTCGCCACCGACCGCGCTGCGGTCGTGGAGCGTGATCGTGGAGTCGTTCGCGCTCGTGGCGACCGTGCGCTCGCGGACGACGGGGACGACGAGCGACCCCGTCGCGACGACGAAGAGAGGACCGACGACGTCGACCGCGAAGCGGGCGCCGACGGCGACGTCGAAGAGCCCGCGGTCGACGTCGCTGTTCCGGTCGAAGCCGCGGCCCGACGCGCGGACGGCGCCGAGGCGTGCGCCGGCGCAGCCGATCGCTTCGAGGCGCCGCGCGAACGCGATCCCCGGGCAGTACGCCAAGCCGCCTTCGAGCAGCGTGTACTCGACCGCGCGTCCTCCCGTGACGCCGAGCTCCGCGCTCGGCACGGCGCCGAACGAGACCTCGAACGCGACGAGACGCGTCGGGCCGGTCCGGAGCGCGACGGCGGCACCCGGCGAGATGCCGGGGACGCGCGCGATCGAAGCGAGCCCGGCGGCGGAGGCGTCGACGAGCCACGCAGGCGACGGCGCCGCGGGTCGTTCGACCTCGCGCACGACGACGCGCTCGGTCACGATTTCGCGGGTCACGGGAGAGGCGACCGGAGGAGACGGCGGAGCGGGACGAGCGGGATCCATCGCGTCCGGATCGATCATGAGCGCGATGACGAGCACGAGACCGTCGTCGATCGAACGGCAGTCCGCCGTCTCGGACACGATCTCGCGCGATCCGATCGGCTGCCCCGTCTTCCGCGTCCCGCCGACGACGGCGCGATAGCGCTTCGCCGCGCCCGCTCCGACGGGCTCGATCCGACCTTCGATCGACACGTCCGCGACGCTCGGCGACACGAGGACGGACCGCCCGAGGTGCTTCTCGACGCGAGCGCCGAGCTCCGGTGTCGTCGCGCACGCCTCCGCGCCCGGCAGGCGCACCCACGAGAGCGAGGAGGTGACTCCGTCGGCTGCCGCGGAGCGCGGCGCGAGGAGCGCGCAGGCGGCGAAGGCGACAGCGAGGAGGCCCTTCACGCGCGCGAGCCTAGCACCACCGGTCGCGGACTCGAGTCCGCGAAGATCGCCGCGATGAACGCGCGCCGTGCGCACGTCAACGAAGCCAGCCATGACCTTCCTCCGCTTCGCGTCCGCGCTCTTCGCTCCCGCCGTTCTCTCTCTCTCGTGCGGCTCTCCGCACGACGAGGCGACGAGCTCCGTACGCTGCGGAGCGGGCACCGTCCTCCGCGACGGCGCATGCGAAGTGGACTCGCGCGAGCCGCCCGACGCCGCCGTCGCCGAGGACGCGGGCAGAACGGAGGCCTCGTCGTTCTCCGCGTGCACGTCGCTCCGTCTCGCGGGACGCGTGCCGCTCGCCGGCGTCGTCGACCCGCAGCTCGTCTCGCTCGACGACGGCAGCGCGCTCCTCGCCGCTGCGGGAGGCGGGATGTTCGTCCGCGCGATCGGCCGTGGCGGCCGGCTCGGCGCCGCGGAGGCTCGGCTCGGTCGTGACGTCGCGGCGACGGTCCGCTCCGCGAGCATCACCGCGCTCCCCGGCGCTCGTGCGGCGGTGCGGTGGAACGAGACCGCGGGCCCGACCGTCGCGCGCGGAGCGGTGGCCGTCGTCGACGCGACGGGGCAGGTGGCTTCGCGACGGGAGATCGAGGACGACCACGCGCTCGTGCTCGGCTCGACGCCGCTCGCGAGCGGATTCCGCGTCCTCGCCTCGAAGTGGGACGGTGGCGTCCTCCGTCTCGTCGTCGTCGATCACGGTGCGGGCGGTGAGGTCGCCGCCGAGCACGTCGTCCCGCTGCCCGAAGGCGCGGTCCATCGACCCGACCGCGACGGCGATCACCTCCGGCGCCGTCGGCGGCTCGATCGTCGTCGTCGCGTACGCTCCGCCGACGGGGACGGGACGGATCGTCTCGGTGATCCCGATCTCGGCAGAGGGCGTCGCCGGCGCCCTGCGCGTCGTCGCCGCGACGTCGTCCGCCGGGCCTTTCACCGTCGCCTCCTCGGGCGAGGTCGTGTTGGTCGGCGTCGGAGAGGGCGCGCCAGGGCGCGACGTCCTCGCGCTGCGGTTGTTCCGGCTCGCGACCACGGGGGACGAGGCGCCGCGGGAGATCGGCGCGATGTCCCTGCCGGTCGCGGCCGAGCACGCCCCCGAGGCGAAGGTCGTCTGGGGAGGCGCGCGCTTCTGGCTGCTCACGCGAGGCGAAACGCTCGCCGCGCGCTGGATCGATCGGGCAGGTCTGCTCGGTCCCGAGCAGACCGTGCTCGACGATGCCTCGCTCACCACGCTGAGCGCTGCGACGACGCGCGATGCGCTCGTCGTGGCGTGGGTGTCCGTCCACGGCAAGGAGCGCGCGGGCGAGCTCGCCACGTTCGGGTGCACGCCCTAGCTCAGAGGCCTCCGTCGCTGCTCGTGCCGGCGTCTCCGGCGCCGGCGTCGAACGTCTCGACCGGGCCTGCGTCCGGAGCCGGGCCCGCGTCGACGGCGGGCGGCGGCGGGGGGCGCACGTCGTTCATCACCTGCTGGAGGAGGAGGAACCACGGGTCTCCCGGCGGCCGCACGCGCTCGGCTGCGGGCCGGTATTTGTGCGTCTCGAGCTCGCGCACCATGTTGAAGACGCGGAAGCAGAACGAGTGGTGCGTGTCCATCAGGTCGCCGACCGGGACGCTCACGAGCTTGCCTTCGTCGTCCTTCCATCCGCGGTCGCGCAGCATCGAGCACTGCTCCCACTTCAGCTCGCCGGAGTCCTTCACTCCGCCCCAGCCGCCGCGGCTCATCTCCTCGACGATCTTCTGGAGTGCGAGCTGTGAATCCGGCCCGGTCGTGGGCGGCACGCCGAGGTGGGTGAGGATCTCGAGCGAGATCTCGTCCGCTTCCTGCTCCGTCGTGTAGAAGCCGACGCGCTGCTCCTTCATGAAGGCGTTCTCGGCGTCGAAATTCGGTCCGAACCAACCCCACGCCTTTCGGAATTTCTCTCGGGCCTGGAGTGTCTGTTCGAGAAAGCGCGGATCCGGCGGCGGCTTGTCGTTCGTGGACGTCCTCTCGAGATCGTAGAAGTAATTGACGACGTCCGTCGGCATGAACACGTGCGTTCGGTAGTAGTGCCCGAGCTCGTGAGCGAGCACGGCGACGACGCGATCCTCGTCGAGCACCGACGTGAGGAGGCCCGTCGTCACCGTCACCCACTTCGAGGTGGCCGGATACGCGAACGTCTTCGATTTCCGCGACCAGAGGTTTTCGTCGGCGGAGCAGTCTTTCCCGATCACGATCGTGTCGTGCTGGTAGCCGAGTCGGCACTTCGAGAATCCGCCGTTCACATATCGAACGAGCTGCTCGATCGATGTCGCGTCGTGCGGCCGCTCCAGCGACGCGCTGCCCTGGAGGGTCGAGACGGAGCCGTTCGCCGCGAGGAGGAGCGGGGCGCTGCTCTCCGGCGGCTCGTACGTCGGAGCGGGGCCGGCGTCGGTCGCGCCGGCGTCGTCCGGTGCTGCCGCGTCCGTCGGATCCGCGCCCGCGTCGCCCTCGTTCTGCGCAGGCGGCGACGGCGGATCGCCCGCGAGCGCGGCGGGGACGTTCCACACGACCGGCATCCGCGAGACCCAGGCGTTCGGGTCGTCGTCCTTCCGGAGGATGACGCGCGGCTTCGGGACCGCACGCATCGCATCGGGGGATCGCTTGCGGAGCACCTCGTCCATCGCATCGACCCAGAACTGCAGCCGCTGGGTCATCGGGTGGTCGCTCGGGAGGAAGTCCGGCTGGGAGAACTCGTAATCCCCACCGGCGACACGTTTGAACTCCTCCTCCGACTCGTCTGCCCAGAGCCACGCGTATTGCGCGTAGGTCGGATCGTTTTCCCGATGCTCCGCTTCCTGGGTTCCGACCTCGTCTTCGAGCACCGAGCAGGCGACCGTCGACATGCCGAGGAGGAGCGCGAAGGAGGCAAGGGCGCGGGAGCGTTTCATCCGGGTTGTCGCACATACAAGCACACGGTGCGCCGACGCCGGTGAGTGGGGCTAACATCTCGGAAGTACGCGCGTTCGGCCTCCCGTCGAACAGGAAACGGAGGCTCACCCGTCCCGGGGGTGGATCTCCGTCACCCCGTTCGGTCGGCCGGATTCGCGAGGCCATGGCGGCGCTCTCCCGCACTCGTTCGGTTTCCCGAAGCGGGCCGCGGAGCACGCGCCACGACGCAAGCGGTCGGCTCGAATGGGCTCGAAATCGTGAGTTCGCGAATTCCGGTCATTGCGTATCACTCGCGAAGTCGTTTAGGAGTGATGCACATGACCAATCTCCGTAGCACCATCGAAGCGCTCGCGGCCCGTTTCGCGGAGAGCGTCATCGACGCACTCCGCACCGCGTCCCTCGACGAGATCACGAGCGTGACGAGCGGCGGGTCGCGCGCGCGCCCGCGCGCGACGGCGGAGCCGTCGTCGACTTCGCGCCGTCGCGGAGCGGGAGGTCGTCTCGCGCGCCGTACCGCCGGCGACATCCAGCAGATGGTGCAGAGCATCGTGGACCTCGTCGGAAAGCACCCGGACGGCCTTCGCGCCGAGCAGATCCGCGCGGCGCTGAACGTCGAGGCGAAGGAGCTCCCGCGTCCGCTCGCGGAGGCGGTGTCGACCGGCGCCCTCACGAAGTCGGGGCAGAAGCGCGCGACGACGTACTCGCTCGGCAGCGGCGGCGGCGGCGGGAGGACGGCGAAGCGTCGTGGTCGTCGCGCGAAGCGCGGCTGAGCGCTCGCTCGATCAACCGCCGCCGAGCGCGCGGAGCCGCGCTCGTGCGGCCTTCGTCGTGCGCGCCTCGGTCTTCGGCCACGCCGCGAGCACGCGTTGGTACGACGCCTTCGCCTGCGCGACGTCGCCCTTCGCCTCGTAGGCCATCCCGAGATAGTAGAAGCCGCGGACGATCCGCATCCCGTCGTCGAACGACGTGCACGTCTGCGTCGCGCGCTCGAGGCGCGGGAGCGCGTCCGCGGCTCGCCCGGCGAGCACGAACGACTTGCCGAGGTTGAAGTCGAGGATGGAGGAGCGGCGATCGCCGAGCGGTAACGCGTCGCCTTCGGGCAGGTGCGCGAGCGCTTCGACCGCCTCCTCTCGCGTCTCGACGAGCGCGCCCCAGGCCACCATCCAGATCGGCCACGCGTTCCGTTCAGCGCGCTCGCTCGACAGCCGCGCGCGCTCGCCGTCGATCCAGCGATCACGCTGGACGCCGAGCTCCGCGGCCGTTATCCGCTTCGCGCGGTAGAGCGGCTCGTAGAACCCGAAGCTCTGATCGGGCGCGAACGGGTAGGGGGCCCAGCCCATCACGCGCGCGACGTAGTCCTTCGCGACGTCGGCGGCCTCCTGGGTGTGCTCCATCTCGAGCAGCACGTTCATCCGGACGCGCGCGGGCTGCGCGCGGTCCCACGCGTCGGCCGACGGTGGGAGCGCGGCTTCGAACTTGCGCGCGAGCTCTTCGGCGCGCGCGAGATCGCCGTCGAGGAGCGCGAGATGCATCCGGTCCCAGATCTCGTCCCGCACCCGCGACTCGGCAGGCTCCGCAGCCCACGCGCGCGAGAGCGCTTCCTCGACGCTCGGGCGCGGCGCGCCGCTCGCGTGGAGCGCACGCGCGAGCGCGCCGAACGCGGAGGACGACTGCGGGTCGAGCTGCGTCCACGAGCGCGCCTCGTCGCGGGCCCGTGCGCACTGGCCGCTGTCGCTGAAAATCCGGTAGCGGAGCTCGGTGCACGTCGTCGCGACCGGAGACTGCTTGAGGCAGCGCTCGGTCGCGGAGAGCGCGGCGTCGTCGTGGCCGAGGTTCCGTTCCACGTTCGCGAGCGCGGCGAGCGCCGGCACGAAGCCGCCGTCGAGGCGGACCGCGGCTTCGTAGGCCTGCTTCGCGCCCTCGTCGTCGCTCCGGCGCTCGCGTGCGCGGCCGAGGTAGAACTGGAGCTCGGGATCGCGCGGGTACTGGAACACGACGGCGGTGAGGCGCGTCTCCCACTCGTCGAGATCGGGCTTCGGACGGACGTAAGGCTCGCTCGCCTCGAGGAGCGCGACGTCGCGTGCGACGAGCAGCTGCCGGTGGTCGAACGCGCGCTGGTAGGACTGCTGCGCCGCGGTCGGGTCGTCCGTCGACGTCTGGATCGCGAGCTCCAGATGGGCGGCGGCGAACGTCGGATCGAGCTCGATCGCGCGCGTCAGCGCGGCCCGTGCGCGCGCGCCCGCACCGTCGCGCCAGCGCGCCATCGCCTCGCGGTAGGACGTCTCCGCCTCGCTCACCGTCGAGAGCGGGCGCGGGACGTTCGTCCCGACGAAGTTGTTGTTCCGCGGGCGCTTCAGGATGACGACGGTGAGGGCGACGACGGCGCCGAGGAGCACGAGCGGGAGCGCGAGCTGCGCGGCGCGCTTGCGGGCGCGACGCGTCCGCCGCTTCACCTCGCGCTCCTTCGGCGGCGCGGTCTGCGCTTCGGCGGCGGGAAGGCGCGTCGTCGCCGCGAAGGCACTGGGCTCCTCGCGCGCCCCGCCGGACGAGATGCGGACGCGGTCGCCGCCGGTCGACTGGATCGCAAGGCCTTCGAGCGCGTCGGCGGCGTCGCCCATCGACGGGAAGCGCGCGGCGGGATCCTTCGCGAGCGCACGCGCGATCGTCTCCTCGAGCACGGCCGGCGCGTCCGGCAGCTTCGAGCGGAGCGGCGGCGCGGGGTCGGTGAGGATGCGCGCGACGAGACCGAACACGTCACCGCCCTCGGGCCACGGGCGCTGTCCGACGAGGAGCTCGAAGGCGAGCACGCCCCACGCGAACTGGTCGCAGCGCGCGTCGACGGTGTCGCCGCGGATCTGCTCGGGCGCCATGTAGACCGGCGTGCCGGCGATGCTGCCGCCGCCCGTCACCGTGTCGACGGCGTGCGCGTCCTCGGGGCGGCCGCTCACGGTGCGCCGGGCGATGCCGAAGTCGAGCACCTTCACGACCCCGTCGTCGCGGACCATGACGTTCTCGGGCTTCACGTCGCGGTGGACGATCCCGCCCTTGTGCGCGGCTTCGAGCGCGCGCGCGACGTCGACGAGCCAGCGGATGCGGCGCGGAACGGGGATCTCCGCATTGCCGACGAGGGTGCGGAGCGTCGACCCGACGACGTACTCCATCGCGAGATAGAGCAATCCGCCTTGTCTCGTCCCCGCGGAGACGCGGGGCCCCGTCTCTCCGACGTCGTAGATCGCGACCACGTTCGGGTGGCTCAGCGACGCGACGGACCGCGCTTCGCGGAAGAGGCGCGCGGAGATCTCGGCGAGGCGCCCGGACGCCTCCGGATCGGGCTCGCCCTCTCGCCCGGCCTCCGGCGCGACGATGACCTTCAGCGCGACCGTACGCTCGAGCCGGGGATCGAAGGCGCGGTAGACCGTGCCCATGCCTCCCTGACCGAGGAAGCCTCGGATCTCGTAGGGGCCGACGAGGTCCCCCGGCTTGAGGCCCGGTTCGAACATGAGGAAGCGAGGAGGAGGAGAGAAGGAGGCGAGCGCGGAACGGAGGTGGCGGCCGAGTGGCGCACCCCGGGGATCAGGCTAGCCTAAGCGATAGCCCGGACGCGCAGCCTCGAACGAGGCGGCCGCCACGAAGATTCCGTTGGCGAATCGGTGGCTCGCATGGTAAGTCGTCGCCCCTCTTTCGGGGTGGCGCGCCCTTGCGCCGCAAAGCCGGGGAAGACCGAGGAAATCGATGCCGAGTGAAGCCGTACAGTGCAAGCCGCTCGAGGTCGTGGTCAGCGACCGCGGGATCGAGCGCGCCATCAAGATGCTCAAGCGCAAGCTCGCCTCCGAGGGCGTCCTTCGTGAGCTCAAGATGCGCCGTCACTACATGAAGCCGAGCGTCAAGCGCCGGAAGAAGCAGGCCGAGGCCGCGCGTCGCCGCCGCAAGCGCGCGAAGCTCGACGCCGCGCCGCCGAAGGGCTGAGCGCAGCTCGACCGACCCGGCACCGACGCCGTGACCTTCCCGCGAGGGAGGGTGGCGGTGTCGTGCATTTTGTGGTTTCCACGGAGCGATGAGCGACGACGCGCGTGAAGCGGCCCGGGCGCGAGTCCGGAAGTTCGTCGAGACCTATGTGGCGAAGGGCCGCTACGCGCTCTATCCGGAAGAAGCGGTCGTCGCGAACGTCATCGAAGGGCTCGTCGAGAACCTCGTCCGCCACGGCCGCATGTACTGCCCGTGCGCGGACGTCGCGGACTCGAAGACGAAGGGCGCCGAGATGGTGTGCCCTTGCACGCCGCACCACGCCGACATCGCGCGCCAGGGCTATTGCGACTGCGCCCTCTTCGCGTCGAAGGACTTCGTCGCGGCCGAGGGCCTGGTCCGCAAGGGCGGCCGCTGATATCCCGGCCTCATGGCGCTCGCGCTCCACGACCCGTGCCCCGCCTTCGCGCTCCCCGGCACCGACGACCAGGTCCACGACCTCGTGTCGTTCACGGGGAAGCTGCTCGTCGTCATCGTCTCCTGCAACCACTGCCCGTACGTCGTCGCCTACGAGCCGCGCATGGTGGAGCTCTGCAACCACTACCAGCCGGAGGGCGTGGACTTCGTCGCGGTGAACGCGAACGACACGGCGCGCTATCCGGCCGACGGCATGGCCCAGATGAAGCAGCGCGCGCTCGAGCGGGAGTTCCCGTTCCCCTACGTGCGGGACGACAGCCAGGCCTTCGTCCGTGCCCTCGGCGCGCGCTTCACCCCCGAGGTCTTCGTCTTCGACGCGGCTCGCAAGCTCCGCTATCACGGGCGCATCGACGACAACCACCGTGACGCGTCGCGTGTGACGAGCCACGACCTCCGGAACGCCCTCGAGGCGCTGCTCGCGGCGAAGGAGCCGCCGGTCGCCGAGACCCCCGCCGTGGGGTGCAGCGTGAAGTGGAAATGACGCGGTAAGTGGCCGTAGCGGCCGCGGAGCCCATGATACGCTCGCCCTCGTGATCCACGAGAACGGCAACGGCAGCGGGACGAACGGCAACGGCGCCCAGGCGCTCTTCCGGCCTGGCCTCGGCGGCGGAGGCGGCGTCGGTCGCTTCGCGCTCTTCGAGCCGCCGAAGGTCGACGCGGTCGCGGTCGAGGAGCGCGTCGCGGCGCTCGGCAAGCGTTCGATCAAGAAGGCGACGAAGGTCGCCGGCTTGAAGCTCGCCGTCACGATGATGGACCTCACCACCCTCGAGGGGAAGGACACCGCCGGCAAGGTCCGGCAGATGTGCCAGAAGGCGCTCCGTCCGCTCGAGGAGGATCCGACGATCGGTCCGGTCGGTGCGGTCTGCGTCTATCCGAACCACGTGCCGACGGCGAAGGAGGCCCTCAAGGGCTCGCCGGTGAAGGTCGCGAGCGTCGCGACCGCGTTCCCGAGCGGGCAGTCGCCGCTGCCGATCAAGCTCGAGGACACGCGTCGCGCCGTCGACTTCGGCGCCGACGAGATCGACATGGTCATCGATCGCGGTGCGATGCTCTCGGGCGACTACGCCAAGGTCTTCGACGAGATCGCCCAGACGAAGGAAGCGTGCGGTCCCGCGCACCTGAAGGTGATCCTCGAGACGGGCGAGCTCGGGAGCTACGACATGGTCCGCAAGGCGAGCGACCTCGCGATCGCGGCCGGCGGCGACTTCATCAAGACGTCGACCGGGAAGATCCAGCCCGCCGCGACGCCCGCCGTCACGCTCGTGATGCTCGAAGCGATCCGTGACCACTACTACGCCACGGGGCGCCGGATCGGGATGAAGCCCGCCGGCGGCGTGCGGACGGCGAAGCAGGCGCTCCAGTACCTCGTGATCGTCAAGGAGACCCTCGGCGACGCGTGGCTCACGCCCGATCTCTTCCGCTTCGGCGCGAGCGCACTCTTGAACGACGTGCTCATGCAGCTCGAGAAGGAGCGCACGGGGCTCTACCAGGCGTCGGACGACTTCTCGAAGGACTGAAGGCGAGACCATGTCCCAATCGATCACCAAGAGCAGCAGCGACCTTTCCGCCGTGACGTCCGAGCGCCGCCCGACCGCCGCCCTCGAGTTCGGCCATGCCTGGGACTACGCGCCCGCGCCCGAGTCGCCCGACCACGTCCGGATCGACCCGAAGTACGGCCTCTTCATCGGGGGCCGCTGGGTCACGCCGCGGAGCGGGCGCTTCTTCCAGACGATCTCGCCGTCGACCGAGCAGGTCCTCTCCGAGGTCGCGGAGGCGAACGCGCAGGACGTCGACGACGCCGTTCGCGCCGCGCGCGAGGGCTACGAAAAGTACTGGTCGAAGATGAAGGGCTCCGAGCGCGCGAAGTACATCTTCCGGATCGCGCGCGCGATCCAGGAGAAGTCGCGCGAGCTCGCGATCGTCGAGTCGATGGACGGCGGCAAGCCGATCAAGGAGTCGCGCGACGTCGATCTCCCGCTCGCCGCAGCGCACTTCTTCTACCACGCAGGCTGGGCCGACAAGCTCGACTACGCCTTCCAGGGGCGCGCGTGGCGGCCGCTCGGCGTCGCCGGTCAGATCATCCCGTGGAACTTCCCGCTCCTGATGGCGGCGTGGAAGCTCGCGCCGGCGCTCGCGTGCGGCAACACCGTGGTGCTGAAGCCGGCGGAGACGACGCCGCTGACCGCGCTGCTGCTCGCGAAGATCATCGAGGAGGCGGAGCTCCCGCCCGGCGTCGTCAACATCGTGACCGGCGCGGGCGAGACCGGCGCCGCGCTCGCGAACCACTCCGACGTGAACAAGGTCGCCTTCACCGGGTCGACCGACGTCGGCAAGCGCATCCAGCGCGCGCTCGCCGGCACGACGAAGCGCCTCACCCTCGAGCTCGGCGGCAAGGCCGCCAACATCGTCTTCGAGGACGCGCCGCTCGATCAGGCGGTCGAGGGCATCGTCTCGGGCATCTACTTCAACCAGGGTCACGTGTGCTGCGCCGGCTCGCGTCTGCTCGTCGAGGAGAGCGTCCACGACCTCCTCGTCCGCAAGCTGCGCGACCGGATGATGACGCTCCGGATGGGCGACCCGCTCGACAAGAACACCGACGTCGGCGCGATCAACTCGCGGATGCAGCTCGGCAAGATCCGCGAGCTCGTCGAGTCGGGCGAGAAGGAAGGCGCCGAGCGCTTCAGCGCGCCCGTGAAGGTGCCGGAGAAGGGCTTCTGGTTCCCGCCGACGTTCTTCACCGGCGCGAGCCAGTCGTGCCGGATCGCGCGGGAGGAGATCTTCGGACCGGTCCTCACGATCATGACCTTCCGCACGCCCGACGAGGCGCTCGAGAAGGCGAACAACACGATGTACGGCCTCTCCGCCGGCGTCTGGACCGACAAGGGCGCCAAGATCTTCCACATGGCCACGAAGCTGAAGGCCGGCGTGATCTGGGGCAACACGTACAACAAGTTCGACCCGACCTCGCCCTTCGGTGGGTACAAGGAGAGCGGCTTCGGCCGCGAGGGCGGTCGCCAGGGGCTCGCGGCCTACGTCGAGGTGGAGTGATGGATCCGAAGAAGAAGACCGCGACGCTCGAAGCCGATCGCGAGTCGCGCCCGTCGGTCGGTCCGCGTTCGAGCGAGGCGCCGATCATGAAGGCCTTCACCCAGCGCGGCCCGCGCGTCCGCGTGAACAAGGCGTACAAGATGTACGTCGGCGGCGCGTTCGTCCGGTCCGAGTCGGGGCGCTACGTGCAGGTCCAGTCGGTCCCCGGCCACGACGACGCCGACCCCGACACCGTCAACGTCCCGCGCGGCTCGCGCAAGGACGTGCGTGACGCCGTGCTCGTCGCGAAGAACGCGTGGGCCGGCTGGGAGAAGCGCACCGCGTACAACCGCGGGCAGATCCTCTACCGGCTCGCCGAGGTGATGGAGTCGCGTCGCGCCGAGCTCGTCGAGTCGCTCGTTCGCGGCGGCATCTCGGACGTCGAGGCCGAGGCGGAGGTCGACGCCTCGATCGATCGCGCCGTCTTCTACGCCGGCTTCAGCGACAAGTACTTCGCGCTGCTCGCTTCGTCGAATCCCGTGTCGGGGCCGCACTTCGGCTTCAGCGTGCCGGAGTCGATGGGCGTCGTCGGTGTCGTCGCGCCGGACCGGCCCGCGCTCCTCGGCCTCGTCTCGACCGTGCTCCCCGTCATCACCGGCGGCAACACGGTCGTCGCGCTCGCGAGCGAGAAGGACCCGCGCACGGCGATCGTCTTCTGCGAGTGCCTCGCGACGAGCGATCTCCCCGGCGGCGTCGTGAACATCCTCACGGGGCACGCGAAGGAGATGTCGCCGCATCTCGCCAAGCACCGCGAGGTGATCGGCGTCGACGCGTGGCTCGTCGACGCGGACCTCCGCAAGTCGCTCGAGCACGACGGCGCCGACAGCGTGAAACGCGTGAAGACGCACGTGCCGATGGACCCCGAGAGCTGGCTCGACGAACGCCGCGGTCAGGGCCTCGGCTGGATCGAGCGGTTCCTCGAGACGAAGACGGTCTGGCACCCCGTCGGTCTCTGACTCGGCCGACGCGACCGTCGCCAGCGCCGCGACGACGCCTGGTCGAGGGCAGAAGTCGCACGAGTTCGTCATCGCACGCGCAGCGGGTCCGCGCCAGCGCCTCGCTCCCGCCGGAGGCGCGCGAACGCGAACGCCCACGCGACGAAGAGCGGGACGACGCTCCACCAGCTCGGCAACCCGAGCAGCTCTCCGACGTTGAAGGCGGCCCACGGGTACGCGCGGTACGCGACGTGACGCGCGCCGGTTTCCGTCGCAGGCGTGAGGAACGCCATCGGGCTGATCGACACCTGGCCGGTCGCGAGCAGGGGCAGGTAGGCGTGGGTCAGCGGCGCGAGCTCGAACTCCGTGACGTTCGGCGTGATGACCGTCCCGAGCAGCGCGACGAACGCCGACACGGCCGCGACGGCCCACGTCAGGGGTGAGCGTGCCCACGCCTGCGGGACGAACGCGACGCCGAGGCCGAGGAGCGGCACGACGCCGACGAGGTGGCGCGGCCCGAAGCACGTCCCGCCCTGCCAGAAGGCGTAACCGCTGATGGTCGCGAGGAGCCCGAGCGCGCCGCCGAGGAGCGGCAGACCGAGCGTGCGGAGCAGCGGCCGCGGCCAGAAGCGGTAACACGCAGCGGTCACGAGGAGGACGGGCGAGTACACGAAGAGACCGCGGTAGGTCCCGAAGAGCAGCTGGAGCGCGACGCGCGGCGAGGGAAGCGCGATCCCGAAGAGGCCGCGGCTCATTCCCGACGAAAAAGGTGTATTCTGCAGCTTGCCGTAGCCGAGCGAGAACGGTCCTCCGAAGACCACCGTGTTGTGGAGGAGGATGCCGAGCACCGGGAGCGCAGCAAGGGGCGCGAGCACGAGGAGGGAGCGTCGCCGCGCCGACGGCGCAGAGAGCAGCGCTCCGAGCGCGACGCCGAACGCGGGGACGGCGAGGGGATACTCCGTCAGGACGACCGCCCCGAGCGAGAACCAGCCGAACGCAGCATGCCGCGGCCCCGCGGTCTCGTCTCGTCCGGCGCGCAGGAGGAAGTAGAGCGCGAGGACGAGCCAGCTCCCCGCGACGGCGTGACCGAAGAGCATCGTCGCGTACGGCAGGACGAGCGTTGCGCCGAACACGACGAGCGCCGCCGCCGATGCGGTGACGTCGTCGAGGTCCGGGTTCAGGAGACGCAACGTCCGGCGGAAGGCGACGGCCGCGAGCGCGGTGAGGAGCGACACGCTCGCGATGGTGCCGGTCCACAGGAGGAGGTCGCCGAGCCACGGCGACGCATGCAGATCGGCGGTGTCGAGGAAGAGGCTCGCGACGAGCGGCACCGGCAGCGCGAGCCAGGAAGCGCCCGGCGCCTTCTCGAGATACGTGTGCCCGGCGACGACGACCTTGTCGATCGTGTTCGCGGAGAACGAGTCGATCGTCGCGCGGTGCTCGAAGGCGAGCGCGACGGACAAGTCGAAGCGGGCGCTCTGGTTCGAGAACCCGCCCTGGTAGAACCACGCGTACGTGAGCAGCAAGAGCGCGAAGACGAGCGCGTCGTGCCGCCGTGAGGTCACGGACCGAACCCGCCGTACCCCCCGTAGCCGCCGCCGTAGCCGCCGTAGCCGCCGTAACCGCCATACCCGCCATCGGTCTTCGTCTGACCGGCCGTGCTCTCGTCGTAGTCGCCCGGCTCCGCCTCCGAGACGCAGTTCACGATCGCGACGGAGAAGAGGCCGAGGGCGAGGACGGTCGCGAGCGACCTGGGCGAGAAGGACTTGCGCGAAAGGCCGGACATGGTCGAGGTCGCCTCGCACTCGGTGTGCCATGTGCTCGCGCTCCGAGAACTCTGCGGATTCCGCGTCGTGGCCGCTGCGTCTCCTCTGGCGTGGGTGTCACGGTCGGCTCAGCCTGGATCCCCGGGGGACCGGGAGGCGGAGGCTCCGCGCGAGAGTGCACGACCCTTGCACCCCGCCTCGCCATGAGAAGCCGCGCGAAGATCCTCGGTCACCCCGTCCACCAAGTGCTCGTCGTGTTCCCTCTCGGCATGCTCGCGCTGGCGGCCGGGTGTGACGTGGTCGGGCTCGCGACGAAGCAGAAGCGTTGGTTCGGGACCGGCTCGACCGCGCTCTCGGCCGGCCTCGTCGGCGCGCTCGCCGCCGCGCCGTTCGGGCTCGTCGACTGGCTCGCGATCCCGCACAACACCCGCGCGAAGCGCGTCGGTGCCGCGCACGGGATCGGGAACCTCCTCGTGACCGGCCTCTTCGCCGCGAGCTGGCTCGTGCGCCGCTCGTCACCGAAGAAGCGGTCGCTCGCGACATCGCTCTCGGTGACCGGCATGGCGCTCGCGAGCGTCACCGCCTGGCTCGGCGGCGAGCTCGTCGACCGACTCGGTGTCGGCGTCGACGAGCCGACGAGCTTCGACGCACCGTCCTCGATCCGCGAGGCACCGATCGCGGGCGCCGTGGGTCGCGCGCTCGTGAGCGCCGCACACCAGGCGGCCACGATCAACCCGTGACGCGCCTCACATCGCGACGTGGCCGTGGCGTGCACGCGCTTCGGCCTCGTCGCCTTCGTCCTCGCCGCCGTCGCCGAACCCGACGTTGATGATGCCGGTCCAGGGCAGCAGGCCGTCCTCCGCGTGGTTGACGAGGCCGATCTGCACGCCGGTGAGCGCCTGCGTCGAGTTGAAGAGGCCGATCTGGACGCCCTTCACCTCCTTCGCGCGGTTCACGATCCCGATCTGCGCGCCGCTCAGCTTGCCGGCGTAGGTGTAGCCGGGCGCGACCTGGAGCCCGGTGTGCTCGCGGAACGCGAGATCGGCGAAGCCGATCTGCATGCCGAGAGAGCGCTCGCTGAAGCTCGCCATCCCGACCTGCGCGACGCCCTTGAAGTCGTGGCTGTAGGCAGCGAGGCCGCCGACCTGGACGAGCCCGGTGAACTCCTTGTCCGTCATCGCGAACGCGCCGCCGACCTGCGCGACGCCGCCGAAGCTCCCGTCGACGACCGACCACGCGCCGGCCTGGAGCACGCCCGCGAAGCTCCCCTCCTGGCTGCCGCCCGGCAGGAGCTCGCGGCCGGTGGCGCTGACGACGCCGATCTGGGCGATGCCCTTGAACGACTTCCGCGCGTGATCAAAGAGCCCTACCTGCGCGACGCCGGCGAAGCTCTCGTCGGTCCGATCGTAGAGCCCGATCTGCGCGACGCCGGCGAAGCTCTTTGAGCGGTTGTATCCGGCGATCTGCGTGACGCCGACCATGTCGCCCGCGCGGTTGTAGGCGAGCGTGAGCTGGCCGATGCCGGTGAAGCTCTTCGCGCGGTTCTCGGTCAGGCTCACCTGCATGCCGCCGATGTACTCGTGGGCGAGGTTGCGGCCGAGCGCGAGCTGCAGGGCGCCGACGTGCGTGCCGGCGTCGTTGCGCACCGTCGCGAACGACGCGCCGCCGTAGAACCGCTCGACGCGGCTCGACGCGGCGCCGAGCGTCGCGATCCCGCCGAACGTGCCGAGCTGGGGACGGAGGCCGCCGTAGAGCACGGCCCAGTCCTTCGGCGGATCGGTCGCGATCGGGGCTTCACGGCGGCGTCGACGGACCGGGGCGTCGTCGGTGTCGCGGTCGATCGTGAGGACCTCCGCGCGGGGCTCGTTCGTGCCGGAGCCCGACGACGTCGGCTCCGGGCTCGGCGCCGCCGGCTTCTCCGATGCGGCCGCGCCGCGGGCGCGTGCAGGCGTCGTCCCGAAGTCGTCGTCCGCCTTCGCGGGCGAGGCGGCGAGCAGCGTCATCGCGGCGCAGGGGAGGACAGCGAGGCAGGTGCGAAGGAGGCGGGCGCTCATGTCCGGCAAACGGACGTGCGGCCTCGACCTTACAGCCCCGGATCAACGAATCCGGTCGACGTTCTCTTCCCACGCCCGACCGTCGAACGACGTGATCCGGAAGCGTGCCACCGCGTCGTCGTCGAGGCACCGGACGTTCACGTCGACCCCGTCCGGGTGCGACCGCGGCGTGTAGAACGGGTGGATGCCGCAGACCCGGCAGAACGTGTGCTTCGCGACCCCCGTGTTGAACGCGTAGGTCGTGAGCTCGCTCCGGCCGTCGCGCAGCTCGAACGCGTCCTTCGTCACGATCAGGTGGAGGAACCCCTTCATCGTGCAGATGCTGCAGTTGCAGTCGAGAGCATCCAGCGCCTCCGTCCGCACGCGGAAGCGGACGCGCCCGCAGTGACAGCCTCCCTCGAAGACGTGCTCCGTCATCGCGCCGCCGCGACGGCGTCCTCGAGCGTGATGCTACCGTCGTAGAGCGCGCGACCGACGACCGCGCTCTCGACGTTCGGCAGCGCCGCGAGCGCGCGCAGGTGCGCGAGCGAGCCGACGCCGCCGGAGGCGATCACGGGGAAGGGCGAGGCGCTCGCGAGCGCGCCCGTCGCTTCCACGTTCGGGCCGACGCCGGTGCCGTCGCGCGCGACGTCGGTGTAGAGGACGGCGCCGATCGGCGCGTCGGCGAGCGCCTTCACGAGATCGACCGCACGCACGCGCGAGGTCTCGGTCCAGCCGTCGGTCGCGACGAAGCCGTCCTTCGCGTCGACCGCGATCACGACGACGCCCGGATAGGCGTTCGCGAGCGCGCGCACGAGCTCCGGATCCTTCACCGCCGCGGTCCCGAGCACGACCCGCTTCGCGCCGAGCGCGAGATACCCTTCGAGCGCTTCGCGCGTGCGGACGCCGCCGCCGACCTGCACGCTGCCTCCGAAGGCGGCGACGATCGCCGCGACGCGCTCCTTCTGCACGGGGGCGCCGGCCTTCGCGCCCTCGAGGTCGACGACGTGCATCATCTCGACGTGCGCGCGGAAGCGCTGCGCGACCGACGGCGGGTCCTCGTCGAACACGGTGACCTGGTCGTAGCGGCCCTGGTGGAGGCGGACGGCCTTGCCGCCCAAGAGGTCGATCGCGGGGAGGACGCGCATACTTTCACCTCGCTCGGCGGAAGAACCGCGCGAGCACGTCGAGCCCGCTCTTCTGGCTCTTCTCCGGGTGGAACTGGATGCCGACGACGTTGTCTTTCGCGACCGCCGCGACGAAGCGCGTTCCGTAGGTGCACGTCCCGGCGACGATCGAGGCGTCCTCGGGCTCGGCCGCGAACGAGTGCGCGAAGTAGAAGTGGGTCGGCGAGGCCGGGATGATCTCGCCTGCGGAAGGGCCCGGCTCGACCGTGTTCCAGCCGATGTGCGGGAGCGGGTTGGGGGTGGCCCGTCGCGGGATCGATCGCGGGGCGGAGTCGGCGCACGCGTCCGCGGAAGATGCCGAGGCCACGCACCTCCTCCGCCTCCTCACTCCCCTCGAACAGGACCTGGAGCCCGAGGCAGATCCCGAGATAGGGGACGCCGGCGCGGATACGCTCGACGAGGACCTCGCCGAGCGCGCCGTGCATCGCGTGCGCGATGCCGCCGAACGACCCCTGGCCGGGGACGACGAGGACGTCCGCAGAACGGAGCGCGAGGGCGTCGTGGGTGAGCCCGGCTTCGGCCGCGATCCCCGCGTCCGCCGTCGCGTGCCGGACCGCGCGGAGCACGCTCTGCACGTTCCCGACGCCGCTGTCGACCACCGCGACCCGCATCACGCGATGGCCATAGCACGCCTGCCGCGGTCCATGTTATTCGGGGACTGCTTTTTCCCCTGAGGAGTCGCCAGATGGTCGCTTGGTCGCACGTGACGAAGGTGATGGGTGGGATCGTTCTGTTCGGTGGCCTCGCGATGGTCGTCGCGAGCTGCGCGGCTGCTGGCAACGCGATGAAGGCGACCGGCGTGGGCCCGAAGTGCCCCGACGTCACCAACGTCGAGTCCGTGCTCGCCTACGACTTCCAGGGCTCCTTCAAGATCGACGCGGAAGGCGCGGCGAAGCTCAAGGCCGGCACCGTCGCCGCGCTCGAGCTGAAGGGCGTCGCGGCGCAGGTCGACGCCGACCTCGTCACGGGTTGCGGCGGGATCGCGAAGGACCTCGGCGCCACGGGTGAGCTCAAGGACGGCAAGACCGCGTGCGACGCCGCGATGAAGACGATCGCCGACGTGAAGGGCCAGCTCGGCGCGAAGGCTGCCGTCGCCCTCACGATCCGCGAGCCGAAGTGCCAGGCGAGCCTCGACGCGTACGCCGACTGCGCCGGCAAGTGCGATGCGAAGCTCTCCGGCGGCAAGGCGAAGGTCGAGTGCGAGCCGGGCAAGCTCTCCGGCAAGTGCGATGCGAAGTGCGAGGGCTCGTGCGACGTGCAGGCGGCCGCGAAGTGCGACGGCACCTGCAGCGGCTCGTGCGATGCCGAGGTGAAGGGCAGCTGCTCCGGCAACTGCGAAGGCAAGTGTGACGGCAAGGCCTCGAAGGGCCAGTGCGCCGGCACCTGCGAAGGCAAGTGCACCGGCGGCACCGTCAAGGGCGAGTGCAAGGGCAAGTGCGGAGGCACCTGCCAGCTGAAGGCCGCCGCGAAGTGCGAAGGAACCTGCACCGGCAAGTGCTCCGCCGAGTTCAAGGAGCCGAAGTGCACGGGCGAGGTGCAGCCGCCGGAGATGAGCGGTGAGTGCAAGGCCCAGTGCGATGCGGACGTGCAGGCGAAGATGGAGTGCACGCCGGCGCAGGTCGGCGTCGCGATCACCGGCGCCGCCGACGCGAAGGCGGCCGAGCAGCTGAAAGGCGCGCTCGAGAAGAACCTGCCGCTCGTCCTCAAGGTCGCGATCGGCATGGGCGAACGCGCGGGCAAGCTCGCCGGCAACGTCCAGGCGACGGTCGAAGGCGTGCAGGGCAGCATCCAGGCGATCGCGCAGACGAGCGGCAACGCCGCCCAGGCGGGCATGATCGCGGGCCAGATCACCGCGTGCGTCGGCGACACGTTCAAGGGCGCGCTCGACGCGGCCGGGAGCCTGAAGGCCGACGTGAAAGCCTCGGTCGACGTGAAGGCCAGCGTCAGCGCCAGCGCGAGCGGCAGCGCGGGCGGGAGCGCCTCGACGAAGTGAAGCCGCGCGCTCTCGTCCCCGCGTTCGTCCTCGGCGTCGTCGTCGTCGCGTGCGGCGGCAGCAAGCCGAAGCCGGTGGCGCCGACGCCCACCGTCTCCTCGAAGTGCCCCGACCTCGCGAAGCCCGAAGAGGTCGGCACGTTCGACTTCGCGAAGGAGTACCAGCTCTCGCGCGAGGCGGCGGACAAGCTCAAGGCGGCCGCGCTCGCGTCCACCGAGCTCGGTGCGCTCGAGGACAAGCTCGACGCCGAGCTCGGGATCGCGTGCTCGCAGGTGGCGAACAGCCTCGGCGACAAGGCCTCGTTCGGCAGCGGCGCCGAAGCGTGCACCGCCGCGCTGAAGGCGGTGCGCGAGGCGAAGACAAAGCTCGGACCGAAGGCGTCGTTCACCCTCGTCGTGCGCGCGCCGATCTGCCAGGTCGACGCGAGCCTGATGACGAAGTGCGCCGCAATCTGCGACAGCTCCGTCTCCGCCGAGAAGGCGAAGGCGGAGTGCGAGCAGAAGGTCGGCAAGTGCGACGGGCAGTGCGACGGCACCTGCGAGTCGAAGAGCGCCCAGAAGTGCGAAGGCACCTGCTCCGGCACCTGCGAAGGCGCCGGCCGGGGTCAGTGCGGTGGTCGCTGCAAGGGCACGTGTGACGGCAAGCCGTCGACCGGCCCGTGCGCGGGCACCTGCGCCGGCACGTGCACCGGCGGCGCCTTCGTCGGCGAGTGCAAGGGGCAGTGCAACGGCTCCTGCAAGTTCGCGAAGCCGGGCATCTGCGACCCGTCCGGGTTCTGCGCGGGCAAGTGCAGCGTCGATCTCTCGGAGGCGAAGTGCGCGGGCGACTTCAAGTCGCCCGACGTGAGCACCGACTGCCGCGCCCGCTGCGAGCTCGCCGCCCTCAACAAGGCGGAGTGCTCGATGCCGCAGGCCGGCCTCGTCGTCGCCGGCGGCAAGGACCGCGCGACGGAGGATGCGCTCCGCTCGGCGGTCGAGAAGTCGTACCCCGCGCTCCTCCAGATCCTCTACGAGATCGGCGAAAAGGGCGGAAAGCGGATCCTGAACGCCGAGGCCGTGATCTCGGGCGCGCGCGGCGGCTTCAAGGACATGGCGATGTCGGGCGGCAAGGCGACCGCGGCGGCGAGCGAAGCGCAGCTCGCCAAGTGCTTCGACGAGCCGTTCAAGAAGTCGGCGGCTTCGGCTGCCAGCCTCAAGACGCTCCTCGATCAGGCCCACGGCCTGCGCGAAGACGTCTCGAAGTGACCGGCAGCCTCTGCGGGAGTCGCTAGGCGACGAGCACGGTCCCGACGCTGCCGGGCTCGGACACGGCGCGCGCGAGGTCGCCGCGCGAGAGCTTCCCGACGATGTGCACGGCGTGGACGCCCTGCTCGATCGAAGCGAACGACTCCTCGAGCTTCGGGATCATCCCCTTCGTGACGACGCCTTCCTCGATCGCGCGCTTGCCTTCGGCGATCGTCATCCGACCGATGCGCGAGCTCGGGTCGCTCACGTCGCGGAGGACCGCGGGCACGTCGGTGACGAGCACGAGGGCACGCGCGTCGAGCCGGATCGCGAGCTGGTTCGCGACCGCATCGGCGTTGATGTTGAAGACGCCGCCCTTCTCGTCCGCGCCGAGGCACGCGACGACGGGGACGTAGCCGTTCTGCGAGAGCAGCGCGACGAGCTCGGAGTTCACGCCGACGACGTCGCCGACGAAGCCGAAGTCGACCGGATCGGGCCCGCCGCCGGTGACGACCTTCGGCGGACGCCGCGTCGCCTTCACCGTGAGCGAGCTCGCGCCGTGGAGGCCGACCGGCTTCGCGCCGGCCGCGAAGAGCGCGGAGCAGAGGTCGACGTTCACCTTGCCGGCGACGGTCATCTTCATGACCTCGAGGGTCGCCTCGTCGGTCACGCGGCGCCCGCCGACGATCGTCGGGGTCTGACCGAGCTTCTTCTGCAGCTCGGTCGCCTGCGGGCCGCCGCCGTGGACGACGACGACGGGGGTGCCGGAGCGGACGAGCTCGGCGATGTCGGCCCCGATCGCCGCCATGTGCGGGCCCTGGACGACCTCGCCCCCGAGCTTGATCGTGACGGGGCCCTTGCCGGAGGGCGCCGTGCTCACGGCCAGCCTCCCGGATCCTCGAGCGTCGTCTTCTCGTCGACGCCGAGCATGATGTTCATCGACTGGATCGCCTGTCCGGCCCCGCCCTTGATCAGGTTGTCGGTGACGGAGAAGCAGGCGACGACGCGCTTCCTCGGGGGGGCCTGCCCCCCCGGCCCCCCCGCCGGCTCGGCGCCGTCGGTCCCGACCTGGACGCCGACCTCGACGAAGTTCGTGCCCTTCACCGCCGCGACCTCCGGCATCCGCTTCTCGGGGACGCGGACGAACGGCTCGCTCTTGTACGTCTCCTTGTAGAGCGCACGGATTTGGTCGGCGCTCGCCTTCTCGTCCACGTGCGCGAAGCAGGTCGCGAAGATGCCGCGCGAGAGCGGCGCGCTGACGGGGACGAAGCGAATGTCGACGTTCTTCGCGCCCGCGTCGCGGAGCGTCTGCGTGATCTCCGGGATGTGCTGGTGATCGAGCGGCTTGTACGTGCGGAGGTTCACGGCGCGCGTCGGGTGGTGCGTGCCGGCGCTCGGCACGACGCCGGAGCCGGACGACCCGGTGATGCCGACGACCTCGACCGCGCCCTCGAGCAGGCCCGCCTTCGCGAGCGGCATGAGCGCGAGCTCGATCGTCGTCGCGAAGCAGCCCGGCGAAGCGACGTATTTCGCCGTCTTGATCTTGTCGCGATTGAGCTCCGGCAGACCGTAGACGAACGAGCCGTCGGTGAGGTGCTGCGGGCAGGGATGCTCCGCGTGGTAGTATTTCTTGTAGAGTGCAGCGTCGCGGAGGCGGAAGTCGCCCGAGAGATCGACGACGCGCGCGCCGGTGGCCATCAGCTCGGGCATCTTGGTGGCCGACACCTTGTGCGGGAGGCCGAGGAGGACGACGTCCATGCCGGCGGCGGCTTCGGCGGGCGTGATCCCCTCGAACTTCAGATCCGTCAGCCCTTCGAGCTGCGGGTGCGCCGCCCAGATCGGCTCGCCGACGAAGTCGACCGACGCGACGCGCACGAGCTCGACATGGGGGTGGAGGAGAAGACGACGGATGATCTCTCCGCCGCCGTACCCGCTGCCGCCGATGACGGCGGCCTTGAACTTCTTGGCCATGGCGCGCGCGAGCCTAGCACGCAGGCTGCGCGGTGGAGGCGAAGCGCGTTGCGGTCCCGAGTCAGCGCGTCTGCCGCGGTGCGTCGGGTGACGCGGGTGCCATCGTTCCCATGATCCAGTCGAAGAGGGGCACCGTGACGTTGAAGTTGTAGCGCTGCATCAGGCGCGGATCGTGGTGCCGAGCATGATGCGCGCGGAGACGCCGGACGAGCCCGAGGCGACCGACGAACGACGTCGCCGGCGCGTGGTAGGCGAGGTGGAGCAGCTCGTACGTCACCATGAAGAGGCTCGCGGTGAGGAGGAGGAGCCATCCCGCCGCCGCGGACCAGAGGTGCGCGAGGACGAAGGCGATCGGCGCCGCGGTCACGACGATGCCGAGGACGCCCATCGCGGGGATGAGCACGAGGCGCATTTCCTTCGGGTCGCGGAGCGCCATGTCGTTCTCGACGTAGACCATGTGATGCATCGGCGTGTGCTTGTCGTAGATCACCTCGACGGGCCAACGCCGCTTGTGGAGCACGTGCTTGTGGACGTGCCACTCGAAGAAGTTCGCGAACACGCAGACGAGAGGGACGACGAGCCAGTCGGTCCAGCGGACCGGCAGCGTGACGAGGCGGCTCGTGCTGACGACGAGCACGGCGAGGCCGATCCCCGTCGTCGCGGCGAGATGGCCCCATGGGCTGTACCACCACGGGATGTCGGCGATGGCTGCCTGCCGCACGCGGTCGCGGCGCTCGGCCGTGAGACCGCGCGCCTCGGCGTCACGCACGAGCGCACGGTCGCGCGCGGGCGCGTCGAGGCTCGCTTCGCGCGCCTCTGCCTCCGATCCCGGGAACGGCGTCTCCAAGCCCCACCTCCTGGTGTTCGTTCGGGTCCGTGACGGTGCAGTCGAGTTCTCCATACTGTACATTCTGAAAATTCAGAATGCAACCCGGAGGCCGCAAAACAGGCGCGCCCACGAGCCGCACGAGTAGACTCCGCGCCCGATGACCGCCGCCGAAGACGCCTCCCGCTGGCTCGCCGAACAGGCTCGCGCGATGGAGACCGCGCTCGCCGAGCTCGTGTCCGTGAACTCCTTCACCGAGAACGTGGACGGGGGCCGCAAGGTCGGGGCGATGCTCGAGGAGCTGTTCCGTATCGAAGGACTCTCGGGCTCGCGCATCCCGAGCACGACCTTCGCGGACCACCTCGTCTTCAGGACGACGGACGCGCCGGGAAGCGCGCCGATCGCGCTCGTCGGCCATCTCGACACCGTGTTCCCGCCCGGCACCTTCGAGGGCTTCTCGCGCGACGGCGACCTCGCACGCGGGCCGGGCGTCCTCGACATGAAGGGCGGGCTCGTCGTCGTCGCGTGGGCACTCCGCGCGCTCGCGCAGGTGCACGCCCTCCCGGCGCTCCGCCTCGCGATCGTCGCCGACGAAGAGGTCGGCTCGCCCGAGGGCCAGAAGGTGATCAAGGAGGCGATCGCCGGCGCGAGCGGCGCGCTCGTGTTCGAGGCCGGACGCCAGAAGGACCTCGTCATCACGCGCCGCAAGGGCACCGGCGCGATGACCGCGATCGCGCACGGCAGAGCAGCGCACGCGGGCAACGCGCACAAGGAAGGCGCGAACGCGCTCTGGGCGATCGCGAAGTTCACCGATCGCGCGCAGGCCCTCACCGACTACGCAAAAGGCGTCACCGTCAACGTCGGCAAGATCACCGGCGGGACGAGCAAGAACACCGTCCCCGATCACGCCGAGGCGGTGCTCGATCTGCGCTTCGAGACGAAGGCCGACGCGGATGCCCTCGTCGAAGCGCTCCGTCGCGCCGCCGAAGAGAGCGCGAGCGCGGTCCCGGGCACGCGGATCGAGCTCCGTGGCGGCGTCGCCCGTCTCCCGCTCGAGCGCACCGACGCGAGCGTGAAGCTGATGGAGGACTACCTCGAAGCCGCGCGCGCCGTCGGGCTCGGCACCGGTGAGGCGCCGCTCATCGGGGGCGGCTCCGACGCGAGCACGTCGAGCGCCATGGGGATCGCGTCGATCGACGGGCTCGGGCCGCGCGGGATCGGCTTCCACACGAAGGACGAGCAGATCGAGATTGCGACGCTCGTCCAGAAGGCGCAGGCGCTCGCGCGCTTCCTCGCAGCGGTCGCGGCGCGGCGCACGACGTGACGTCCAAGGTGCGGTCGCGCAGCGGGGTCTCAGCGAGGATGGCCCGCATCCTCCTCGCCGTCGCTCCACTCGCGACCGCCGTGGCGATCGCGTGTGGCGGGGGCGGGGACTACACGCCCCAGATCCCGGTGAGCCCCGGGGTGAAGGACCGGATGTGCCTCGTGCCGAGTCGGTGCAAGCCGGAGGCGGCCGACGCGGGCTCCGTCACCGCGCGCGTCCATCCGATGCGCCCGGGCGAGCAGCTCGGAGGCCCGAACGCGACCGGGCGACCCGGCGACTGGCTCCTCGAGAACGACGAGGTCGCCTTCGTCGTCGACGGGCTCGGCGGAGGCGGCGGCTTCGCGGAGTCGGGCGGCAACCTCGTCGACGCGGCGGACGCGCGCCTCCGGCAGGACGAGCTCGGCCAGATGTTCACCTACTTCGGCGCGTTCCCGCGGCAGGCGCTCTACGACGCGATCGACGCGCGGGTGGAAGCCGACGGCACCGCGGTCGTCGAAGCGCGCGGGCGAGAGCTCCACGAGAAGGACGTCGCCGTCCGCACCGAGTACCGCCTCGGCGGCGCCGATCGCGCCCTCCTCGTCCGGACGACGCTCGAGAACAGGGGCACGGCGAAGGTCGTCCTCCCCGGCCTCGGCGATGCGGTGCAGTGGGGCGGCGCCGAGAAGGTCGCGCCCGGCAAGCCGCTCGGCTTCAAGGGACCGTCGAAGGGGCCGTTCCTCGGCGGGATCGGTCGGTTCGCGAGCTACGCGCTGACGTCGACGGAAGGCGAGATCGCGGCGATCAACGGCGGGACCTGGTCCGACACGACGCAGGTCGAGAACGTCGAGCTCGCGCCTTCGAAGGCGGTGACCTACGAGCGCGTGCTCGTCGTCGGAGAGCGGCCCGACGTCGCCAGTATCGTCGCCGAGCTCGCGAAAGCCTCCGGACAGCCCGTCGCGAAGATCGCGATCGTGCTCGTCGACGCGCAGGGCAAGCCGGTCCCCGCGCCGCGCGGTGCGAAGGCGGTGCTCTCGACGCCCGCGGGCGAGCCGATCCTGAGCGTCGTCGCCTCGCCGGGTCAGGTCGCGCTCCGTGCCGAGGTGCCGCCCGGGCGATACCTCGTGACGTTCGCGCCGAGCGCAGGACGTCGCGCGCTCGGCACGGGGGAGCTCGTCGAAGCGCGGATCGGCGCGACGGCCCAGGCGGCGCTCGCCGTCTCGGACGCCGCGATGACGAGGCTTGGTCCGTGCTCCGAGACGCACGGAACGACGACGCGCGAGGTGCCGTGCAAGCTGACGGTCGAGGGCAGGGGAGGGACGGCGACGCCGGACTTCGGACCCGGCCACGTCGCGGGGCCGGCGAAGCACCAGATCGTCCTTCGTGCGGGGGAAGCGCTCTCGGTGCCGCTCTCGCCGGGCGCGTACCGGGTGACGGCTTCGCGCGGGCCGGAGGACGATCTCGCGGCCGTCGACCTCGTCGTGCCGGGGCCTGCACCCGAGCCGTTCCGCCTCCGTCGCGTCGTCGACACGACCGGCTACGTCGCGACCGACTTCCACCAGCACACCGCCCTCAGCGCGGATGCGCCGGTGGCGATGAGGGACCGCGTGATCGCGAACGCGGCGGAGGGCGTCGAGGTCGCGGTCGCGAGCGAGCACAACAACGTCGTCGACCTCGAGCCGATCGTGAAGGAGCTCGGGCTCGCGCCGTTCACGGTCAGCATCGTGGGCGACGAGCTCACGACCGACGCGAGCAAGAAGCCCTGGGGCCACGCGAACGTCTTCCCGCTGCCGGTGAAGGATGCGCCCCGCGGCGGGGCGTTCGCGGTGCGGGATCGATCGCCGAAAGATCTCTTCGCCGAAGCGCGCGCGCTGCCGGGGCGGCGCGTCGTCCAGGTGAACCATCCGCGCTCGGGCGTGAACGGCTACTTCGATCTCCTCGGCTTCGATCCGAAGACGGCGAAGGCGACCTCGCCCGACTACGCCGACGACTTCGACGCGCTCGAGGTGTGGAACGGCCGGAACGTCGACGCGCGCGGGCGGGTCCTCGAGGACTTCTTCGGCCTCCTCCGGAGCGGCAAGGTCGTGACCGCGATCGCCGACACGGACACGCACGGCATCGTCGGGCAGGAGGCCGGATACCCGCGCACGTACGTGCGCGTGGAGAACGACGCGGCGCTCGAGCGCTGGGACGACGCGCGCACGGCGGACTTGGTCGAGGCGATTCGCGATCGGCGCGACGTCGTCCTCACGAACGGACCGTTCCTCGAGGTGCGCGCGAACGGCGTCGGGATCGGCGGCACCGCCAAGGGCAGGGCGGGCCGCGTCGAGGTGGACGTACGCGTGCGGAGCGCGCCGTGGGTCGAGGTCGACACCGCGGAGATTCGCGTCGCCGGAGGGTCGAGCGTCGTGGGAGCGCGCGAGGTCGCGCTGAGGCCGGTCACGAACGCGTCGGGTGCGCTCGAGGTGAAGGCGACGTTCACGCTCGCCGTGCGGGAGAACGACGCATTCGTCGTCGTGGTCCGCGGGAAGAAGCCGATGCGGCCCGTCCTGTCCGGCGACGACGCCGAGATCGCGCCGTGGGCGATGAGCGGCGCGATCTGGGTGCGGCCGCGCTGAGGCGGCCGACGCGCGACCTCGTGCGTGCCGCGGCATAAAACGCTTGCGAACTCCCGACCCCTCCGACTAGGTTCCGCTGCGAGTCGCGCGCGGAAGCGCGGGGCGGTCCGGGGCGTAGCGCAGCCTGGTTAGCGCACTAGACTGGGGGTCTAGGGGTCG
>JBDHVE010000101.1:0-33408 GCA_039809485.1 Polyangiaceae bacterium | reverse complement strand
TCGTCGACGACCGCGTGGAGGCGCTCGACCCAGGCGACGGTCTCGTCCATGGAGGGGCTCTCGTCGGATGCCATCTCGTTGCGCGGTTCTCGTAGCACGCTACGGTCGAGACCATGCGCGTGAACGTGCTCGAGGTGTCGGCCCGGTGGGGGCCGCCGGCGCGCACGCTCGCGGACGTCGCGGCCGCCCTCGAGGCGTCGCTCCCGGCCGATCTCGTGCTCTTGCCCGAGCTCGCCCTCACGGGCTACGTGTCCCCGCGCGGCTCGTTCGACGCGACGCCGTTCGCGGAGGACGCGGACGGCCCGACCGCGAAGGCGCTGTCGGCGCTCGCGGTCCGGCACGCCACGACCGTCGTAGGCCCGCTCGTGCTCCGCGAGGGGGAGCACGTCTTCAACGCGACGCTCGCGTTCGGTCCCGACGGCCACCGCGTCTTCGCGTACGAGAAGCGCCATCCCTGGATCCCCGAGACGTGGGCGACCCCGGGGCGCTCGGCGCCGCCGGTCGTCACGATCGCCGGCGTCCGCACCACGATCTGCGTCTGCTACGACGTGCACTTCGTCTCCGAGGATGCCGCCGAGGAGCTCGCGACCGCCGACCTCCTCTTGTTCCCTTCCGCATGGGTCGACGAGGACGACACGCGCATTCCGATCCTGACCGGTCTCGCGCAGCGTTTCGGGATCTGGATCGCGGCCGCGAACTGGAGCGCCGGGGTCGTCCGCCTCCCCGGGCAGGGCGACTCCTGCGTCGTCGACCCCGCCGGCCGTCTCGTCGCCCGCGCGCACGGTGCGAAGGGCGTCGAGGTGGTGTCCGCCGACGTCGCGCCCGCCTGAGGGGAGCCGATTCGGGATTCGTCCGAAAGGCGTGCGACACGCTCGTTCCTGCCGTGTCTGGCGGGGAGGGTCCCATGGTCCACGCCGGAGCCGTCCTCGAGAACAAGTGGCACGTCGAACGCCTCCTCGGCGAGGGCGGGATGGCCCGCGTCTACGCGGCGCGCCATCGGAATGGGCGCCGGGTCGCCCTCAAGTTCATGCGGCGCGAGCTCGCCGCCGAGCCTGCGCTCGTCGAACGCTTCCTCCGCGAGGGATACGTCGCGAACAAGATCGACCACCCCGGTGCGGTCGCGATCCTCGACGACGGCGTCGCCGCGGACGGCACGCCGTTCCTCGTGATGGAGCTGCTCGAGGGGCGAACGCTCCGGGAACGGATCGAGGAAGGGACGCTGTCGCTCCACGAGGCGGGCGATGTCGTCGCGCGGCTCGCCGACGTGGTCGCCAGCGCTCACGACAAGGGGATCGTTCATCGCGACATCAAGCCCGACAACGTCTTCGTGACGAGCGACGGCACCGTGAAGGTCCTCGACTTCGGTATCGCGCGCCTGAAGGAGCGCGCGGAGGTGAAGCACGAGACGCGCGCCGGGATCACGATGGGCACGGTGGGCTTCATGCCGCCGGAGCAGGCGCGCGGGTACGTCGATCTCGTCGACGCGCGGACCGACGTGTGGGCGCTCGCGGCGACGCTGTTCCAACTCGTCACCGGACGCATCCTCCACGAGGCGCAGACCGCGAACGAGTCGCTGCTCCTCGCGATGACGACGCCGGCTCCTCCGCTCGCGACGCTCGCGCCGTGGATGCCGGACCGCATCGCGGCGGTCCTCGACGTCGCGCTCGCGTTCGATCGCGAGGCTCGGTTCGTGGATGCGCGCGCTTTCGCGACCGCGCTCCGTGCGGCGCTCGGCGACGTGAAGGGCGATCCGCGCGCGTCGCTCTCGTCCGTCGCGCCGCTCGTCACGACGACGACGCCCCCGCGGCGCGCGACCGAGGTGCTCGGGTCGCGGCCGAGCCACACCTTGCTCGCGCGGGCGTTCGCGCGGAGGGGCAGGGGGGAGGCGACGTCGTCGTCCTCGCGCGCGCTCGTCGCCGTCGCGGCCGCTGCGCTCGCGGTACTCGTCGTCGTGACGACGACCGCGTCTCGCCCCGCGCCTCGGATGACGCGCACCGCGAGCCTCGCCGCCGTCGCGCGCGAGCTCGCGCGATCGGCCGATGTCCCGAGCGAGCCCGCGTCGCCCGTCGTCGTCGTCGACCCGCCGGCGAGACCGCTGCGAAGACTCGAGCCCGGGCCGCGCGCGTCCGTCCATCCTTCGCCCTCGGCGGTGCCGCACATCGAGCCGCCGCCTGCTCCTCCGAGCCACGCGCGCGATCCCCTCGGATCGCGTCGCTGACGCGCGCATCGAACCGCGCGCTTCCCCGCGCGCGCCGCGCGCGGTAGACCCGCGCAGGCATGGGAAACATCCCGAAGCTCGCGCTCGCCCTCGCCTTCCTGCTCGCCGCGTGCAGCGCGCCGCCGGCGCCCGAGGCGCCGAAGCGTGTCTCGCCGCTCGCGGCGATCGCGCCCGCGCCGGCTCCGGTCGTGCCTGCCCGCTTCCAGGCGCTGCCGCCGAGCGCGAGCCCCGTGTCGTTCGAACGAACGGCGAAGTATCCGGATCCGGGCTGGGCGGTCCCGCGCTCGATCCGCGTGCTGCCCGGCGGCACGACGGTCACGTACCTGGCGAGCGAGAAAGGCGACGACGTCCTCTCCCTCCACGCGTGGGATCTCGCGACCGGCACGTCGTCGGTCCTCCTCCGCGCCGCCGACCTCGCGAGCTCGGCGCCGCTCTCGCGCGAGGAGGAGCTCCGTCGCGAGCGGCGGCGCGAGCGGGCGGAGGGCATCACCTCCTATCGCGTCGCGAAGGACGCGAGGCTCGTCGTGCTCTCGCACGGAGGCGACGTGCTCGCGTACGAGGTCGGCGGTGCCGTCACGCGTCTCACGAGCACGCCGGAGCCGGAGATCGACCCGCAGCCGTGCGCGTCCGGCGCGCGCGTCGCGTGGGTGCGGAAGGGCGAGCTCGTCGTCCACGATCGCGCGGCGAAGAAAGAGACCGTGCTCACGTCGGGGGCGACCGAAGGGCTCACCCACGCGCTGCAGGACTTCAACGGCCAGGAGGAATTCGGCGAGGAGAGCGGGTTCTGGTGGTCGCCGAAGTGCGACCGCATCGCGTACCTCGAGGTGGACGAGCGCCATGTCGCGTCGCTCCCGGTCGCCGGGCACCGGAACGGCGAGCCGGACCTGATGATGCAGCGCTACCCGCGTGCCGGCGCGGCGAACCCGAAAGTGCGGCTCGGGATCGTCGACCTCGCGACGAAGAAGACGACATGGGTCTCGTGGCCCGAAGCGAGCGAGCGCTACCTCGTCCGTCTCGCGTGGACGGACGACGGCAAGGCGATCCATCTCCAGGCGCTCTCACGCGACCAGAAGACCCGCACGCTCGTGCGCGTCGAGGCGCAGAGCGGAAAGACGACGGCGCTCGCGACGGAGACGTCGGCCGCGTGGGTGTCGCCTTCGCCGATGCGCGTCCTCTCGAAGCGCGGCGAGATCCTCTTCACGAGCGACGCCTCTGGGCACCGCCACCTCGAGCTCCGGCGCGCTTCGGACGGCGCCGTCGTGCGCACGCTCACGTCCGGCGACTGGGACGTGACCGCGATCACCGCGGTCGACGAGACACGCGTCGTCTTCACCGCCACGCGTGAAGGACCGCTCGAACGAAATGCCTACGCCGTCTCGCTCGAAGGGGGCGACATCGAGCGGCTCACGCGCGACCACGGCATCCACGCCCTGACGTCGAGCGAGAGCGGCGACGTCCTCCTCGACGTGCACTCCGCCCGCGATCGGCTCCCACGCGTCGACGTGCTCCGCCCGAAGCCGCACGCACGGACGCTCGCGCAGGCGGACGATGCGGAGGCGAAGGCGCTCGGCGTCCGCGTGCCCGAGCTCGTGCGGATCCCGCGCCCCGGCGGCGAGGCGCTCCACGGAGCCTTGCTCCGGCCGCGGACGGTGGGCCCCGGCGAGAAGCACCCCGCGATCGTCATGGTGTACGGCGGTCCCACGGTGCAGACCGTGATGGACGCCTGGGCTCCGCGGCTCTTCTGGCAGCACCTCGCCGATCGCGGCTTCTTCGTGTTCCAGCTCGACAACCGCGGGACGACCGGACGGGGGCCCGCGTTCGAGCGTCTCGTCCACGGCCGCCTCGGCGAGCTCGAGCTCGAGGACCAGCTCGCCGGCGCCGCGTGGCTCGCGTCGATCCCCGAGGTCGACCCCGCGCGGGTCGGCATCTACGGCCACAGCTACGGCGGCTTCATGGCGGCGACCGCGATGCTGAAGGCGCCCGGGCGCTTCGCGGCGGGCGTCGCGAGCGCGCCGGTGACCGACTGGCGGCTCTACGACACGGCGTACACCGAGCGGTACATGGGCCTGCCCGCGTCGAACCCGAAAGGGTACGAGGAGGCCGACCTCGCGCGCTTCGCCGACAAGCTCGCCGGCAAGCTCTTCCTCGTCCACGCGAACATGGACGAGAACGTGCACTATGCACATTCGGCCCGCCTCATCGACGCCCTCGTCGCCGCGCACAAGCCGTTCGACTTGCTCGTCCTGCCCGGTGAGCGGCACGGCTACCGTCGCCCGGCCGCACGGGCCTACGTGAACGAGCGCGTCGCGGCCTTCTTCGCATCCGCGCTCTGAGCTGCCCGCAGGGGCAGGTTGCCGCGTCCCGCCTGCGCGCTTATCGTCGAGGGACGCATGGGATCCCTCTACGAGCGGCTCGGAGGCGAAGCGGCCGTCGAGGCGGCGGTCGTCCTCTTCTACGACCGGCTGACGAAGATGCCGGAGCTCCTGCCCTTCTTCGGAGGAAAGGAGCTCCACGATCAGCTCCAGACCCACATCTCGTTCGTGATGACCGCGTTCGGCCGCCCGCCCGAGGGCAGGCCCCGCGATCTCGCCGCCGCGCACGCGCATCTCGTCGCGCGCGGCCTCGACGACACGCACTTCGACGCGATGGTCGGGGTCATGAAGGGCGTCCTCGACGAGCTCGGCGTGGAAGAGCAGGACCGCGAGGAGGTCCTCGGCCACATCCAGGGCACGCGCGCGGAGGTCCTCGGTCGATGAGCGCCGCCGTCAGCTTGCCGTTCGACGAGGTCGTCGTCAGCGAAGGAGACGAGCGCCGCGTGCTCTCTCCCGCCGAGTTCTTCGCCCTGCCGCTCGCGCAGCGCATCGCCTACGTCATCCAGGAACGTGCCGCGTTCTACGCGGCGCAGAAGCCGGTCGACGCTCGCGCCGTGCTCGCCGAGGTCCGCCGGATGCGGATCAAGCCGTAGGCTTCGCCGCGTCCGCGCCCGGCGCGAAGAGGCGCGCGAAGAACGAAGGATTGCGCGTCCCTTCTTCGCGGAGGGCGTTCTCTGCCGCGAGGAGCAGCTCACGCCCCTCTTCGCCTCCGAGCAGCGCGCCGAGCCGCATCCGCGCCGATGCGGCGTAGACCGCAAGGCCGCGCCTCTCGAGCTCCTCGATCGCCGCGCGCAGCGTCTCGGCCGCCTTCGCGTGCTCGCCGCGCGCGGCCGCGATGCAGCCGAAGAGGAGGAGCGACCAGCCCTTCGTCAGCGCCCAGCCTTCGTTCGCGATCACCTGCGCGAGCGACGTCGCCTTCGCGAGGAGCGCCTCGCGCGTTTCGCCGCTCTCCGCGAGCGCCGCCGCGAGCGCGGCACGGGCGCGCGCGTTCACGCACCGGACGCGCACGCTCTGGACGTGGAGGAGGAGGCCGCGCTCCATGATCGGCCACGCCTGCTCGACGGTCTCGTACGCTTCCTTCGGCTGTCCGGTGTAGAGCAGCACGTCGACGGCCGAGACCGTCTTCCACGCGAACTGCAGCGTGCCGGTCCCGGTCGGCCAGCGATCCTCGAGCACGGCGAGGTCCTGCCACGCGCCCTGGACGTCGTCGTCGACGAGGCGCACGAAATACGTGAGTTGTACACGGAGAAGGACTTCGCCGTAGAGGTCGCCGCGCGCACGTACGTCGTCGAGGTGCCACGGCATCCGGCTCCGGAGCTCGCGGATGCGGCCGAGCATCATCAGCGGGTAGTTCGCGAAGAACGCCGCGTTGTCGAGCTCCCACGTCACGTTCGTGCACCGCTCACGGAGCACGGTGAGCGCGTCGTCCGCGAACGCGTGGGCCTCCTGGAACTCGCCGAGGAGGTTCTTCGCGATGCTCCGCATGAGGAGCGCGAGGCCGAGCGCGTGGGCGTTGTCGGTCTTCTCGACGAGACGCATCGCACGCGCGTGGAGGTCGTCGACCCGCGCGCGCGCCTTCTCGCCGGCGGTCGCGCCGTAGGCGGACTCGAGCGCGAGCGCCATCGCGATCCGCACCGGCTCACCGGCGGCGAGCGCGAGGAGGATGTACCGCGTCTGGAACGCGGCGCCGCGGAACGTGTCGATGATGCCGAGCCCGCGCGAGAGGCCGAAGCACGTGTCGACCCGCACGAGCTGCTCGCGCGGGATCTCGTCGACCCTTCGCTCCCGGAACGCCATCCCGCGGAGGCGCAGCCACACGCGGCGGAGGACGAGCGCCACGACGGTCGCGAGCTTCCCGCGCGGCATCTTCATCCGCAGCTCGCCGAGGATCTCGTCGACGACCTTCTCGCCTTCTTCGAGGTGACCGGTGAAGAGAAGCTGCTCGGCCGCACGACGCCGGAGCTCGATCGCCTCCGACCCCTGCGCGTGCGAAGCCGCGGCGAGGAACTGCGTGGCTGCCTCCTTGCCGCGACCGGCGCACGCGAGCGCATCGGCGAGGCGCGCCGTGAGAGTGGAGGCGTCGCGGCCGAGCGTCGTCTCGAGCTCGATCGCCATCTGGTACATGCGCGCCGCGCGGTCGAAGGCGAGCGCTTCGGCCGCACGCGCGGCCGCCTTCTGCGCATACTCCGCGGCGAGCTCGCGTTCGCTGCCGGCGAAGAGGTGCTCGGCGATCGCCTCGGCGTCGTCCGTGCCGGCGTTCGCGAGCGCGTGCGCGACCGCCTTGTGGTGCGCGGCGAGGACCTCGGGATCGAGCGATGCGACGACGACCTCGCGGATCCGATCGTGGTAGACCTCGACCTCGTCGCGCGCGTCGACCATCCGCGTGCGCACGAGGCTCTCGGCGCGGAGCTGCGCGACGACGCCGTCCCGGTCTCGCGTCACGTCGGCGGCGACGGCCGCGACCGGCAGCGGCAGCGGTCGACCCGAGACGGCGAGGACCTCCAGCAGTCGGCGCGGCTCGTCGCCGAGCGCCTCGACCCGCTTCTTCACCGCCTCCGAGAGGCCCACCGTGCGATCGGCGCCGCCGAGCGCGGCGAGCTGGCGGAGGAACAGCGGGCTGCCGCACGACTCGCGCGCGAGCTCCTCGGCGCGCTTCTCGTCCGCGGCACCCGCGAGCAGGGTGCGCGCGAGCTGACGCGCGGCTTCCTGCGGGAGCTCGCCGACCGGCACGTCGCACAGCTCGACGCCTTCTCCGGTGAGCGCGATCCGCTCGAGCGCCTGCACGAGCGGAGACGTGGCCGCTTCCTCGCTCCGGTACGCGGCGACGAGCAGCATCGCGGGGGGATCCGGCGCGCGGAGCAGCGTCGCGAGGAGCGGCTCGCTGTCGGCGTCGCCCCACTGGAGGTCGTCGATGTAGACGACGAGCGGGCTCTCGTCCGAGATGCGCTGGAGGAGCTCGCGCAGCGCTTCGAACGCGCGCCGGCGCTCCTGGACCGCGTCGGAGTGTCCTCGGTGACGCTTCCCCGCGGCGCCCTCGATCTGGAGGAACGTCGGGAACAGCTTCGCGAGGAGGGGCAGGTCGCGAGGGAGGAGCGCGTTCGCCTTCACCTTCGGGAGGCGCTGGAGGTAGCGGCAGAGCGCGTCGGCGAGGCTGTCGATCGCCTTGTAGGGGACGGCCTCGCGCGCGTAGCAGCGCCCTTCGAGGATCACGGCCTCGGGGCGGTCCCGGCGGACGACGTCGAGGAAGTGGCGGACGAGCGTGCTCTTCCCCATCCCGCTCGAGCCGTGCACGAGCGCGATCACGCTCTTGCCGTCGATCACGTCCGAGAGCGCCTCGTCGAGCGCCCAGAGATGCGTCTCGCGGCCGACGAGCGGGATCGCGCCGGGCGCGACCTTCATCCCGCCGCTGCCGCGCACGGCGTTCGTCTCCGGCGGTGCGCTCGAAGGAGCGCCTGCGGGGACGAGGTTGCCGCGGTCGGTCTCTATGTTGCCGTCGCCGTAGGGGAGGGCGGCGCGAAGGCGCTCCAGGAACTTCGACCCGATCGGCCGCTTGTCCGGCTGCCGCGCGAGGAGGTCGAGGCAGAGATCGGAGAGCGTGCGCGGCACGCCGCGGACGAGATCGGTCGGCGGTGCGGGGTCGGCGAGCTGCTTGCGGAAGAGGACCTCCTGCGGATCGCCCTCATACGGGAGCTGCCCGGTGAGCGCCTGGTAGAGGATCGCGCCGACGGCGTACCAGTCCGACTCGGGCGTGAGCGGCATCCCGAGCGCCTGCTCGGGAGACATGTACCCGGGCGTGCCGACGATGCGGCCCTTCATCGTCTCGGCGATGCCGTCGTGGCCGATCTCGGTGACGAGGCCGAAGTCGAGGAGCACGACGCGTCCCTCGCGCGTGACGAGGACGTTCGAAGGCTTGATGTCGCGATGGAGCATGTCGGCGCCGTGGAGCGCCATCAGCCCGGCCGCGAGCTGCTCGAGCGTGGCGCGGAGCCGAGGGAGGTCGGCGACGCAGAGCGGCCGATTCGCGTCGATGCGCACGATCGCGGCCGACGGCGGCGGAACGCTCGCGCGCGGGAGGACGGGCATCGCGTCGACCGCCGTCGCCGTGCTCGGGCTGACGGCAGGCGCCACCACCGGTGACGCGGGCCGGACCCAGCGGAGCAGGTCGATCCCGTCGAGCCGGTCCATCGTGAAGAACCACTCGTCACCGAACGTGAGGAGGTCGCGGAGCGTGACGAGGTTCGGATGGACGAGGTCGGCGAGCGAGCGGAACTCGCGCTTGAACCGCGCGATCGTCGCGGCGTCCCCCTGCCGGAGCCACTTGAGGGCGACCTCCGTCCCGCGCTCGCGGTCGCGCGCCGCCCACACGACACCGAACGCTCCGGTCCCGAGGCACTCCCGGATCTCGAAGCGGCCGGTCTCGACGAGGGCCGTCGGGAGACGCGCGTCCACGCCTGTTTCCTACCAGTTATGCGGCCGCGCGTGGAGCCTTCGCCGATGTTTCCTCACGCAGCTCGCGGAGGGTCGGCGCGAACATCGACGCAAATCGCAACGCGTCGCGGACGCCCTCCTCGCCGAGCGCAGCGCGCGCGCTCCGTTCGAGCTCCGACGCATCCGTTGCGGGGGCCGCTTCTCCCTCCGCACGCAGGACGCCGGCGAGGAGCAGCTTGGCGGCGGACGCGTAGTGGACCATCCCCTGCGCCTCGAGCTCCGTGACCGCCTGCCTGGCCTTCGCCTCCGCCGTCGGGCTCCGCCGCGCGTGCGCGATCCCGGCAAAGAGGAGGAGCGCGAAGCCACGCGCGAGAGGGAAGGTCTCGCGGGAGACCGCCTGCGCCTTCGTCTCCGCCGTACGGAGGAGCTCTTGGCGCGCCTCGGGCGGCGCGGCGAGCGCCGCGGCGAGGGCGGCCCGCCCGTGCCCGTTCAGGAGCCGCACGCGGAGGGTGGTCGCCCGGAGGAGGAAGGCCTCGCGGAAGCGCGGCTCGGCATCCTCGGCGATCCGGAGAGCGCGCTCTGCCTCGCCCTCGTAGAGGGTGAGGTCGATCTCGTTCAAGACCTTCCACGCGTGCTGCACGAGGAAGCGCTTCTTCGACCAGCGCTCCTCGACGACGTCGAGATCGGCGCGGGCGCTCGCGATGTCGTCCTTGGCGGCGTGGAGGAACCATCCCACCTGCGCGCGGACGATGACCTCGCCGTAGAGATCGCCGCGTGCGCGCGCGTCGTCGATGAGCCCCGGGACGCGACGCTCGAGCTCTTTCGCGCGGCCGAGGATGAACAGCGAGAAGCACGCGAAGAAGGCGGCGTTGTCGAGCTCCCACGTCACGTTCACGCACTTCTCGCGGAGCTCGGCGTATGCCGCATCGCAGCTCGCGACGGCGCTCCGGAAGTCGCCGAGGAGCGACTCGGCGACGCCGCGCATCAGCGCGGTGAGACCGCGCGCGTGCGTGTCGCCGCTCTTCGCCGCGAGCGCGGCGCCGCGCGCGAGCAGGCGCTCGACGACCGCCTTCGCGCCGACGCCGCCCGCTGCGCGGTAGGCGCCCTCGAGCGCGGTGCCCATCGCGATTCGGACCGGATCGCCGGCCCCGAGCGCGAGGAGCAGGAAGCGGGTCTGGAACTCCGCCCCGCGGAACGGGTCGACGATGCCGAGGCCGCGCGCGAGGCTGAAGCACGTGTCGATGCGTACGAGCTCGTCACGCGCGATCTGGTCGGCGCGGCGCTCCTTGAAGCGGAGACCGCGGACGCGGAGAACGAGCCTGCGCCACAAGAGCGAGAGCACGGTCCGGAAGGGACCCTGCCGCGCGCGCATCCCCATCCGCTGGAGGATGTCCTCGATGACCTCGAGCCCGCGATCGAGATGGCCGCTGAAGAGCAGCTGCTCGGCGGCGCGCCGACGCCACTCGAGCGCGTCGGACCCGTTCGCGCGGCTCGCGACGGCGAGGAAGCGCTCGCCGGCGTCGCGCCCCCGGCCTGCACAGGCGAGCGCTTCGGCGAGACGCAGCTCGAGGTCGCCGGAGGAGCCGGGCGCGAGCTCGAGCGCCATCGCGTACATCCGCGCGGCGCGATCGAAGGCGAGGGCGCCTTCGGCACGCATCGCCGCCTTCTGCGCGTAGCTCGACGCGAGCTCGCGTTCGCCGGCGGCGCTCGAGTGGAGCGCGAGCGCTTCCGCGTCCTGCCCTCCGGAGCTCGCGAGCGCGTGGGCGAGCGCCTTGTGGCGCGCGGCGAGCGTCTCGGGCGAGAGCCCGCCGGCGACGACCTCGCGGATCCGGTCGTGGTAGATCTCGATCTCGTCGCGCGCGTTGCTCGGCCGCGAGCGCACGAGCGACTCGCGCCGGAGCGCGGAGAGGACGGCGTCGCGGTCGGCGACGATTTCGGCGGCCTGCGCGGCGACGGCGAGGCTGAGCGGACGCCCCGACACGGCGAGCACTTCGAGCAGCTTGCGCGCGTGCTCGGGCAGGGCCTCGACGCGCTTCTTCACCGCCTCGGAGAGGCCGATCTTCTCGCCCTCGCGCCCGAGCGCGGCGAGCTGGCGGAGGAAGAGCGGGCTGCCGCACGACTCGCGCGCGAGGTCCTCTGCGAGCGTCGCGTCGCCCTTGCTGAAGACCAGCATCTCGGCGAGCTGGCGCGCGGCCTGCGGCGAGAGCTCGCCGACCGGGATGTCGCCGAGCTCGACGCCCTCGCCGCCGAGGGCGACGTCGGCGAGCGCGCGGACGAGCGGCGAGCTCGCGTCCTCCGTCCGATACGCCGCGATGAAGAGCAGCGCCGGTGCGTCCGGACCGCGGAGGAGCGAGAGGAGGAGGGGCTCGCTGTCGGCGTCTCCCCACTGGAGGTCGTCGACGAAGAGGACGAGCGGGCAGCGGTCGCCGATGCGCTGGAGCAGCTCCCGGAGCGCTTCGAAGGCGCGCCGGCGCTCCTGGACGACGTCGGCCGCCCCGCGCGTCTTCTTCGCCGTCGCGCCGCGGAGCTGGAGGAAGACGGGGAACACCTTCGCGAGGAGGGGCAGATCACGCGGGAGGATCGCGGCCTGCTCCACCTCCGGCAGGCGCGTGAGGTAGCGGCACAGCGCGTCGGCGAGGCTGTCGAGCGCCTTGTACGGCACCGCCTCGCGCTCGTAGCAGCGGCCTTCGAGCACGACCGCCTCGGGGCGATCACGCTTCGCCATGTCGAGGAACGCGCGCACGAGCGCGCTCTTGCCCATCCCGCTCCGCCCGTGGACGAGGGCGACGACGGTGCGCCCGGCTTCGGCCTCGCGGAGCGCCTCGTCGAGCGCCCAGAGGTGGGCTTCGCGACCGACGAGCGTGGCGGTGTTCGGCTGACTCGGCGCCGTCGTGCTGCCGGACGGCGCCTCGTCGATCGTCGGAAGCGGCGCGGGCAGCGCCGCGCGGAGCCGCTCGAGGAAGGCAGCGCCGATCGGACGCTCCTCCGGCTTGCGCGAGAGGAGCGCCATGCAGAGCTCGGAGAGCGCAGGAGGCACGCCGCGGACGACTTCGGACGGCGGCGGCGGATCCGCGAGCTGCTTGCGGAAGAGGACGTCGTACGGATCCCCTTCGTAGGGAAGGGCTCCGGTGAGCACCTGGTAGAGGATCGCGCCGACCGAGTACCAGTCGGAGGCGGGCGAGACGGGCATCCCGAGCGCCTGCTCCGGAGACATGTACGCCGGCGTACCGACGACGCGGCCCTTCATCGTCTCGGCGATGCCGTCGTGACCGATCTCGGTGACGAGGCCGAAGTCGAGGAGCACGACGCGTCCCTCGCGCGTGACGAGGACGTTCGAAGGCTTGATGTCGCGATGGAGCATGTCGGCGCCGTGGAGCGCCATCAGCCCGGCCGCGAGCTGCTGGAACGTCGTGCGCACGCGCGGGAGGTCCGCGACGCAGAGGGGCCGGTTCGGATCGGTCGCGCGTGGCGCGAGGGACGCGTGCGGGAGGTCTTCGGGACGGGTCGGCCGTCCGGCGCGCGGCAGCGCGACGTCGGATCCGAACGGGACGAGGCTCGTGGTGCTCGAGAGCCCTTCGGACGCCGTCCCGGAGGCAGGGCGCACCCAGGCGAGCAGATCGATCCCGTCGATCAACTCCATCGTGAAGAACCACTCCTCACCGACGGTGAGGAGATCGCGGAACTCGATCAGGTTCGGATGGCCGAGGTCGGCGAGCGCGCGGAACTCGCGCTTGAAGCGCGCGATCATCGCGGCGTCGCCCTGCTTCAGCCATTTCAGCGCGACGCGTGCGCCGCGCTCCTTGTCCTTGACCGACCAGACGACCCCGAAGCCGCCGGACCCGAGGTACTCGTGCACCTCGAAGCGCGCCGTCTCGGCGAGCGCTGCGGGCAGACGAATCTCGACCACCTCCGTTTCGATACCAGACGAGCGCGGCCGCTACCATGGCAGGATGCGGCTCACGATGGACGCCCTCAAGAAGGCCCTCTTCGCAGCGCTCCGCGCGCGCCTCGAAGCCGAGATCGCCGAAGCGACGCGCCTCGCCAAGGACGCCGCCGATGCGGCGACCCACGAGGAGAACAAGCCGGAAGGCGACAAGGACATGCGCTCGACGGAGGCGTCGTACGTCGCCCGCGGCCAGGCCGAGCGGGTGCGGACGCTCGAGAACGCGCTCGCGTCGCTCGTCGCGACGCCGTTCAAGACGTTCGCCGAGGGCGAGCGGATCCAGGCGTCGGCGCTCGTCGAGCTCGTCGACTCCGAAGGCACCTCGCGCGAGCGGTACCTGCTCGTGAGCGCCGCGGGCGGCATGCGGCTCTCGGTCGAAGGGATCGAGGTCCAGACCCTCGCCGTGCAGAGCCCGCTCGGGAAGGCGCTCCTCGGTCTGTCGTCTGGCGACGAAGCGGAGGTCACGACCCCGCGCGGCGTGAAGACCTACGAGGTCGTGTCGGTGGCGTGATCGCGCTCAGCTCCGGCGCGGACCCTTCGAGAGCATCTTCGAGACGACGGACAGGAGCTCGGCCGGGTCGACCGGCTTCGCAACGTGCGCGTCGAACCCCGCCTCGATGATGCGCGCCTTGTCCTCGGGCCGCGCGTAGGCCGTCAGCGCGATCGCGTAGGCGTTGCCGCCCTCGTCCATCGGGAGCGCGCGGAGCTTCTGGACGAGCTGGTGGCCGTCCTCTCCCGGCATCGCGATGTCGCTCAGCACGAGGTCGGGCGGCGCGGTGGCGATGACGGCGAGCGCTTCGGCCGCCGACGAAGCGGCGGCGATCGTGGCCCCCGCGCTCTCGAGCAGCGTCGCGAGGAGGTCCCGCGCGTCCGGGTCGTCGTCGACGACGAGCACGCTCCGCCCCGCGAGCGAGGGCGTGCCCAGGACGGGGAGCGCTCCCGTGCTCGTCGGACGGAAGCTGTCTCCTCCGGGGCGCATCGGGAGCACGACACGGAACGTCGCACCGCGCCCCACGCCTTCGCTCTCGGCCGCGATCGTGCCTCCGTGCAGCTCGACGATGTGCCGCGCGATCGCGAGGCCGAGGCCGAGGCCGCCGTAGGCGCGCGTCGAGGAGCTGTCGGCCTGGCGGAAGCGATCGAAGACGTAGGGCAGGAACGCCGGAGAGATGCCGCGCCCCGTGTCCTCGACGACGAGCTCGGCGTGATCGTCGCTCCCGGCCACGCGGACGCGCACGCAGCCGCCGCCATCGGTGAACTTCACCGCGTTCGAGAGGAGGTTCCATGCGACCTGGCGGAGGCGCTCGGGGTCTCCGACCAAGGTGGGGGCGGGGACCGCCGTGGCGACGTCGAGCGTCACGCGCTTCGCGTCCGCCGACGGGCGCACGACGTCGACGGCCTCGCGCACGACGGCCCCGAGGTCGACGCGGCGCGTGTCGATCTTCATCTTGCCGGACACGATCCGTGCGACGTCGAGGACGTCGTCGATGATGCGAGCCTGCGCCCGTGCGTTGCGCTGGATGACGTCGATCCCCTTCGCGACGGCTCCCGGATCGGAGAGACGGTCGCCGGCGAGGAGCGCCGACCAACCCACGATCGCGTTGAGCGGCGTCCGGAGCTCGTGGCTGACCGTCGCGAGGAACTCGTCCTTGATCCGGCTCGCCTCCTCCGCCCGCCGTGCGGAGTCGCGCGCGTCCTCGTAGAGGCGAGCCTGCTCGATCGCGGTCGCCGCGCGCGCCGCGAGCTCCTGCGCGAGAGCCATGTCGCCTTCGTCGTGCGAGCGGCCCGACTTGCCGTAGCAGAGCGTCAGCGCGCCGAGCAGGCGTCCCCGCGCGCGGAGCGGAACGGTCAGCATCGAACGGAGGTGCAGCTTCCGGAGGAGATCGAGGTGGCCCTCGTTCACGGCGACGTCCTGCATCCACGCCTCGTCGATCGCCGGGTGGACGGCGGGCTTCCCCGACGACAGCGCGCAGAGGTTGATGTCGGTACGCTCGGAACGGCTCCAGCGCGTCTGCTCGAGGAGCGCGAGCGTCTCCGGATCCTCGTGCGCGGCTGGGATCCGGCGCACGCCTTCGCTCTCGACGACGTCGAAGAACGCGAAGTCGCCGAGCTCCGGCACCGTGACGGAGACGATGTTGCGGAGCGTCGCCTCGTAGTCGGTCGCATTCGAGAACGCTTCGCCTGCGCGCGCGAGGACGGCGAGCCGCTGGCTCGTCCGCTGCTCGCGCTCGAGGAGCGAGGCGCGCTCGAGCGCCTGCGCGCACTGCCCGGCGACCGTCTGCACGAAGACGCGCTCGCGCGGCGGGAACGCGTGGTCCTCGGGAACGCCGAAGGCGATCACGCCAAGGCAATGGCCGGCGGACTGGAGCGGGATCGCGGCGACCGAGCGGAACGGAGGGACGCGTGCGACGAGGTCGGGGTACTCGCGGGTGAGCTGTTCGGCGGACTCGATCCAGACGGCCTCGCCCGTCCGCACGGCGACGAGCGAAGGAATCTTCGCGTCGTCCGTCACGGTCGCGAGCGCCTCGACGTTCTCCGGGCCGAGGCCGTGGTGTGCGACGAGCACGAGACCGCGCGCCGTCGTTCGGTAGAGGACGGCGCTCGCGTAGCCGAGCGACTCGGACGTCTCGCGGGTCGCGACCGCAGCGACATCGGCCGGCGTCGCGGCGGCCGCCAGCGACGACGTGAGGTCCTGCAGGCGCGAGAGGCGATCACGCGCTTCCTGCTCGCGGCGGAAGAGCATCGCGTTCGAGACGGCGAGGCTCGCGCGGCGGCCGATCTCGTCCGCCAGCCTCACGTCCTCGGCGTCGTAGACGTGCCGGTCCTCGGAGACGATGAAGGTCACGACGCCGGTGACGCGCTCGTCGACGACGAGCGGCGCGAGGATCACGGAGCCGATCCCGACCGACGCGAGCGCGCGGAAGTGCTCTTCGTCCACGGCGCCCTGCCGGAGCATCTCCTCCGTGACGCGCGCGGCGAGGAGGCTCTTCTTCGTCGACACGAGCGCGCGGACCCCGGTGGAGTCGGGACGCGTCGGGTAGCGGCGCCAGAGCTCCTCGGCGAGCGCGACCTTGTCCGGATCGACATGATGGATCGCGACCCGCTCGATCCCGCGCTGGGTGAAGAGGTCGACCGCGCACCAGTCCGCGAAGGCAGGGACGACGACGCGCGCGACGTTCGCGAGCGTCTCGCGGTAGTCGAGCGAGCCGGAGAGGAGCTCGCCGACGGAGGCGAGGAGCCGGAGGCGCTCGTTCGAGCGACGTTCGGCGTCGAGCGAGCGCGCGCGCTCGAGCGCCTGCGCGGCGTGGACGCAGACCGTCTCGATGAACACCTTCTCGTCCGTCGTGAAGCGATGTTCGCCGGGGTAGCCGAACGAGACGAGACCGACCTGCCGTCCTTCGACGACGAGCGGCAGGGCGGCGAAGGCGGTGAGCCGGCCGGCCGCCTCGGCGGTGTCGGCGAGGGCGGCGTCGATCTCGCGATAGTCCTTCGCGTCCTCGACCCAGAGCGCGCCGCGCTGCGCGAGCGCGCGCGCGGAGGGCAGCGCGGCGGCGTCGATCCTCCGCCAGTTCTGGAGGAAGTGCTCCGGTACGCCTTCGCTCGCGATGAGCCGCAGGTGATGGTCCGCCTCGAGCGACCAGACGACGACGGAGGCGACGCCGACCGCTTCGCGTCCCTGCTCGCAGAGCACGCGGGCGACGTCGTCGACGCCTTGCGCTTCGACGAGGCTCGCGGTGACGGCCTGGAGGCGCTGCACCGTGCGCGCGCTCGCGCGCTCGCGCGCGTAGAGCGCCGCGTTGTCGAGCGCGAGCGCTGCGCGGCGTCCGAGCTCCTCGGCAATCGACACGTCGTCGCGCGTGAAGCGCCGAGTCGACTCGGCCTGGATGAACGTGATCGCGCCGAGCGAGCGCCCGCGCGCGAGGAGCGGCACCGTGATGTAGGACCGGAACCCGACGCGGCGGATCGTGTCGACGTAGGCGGGGTCCGGCGCGCTCGCCGCGAGGATCTCGTCCGTGATCTCGGCGGCCCACTCGCTCTGCTGCGTCCGGATGACGGCGGCGGGGCCGAAGCGTTCGTCCGGCTGCGTCGGATACCGAGCCCAGAAATCGCGTGCGCTCTGCATCCGTTCGGGTTTCTCGTGCGCGACGGCGATCGGCGTCGCGGAGCCGTCTTCGTTCGCGACGTGGACGACCGCCCAGTCGGTGAACGCCGGGACGGCGACTTCGACGACGGCACGCGCGGTCGTGTCCCAGTCGAGCGACGCGGCGAGGCGGGCCGCGGCGTCGGCGAGGAATCGCTGGCGCTCCTCGGTGCGCTTCTGATCGTCGATGTCGGTCGCGGTCGAGATGCGACGCGTGATGCGTCCACCCTCGGCCCGGAGCCCGATGCTGCGGACGAGGTGCCAGCGATGGATGCCGTCGTGCCTCCGGTAGCGGACCTCCGTGCTCCACTGCTCGAGCGGCTGGCTCGCGAGCGAGGCGAGACCGACGACGTCGTCGGGGTGGACGAACGGCCGCCAGTCCACTGCGCGCGGATCCCCGACGTCCGCGCCCGTGTACTCGGCCCAGCGGCGGTTCACGAACTCGACGCCGGTCTCGTCGCGCGTCCAGGCGAGGATCGGCAGTGCGTCGAGCGCGAACCGGTACCGGCGCTCGAGCTCCTCGGCGCGCTCCTTCGCGAGCACCTCGTCCGTGACCTCGAGCGCGAACGCGACGAGGCCGTAGGCCGGAGCGCCTCCGCTCCGGAGCGGTACGACGGTGAGCTGGAAGTGACGGGCCGAGAGCGCGCCACTTCCGTCGGAGGAGCGCGCCTCGGGGGTGAGGACCTCGCGGTCCTGGAACGTCTCGCCGCTCGCGAGGACGCGGTCGAAGATCTCGCGCAGCCGAGGCGGCGCGAGGGGAAGCGCTTCGGCGAGCGTGCGCCCCGAGCTCTGTTCGGGGCTCGCGCCGAGCAGGGCGCTCATGGATGGGCTGCCGTACGCCAGCCGGTGGTCCGGCCCGAGAAACACCGCGACGAACGCAGGCGCGCGCGCGAGCAGCTCCCCGACACCCGAGGTCGGGGTCGCTCCCCCGATATCACTGGGGATCTGCGACGCGGCCATGCGCGGACGCTAGCACCGCGGCAGAGCGGACCTTCGCGGCGTTGCGCCGCATCTTGTCGCAGCGGGGCCGCCGCGGACCGCTGTAGTATCGGAGAGGTGAAGGACCGCGCACCCCGTGTTCTCGGGGCGCTCGCCCAGTGGGGAGCGCTGGGCGCGGTCGTCGGCGTCGCATGCGGGATCGCGTCGGCGGTCTTCCTCTTGTCGCTCGACTTCGTGACGGCGTACCGGAACGCGCACGAGGGGCTCGTCTACGCGCTGCCCGTCGCGGGGCTCGTCGTCGGGCTCCTCTACGAGCGGTGGGGGAAGCCCATCAAGGGCGGCAACAACCTCGTCATCGACACCGTCCACGAGGGCTCGACCCAGATCCCGCTCCGGATGGCGCCGATGGTGCTCGTCGGCACACTCGCCACGCACCTCTTCGGCGGCAGCGCGGGCCGCGAGGGGACTGCGGTGCAGATGGGGGCGAGCCTCGCAGACGCGATCGCGCATCGGCTCGGCGTCGGTCGTGAGACGCGTCGTCAGATGCTCTGCGCCGGGATCGCCGGCGGCTTCGGCTCCGTGTTCGGCACGCCGATCGCGGGCGCCGTCTTCGGGCTCGAGGTCGTCAGCATCGGACGGATGGAATACGACGCGCTCGTGCCGGCCCTCGTCGCCTCCGTCGTCGGTGATGCGGTCACGCAGCGGCTCGGCGTCGTGCACACCGCGTATCCGGTCCTCGCGCGCGTGCCGCTCGACGCGGTGGTCCTCGGCAAGCTCTGCGTGATCGGCGGCGCGATGGCGCTCGCGACGGTCGCATTCGTGGAGCTCACCCACCGCAGCAAGCACGTCCTCGAGAAGCGGGTGCCGTCGCTCCCGCTGCGGATGGCGCTCGGCGGGCTGGCGGTCGTCGCGCTCTGGAAGCTGTCCGGGACGAGCGCCTACCTCGGTCTCGGCGTCCCGACGATCCTCCGCGCCTTCACCGATCCCGCGCTGCCCGAGACCGCGTTCGCCTGGAAGCTCGTCTTGACGTCCGTGACGCTCTCGGTCGGCTTCCTCGGAGGCGAGGTGACGCCGCTCTTCTTCGTCGGCGCGACGCTCGGCAGCGTGCTCGCACGCTGGATGGGCCTTCCGATGGCGCTCGGTGCGGGCGTCGGGCTCGCCGCCGTCTTCGGCGCTGCCGCGAACACGCCGCTCGCGCTCTCGATCATGGCGGTGGAGGTGCTGGGTGCGAACGCGCTCCCGCACGTCGCGATCGTGACCGTGATCGCGTACTTGCTCGCCGGCCATCGCGGGATCTACCCAGCGCAGCGCATCCTCCGCCGGAAGCACGGCGGCAGTCTGTTCCCGGCCCCGATCGCGCTGCGGGACATGCGGGAGCGCGATGCGGAGCGGACGGACGAGTGAGATTCGTCTCATCGCACTCGCTTCCGCACGATCGACGCGAACGCGCGCGCCGCCGGTGACAGCGGGCCCACCGTTCCCGTCACGAGCGCGACCTGCCTCGGCTCGAGCCCGCGGATCGGCACCGCGGCGAGTGTGCGTCCACGGCCCGCGGCGGCGACGGCCGGAACGACCGTCATCCCGAAGCCGAGCTCGACGAGCCGGAGGAGGACCTCGACGCTCGCCATCTCCATCGCGATCCGTGGCACGACCCCGCGTGCGTCGAGCCAGGCGTCGAGCGCGGCGCGGCTCGCCGTCGTCTTGTCGAGGAGGAGGAGCGGCTCGCGCGCGAGATCGGTCGCGGTGACGCGCTCCTTCTTCGCGAGCGGGTGACCGGCGGGGCAGACGAGCGCTTCCTCGAGCGGCGCGAGCACGTCGACCCGGAGCTCCGCTTCGATCGGCCTCCCGCCGATGCGGAGCGACGCGGGGAGGGGCAGCGTCACGATCCCGAGGTCGACCGTGCCCTCGGCGACGCGCCGTGCGACCTCGGGCGAGGGACGGTGGTCGAGGACGAGCTCCACGCCGCCGTGCTCGCGACGGAGCTCGGCCAGCGCCGGAGGGAGCACGTGCATGGAGAGGGTGTCCGTCGTCCCGACGACGAGCCGCCCGCGCGTGAGCGCGCCGAGCGCGTCGAGCTCGGCCCGTGCGCGCCCGAGCTCGGCGAGGACGCGCTCGGCATGGGCGACGAGCACGCGGCCCGCTTCGGTCGGCCGCGTCCGTCGTCCCTCGCGGACGAGGAGCGGCAGGCCGACGTCCTCCTCGAGCGCGGCGACGAGCTGGCTCAAGGACGACTGCGTCCGCCCGAGCGCACGCGCGGCCTTCGAGAAGCCCTCGTGACGCGCGACTTCGACGAGCGCGTGCAGGCGCTCCGTCCGGAGAGGTGTCTTCGCAGGATCCATCGGTGAACGCGATGGATCCTATCGCAAGACATCGCTTTCCACGATGCCACGATGGAGCCATGCTGCGCTCCATGTCCCTCCTCGTCCTCGAAGGCTCGGCTGCGCTCTCGAAGGCTCGTCTCGCGCGTCGCCTGGAAGCGGTGCGCGCCGCGAGCCCGAGCGTGGAGGCGCTGTCGGCGCGCTACGTCCACTTCGTCGAGACGGACGGAGAGCTCTCCGGAGCCGAACGCGCGGTGCTCGACCAGCTCCTCACCTACGGCCCGCGCGAGAGCCAGGCCGACGTCGGGGGAGAGCGCTTCTGGGTCGTGCCGCGCCTCGGCACCGTCTCGCCGTGGTCGTCGAAGGCGACCGACATCGCGCACACGTCGGGCCTCGCGCGGGTCCGTCGCATCGAACGCGGGATCCGCTGGTCGGTGGCGGGAAGCGCCGACGCCTCCGTGCGTGCAATCCTCCACGACCGGATGACCGAGGCGGTCCTCGACCGCGAAGAGGACGCGCGGCTCCTCTTCGCCGAGAGCGCGCCGCAGCCGCTCGCCACCGTCCCGGTCCTCGCGAACGGGCGCCGTGCCCTCGAGGAGGCGAACCGCACGCTCGGGCTCGCGCTCGCGGAGGACGAGATCGACTACCTCGCCGACGCCTTCCGCGCGATGCAGCGCGACCCCACCGACGTCGAGCTCATGATGTTCGCGCAGGCGAACAGCGAGCACTGCCGGCACAAGATCTTCAACGCCTCGTTCGTCGTCGACGGCGCGCCGCAGGACGGATCGCTCTTCGCGATGATCCGCAACACGACCGCGCAGAGCCCGGCGGGCGTCCTCTCCGCCTACAAGGACAACGCCGCCGTCTTCCGCGGGCCGGTCGGCAAGCGCTTCTTCCCCGACCCGCGTACGAACGTCTACGGCGTCCACGAGGAGCCGGTCCACGTCCTCGCGAAGGTCGAGACGCACAACCATCCGACCGCGATCGCGCCGTTCCCCGGCGCGTCGACCGGCTCCGGCGGCGAGATCCGCGACGAGGGCGCGACCGGCCGCGGCGCGCGGCCGAAGGCGGGGCTCGTCGGCTTCACGACGTCGAACCTCCGCATCCCCGGCGCCGAGCGCCCGTGGGAGCGCGATCACGGGAAGCCCGAGCGGATCGCCTCCGCGCTCGACATCATGACCGAGGGGCCGCTCGGCTCCGCCGCGTTCAACAACGAGTTCGGGCGGCCGGCCATCGTCGGCTACTTCCGCGCGTTCGAGCTCGAAGTCGAGACGCCGCGCGGCCGCGAGGTGCGCGGCTACCACAAGCCGATCATGCTCGCGGGCGGCCTCGGCAACGTGCGCGACGCGCACGTGCAGAAGGGCGAGATCCCGCCCGGCGCGGCGCTCGTCGTCCTCGGCGGCCCCGCGATGCGGATCGGCCTCGGCGGCGGCGCGGCGAGCTCGATGGCGCAGGGCGCTTCCCACGCCGACCTCGATTTCGCGAGCGTGCAGCGTGACAACGCCGAGATGGAGCGGCGCTGCCAGGAGGTCATCGACCGGTGCTGGGCGCTCGGCGACGACAACCCGATCACGAGCGTCCACGACGTCGGCGCCGGCGGCCTCTCGAACGCGCTCCCCGAGCTCGTCCACGAGAGCCGGCGCGGTGCGACGTTCGACCTCCGCGCGGTGCCGAGCGCGGAGCCCGGCATGTCGCCGCTCGAGATCTGGTGCAACGAGGCCCAGGAGCGGTACGTCCTCGCCGTCCCTGCGGAGAAGGTCGCCGTCCTCGAGGCGTTCTGCGCGCGCGAGCGCGCGCCGATGGCGGTCGTCGGTCATGCGACGGACGACGGCCGGCTCCGTCTCGACGACGCGCTCTCGAAGACGGCGCCGATCGACATGCCGCTCTCGGTCCTCCTCGGCAAGCCGCCGCGGATGAAGCGCGACGTGCACCGCGAGGCGGCCGCGTCCGCGCCGCTCACGACGAAGGTCGATCTCCGCGAAGCGCTCGACAGAGTCCTCCGCCTCCCGACCGTCGCCGACAAGACGTTCCTCGTCACGATCGGCGACCGCACCGTGACCGGGCTCGTCGCGCGCGATCCGATGGTCGGCCCCTTCCAGGTCCCGGTCGCGGACTGCGGCGTCACGATCACCGACTACGAGGGCACGACCGGGGAGGCGATGGCGATCGGCGAGCGCCCGCCCGTCGCGCTCCTCGACGCGGCTGCGTCGGCGCGGATGGCGGTCGGCGAAGCCGTCACGAACCTCGCCGCCGCGCGGGTCGGATCGCTCTCCGACGTCCGTCTCTCCGCGAACTGGATGGCCGCCGCCGGTCATCCCGGCGAGGACGCACGGCTGTGGGACGCAGTCCGTGGGGTGGGCCTCGAGCTCTGCCCCGCGCTCGGGATCGCGATCCCGGTCGGCAAGGACTCGATGTCGATGCGGAGCGTCTGGACCGACGTCGAGCAGAAGCCCCGCTCCGTGATCTCGCCCGTGTCGCTCGTCGCGAGCGCGTTCGCACCGGTGCTCGACGTCCGCAAGACGCTCACTCCCCAGCTCCGGCTCGACGAACCGAGCGCGCTCCTCCTCGTCGACCTCGGCGCCGGCAAGAACCGCCTCGGCGGAAGCTGCATGATGCAGGCATACGGCGCGCTCGGCGAGACGCCGCCCGACGTCGACGACCCCGCCACGCTGAAGGGCTTCTTCACCGCGATCCAGGAGCTCTCCGAGGCGGGCCTCGCGCTCGCGTACCACGACCGCTCCGACGGCGGCCTCGTCGTCACGCTGCTCGAGATGGCGTTCGCCGGCGGCGTCGGCCTCGACGTCGATCTCTCGTCGCTCACCGGCGACGACGCCGCAGTCCTCTTCGCCGAGGAGCTCGGCGCCGTACTCCAGGTGCGCGAAGGCGACGTCGCCCGCGTCACGAGCGTCTTCGCGGCCCACGGCCTCTCGGGCCTCGTCCACCGCATCGGCACGCCGGCACCTGGCGCTCGGATCCAGATCCGGCGCGGAGGCCGCGCGCTCGTCGAAGACGATCGGCACGCGCTCCGTCGCGCGTGGTCGGAGACGACGTGGCTCATGCAGCGACGCCGCGACGACACCGCGTGCGCCGACGAGGAGAACGAAGCGCGGCTCGACCCCGAGGCGCGCGGCCTCTCGGCGAAGCTCACGTTCGATCCGCGCGAGGACCCGTGCGCGCGCCTTCCGGCAAGCGCTGCGCGTCCGCGGGTCGCGATCCTCCGCGAGCAAGGCGTGAACGGCCACGTCGAGATGGCAGCGGCGATGACGCGCGCCGGCTTCGAGGCCGTCGACGTGCACATGACGGACGTCCTCGCGGGCCGCGTCGACCTCGCCACGTTCCGCGGCCTCGTCGCCTGCGGCGGCTTCTCGTACGGCGACGTCCTCGGAGCAGGGGAGGGCTGGGCGAAGTCGATCCTCTTCCACGAGAGAGCGCGCGCGCGCCTCGCCGCCTTCTTCGCGCGGCCGGACACGTTCACGCTCGGCGTCTGCAACGGCTGCCAGGCGTTCTCGAACCTCCGCAGCATCGTCCCCGGCGCCGCGCGGTGGCCCCGCTTCGTGCGGAACCGCTCGGAGCAGTTCGAGGCGCGCCTCTCGATGGTGCGGATCGAGGAGAGCCCGTCCGTGCTCTTCCGTGGGATGGCGGGATCGGTCCTCCCGATCGCCGTCGCGCACGGCGAAGGCCGCGTCGAGCCGCTCGCGCCCGGTGACCTCGCCGAGCTCGAGCGCGAGGGCCTCGTCGCCGCGCGCTTCGTCGACGACCGGCATGCTCCGGCAGAGCGCTACCCCGCGAACCCGAACGGATCGCCCGGCGGCGTCACCGCGTTCACGACGCCGGACGGACGCGCGACGATCCTGATGCCCCACCCCGAGCGCGTCTTCCGGAACGTCCAGCTCTCGTTCGTTCCGCCCGGCCTCGGCCGCGGCGACGACAGCCCGTGGATGCGCATGTTCGAGAACGCGCGCGCCTGGGTAGGCTGAGCCTCTGCGCGAGATCGGGGGGTGATCTCCATGAGGGCGCCGTCCTTCACGCGAAATGAGTGAGCGCGACGGGGGAAGGATCACGCGAAGGTCGCGTACGAGACGCCACGATGCGTCTCTCGAGCCTTCTCCTCGTCCTCGCCCTTCCTCTCGTCGGCTGCGCCTCCCTCCCGGAGGGGCCGCCCGTCGCCCCGACCGGTGAGCCGCTCTCCGTCCGCGAGAAGACCGAGACCGCGCTCGTGAACGAGCGCGTGAAGGTCGGCGAGGTCGAGCACAAGAACAGCTACGGCCAGACCGTCGCGCGGAGCGACGTCTACGCGAACCAGACGCGCATGGTGCACTACCAGGTCTGGTCGGCGTACCAGGGCGAGCAGAAGATCGCGGACGACGACCTCTATCGGATCGCGAACGACAAGGCCGCGAGCGCCGAGGTCATGGACAAGCGTGAGAGCGGCGTCACGCTCAACCGGATCGGCCTCGGCATCCTCGCGGCCGGCGTCGTCGGGATGGTCGGTGGCTACGCGCTCTCGACGCAGTCGAAGCCCGATCAGCCCTCGTACACCGGCACGTATCTCATGGTCGGCAGCGGCCTCGCCGCGAGCGTCGGCGGTCTCCTCGCGTACTTCGGCAAAGCGAAGGCGAGCGCGGAGCACCCGCTCGAGCAGGATCGCGCCCACGCCGCCGCCGCGAGCTACAACCGTGCGCTGGCGACCGGCTCCGCGCCGGTGCAGACGACCGGCGCGTCCTATCCTCAGCGCTGACCGGAAGCCCCTTCGTCGGACTCCCCCGGCGTCGCCTTCTTCACGAAGCCGCTCCGGCGCGGCGCGACCCGGAGCTCGGTCTCGGTGATGCCTGCGGAACGCAGGATCCCGGACAGCATGTCGGGACCGAGGACCGCGATGTGCGGCACGAGCACGCGATGGCGGCCGCGGGCGAGCAGCGTCACCGCGGCGCCCTGGTGGAAGATCGTGAAGCCGAGAGCGACCAGTCGCTCCACACATGCTTCGCCAGAGAGTCCACCGAGGGCCATGGCGTCGAGGCATGCGAGGGCCGTACCTGGGCCCACATCGACCGCGCGTCGCGTGCGCCGACACCACCTCGGACCGATCGCGCCGAATCGGCGTCCTCGAAGAGGGCGCCGGATCCAGGACCATCCCGTCACGGTTCCTCGGCTCTGCGTGACGCCTCGCCACGCTGCAGCAACCCGTCGCGCACTGCGCTAGAACCGCCTTCGTGGATCACGTCGACATCCTGATCGTCGGAGCTGGACTGTCCGGCATCGGCGCCGCCTACCACGTGCAGTCGAGCTTGCCCGGTAAGACGTACGCAATCCTCGAAGCACGAGCGTCACTCGGAGGGACGTGGGACCTCTTCCGTTATCCCGGCATCCGCTCGGACTCGGACATGCACACGCTCGGCTACTCGTTCCGTCCGTGGACGAGCGCGAAGGCGATCGCGGACGGCCCCTCGATCCTCGCGTACATCCGCGAGACGGCCGAAGCGTATGGCATCGACCGCCACATCCGGTTCCAGCGCCGCGTGAAGCGCGTCTCGTGGAGCTCGGACGCCGCGCGGTGGACGGTCGAGGTGGAGGACGGCGAAACCGGAGAGGTCGAGCGCATGACCGCGCGCTTTCTCTTCATGTGCACGGGCTACTACGACTACGACCACGGCTACACGCCCGAGCTCCCCGGGAGCGAGCAGTTCGAGGGGCGCATCGTCCATCCGCAGAAGTGGACGAGCGACATCGACTACGAGGGCAAGCGCGTCGTCGTGATCGGCAGCGGCGCGACGGCCGTGACGCTCGTGCCCGAGCTCGCGAAGCGCGCGGCGCACGTGACGATGCTGCAGCGATCGCCGACGTACATCGTGTCGCGTCCCGCGCGCGACAAGATCGCCGACGCGCTCCGCGAGCTGCTCCCCGAGCAGCGCGCGTACGACGCGACGCGCTGGAAGAACGTCGCGCTCGGCCTCGGGTTCTATGCGTTCTGCCGGACGTTCCCGCGCGCCGCGAAGAAGCTGATCCTCTCCGGCGTGCAGAAGGAGCTCGGCGGCAAGGTCGACCCGGAGCACTTCACCCCGCGTTACGACCCGTGGGACCAGCGACTCTGTCTCGTCCCGGACAGCGACATGTTCGCCGCGCTCCGGAAGGGCACCGCGTCCGTCGTCACCGACCACATCGAGACGTTCACGAAGAAAGGCATCCGTCTCCGCTCCGGAAAGGAGCTCGAGGCGGACCTCGTCGTCACCGCGACGGGGCTCGAGCTCCTCTTCCTCGGCGGCGCCGAAGTGTTCATCGACGGCGTGCGCGTCGAGACGAACAAGCGCATGGTCTACAAGGGCTGCATGCTCGAGGACGTGCCGAACTTCGCGTTCGCGGTCGGCTACACGAACGCGTCGTGGACGTTGAAGTGCGATCTCGCGAGCACGTTCTTCTGCCGCGTCGTCGAGCACCTCGACGCGCACGGGCTCGCGTCGTGCCGCCCGCATCGCAGCGACGCGTCGGTGCGCGAGGCGCCGCTCATCGATTTCTCCTCCGGGTACGTCCAGCGCGCGAAGGACCGCATCCCGCCGCAGGGGACGCGCGCGCCGTGGAAGCTGCACCAGAACTACTTCCGCGATCGCGCGCTGATGGGTCGCGGCAAGGTCGACGACGGCGTCCTCGAGTTCGCGAAGGCCCGCTGACCGTACCTCGGCCCGTGTCTTCCGCGCGGGCGGCGTGGTGGTAAGGTGGCCCCGCCATGCCCGACGTTCACGACCTCGAGCAGCACCGCTCCGCGCTCACCGGCCACTGCTACCGCATGCTCGGCTCGATCGTCGAAGCGGACGACGCCGTCCAGGAGACGATGATCCGCGCGTGGAAGGCGATCGAAGGCTTCGACGGTCGCTCCTCGCTCCGCACGTGGCTGACCCGGATCGCGACGAACGTGTGCCTCGACGCGATCTCCGATCAGAAGCGTCGCGCCCGTCCGATGGAAGAGGGCCCCGCCGGGACGATCGACGACGAGCTCACGACCAAGCCGCGCACGCACTGGCTCGAGCCCGTCCCCGACGCGCGCGCGGTCCCGGGCGACGAAGACCCGGCGCACCGGACGATCCTGAAGGAGAGCATCCGCCTTGCGTTCGTCACGGCGCTCCAGCTCCTGCCGCCGAAGCAGCGCGCCGCGCTCCTCCTCTCCGAAGTGCTCGGCTGGTCGGCGAACGAGGTGGCGGACTCCCTCGACCTCTCCGTCGCGTCCGTGAACAGCGCGCTCCAGCGTGCGCGCGCGACGCTCCAGAGCCGAGGCGTGAAGCCGGAGATGGTCCCGAGCGAGCTCGGGGGGCGCGGGCTCTCCGACGTGCAGGCGAGCCTCGTCGCGCGTTACGTCGATGCGTTCGAGCGGTACGACGTCGCCGCGCTCACGTCCCTCTGCCGCGAGGACGCGACGTTCTCGATGCCTCCGTTCAGCTTGTGGCTGCAGGGGCGCGCGTCGATCGCCGGCTGGCTGAACGGCCGCGGCGCCGGCTGCCGTGGCTCGAAGCTCGTCGCCACCGCCGCGAACGGCTCGCCGGCCTTCGGCCAGTACAAGCCCACGCCGGCGGGCGGCCACCACGCCTGGGGCATCATCGTCCTCGAGCTCTCGGAGGACGGCACCGCGATCCAGAAGTGGAACACCTTCCTCGACGTCGAGGTGCTGTTCCCGAAGTTCGGGTTGCCCCTCGACCTGCCGGCCTGACGGTCGCGGCCGCGCGCGGCGAATCTTTTTTCGACCGCGACCGATGACTCCGGGACCCGGCCGGGGTCCATACCTCCGAGACGCGCGCTTCGCCCACGTTGCGAAGGGACGCGCCAGGAGGATCTGTCATGTCGAACGCGATCAAGAGCTTGAACCCGTACCTCTTCTTCGACGGCCAGGCCGCGAAGGCGATTGCCCTCTACCAGCGCGTCCTCGGCGCGAAGGTCGAAGGCGAGGTGATGCGCTGGGGCCAGATGCCGGACTGCGAGTCGATCCCGCCGGAGCAGCGCGACCGCGTCATGCATGCGATGCTCCGCATCGGCGGCGGCGTGATCATGCTGTCCGACTCGATGGGGCGCGGGGGCGAGGACAAGGCGAGCAACGGGTGCGTGCACCTCGAGTGCACGGACGTCGCGGAGACGACGCGCATGTTCGACGCGCTCGCCGCGACGGGCCGGGTCCTGCATCCGCTCGGCGACGCGTTCTTCGGCGCCAAGCACGGCGTCGTCGCCGACGAGCTCGGCGTCCACTGGATGTTCACCTGCATGCTGCCGCGCCCCTGAGCGAGCAAGAACGGAGAAGAGCGATGAGCCAGAACAACAGCCGCAAGATCTTCGTGAACCTCTCGGTCCGCGACCTGAAGCGGACGAAGACCTTCTTCAGTGAGCTCGGGTTCGCGTTCGACCCGCGCTTCACGGACGAGAAGGCCGCCTGCATGGTCGTGAACGAGGACGCGTACGTGATGCTGCTCACGGAGCCGTTCTTCCGTGGCTTCACGAAGCGCGAGCCGTGCGACACGACGAAGAGCAACGAGGCGCTCGTGTGCATCTCGGCGGAGAGCCGCGCCGCCGTGGACGGGCTCGTCGATCGCGCGCTCGCCACCGGCGGTACGTTCGCGATGCCGCCGCAGGACCACGGCTTCATGTACGGGCGGAGCTTCTACGACGTCGACGGTCACCACTGGGAAGTGATGTGGATGGATCCGAGCGCCGTCCCGCCGAAGAGCTGAGGGCGCCAGCGCATGGCACTCGCGATGCTTGTCGTCGCGGGGGGGGAACGTCATGCGAATGCGTCCGAACGTGCTCGAGGCTCTTGCGATCACGGCGTGCCTCGTCGCCTCGTGCCACGAGACGTCGCAGTCGCCGCGCACGCCGCGGACGAGCGAGGCGGAGGTGACCGGGCAGACGGAGATCACGTCGGCCGCCGTTCCGGCGCGCCCGACGATGCGCGGGCTCTTCCGCTATCGTGCGGACGCGGCGTCGTTCGAGGACTGCGCGACGGGCCGTCGGTATCCCGTCGCGATGGAGGGCGACTACCTGCGCCTCGAGCGGCAGTCCGCGAGCACGCGCGCGGCGGGCCCGTCCCAGCCGGAGGACGCCGGGCTCGTCGCGACCGTGGTGGGGCACGTCGAGCCACGGATGCGCGCGGCGGGGGAGGGCGAGACGATCGCGGAGGACACCCTCGTCGTCGATCGGCTCGTGGGGACGACGACCGACACGTCCGGATGCACCGCGGCGATCGAGGACGACGGGAAGAAGGCGCTCACGTCCACGCGCTGGGTGCTCGTCGAGATCGACGGGCGGCCCGTCGCCCCCGACGCCGATCCGAACGCGCAGCCTCCGAGCCTCGTCTTCGTCGACGGCAGCGCGCGTCGGGTCTCGGGCTTCACGGGGTGCAACAACGTGAGCGGCCGATGGTCGAACGGCGGGAGCGGCACGCTCTCGGTCGAGGGCCTCACGTCGACGCGCCGCGCTTGCGCGAGCGAAGAACGGAACCGGACGGAGAGCGCGCTCCTCGCCGCGCTCGGAGCGGCGCGCCGCTTCGAGGTGATCGGCTCGACGCTGGTGCTCTACGACGACCAGGGCCCGCGCGCGCGCTTCCAGGTCGCCGAGCCGTGACCTCGGCCGTGTGCTGGTGAGCGTGGCGGTCTACGTGCGTCGTGCTTGACGAACGAGGTCGCGGTGATGTATCTCGGTGGGCCTTTCCAGCTTAGCTCAGTCGGTAGAGCAGGCGGCTGTTAACCGCCGGGTCGCTGGTTCGAGTCCAGCAGCTGGAGCCATTTCTCTCTCGTCGCCAACAAGGGGCGAGGGTCGGTAAACAGAAGCCCCCAAGGAGCGATCCGAGGGGGCTTCGCCGTTTCTCCCCAGAACTCCGGGCGTTTCGCGCGCTGCCCGTGCTGCAGCGCCGCTCTCGCGCGTGCTCGCAGAGAGCGCCGAGTGCGCTCGATGAGCGCTGCGTGGGACAGCTCCTCCCGCTCTCTCTCCTGTCCCGTGGGGAGAGAGAAGCCGAGAGGCGTTTAACTGCGTACCCGGCGATCAACAGTCGGCCCCGTTGGTCAACAGCTTCGGCGCCCGCGACGGGGCCGAGCCTGTTGATCATCGGGGCGACGGCTCGCGACGCGCGACGAACGGTGCCCGCCTTGGTGCGTGGAGAACTGGTCGCGTGAGGTTCGTGGGCGTACTCGCGGGCGTCGGCGGGCCTATCAACCTACGTTCACCGCGCTCGGCGGCGTGGGTATGCGCGATGACATCGGCAGCGGTCGCAGGTGCTCACTAATTTCTCCTCTCCGGCCGCGTTCATTGGTCAGGGAAGCGCGTGACCTGACCACGTGGTGTTCCGTATGCCGAGCTCACTCCTCTGCAAGAAGCTGCGCCGCCGCGGCTGCACGATGCTGGGGATTCCTGCTCTGCAGCGCGAACAGGCCGTAAGCCAGCGGCGCAGCCGCAGCGAGCTCCGCGCAGCGTTCGGCGAGGTGCGGGAGCAGAACGCCACCGGCCTCGATGTAGGCGGCCACGGTGGCCTCGAACGCGGCAGGTCCCATCATGTGCTGATAGGTGAAGTCGACGGCCGGGTCTCCCACCTTCGCCGTCGTCCAGTCGAGCACTCCGACGATGCGCGAGGGTCCGTCGACCAGCACGTGGGCGGCGTATAGCTCCCCGTGGGTGAACGCGGTGCGCTCAGGCCAGAGCCTGTCGTTGCTGAACCAGGCCTCCCAACGCGCTTGGAGCGGATGCGCGATCTCGAACGCGGCGCGCACTCTCTCGAAGTCGGCGCGCCACTGCGACCGCACCTCGGACATCGACATCACCGGCACGCCGGCCTCCCTGGCGGCGTCGACGTCAAAGGCCTGTAGCTCGGCGATAAGCCGCCCCAGCGCTGTCGCGAACTCGGGGGACGAAGGATCGAAGTGCCAGACGGGCTGGCTGCTCCCGTCGAGGGTCAACCCTGGTTCACCAGGAAGCCGCCGATACGCCACGAGCTCATCGCTGCACACCAGCCAGATCGGCACCGCCACCGAGAGCCGGGGCCGAACGAATTCCAGGATTCGCCCCTCGTCGGAGAGCTTGGCCGCAGCGTCGCGACTTCGAGGTACCCGAAGCACCCAGTCCTCCCCATCGGCGGCTCGCACGAAGGCGACGCGGTAGTCGAGCCCCGCCTCGTTGATGCGCACGGCGTCGGCATCCACTACGAGGCCGTGGCGAGCGGCCAACTCGACGAGTTGCACCGAGGCAGGGGCGCGCGCGCGACCTTTGGCAGGGGTACGCCTGCCATCGGGACCGCGCCTGGGCGACTCAAGCACGGAAGGCTCGGGGACCGTGAGCGAAGAGGGTGCCGTGACCTCGGCGAGCCGCCTCCGCAATCGCTCGACGAGCGCAGGCGCGGCGCGCACCGTCACGGTGAGGCTCTCGCCGTAGGACTCGGCGAGCACTCTCACCTGATCGCGCAGTTCTGCAAAGAGTGACTGGCGGTCATAGGACACCTCGAAAGTGGCGGTTTCGAGCCCCATGTCGAAGGAGTCGATCAACCGCTGTCGAAGCGCTGCCACGTCGCCAGACGAGAACGCGGAGAGCTGGATCGCTTCGGGAAGCTCGTCACGGAGCGCACGCCGAACGTCCTCGGAGACCCGGTCGATCTTGTTGAGCACCACGAGATGCGGGAGCGAGCCTGCGCCGATCTCCTTCACCGTTTGGCGCGTGACCTCGAGCTGCCGGCGGCTCTCGGAGTCAGCGGCATCGACGACGAACAGGAGGAGCGACGCTTCGTGTACCTCGTCGAGAGTCGAGTTGAAAGAAGCGAGCAGCGGATGCGGGAGCCGCTCGATGAACCCGACGGTGTCGGCGATGAGGATCGGCGGTGAGGTCGGAGGAACCAGCGTGCGCACCGTGGTATCGAGCGTGGCGAAGAGCTTGTCCTCGACCAGCACATCGCTGCCGGTGAGCGCTTGCATGAGCGAGGACTTTCCAGCATTGGTGTACCCGACGAGCGCGACCCTCTGCGCCGACGCCCGTCGCTGTCGGCGCACCGCCGCCCCATCCTGAAGCCCGGCGAGCTCGCGTCGCAGCTCGGCGATCCGATTCCGGGTACGCTGCTTGGCGAGGGCGACATTGGTATTCCCGCGCGAAGCGCGTCCGCCACCTCCCTCGCGATCGCCGAGCGAGACATCCTCCCGAATCCGGGGAAGCTCGTAGGTGAGACGGGCGAGCTCGACCTCGAGCATCGCCTCACGTGTGCGCGCGCGCCCTTCGAAGACCCGAAGGATGACGGCGGTCCGATCGAGAACCTCTGCAGCAGTGGCCTGCTCGAGGCTGCGCTGCTGGCCGGGCGAAAGCTCGTCATCGACCACCACGAGCCCGATGGCACCGGCGCGCGGTGCAGAACCGCTGGGTATCGGAACCCGTGAGACTTTGCCGCTTCCGCCGGTGAGGCCGGCCAACTCGCGCAGCTTGCCCTCGCCGACGTAAGTTGCGGTCGGATGCTGCCGCTTCTGGACGAGCCGGGCGTGCACGCGAATGCCGAGCCCACGCAGCAACTGTTCGAGCTCGTTCAGCGAGCGCTCGGCCGCGGCATCAGAGCGATTGGGGCATTGAACGGAGACCAGCACCGCATGGCGTGGGGCTTTGTGGCGAAGAGACGTAGACAAGTGAACCTCCTGCTGGCGCATGACGAGCGCAGGAGATCCGAGGCGAGGAGCCTAGTGGCAGACGCGTCGAGGTATATGTATTCGCGTTACCGGAGCAGGCGCGCCGCGCCCCGGATCTCCCGACGGTCGACAATCCAAAATTGACCGGGAGACGGGGACGGAAGGCAGCGCCCCCGCGGGTCGATCACGATGAATCGTGCCGATGCGGGAACCGCTGCCGGCGCTAGCGCAGGCGGATGAAGAACGCGAATGACATGGGTAAGAATATACTGCTGCGGCGCGGAGGTCGCAAGCGCCCTGCGAGAAGTTGCGGCTCAGTGAACGCGTTCACGCGCCCGTGGTGCCCGCGTTCGTGAAGAGGGCGGCCGCGTCTCGCGCGCCGAGATGCGCGAGGTAGTGACCGATGGCCCCCCGGAAGAACTCCATGCGGTTCTTGAT